>NZ_JPFW01000001.1 GCF_000722705.1 Streptococcus mitis
TACCAGTTGTCTTGCCAAAGGCATCGCTGGGTAGCTATGTAGGGAAGGGATAAACGCTGAAAGCATCTAAGTGTGAAACCCACCTCAAGATGAGATTTCCCATGATTTTATATCAGTAAGAGCCCTGAGAGATGATCAGGTAGATAGGTTAGAAGTGGAAGTGTGGCGACACATGTAGCGGACTAATACTAATAGCTCGAGGACTTATCCAAAGTAACTGAGAATATGAAAGCGAGAGGTTTTCTTGGTTTGAATAGATATTCAATTTTGAGTAGGTATTACTCAGAGTTAAGTGACGATAGCCTAGGAGATACACCTGTACCCATGCCGAACACAGAAGTTAAGCCCTAGAACGCCGGAAGTAGTTGGGGGTTGCCCCCTGTGAGATATGGAAGTCGCTTAGCTTTATTCCGCCATAGCTCAGTTGGTAGTAGCGCATGACTGTTAATCATGATGTCGTAGGTTCGAGTCCTACTGGCGGAGTAGTTAATTAAAGGAGGTTTCGACCTCTTTTTTTGTTATGTAATTAATAATCTGTCTTGCCCCTAATGACAAGTGATATTTTTCTTGATGATAGAAGTCTCAGCTACCATCATTTTCTAACACTGATAGCACTTAAAACGTCGCTTTATTAGAAGATTTCTAGTAGACATACCAGTCGTTTCGAGGTAAGGAATCTTAGAATGTTTTTGAAAGTCATATTTCTTCATTTAACTTCCGCAATCAGGGCAAGATGGGGCGTCGTAGTCCAGTTTAGCGATGATTTCCTTATGTGTCCCCCTATTGATGATATCCATAATTTAGAAATTAGGGTCTGTAAGGTCTAGTAATTTTGTGATAAAGTGTAATTATTCCATATGATTCTTTGTAATGATGGTTTGGTGGCTTTTCATTATAGGTCATATGGGACTTTTTTTCTAAACAAAAATAAGCTCCATAATATCTATAGGGGATTTACCCACTACAAATATTATAGTTACTTTTCTTTTTAATAATTATTAAGTGCTTCATTTCTATTCAATCACTTTATAGCTTAAACTGAGAAAGATTCAATGCAATGGTAACCGTACAGGATGATTTGTAATAAGGATAATTTTTTCAATCATTTATAGGAAATTTTTTATTTTTTGGGATTTAATAGTTTATTTTTGATATAAGATATTTATTCTATTCTGTCAACTTTTCCTATTTTTTATCTTGTTGAGCTTGATATTTTAACAATTCAGGAATTGATAATATATGATTAAAATTTTTTGTTAGAATAAGCTTATAAAAAGAAAAGGAGTATATATTTATGCTACAAAGAATTTATGATCAGATGACTGATTTCTATGACAGTATCGAAGAAGAGTATGCTACTTTCTTTGGTGATAGTTGGGAGTGGGAACATTTTCATTTTAAATTTTTGATTTATTATCTTTTCCGATATAGCATTGAGAATCATCGGGATTTTATTGTTTACCATTATCGTGTTGCTTATCGTTTGTATCTTGAAAAGATGATAATGAATCGGGGTTTTATTTCTTGTTGAGGTAATTTTAGTAAATTTCCGAACAAACTTACTTTTTTATGGCAATATAACAATAAATAGCTGGTAATTTTTCTAAATCATTTTTTAATAGTTGGAAATAGCAAATCTTTCTATTGTTTCTTCTTGATAAAAAGGCGATTTTTTCTTATAATAAATTGTAAGATATAATTGCGGGTGAGATTCCTGCCATGTATGTGAGAAAGGAAGAGCCTGAGAGCTCAGACAAGATTATGACTTCAGTTGTTGTTGTAGGTACCCAATGGGGTGATGAAGGTAAAGGGAAGATTACAGACTTCCTTTCAGCGAATGCAGAAGTGATTGCACGTTACCAAGGTGGTGATAATGCAGGTCACACGATTGTGATTGATGGTAAGAAATTTAAGTTGCACTTGATTCCATCTGGGATTTTCTTCCCTGAAAAAATCTCTGTTATTGGCAATGGTATGGTTGTAAATCCTAAATCTCTTGTGAAAGAGTTGAGCTATCTTCATGAGGAAGGTGTGACAACTGATAACTTGCGTATTTCTGATCGTGCGCATGTTATTTTGCCCTATCATATCGAGTTGGATCGTTTGCAAGAAGAGGCCAAGGGTGACAATAAGATTGGGACTACAATCAAGGGAATTGGTCCAGCTTATATGGACAAGGCTGCTCGTGTGGGAATTCGTATCGCAGATCTTTTGGATAAAGATATTTTCCGTGAGCGTTTAGAACGTAACCTTGCTGAAAAGAATCGTCTGTTTGAAAAATTGTATGACAGTAAAGCGATTGCTTTCGATGATATTTTTGAAGAATATTACGAATATGGTCAACAAATCAAGAAATATGTGACCGATACATCTGTTATCTTGAATGATGCGCTTGATAATGGTAAACGTGTGCTTTTTGAAGGTGCACAAGGTGTTATGCTAGATATCGACCAAGGTACCTATCCATTTGTTACGTCTTCAAACCCTGTGGCTGGTGGTGTGACCATTGGTTCAGGTGTTGGTCCAAGTAAGATTGACAAGGTTGTAGGTGTATGTAAAGCCTATACGAGTCGTGTGGGAGATGGTCCTTTCCCAACTGAGTTGTTTGACGAAGTGGGAGAACGTATTCGTGAAGTAGGTCATGAATATGGTACAACAACTGGTCGTCCACGTCGTGTGGGTTGGTTTGACTCGGTTGTGATGCGTCACAGTCGTCGTGTTTCTGGTATTACTAACCTTTCTTTGAACTCTATCGATGTTTTGAGTGGTTTGGACACAGTGAAAATCTGTGTGGCCTATGATCTTGATGGTCAACGCATTGACTACTATCCAGCTAGTCTTGAGCAATTAAAACGTTGCAAGCCTATCTATGAAGAGTTGCCAGGTTGGTTAGAAGATATCACTGGAGTTCGTAATTTGGAGGATCTTCCTGAGAATGCGCGTAACTATGTTCGTCGTGTGAGCGAATTGGTTGGCGTTCGTATTTCTACTTTCTCAGTAGGTCCTGGTCGTGAACAAACAAATATTTTAGAAAGTGTTTGGTCGTAAGAGATTTTTAAGATTTGTTTAAGATAGGTCGGATATACTATAGACAGTTACAAGAAGACCTCCTAACTTGTTGTAACAAATATCCTAAACTTTTCTTTTTCATAATAATCTCCCTATAGAGTCACCGCATTCGGTGGCTTTTTTTGTGTTGGGATTCATGATATAATAATAAAATTGATAAGTAGGAAAAGGGAAATTGATGAATTATACAGTTGAAGAAAAAGAAGCCTTTATGAGGGAGGCTTTGAGAGAGGCTGAGATTGCTCTTGAACACGATGAAATTCCAATTGGTTGTGTGATTGTCAAGGATGGCGAAATCATTGGTCGTGGGCATAATGCTCGTGAGGAGTTGCAGCGAGCGGTTATGCATGCAGAGATTATGGCTATAGAGAATGCGAACTTGAGTGAGGAGAGCTGGCGCTTGTTGGATTGCACGCTTTTTGTGACCATTGAGCCTTGTGTCATGTGTAGTGGGGCGATTGGGTTGGCTCGTATCCCAAACGTGGTCTATGGGGCTAAAAACCAGAAATTTGGCGCTGCGGGGAGTTTGTACGATATCTTGACAGATGAGCGTCTCAATCATCGTGTGGAGGTTGAAACGGGAATTTTGGAAGATGAATGCGCAGCTATCATGCAGGATTTTTTTAGAAATAGACGGAAAAAATAATTTTGCTTTTAAAATGAATAGGAATGTGATATAATAAATAGTGGAGCAACAGTTCTGCGTGAAGCGGGTCAGGGGAGGAATCCAGCAGCCCTAAGCGATTTGAATTGTGTGCTCTTTTTTTCGTGCTTTTTTCGAATAAATAAGATAGAATAATCTAGAATAAATGATAATAGAAAAGAGAAGATGATGAAAATTCGTGGTTTTGAATTGGTTTCTAGTTTTACAGATGAAAATTTATTGCCCAAGCGTGAGACAGCGCATGCGGCTGGTTACGACTTAAAGGTTGCTGTGCGTACAGTTATTGCACCAGGAGAGATTGTCTTGGTTCCGACAGGGGTTAAGGCTTATATGCAGCCGACTGAGGTTCTCTATCTTTATGATCGCTCTTCAAATCCTCGTAAGAAGGGCTTGGTCTTGATTAACTCGGTTGGGGTCATTGATGGGGATTATTATGGAAATCCTGGGAATGAAGGGCATATTTTTGCTCAGATGAAGAATATCACAGACCAAGAGGTTGTTCTTGAAGTTGGGGAACGTGTGATTCAGGCTGTCTTTGCTCCTTTCTTAATTGCAGATGGGGATGCGGCTGATGGCGTTCGAACTGGTGGATTTGGATCGACTGGGCACTAGGATGAAAATTATCTTTGTACGTCATGGGGAGCCAGATTATAGTATGCTTGATAAACTTGAAAATCCGCAACTATATAGTGGTTTTGGTCGTGATTTAGCACCATTGACAGAAAAAGGTCGCAGTCTGGCAAAAGAGATTGCTAAAACTGCATGTTTTGGAAAGGCAGAGATTATTATTTCATCGTCTGTGACGAGGGCTTTAGAAACAGCACATTATATAGCAGTTGAAACAGGATTGGACTTATTTGTGGAGCCGTTTTTTCATGAGTGGCGTCCAGACTTAGATGGCACTAACTCTGATTTAACTAGTGTATTGGTAGCTCATGAATATTATCTAAAACATCAAGGAGGTTTATCTGAAGATTCTCCTTATCGCTATGAAACTGATCTAGAGATGCGTCATCGTTTTTTAAGAGCTTTGGAAAAATATAAAAATTATAAAACTATTATCATTGTAACTCACGGAATGCTCATGCGCCAATTTGTGCCAAATGAGAAGATTGATTTTTGCCAAGTGATTGAATGTGAGATAGAGATATAGAAAGAGGTTTATTATCGCAAAGAAAAAGGCGACATTTGTGTGTCAAAATTGTGAATATAATTCCCCTAAATATCTGGGGCGCTGTCCCAACGGTGGGTCTTGGTCTTCTTTTGTTGAGGAGGTTGAGGTTGCAGAGGTCAAGAATGCACGTGTGTCCTTGACGGGGGAGAAAAGACAGAAAGAAGAAATTTGCGACCGACTTGCTGCTTGTCTCTTCTCGTATCTTTGAGAAGCGTCGGGCTTCTTGCTTTACTAATCCAGATTTAAAAGATTTTTTAGAGGGAAACGGTGCTAAAAGCATAGAGTTTATAGGGGTAGATGGCAATGGCTGTGTTAAGGCTTCCGTTTTGGCAGCTACCAAGGAGAATTATCAGGTTTCTGTCGATTTGTCTGCTGTCGGAGTTGCCAACCAGAAGAAATTCTCTAAAACACTGAAGCAGTGGCAAGATTGCGGAATCAAGATTGGATAGTTTTATGGGGATCTTAATATGAAAATTATTTTTATCCGTCACGGGGAGCCAAATTACCGTGAGTTAGAGGAGCGTTCCTATACTGGATTTGGGATAGATTTGGCACCCTTATCTGAGAAAGGAAGACAACAAGCTCAGGAACTTTGCAAAAATCCTTTGTTTGGCTCAGCTGATATCCTGGTGTCTTCTGCAGTGACGCGAGCTTTAGAAACGGCTTTTTATGTATCCTGTGCTACTGGCCTTCCTTTGAGGGTAGAGCCATTATTGCATGAATGGCAGGTTTATGAAACAGGTATAGAGAACTTTGAAACAGCTAGATGTTTGTTTTTAGAAAACAAGGGGGAGTTGCTCCCAAATTCTCCTGTTCAATATGAGACAGCTGTAAAGATGAAGTCTCGTTTTCTAGAATGCATGGCTAAGTATCGGGAACATCAAACTGTGGTAGTTGTAGCCCATCGAATGCTCATGCGTCAGTTTGTACCAAATGAGAAGATTGATTTTTGCCAAGTGATTGAGTGTGAGTTAGAGATATAGAAAGAGGTTTATCATCGCAAAGAAAAAAGCGACATTTGTATGTCAAAATTGTGGGTATAATTCCCCTAAATATCTGGGACGTTGTCCCAACTGTGGGTCTTGGTCTTCCTTTGTAGAAGAGGTTGAGGTTGCCGAGGTCAAGAATGCGCGTGTGTCCTTGACAGGTGAGAAAACCAAGCCTATGAAACTGGCTGAGGTGACTTCCATCAATGTCAATCGAACTAAGACAGAGATGGAGGAATTCAACCGTGTACTTGGAGGAGGAGTGGTACCGGGAAGTCTCGTACTCATAGGTGGGGATCCTGGGATTGGGAAATCAACCCTTCTCTTACAAGTCTCAACCCAGTTGTCTCAAGTGGGAACGGTTCTCTACGTCAGTGGGGAGGAGTCTGCCCAGCAAATCAAGCTACGAGCAGAACGTTTGGGTGATATTGATAGCGAGTTTTACCTCTATGCAGAGACCAATATGCAGAGTGTTCGTACTGAGGTAGAGAGAATCCAGCCAGACTTCCTCATTATTGACTCTATCCAGACCATTATGTCTCCTGAGATTTCAGGGGTGCAGGGGTCTGTGTCTCAGGTGCGTGAGGTGACCGCTGAACTCATGCAGCTGGCTAAGACCAATAACATTGCCATCTTTATCGTAGGGCATGTGACCAAGGAAGGAACCTTGGCTGGTCCTCGTATGCTGGAGCATATGGTGGATACGGTGCTTTACTTTGAAGGGGAGCGCCACCATACCTTCCGAATCTTGCGAGCTGTTAAAAATCGTTTTGGTTCTACCAATGAAATTGGGATTTTTGAGATGCAGTCGGGTGGCTTGGTTGAGGTCCTCAATCCAAGTCAAGTTTTCCTAGAGGAGCGTTTGGATGGAGCGACTGGGTCGTCAATCGTTGTGACCATGGAAGGGACGCGTCCGATTTTGGCGGAGGTTCAGGCTTTGGTAACACCGACCATGTTTGGAAATGCCAAGCGTACGACGACGGGACTTGATTTTAATCGTGCTAGCTTGATTATGGCTGTTTTAGAAAAACGGGCAGGTCTTCTCTTGCAAAATCAGGATGCCTATCTCAAATCTGCTGGCGGTGTCAAATTGGATGAACCTGCCATTGACTTAGCCGTTGCTGTTGCCATTGCTTCGAGCTACAAAGACAAGCCAACCAATCCTCAGGAATGTTTTGTAGGAGAGTTAGGCTTGACTGGAGAGATTCGGCGCGTAAATCGTATCGAACAACGCATCAATGAAGCTGCTAAACTGGGATTTACTAAGATTTATGTACCTAAGAATTCCTTGACAGGAATCACTCCACCCAAGGAAATTCAGGTCATTGGTGTGACAACGATCCAGGAAGTTTTGAAAAAGGTATTTGCTTAATCTGTGACAAATCCTCTTAAAAATGATAAGATAGGAGAAATATTTGACTATCAAATTTTCTAGGAGGGAATCGTGTCGTATTTTGAACAGTTTATGCAAGCCAATCAGGCTTATGTTGCCCTACATGGGCAGTTAAATTTGCCACTTAAACCCAAAACAAGAGTTGCCATTGTGACCTGTATGGACTCACGTTTGCACGTTGCGCAAGCTCTGGGCTTGGCACTTGGGGATGCTCATATCTTGCGGAATGCAGGTGGTCGAGTGACTGAGGACATGATTCGTTCGCTAGTTATTTCCCAGCAACAGATGGGGACAAGAGAGATTGTGGTATTGCACCATACAGACTGTGGTGCTCAGACCTTTGAAAATGGTTCTTTTCAAGAGTATCTGAAAGAGGAACTAGGTGTTGATGTGTCAGACCAGGACTTCTTGCCCTTCCAAGATATAGAGGAGAGTGTACGCGAGGACATGCAAGCCCTTATCGAGTCTCCTCTAATACCAGATGATGTCATTATCTCTGGTGCCATTTACGATGTGGATACAGGAAGTATGACAGTTGTAGAATTATAAACACTTCATTTAGAAAGAAAGTGTATGAAGAAAAACAGTATTCTATTTATTTTTATTTTATTGCTATGTATTGGTGTACAGTATGAAACCATCTACTATACGGATGGTTCGATGTCAGGCGCGGAATATGGACTCATGGGAGTTTCTATCTTTCTAGCTCTCTTTTACATGATTCCGGCTCTTTATTTCCTCTTCCGTATTGGGAAAAAATGGGAATTGCCAAAGAATGCTTTGATTTTGTCTTTATTGGGCGGGATGTTCCTTTCAGGTTGGTTGTCTAGCTTTGCGAATACCTATATCCATGATTTGCTGGGTGTTCTTTTCCCAGATAGTGCCTTTTTAAATGCCTTTGAAAGTGCGATTGTGGCTCCTTTGATAGAAGAACCGCTTAAATTATTGCCACTTGTCTTTGTTTTGGCTTTGATTCCTGTGCGCAAATTAAAATCCTTGTTTTTATTTGGGATTGCTTCTGGTTTGGGATTCCAAATGATTGAGGATATTGGCTATATTCGTACGGATTTGCCAGAGGGATTTGACTTTACCATTTCTAGAATTTTAGAGCGTATCATCTCAGGAATTGCCTCTCACTGGACTTTTTCAGGTTTGGCTGTAGTAGGTGTTTACTTGCTTTACAGAGCCTATAAAGGGCAGATGGCTGGCAAGAAACAGGGGCTTATTTTCCTAGGTTTAGCTTTAGGAACTCACTTCTTGTTTAACTCCCCTTTTGTGGAATTGGAGACAGAGTTGCCTTTAGCAGTTCCAGTGGTTACGGCTATTACTCTTTATGGTTTTTATCAGGCTTATTGCTTTGTTGAGAAGCACAATGAGTTGATGAACTAGAATATTTTTCAAAAGAATGATGCAAGGGTACAAATATGGTGCCCTTCTTTTATTTTTGATTGAAAAATAGTGCAAAAAGCGCTACAATGGTAAATGGAAAATCTTGTGAAAAGCACAAGCGATACATATATACCGGAGGAAATCATGTCTTTTTCTGATTTAAAGCTGTTTGCCCTTTCTTCTAATCAAGAATTGGCAAAACGTGTGGCGCAGGAGATTGGGATAGAGTTGGGGAAATCAAGTGTTCGTCAATTTTCAGATGGAGAGATTCAGGTCAACATTGAAGAATCAATCCGTGGGAAACACGTCTTTATCCTACAATCAACTAGTTCGCCTGTAAATGACAATCTGCTTGAAATTTTGATTATGGTAGATGCTTTGAAGCGTGCGAGTGCAGAATCTGTCAATGTTGTCATGCCTTACTATGGGTATGCACGTCAGGATAGAAAGGCGAGAGCGCGTGAGCCAATCACTTCAAAACTGGTCGCAAATATGCTTGAAGTAGCTGGAGTAGATCGTTTATTGACAATCGACTTGCATGCTGCGCAGATTCAAGGATTCTTTGATATTCCTGTGGATCACTTGATGGGAGCTCCTCTGATTGCGGATTATTTTGAGCGTCGTGGCATGGTTGGTTCTGACTATGTGGTTGTCAGCCCAGACCATGGAGGGGTGACTCGTGCTCGTAAGTTGGCAGAATTTTTGAAAACCTCTATTGCTATCATTGACAAACGTCGTAGCGTTGATAAGATGAATACTAGTGAAGTCATGAACATCATCGGTAAGGTTGAAGGCAAGACTTGTATCTTGATTGATGATATGATTGATACTGCTGGAACCATTTGTCATGCGGCAGATGCTCTTGCGGAAGCTGGTGCTGTTGAAGTCTATGCAAGCTGTACGCACCCAGTTCTTTCTGGTCCCGCTATGGACAATATCCAAAAATCAGCTATTAAGAAATTGGTTGTTTTGGATACTATCTATCTGCCAGAAGAGCGTTTGATTGACAAGATTGAGCAGATTTCAATCGCTCATCTATTAGGGGATGCTATCGTGCGTATTCATGAAAAACGCCCACTTTCTCCACTTTTCAGTATTGAGAAAAAGATTTAATGACCAAGCCTGAGATAATTCTCAGGTTTTTTCGTCTCTTTTCCGAATAAATAGATAGTAGCAGTGAATCTAGTAAACCTAGATTTAATACTCTTCGAAAATCAAATTCAAACCACGTCAATGTCGCCTTGCCGTACTCAAGTACAGCCTGCGGCTAGTTTCCTAGTTTTCTCTTTGATTTTCATTGAGTATAAGACTGTGGTATAATAAAAGGAGGAAATGAATGACTTTAAGACATCCGGGCATTAGCCCGACTAATGACTTGGTTGCTAAAAAAATCTTTAGCAATCCAGAAATCACTTGTCAATTTATTCGCGATATGCTGGATTTGCCAGCAAAAAATGTGACCATTTTGGAGGGAAGTAATATTCACGTCTTGCCTTCCCTGCCGTACTCAGCGCAGGATTTCTATACCAGTATAGACGTCTTGGCTGAACTAGATAATGGAACGCAAGTTATTATTGAGATTCAGGTGCATCATCAGAATTTTTTCATCAATCGCCTGTGGGCTTACCTGTGCAGTCAGGTCAATCAAAACCTAGAAAAAATTCGTCAACGTGAAGGTGATACCCACCAGAGTTACAAACACATCGCACCAGTATATGCTATCGCAATTGTGGATAGCAATTATTTCTCAGATGACCTGGCTTTTCACAGCTTTAGTATGCGCGAGGACACGACAGGTGAGGTTTTAACCATCACAAACAATGGACAAGAAAACCATCTAGTCAAGATGGCGTTCTTAGAACTAAAAAAATACAGAGAAACCAGCAAAGATAGCATTCGCAAGCCGTGGTTGGAGTTTTTCGGGAATAAACCCTTTACCCAACAACCTGAGCGAGTCATCAGCCAGGCGGACCAACTGCTGGACTATAAGAGCTGGTCCGAGGAGGACAGGAAAATGTTTAGTGAACAGCGCAGACGCGAAGAACAAGCCTTGTTAGCACAGGACTATGCCTTGGAAGCTGCTAGGGCAGAAGGCATTGAAGAGGGATTAAAAGTAGGTCTAGTAAATCTCGTTCGTCAAGGCCTTCTGACTTCTGAGGTTGCTAGTCAGCAGTTGGGTATGACTGTCTCTGAGTTTGAAGAATTATTGAAAGAACATCACAAATAGGAACTAGAAAATACAGAGAAACCAGCAAAGACAAGGTTCGCAAGCCCTGGTTAGAGTTTTTTGGTAACAAACCCTTTACCCAGCAACCCGAGCGAGTCATCAGCCAAGCAGACCAACTGCTGGACTACAAGAGCTGGTCCGAGGAGGATAGGAAGATGTTTAGTCAACTACGTATGCGCGAAGAACAAGCCTTGCTAGCGCAGGACTATGCCTTGGAACAAGCTGAAGAAAAAGGTTTGGAACGTGGGCGTGCAGAAGGTCTTGAACAAGGTTTAGAACAGGGACTGGAGCGTGGAAAAGTTGAAGGAAGTTTGTCTATGCTACTAAATCTAGTCCGTCAAGGTCTTCTGACATCTGAGGTTGCCAGTCAGCAGTTGGGTATAACTGTCTCTGAGTTTGATTCCTTGCTATGAGGTCGCAGTTTAATATGGTAGAAAGTTAATGAAATGGCGAGTTATTTTCAAAATACTTGCCATTTTTGCTTGACATTTGGGAGGGGTTATAGGATAATACCATAGAAGTGAGTTCTGTCCAACTGTCTATGTAGATTAGATATGCGAGGTTTGACTCAGGGTTTAAGCAATTTGTGAGATTTTCACTTGGGAGATACGGTATTTGAAGGGTATTTCATCTCACAAAGGCGTTTTTTTAACCTTTTTTTGAAAAAATAGGGAAAAAGTTTAAAAACTCGAAGAAAACCCTTGACAAATCCTGCAAATATTTATATACTGTATGGTAGTAAGATAGTCTTACGAAAAAATATTTTAAAGAAAAACAAAGGAGATAAAACGATGAAAAAAGTTTTATTGACAAGCGCAGTCGCTCTTGCAGCATTTGGTGCTGTACAAGCTGTTTCAGCAGAAGACACAACAAATAGCCGTTTCGGTTCACAATTTGATAAATATCGTCAACCAAATGCTGAACCAGATCATTCTCATGATGCTATCAGCGCAGATAATTCAACTGCTCATAACCGTTTTGGTTACGGATTTGCAACTGGTGCTAAATACATCCGTTACGACCGTGATGCAGCACATGGATTTAACCGTCGTGTCCGTGTAACTGTTGTTGATGGTGGTGGACGTCCAGTTCCAAACGTAGAAGTAGACTTCTTCTTGAAACCAGCTTCAGGTGAAAAGAAACCAGAATACTTCACTGCTACAACTAATCAATCAGGTGATGCTGAACTTCCAACAGTCTTCAAAGCTGGTGAAGTGATTCAATACCGTGTTGCTAAAACTGCAACAGACTTCAAAGAAGCAGTTGAATTAGTAGATGAGTTTGTAGTTGAAGGTGGAAATGAGTATGCAGGTTCATTGTTCACTAACAGAACTATCACATTGCCTTACAAACTTGATGATCGTGCTGCAAAAATCGGTAACCCAACTGCAGCTGCTCAATATGGTTGGGCTAAAACAGCTGAAGGATGGAAATACTTCGAAAACGCTAAAGCTGTTTCAGGTTGGAAACAAGTTGATGGCAACTGGTACTACCTAAACGATAAAGGTGTAATGCAAACTGGTTGGGTAAACGTTAACGGAACTTGGTACTACCTAAACAAATCAGGTGCTATGCAAACTGGTTGGTTGAAAGATGGTGAAACTTGGTACTTCCTTGAATCAACAGGTGCTATGAAAGCTAGCCAATGGTTTGAAGTTTCTGGTAAATGGTACCATGTAAACGGTTCAGGTGCCCTTTCAGTAAACACAACTGTTGACGGTTACAACGTAAACGCAAACGGTGAGTGGGTATAATCCTAATACATGAAACATAAAACAGGAGAGTTATCTCCTGTTTTTTCTTGCATTTATCTTATATAAGTATTATAATAGTTTAAAATAATAGGAGGTTTCCAATGAAATCAAAAGTGATAAACGTTTTATTAGGTGTGACCTTGGCAAGTGCTGCTCTTCTTGGCGCAAAAGCAGCCGATGTAAAGGCTTCGGAAACGAATGTGTATACGACAGTTGTTTGGGTCACAAAACAGGAAGATGGAAAGGAAAAGATTTTAAGGAATGCGCAATCTTACGATTCATCAAAACCTGAAACATCTTCTCCAGGTACTTTTTCAGGATATCAATTTGATACTTCTTCAATAGATGGAACGGTATTAAAGCATTACTTTAAGCCGGCAGTGACAGTTACAGGAGATAAGGTAGATGGCCTTTCTGTAAAGCCTGATATTGTAAAGCCATTTAAAGATACAGTCAAAGGGACTTCTTGGTTGGTAATGGAATCAGATGGAACTAGTAGAGAATTAAAAGCTTTTCTTCCTGCTAATGCTGCCAAAAAAGCTGAAGAAGTTGAACATGGTACATTTAAAGGTTATCGTTTTGTAGAAACTAAGATTGACCAAGGAGTTCGTAAACATTGGTTTGTAAAAGACGATAGTGTTACTGGAACTGAAAAAGTGGAAGAGAAACGTACAGGTTGGCAATATATCGCTGATAAGTGGTATTTCTTTGACCAAGATGGTGTGAAGAAAACTGGCTGGGTTAGTGATGGCAGCTGGTATTACCTAGCGGCAGATGGCAGTATGCAAACAGGTTGGAAGTTTATCTCTGGTAAATGGTACTATCTCAATAGTGCTGGTTCTATGCAGACAGGCTGGTTAAACCAAGGTGGCAAGTGGTACTATCTGCATTCTGATGGTGCAATGGCTACTGGTTGGGCAAAAGTAGATGGTGTCTGGTACTATCTAAATACTTCTGGAGATCTGGTGACTGGTTGGTTCCAAGCAGGTGGCAAGTGGTATTATGCCTATAGTTCAGGCGCTCTTGCAGTAAATACAACGATTGACGGCTACACTCTAAATGCAAATGGTGAGTGGGTGTAACATTATACACGGAATAAGTGATAAAGAGGTAAAAAAATGAAAGCAAAACATATTTTAGCAGTGGGAGCTGCAGGGGTAACATTACTTGGAGCTAGTACTTTATCAGTAGCTCTTTTAGGGCAAGGAGTAGTCTATGCTGCGGAAGCTACAGCTAAACCATCAGATCCTTCAGCTGTCACTCGTACATATTATAAAGTTATAGGCGGCGCGTATGGTTCAGCTGAAATCCCTAATGTTTCTAGTGACGACTCATACAAGGAACCTAAAGCTATCTCAGGTTATAAGTTTGACCATAGTGAACCTGATAATGGTGGAAGAGTTTGGGTTCATTATTATGTAAAAGACTCAGCATCAACAACTGGTTCAAGTGCAAATACAGGTAACAACACTGGGTCAAGTACAAACACAGGCAATAACACTGGGTCAAATGCAAACACAGGCAACAACACTGGGTCAAATGCAGATACAAGTACAGGATCTAATATCGATAAAGACGAGTATAAATGGTTAACGGTTTCTGGGAAATACCAGCTTTATATTAATAATAATTTAGTTAAAGGTTGGCAGACTGTTGGTGGCAAGACTTATTATTTTGATGAAAATGGTTTTATGAAGACTGGGATTTTAGAAATCAAAGATAAACGTTATTACTTTGATGAAAATGGTCTTATGAAAACTGGTTGGGTCAATGAAGGTGATAAGGATTACTATATTACTGATGATGGTTCTAAACCAACTACTATCATTGCAAAAGGTGAGAAGATTTACTACGTTAAAGAGGGGATTCAACAGACAGGTCTTCAACAGATTGATAACAAGTGGTATTATCTATTGGCAGACGGTAGCCGTAAAACAGGTCTTGTTCAAGATACAAATAAGAAATGGTACTATATTACAAATGATGGCGACCGAAAAGTTGGTCTCGTAAAAGATAGTGATGGTGCTTATCATTACCTTACTCC
The DNA here is from genome assembly GCF_000722705.1 of Streptococcus mitis. Taxonomy (GTDB): domain Bacteria; phylum Bacillota; class Bacilli; order Lactobacillales; family Streptococcaceae; genus Streptococcus; species Streptococcus mitis_P. The sequence goes on from NZ_JPFW01000001.1 coordinate 14,701, forward strand.
AGAAGGTGAACGTAAAACAGGTTCTATCACTATTGACGGTGTGACTTATCGTTTAGCGGATCGTGCTAGTAGCAAGCCAGGATGGAATAAAATTGATGGTAAGTGGTACTATTATGATGCGGAAGATAGCATGAAGACAGGTTGGGTTAAAGATGGATCATGGTATTATCTAGATGAATCTGGTGTAATGCAGACTGGCTGGCAAAAAGTTGGGGGAGTATGGTACTACCTCAACGGCTCAGGCGCTATGCAGACAGGTTGGTTGAACCAAGGTGGAACATGGTACTACCTTAATGACTCAGGTGCTATGCAAACAGGTTGGTTGAACCAAGGCGGTACATGGTATTATCTTGCTGGTTCAGGCGCTATGAAGACAGGTTGGTACCAAGTTAGTGGTAAATGGTATTACTCATACTCATCAGGAGCTTTGGCTGTGAACACAACCATTGATGGTTACACTGTAAATGCCAATGGTGAATGGGTTTAGTATATATAATAAAGAAATAAGAGGAAATTCCTCTTATTTTTTGTCAATAGGGTCTTATTTCTTGATTTTTCCGAAAGAAAATGGTAGAATGATGGCAAAAAGATATTAAAGGTGGTAAATACTTTATGGATAAGAAAAAACTTCTCACTGCTAGCTTAGCAAGTGTAGCCGTTCTGGGAGCAGGTTTCCTTGCTTCTCACCCATCAGTTGTGAAGGCTGAAGAAGCAGCTACTTTGACTAAGGAGGATGTTGCTGAATACTTTACAGATTTAGAAAAAGAAGCTGAAAAAGCTATCAATGAAAATGATAAGATTACTAATAAAGAGGTAGCGATCTTAGCAGCTAAAGCAGCTATCGGTAAAGAGGATTTGTTAAAAGCTATTGATGAAAATCAAATTAGCCCTGAAGATGTGCTAAAAGATTTAGTAAAAACTAGCCAAACAGAATCAGATACTGTAGCCCCTACTCATGCTCCAGGTGCTGAATTGGTTCGTAACGAATCAGGCGAAGTTACAGAAGTTAAACCAGTAAATGGTGGAATTTCTGCTGACGTTCAAGATAAAATTAACAAAAGTTTAGATGCAGAAAAAACAGACGTTAAAGATGCTGAAGAGAGACTATCTGCAGCTAAACATGATGAAAAAGAAGCTGAATCTAACAGAGAAGAAGCTAAAGCAGCTGTAGAATCAGCTAAAGAAAATGTTAAAGTAGCTCAAGAGGAATTAGCAGCTGCAACAGATTCTAAATCAAAAGAGGAAGCAGAAAAAGCTTTAAAACAAGCAGATCAAGATTTGAAAGATGCTGAAGAAGCATTGAATCAAGCGGATGAAGATTACTATTCATATGTTGCTGATCGTGAACTTGAAGAAGTACGTGTTTTAACTAGTCAAATTGCAGCAGATAAAGCTGCTGGAAAAGATACTAAAGCATTAGAAGAAGAACTTGATATTGCTTTAAATGGTGTAAAACCACTTGTTCAGCCAGAACTTCTTCCTTATATTGAATCAGAGCAACCTAAACAAGAGCAACCTAAATTACCAAATAATGGTGGCCCTTACCCAGGTGACCGTTATATTATTAACAAACCAACACAAACACCAGCTGCAACTCAAGCAGAGTCACCAGCTTCAGCTCCAGCTCAAGCAGAGTCACCAGCTCCAGCTTCTGCAGAGACACCGACTCCAGCTTCTACAGAGACAGCAACACCAGCTGTAGCAGGAACTAGCCAAGACAACACTTATCAAGCACCAGCTGCAAAATCAGAAGATAAGAAAGAACTTCCAAACACTGGTGGTAAAGATAACGTTGCAGTTGCATCATTAGGATTCCTAGGTTTGCTCCTTGGTGCCCTTCCATTTGTGAAACGTAAAAACTAATTTTTGAAGATATAAAAGAGAAGGATTTGTTGCCTTCTCTTTTTGTGATATGGGTTATAGTGAGAGTTCTGTTAAAAAGAAGAAAAAAGTGAACAAAACGATGATTCAGTCTTGTTCACTTTTATGTTTATAAATTTACAACAGCGCCTCAAACTCATCGAGAGTCATACCTAATTGCTCACTCGCAAATTCGGAAGTTAGAACATGTTGGCGTACTAAATCTAGAAAGGTAAAGATTTTCCCACGCTCTAGACCTTGTTCAACTCCCTCTACTCGTCCACGCTCTAAACCTTTTTCTTCGGCTCGTTCCAAGACATAATCCTGCGCTAACAAGGCTTGTTCTTCTCGCATACGTAGTTGGCTAAACATCTTCCTATCCTCCTCGGACCAGCTCTTGTAGTCTAGCAGTTGGTCTGCCTGGCTGATGGCTCGCTCAGGTTGTTGGGTAAAGGGTTTATTCCCGAAAAACTCCAACCATGGCTTGCGAACCTCGTCTTTGCTGGTTTCTCTGTATTTTTTGAGTTCTTATTTGTGATGTTCTTTCAATAGTTCTTCAAACTCAGAGACAGTCATACCTAACTGCTGGCTGGCAACCTCGGAAGTCAGAAGATCTTGACGGACTAGATTTAGTAGCATAGACAAACTTCCTTCAACTTTCCCACGCTCCAGTCCCTGTTCAATCCCCTCAGCACGGCCGCGCTCTAAACCTTGTTCAATCCCTTGTTCGATGCCTTGTTCAATCCCTTCTGCCCTAGCAGTTTCCAAGGCATAATCATGAGCCAATAATGCTTGTTCTTCGCGCATACGTAGTTGACTAAACATTTTCCTGTCCTCCTCGGACCAGCTCTTATAGTCTAGCAGTCGGTCTGCCTGGCTGATGGCTCGCTCGGGTTGCTGTGTAAAGGGTTTGTTCCCGAAAAACTCCAACCACGGCTTGCGAACCTTATCTTTGCTGGTTTCTCTGTATTTTTTTAGTTCCAAGAAAGCCATCTTGACTAGATGATTTTCTTGTCCATTATTTGTGATAGTTAGGACCTCACCTGTCGTGTCCTCTCGCATGCTAAAGCTATGAAAAGCCAGGTCATCTGAGAAATAATTACTATCCACAATAGCGATTGCGTATACTGGTGCGATGTGTTTGTAACTCTGATGAGTATCACCTTCTCGCTGACGAATTTTTTCTAGGTTCTGATTGACCTGACTACATAGATAAGCCCACAAACGATTGATGAAAAAATTCTGATGATGAACTTGGATTTCAATAATTACTTGCGTGCCATTGTCCAACTCCGCCAAGACATCTATGCTAGTGTAGAAATCCTGTGTCGAGTACGGCAGGGAAGGCAAGACGTGAATATTACTTCCCTCCAAAATGGTCACATTTTTTGCTGGCAAATCCAGCATATCGCGGATAAATTGACAAGTGATTTCTGGATTGCTAAAGATTTTTTTAGCAACCAAGTCATTAGTCGGGCTAATGCCCGGATGACGTACAGTCATTCATTTCCTCCTTCTATTATACCACAGTCTTATACTCAATGAAAATCAAAGAGCAAACTAGGAAACTAGCCGCAGGCTGTACTTGAGTACGGCAAGGCGACGTTGACGTGGTTTGAATTTGATTTTCGAAGAGTATTAAATCTAGGTTTACTAGATTCACTGCCTCTATCTATTTATTCGGAAAAAGTTTGAAAAATACTTGGTCTGGCTCTTTCCAATGGTATTTTTTGGTGCTTTCCTTTATAATGGGTGTATGGATAAGAAAAAATTATTATTGATTGATGGGTCTTCTGTGGCCTTTCGGGCGTTTTTTGCGCTCTATCAGCAGTTGGACCGTTTTAAGAATGCGGCTGGTTTGCATACCAATGCGATTTATGGCTTTCAGTTGATGTTGAGTCATTTGTTGGAGCGAGTTGAGCCGAGTCATATCTTGGTGGCTTTTGATGCGGGGAAGACGACCTTCCGTACAGAGATGTATGCGGACTATAAGGGTGGTCGAGCTAAGACTCCTGATGAGTTTCGTGAGCAATTTCCTTTCATTCGTGAGTTGCTGGATCATATGGGGATTCGTCACTATGAGTTGGCTCAATATGAGGCGGATGACATCATTGGGACGCTGGATAAGCTAGCAGAGCAGGCTGGTTTTGATATTACCATTGTCAGTGGGGACAAGGACTTGATTCAGCTGACGGATGAGCATACGGTGGTTGAGATTTCCAAGAAAGGTGTGGCTGAGTTTGAGGCCTTTACGCCGGACTATCTCATGGAAAAGATGGGGCTCACACCGACTCAGTTTATCGATCTCAAGGCGCTTATGGGAGATAAGTCGGATAATATCCCTGGTGTGACCAAGATTGGTGAAAAGACAGGTATCAAGCTTTTGCTGGAGCATGGTTCGCTCGAGGGGATTTATGAGAATATCGATGGGATGAAGGCTTCTAAGATGAAGGAAAATCTCATCAATGATAAGGAACAAGCCTTTTTGTCGAAAACACTGGCGACCATTGATATCAAGGCACCGATTGAGATTGGTTTAGAGGATGTGGTCTATAGTGGTCCAGATGTTGAAAATCTTGGGAAATTCTATGATGAGATGGGCTTCAAACAGCTTAAGCAGGCTTTAAATGCATCGTCAGCTGATGTGGCTGAGAGTTTGGACTTTACTATCGTTGACCAAGTCAGTCAAGATATGCTGAGTGAAGAATCTATCTTCCATTTTGAACTTTTTGGTGAGAATTACCATACGGATGATTTGGTTGGTTTTGCTTGGTCTTGTGGGGAAAAGCTCTATGCTACAGACAAGCTTGAACTTTTGCAAGACCCGATTTTTAAGGATTTTCTAGAAAAAACACCTCTGAGAGTGTATGACTTTAAGAAGGCTAAAGTTCTCTTGAATCGCTTTGGTGTGGATTTGCAGGCGCCTGCTTTTGACAGCCGTTTGGCTAAATATCTCCTTTCGACTGTGGAGGACAATGAAATTGCGACCATCGCTAGTCTTTATGGCCAGACTTATTTGGTCGATGATGAGACTTTCTATGGTAAGGGTGTCAAGAAGGCCATTCCTGAACGCGAGAAATTCTTGGAACATTTGGCGCGTAAGCTTGCCGTTTTGGTAGAGACTGAGCCTGTTTTACTTGAGAAACTCAGTGAAAATGGGCAATTAGAGCTTCTTTATGATATAGAGCAACCTCTAGCCTTTGTTCTTGCTAAGATGGAAATTGCTGGGATTACGGTTAAGAAAGAGACCTTGCTTGAGATGCAGGCTGAAAATGAGCTTGTTATTGAAAAACTAACTCAAGAGATTTACGAACTGGCTGGTGAGGAGTTTAATATTAACTCGCCTAAGCAGTTAGGTGTGCTTCTCTTTGAGAAGTTGGGCCTTCCTCTAGAATATACCAAGAAAACCAAGACAGGTTACTCGACAGCGGTTGATGTGTTGGAGCGTCTGGCTCCTATTGCTCCGATTGTTAAGAAAATTCTCGATTACCGTCAGATTGCCAAGATTCAATCGACTTATGTAATTGGCTTGCAGGACTGGATTTTGGCTGATGGCAAGATTCATACTCGCTATGTGCAGGATTTGACCCAGACAGGGCGTCTGTCTAGTGTGGATCCTAACCTGCAAAATATCCCTGTGCGTTTGGAGCAAGGCCGTCTCATTCGGAAGGCTTTTGTGCCTGAGTGGGAGGATAGTGTGCTGCTCAGTTCGGACTATTCACAGATTGAATTGCGCGTTTTGGCTCATATTTCTAAGGATGAGCACTTGATTAAGGCCTTCCAAGAGGGAGCGGACATCCATACCTCGACAGCCATGCGTGTCTTTGGTATTGAACGTCCTGAGGATGTGACTGCAAATGACCGTCGTAATGCCAAGGCGGTTAACTTTGGAGTGGTTTACGGGATTTCAGATTTTGGTTTGTCTAATAATCTGGGCATCAGCCGTAAGGAGGCCAAAGCCTACATTGATACCTACTTTGAACGCTTTCCAGGCATAAAAAACTATATGGATGAAGTGGTGCGTGAGGCGCGTGATAAGGGCTATGTAGAGACACTTTTCAAGCGTCGCCGTGAGTTGCCAGATATCAATTCGCGCAACTTTAATATTCGTGGTTTTGCGGAGCGGACTGCCATCAATTCTCCTATTCAGGGTTCGGCGGCAGATATTCTCAAGATTGCTATGATTCAGCTGGATAAAGCCTTGGTTGCAGGTGGTTATCAGACCAAGATGTTGTTACAAGTGCACGATGAAATCGTCCTTGAAGTTCCGAAATCGGAACTAGCAGAGATGAAAAAATTGGTCAAACAAACCATGGAAGAAACCATTCAACTCAGTGTTCCCCTCATCGCAGATGAGAATGAAGGGGCAACCTGGTACGAGGCAAAATAAAAAGGGGGCTAGTCCTCCTTTTTTGTAGTCAAAATCTGCAAGCCTTTTCAAAATATGCTATACTGATGAAAAAGGAGGATTTCTATGAGTCAAGAATTTATCAATCCAAGTGATGGCGTGATTCGTCAGTATCTAGCAACGAGTAAAACCCTTGCTGTGGTGGGTTTGTCAGACCGTGAGGAAACAACCAGCAATCGAGTGACCAAGGAAATGCAAGCTCGAGGTTATAAAATCATCCCTGTCAATCCCAAGGTGGCAGGTGGCGAAATCTTGGGTGAAAAGGCTTATGCCAGCCTCGCTGAGATTCCTTTTCCTGTAGATATTGTTAATGTTTACCGTCGCAGTGAGTTTCTGCCAGATGTGGCGCGTGATTTTCTCAAGGCTGATGCTAAGATTTTTTGGGCGCAGCTAGGACTTGAAAGTCTAGAGGCGGAAGAAATCTTGCGTGCTGGTGGATGCGATGACATCGTGATGAATCGTTGTATCAAGAGAGAACATACACGCTTGATTGAGGAAGCATAAGAAAAGGTAGCTGGTGGGCTACCTTTTGTATTATACTCAATGAAAATCAAAGAGCAAACTAGAAAACTGGCCGCAGGCTGCTCAAAACACTGTTTTGAGGTTGTAGATGAAACTGACGAAGTCAGTAACCATACATACGGCAAGGCGACGTTGACGTGATTTGAAGAGATTTTCGAAGAGTATTAGAAAATGCCGATAAGGGTCTGCATACCAAGACTGGTGAGAATGATGGCAATCCAGCAGATGGCTCCGAGAATAATAGATTTTCCGCTGGATTTGACCATAGCGACCAGATTTGTTTTGAGACCGATTGCACTCATGGCCATGATAATGAGAAATTTGGAGAGTTGTTTGAGTGGGGTAAAGAAACTACTGGACATACCGAGAGAGGTCAGTAGGGTGGTTAGAAGAGATGCCAGGATAAAGTAAAGGATAAAAAGTGGGAAGACTTTTTTCAGTTGCAGGCCTTGCTTATTTTTTTGTTCGCGACTTTGCCAGTAGGAGAGAAAGAGAGTGATGGGGATGATTGCTAAGGTCCGCGTGAGTTTGACAATGGTTGCGGATTCGAGGGTATTGGTCTGGTAAAGACTATCCCAGGCGCTGGCTGTGGCGGTTACAGAGGAGGTATCATTGACCGCAGTTCCTGCAAAGAGGGCGAAGCCTTCATTTGATAAGTGAAGCCAGCTTCCTAGAGTTGGAAAGATGAGTGCAGCCAAGACATTGAAGAAAAAGATAACGGAGATTGCTTGGGCTACTTCCTTTTCCTTGGCATGGATAACGGGCGCTGTTGCCGCAATGGCAGAGCCCCCACAGATAGAAGAACCCACTCCAATCAAGGTAGCCAGTTTTGTGTCCAGTGCAAAGAAACGCTGGAAGAGGTAGGCAACAATCAAGGCTATTGAAATGGTGGACAGGATGACAGGGAGCGAAGATTGCCCAACTGCGAAGACTTGCGAGATATTGAGACCAAAACCAAGCAAGACAACGGCATATTGGAGTAATTTTTTTGAACTAAAGGTCAATCCCGCATCGAGTTGGTTATAGGGCGAGAGAAAGGGATGGAGAAGCATACCTATGAAAATGGCAAAAACGGGTGCGCCAATGACAGGGAAGAATCCTCCTAAGTACCAAGATACGATAGAAATGAGAAGGCAGGCCAAGATGCCTGCTCCATTTTTGGATAGAAATGACATAAAAACCTCCAAATAGAATCTGTTACCATTATAGATCTGTAAACAGGAAAAGTAAAATAGAAAGTGGAGCTAACAATTATTTGACAAGTAGTGCTAATTATGTAATAATAATCTTACAAGAACTGTAACGAAGTCTTGGCAAAAACAAAAATACCAGAGCTCCACCTCTGGTATTTCTTTTTGTCCAGTTACATTAAAACTAAACTCAGGTTATATTTTTTTGTCGCGCTTATCTAACCACTTTCTGACTATCCACTCAGAAATGACATTACCGATAATAGTAATCAGTAACGGTGCTAGAATAACTGTAACGAAGATTAGCAAAAACTCACCTCCAAACTAAGTTCGTTAGTGGAGTTGCGACAAATTCATTTTAACACACTTCAATTTGTTATGCTAGCGTTATTCTATCATGTATTTTTGCGGTCGGAGGGCTTTTGTAGTATAATAGAGATACGTTTTGAAAGTAGGAGGTATCTATGGACTTAACTAAGCGCTTTAATAAACAGTTAGATAAGATTCAAGTTTCATTGATTCGTCAGTTTGACCAGGCTATTTCGGAGATTCCTGGGGTCTTGCGTTTGACCTTGGGGGAACCTGATTTTACAACGCCAGACCATGTCAAGGAGGCGGCCAAGCGGGCGATTGACCAGAACCAATCCTACTATACAGGGATGAGTGGTCTGCTGACCTTACGTCAGACAGCCAGTGATTTTGTTAAGGAAAAGTACCAACTGGACTATGCTCCTGAAAATGAAATCTTGGTTACAATTGGGGCGACAGAGGCTCTATCTGCTACTTTGACGGCTATTTTGGAAGAGGGAGACAAGGTGCTCTTGCCAGCTCCTGCCTATCCAGGCTATGAACCGATTGTCAATCTAGTTGGGGCAGAGATTGTCGAGATTGACACAACTGAAAATGCTTTTGTCTTGACTCCAGAGATGTTGGAAAAGGCCATTTTGGAGCAGGGGGACAAGCTCAAGGCGGTTATTCTCAACTATCCAGCTAACCCGACAGGAATTACCTATAGTCGAGAGCAGTTGGAGGCCTTGGCAGCTGTTTTACGCAAGTATGAAATTTTCGTTGTCTGTGATGAGGTTTACTCAGAATTGACCTATACAGGGGAAGCCCATGTGTCTCTGGGAACTATGTTGAGAGATCAGGCAATTATTATCAATGGTTTATCGAAGTCGCATGCTATGACAGGTTGGCGTTTGGGGCTGATTTTCGCTCCTGCGGCCTTTACAGCCCAGTTAATCAAGAGTCACCAGTATTTGGTTACTGCCGCAAATACCATGGCTCAACACGCTGCGATAGAAGCCTTGACGGCTGGTAAAAACGATGCAGAGCCTATGAAGAAGGAATACATCCAGCGTCGGGATTATATTATCGAGAAAATGACTGCTCTTGGTTTTGAGATTATCAAACCAGACGGTGCCTTCTATATCTTTGCTAAGATTCCAGCGGGTTACAATCAAGATTCCTTTGCTTTTCTGAAGGATTTTGCCCAGAAGAAGGCTGTTGCCTTTATCCCTGGTGCAGCCTTTGGGCGTTACGGGGAAGGTTATGTTCGCCTGTCTTATGCAGCCAGCATGGAGACTATCAAAGAAGCTATGAAACGACTTGAGGAGTATATGAGAGAAGCATGATTCAGTCTATCACGAGTGAAGGCTTGGTGCTCTACAATCGCAATTTTCGTGAGGATGACAAGCTAGTCAAGATTTTTACAGAGCAGGCTGGCAAGCGCATGTTTTTCGTCAAACACGCTGGTCAGTCTAAGCTAGCTCCTGTTATTCAACCCTTGGTGCTGGCACGATTTCTCTTACGAATCAACGATGACGGGCTCAGCTACATCGAGGACTATCATGAGGTCATGACCTTTCCTAAGATTAATAGTGATCTCTTTGTCATGGCCTATGCGACCTATGTGGCAGCTCTTGCAGATGCGAGTTTGCAGGACAATCAGCAGGATGCTCCCTTGTTTGCTTTTTTGCAAAAGACTTTGGAGTTGATGGAAGCAGGCTTGGATTATCAGGTTTTGACCAACATTTTTGAAATCCAAATCTTGACCCGATTTGGAATCAGTCTCAATTTTAATGAGTGTGTCTTTTGTCATCGGGTTGGTCAGGCTTTTGACTTTTCTTTTAAATATGGAGCCTGCCTTTGCCCAGACCATTATCATGAGGATGAGAGACGTTGCCATCTCAATCCCAATATCCCTTATCTACTCAATCAATTTCAAGCCATTGATTTTGAGACCTTGGAGACCATTTCGCTCAAGCCTGAAATCAAGCAAGAGCTACGCCAATTTATGGATCAGCTCTACGAAGAGTACGTGGGGATTCACCTAAAATCAAAGAAATTTATTGATTCCTTAGCAGACTGGGGTCAATTACTAAAAGAGGAAAACAAATGAAAAAAATCGCAGTAGATGCTATGGGGGGCGATTATGCACCTCAGGCCATCGTTGAGGGTGTCAATCAAGCCCTGGCTGACTTTTCAGACATTGAGGTTCAACTCTACGGAGATGAAAGTAAAATCAAGCAATATCTGACAGCGACAGAGCGCGTCAGCATTATCCATACGGATGAAAAGATTGATTCAGACGATGAACCTACGAGAGCTATTCGGAAGAAGAAAAATGCCAGTATGGTATTGGCAGCCAAGGCTGTCAAAGAGGGTGAAGCAGATGCTGTTCTCTCAGCTGGGAATACAGGTGCTTTACTAGCAGCAGGATTCTTCATCGTGGGTCGTATCAAGAACATCGATCGTCCTGGGCTTATGTCGACTCTGCCGACTGTAGATGGGAAGGGGTTTGACATGCTGGATCTCGGTGCCAATGCGGAAAATACAGCTCAGCACCTCCATCAATACGCGGTTCTAGGTTCCTTTTATGCTAAAAATGTCCGTGGAATTGCGCAACCACGCGTTGGTCTACTCAACAACGGAACAGAGAGTAGTAAGGGTGACCCTCTTCGCAAGGAAACCTATGAATTACTAGCGGCTGATGAAAGTTTGAACTTTATCGGAAACGTGGAAGCGCGTGATTTGATGAATGGTGTTGCGGATGTTGTTGTGGCAGATGGTTTCACGGGAAACGCTGTGCTCAAGTCCATTGAAGGGACAGCTATGGGAATCATGGGCTTGCTCAAGACCGCTATTACAGGTGGTGGTCTTCGAGCGAAACTAGGCGCCCTCCTTCTCAAGGATAGCCTCAGAGGTTTGAAAAAACAGCTCAACTATTCAGATGTTGGTGGAGCAGTCTTGTTTGGTGTCAAGGCACCTGTTGTCAAGACTCATGGCTCAAGCGATGCCAAGGCTGTTTATAGTACAATCCGCCAGATTCGTACCATGCTAGAAACAGACGTAGTTGCCCAGACTGCGCGTGAATTTTCAGGAGAATAAAAGAGATGACAGAAAAAGAAATTTTTGACCGTATTGTGACCATTATCCAAGAGCGACAGGGAGAGGACTTTGTCGTAACAGAATCCTTGAGTCTGAAAGACGACTTGGATGCTGACTCAGTTGACTTGATGGAGTTTATCTTGACACTGGAAGATGAATTTAGCATCGAAATCAGTGATGAGGAAATTGACCAACTGCAAAGTGTAGGAGATGTAGTTAAAATCATTCAAGCAAAATAGAAATCGAAGTTCCAAGGCACTTGCTTTGGAATTTTTTATTTGGCTTAATACTCTTCGAAAATCTCTTCAAATCACGTCAGCTTCCATCTGCAACCTCAAAACAGTGTTTTGAGCTGACTTCGTCAGTTCTATCTACAACCTCAAAGCCGTGCTTTGAGCAACCTGTGGCTAGCTTCCTAGTTTGCTCTTTGACTTTCATTGAATATAAGTGACCGTTTAGGAACAGATTTAGTCTTTCTAGGGACAGGAGAAATCTGAGGACAAATAAGGGATATAATGAAATCAGAAAAATCAATCTCCCAAAAGGAGAAAAAAGAAAGGACTTTTATGATGAAAAAATATATTACTTATGCAGCTTTATTACTTACTTCAGGAGCTTTGTTATCAACTACTTATGTAGTTAATGCAGAAACTACAACGTCTACCACTAAAGTGGCTACATCACAAACAACTTCACAGTATACAAGCGAGAAAGAAGCAATTGATCAACTTGTTAAAGAAGGTAAAATTAAGGTTGAAGATGCAGAACAAGTTAAGTTGGTAGGATTTTCTCCTAGAGAATTAACTCAAGAAGAAAGTAATCAAGAAAAAATAGCATTTAATCAAAATAGAGATCCAAAAGGAACTTGGATGCAAACAGATGGTCGCTGGTGGTTTAAATATACTTCAGGTGGGTATGCTAAACATTGGGAATACTTAGATGAGAAATGGTATTATTTTGATGATCAAGGTTGGATGAAATCAAATGAGTGGATTAACCCAGATGGTAATTGGTATTATCTTTCAAATGATGGTTCCATACTAACTGATTACAATAGAGTTAATGGGAAACCTTATTTCTTCAGACCTAACGGTGTTTGCGTAGAAAATCAGGGGCAGGCAATCGCTGAGTGTGCAGAAACCTTTGTAGATAAAATCCCCTATGTTTGGGGTGGGGCAGACTTGGATAAGGGTGTAGATTGCTCAGGATTTACGATGGCTATTCATGCTAAGTTCGATATTTATATTGGTAGAACGACTGGAGAACAAGCTGAAGGAGGGAAATTTATATATAGTGGCTCACAACTTCCTGGAGATTTAATATTGTACAATGGCGACCAAGGTTCAAATCAACATGTAGGTATCTACGTTGGAGGTGGAAAAGTTGTTCATGCCCCAATTGAAGGTCAGAAAGTTTCTTATATGAATCAATACGGAATGGATCAAAATACAATTCGTAGATATTGGTAATATTGTCTAATTTTTCACAATATTATTGACTTTGACAATGAAAAGTATTAGAATATAGCTAAATAAAGAGGGAAGTCCTCTTATAGCTATTCAATAAAGGAGGAAATGGCTATGAAAAAATCTAAACTATTCACTCTTGGTTTGCTTGCAGGTGCTGGTCTGCTTTTGTCAATCAACCAAGCACAGGCTGCAGATACTTGGGTTAAAAATGGTTCTGACTGGAATCTTTCACAAGATGGCAGTCTTGCTAAAAATAAATGGGTACAAAATGCTGGTTCTTGGTACTATTTTGACGATTCTGGTAATATGCAGACAGGCTGGCTCAAAGACGGTGATACTTGGTACTCACTAGCAGATAGTGGCGCTATGCGTACTGGATGGTACAAGGAAGGCAATACCTGGTATTCACTAGCAGATAGTGGCGCTATGCGTACTGGATGGTACAAAGAAGGAAACACCTGGTACTATCTTCATTTTAGTGGTTCTATGATGACAGGTTGGGTGTTCATAGATGGTAATTGGTATTATTTTGAACAATCAGGTGCAATGGCCTCTGATAGAGTTGTAAATTCTAGTGATGGGACAGGCTATATTCTCAGTAAGGATGGCCATATGTTCACTTTACGAAATAACCCTTATAAACATGGTGACATTGTTCGTTTAGGCGATGGATATGAATATCTGATTACAGCAAAATTTGACGGAAATAACTTTACTGATGTTATCGTGGATAAAAACACTTGGTATATCAAACCTGAGTTCAAGAAGTTTTCCGACAAATACGGGGATCACGTTTCAAATACGACGTTGGCTTTAATAGATAATAAAGAAGAAGGACAGGAAATTGATCCTAAAGCTGTTATAAAGAATTTCCAAAACTTACCAAACAGGTATTACTTTGGGGCAGATGGTCGTCGCGTAACAAATTTACCAGAAATGACCACCTATTCAGAGATTAAAAAAGTTGGCAATGATGTCTATTTAGAAAATCCAGGTGCACGACTTCGTCTTGTAGGTACCAGATTTACAATCAATAACAATAAACTATACCATTTAGAAAATGAACAAGGTAAGCTCACAACAGGTTACTTTGTATTAATTGATGATGGAGCAACGACTAGTAGCCATCATGTTCTCGCCTATGCAGATCAATCTGGTGAAATTCTTAAAATGAAACGCTTGCCATCAAGATTTTCAGATTATTTTGACAAAGAAATCGATGGTTTCTATGGTCAAAAAATTAAGATTACACAGCCAAATAAGTATGAATATTACAAGGTTCTTGTGGTAAAATAAATAGATAAGCAATCTTCACAACGAATATAAAAAATAAAACGTGCAAATCATTTTCAGGAGGCTTTAGATTTCTTGTATTTTAAAAGGAAACTAAAGCCTTTTGTAGATGAAGCAGGGGATAGAGTTATCTATAAAATAATGAAAAGGAGTCTGTCATGGAAATGAAAAATACATTTGAAGAATTGAAACAATTTGAAGAGTTAACCCTAGAGGTATTGGAGGAAGTGAATGGTGGAGGGATTTTTGAAGATGCCGTAAAATGGTGCGATAAGTTATTTAGTACGGGTAGACACTTTGCTTAAATTAACAGTATTCGTTAGAGATTAGATTTATTTATGATTATTTTAGAATTCTTAGTTTCTGTGCTATATATACTATTGGTAGTTATTTCAACCATGGTGCCTACTATTTATTTGGGTGCTCAAATTTCCCCAGAATTTTATAAAAAACGTTATTGGGTCCTTGTATTTTTAATTAGTTTATCTGCTCGTCAAACATTTGGAGAATTATTTCATATAGGAATCATTCTCTTCTTTTATTGTATTTTTTTACTAGTATTGCACAAGAGAAAAGGGGAATCTCTTTTCCTTTCTCTGTATCTTTTCCTATTCTTTCAAAGTATTCGTTATTTATTTTTGACAATTTGGATTCGTGTATTATCTGGTGAGCCTTGTTGTTTTGTAGATTCGTTTTCCACATTATATAGATCTGTATTTGATTTATTATCAATATTTCTATGTTGTAAAATAATGAAGCGTTGGTCTTTGGATTTGGATTTATTCTTTTCAGATGCTTTCAAAACCCACTATCATAAGAGTTTTTTCATTATCCTACCTCTGACTGGATTTAGGATATTCTCTTCATTTATGACCAATAGAAATAGTTCTTTCTACGTTCGTTTTGACACGACCATTTCTCTTCTGATTTTCATTCTCTTTTTCTCTTGGCTCTTTTATATCAAGCATTTGGAGCAGGCTTATCGTGATGATCAGACCATTCAGAGACAGGAAGAAGAAAATCGTTCCTTGCAAGGAATGGTGGATAAGCTGGGTCATCTCTATGATGAAGTTCGAGGTTTTCGTCATGATTTTGCAGGAATTGTCGCTAGCATGGAGCCTGCCATAGCGAATCAAGACATGGCCGAGGTGTCTACCATTTATCAAGATGTCTTTCTAAAGACCAATGAAAAGCTGAGAAAGGCAGATTACACAGCCTTTAATCTTCACAATATCCATGACATAGCCATTCGCAATACCTTGGCAAAAGCCATGATTGTGGCAGATAATCAGGGAATTCATTTTAGTTTGGAGACGGTGGGGGTCGTAGAAGAGCTGGCATTACCTATGTTGGAGGCTATCCGTATCCTTTCTATTCTTACTACAAATGCCTTGGAGGCAGCGAGTGAGGCGGAAAATCCGCAGATTCGAGTTGCTTTATTGGCAAGTGATAGGAGTGTCCGTTTTATCATTGAAAACACTCGTAAGAAAGAAGAACTGAATCCCAGCATTCTCAGTCAAAAGGGTTATTCGACCAAGGGCAACCACAGTGGACTGGGCTTAGCGACCTTGGAGGATATGGTTTTTCATTATGATTTAACCTTAGATACTCAGCTAGGAGAGACGACTTTTAGACAAGATTTAGAATTGCCATTTAAGGATGAGAAACGAGGGGGAGAGGAATGAGAATTTTAGTTTTGGAAGACGATAGAGTCCAGCAAGGACGGATAGAGCAGACTTTACTAGATATCGGTCGCTCTCGTAATTTAAGATTGGAAATTGATATTGCCAAAAACTATGGAGATGTTGAAAAGTATTCTCAGTATTTTGACCATTACCAGCTCTATTTATTGGATTTAGAGATTGATGGAGAGCGTGAACGGGGCTTTCAGGTTGCTCAACAGGTTCGGGAGCGGGATCCTTTTACAAGCATTGTCTTTGTGTCCACGCACTCGGAGGCCTTGCCTCTAGCTTTTCGCTACCACTTGTCTGCTTTGGATTTTATTTCCAAGGATCAGCCTGAGGAGGATTACCGTCATCAGCTGGAGCGCTGTCTGGACTATGTACTGGCAGTGGATAAGAGGGAAAATATGCGTCTCTTTACCTATAGTTTTGAGGGGAGACGGGGCTTTACTCTGCCCTACCATGAGATTTTAGCCTTTGAAACCTCAGTGGAATCCCACCGTATCAAGGTCTACTATGCCAATCATTCTATCAAGACCATTTATGGCAGTCTCAAGGATATCGCTGCTAAGGCTGAAAAAGATTACTTTGCCTATGCCAATCGCAATACGTTGGTCAGTTTACAGGCCATTGAAGAGATGACTGCGACAGAAGTGACCCTGTTAGAAGGTCTGCACTTCCCCGTATCACGGACAGCCAGAAGAACCCTTAAAAAACACCTTAATGTCTAATATCTGTTAGACTTGAATCAATTTATCAATAAGAATGTCGGAAAATTTTCTGATATTCTTATTTTTTTGAATTCTTTTTCGAATAGATAAGTAAGAGGGAAAAGAAAGGAGCCTGGTTTATGTATCTACCAATCTTGTATCCATGGTTTACTAAATTATTTTTCAAATAAAATTTAATTTAGTTGTACATTTTCGAAATTTTTTTCGAATAGATAAGTAAGAGGAAAAGGAAAGGAGCCTGGTTTATGTATCTACCAATTTTTTATCCGTGGTTTACTAAATTATTTTTCAAATAAATTTAATTTAGTTGTACATTTTCGAAAATTTTTTTCGAATAGATAAGTAAGAGGAAAAGAAAGGAGTCTGGTTTATGTATCTACCAATTTTCTATCCATGGTTTACTAAATTATTTTTCAAATAAACTTTAATTTAGTTGTTCATTTTCGAAATTTTTTTCGAATAGATAAGTGAGAAGAAGAGGAAAGGAGATTAGAAATGATTATTTCAGCTATTTATCCAACTTGGCTATTTAAGTGGCTTAGAGGCTAAACATTAAAGATATAACAAAACATAAAAATTGAGGAGAAAAAAAGATGACAAATTTTGACAAAATGGAACAGAACTTTGTAGCTCTTACAGAAGAAGAGTTGATGGATGTGGATGGGGGAATTGCTTGGGAGGTAGTCTCTTTGGGTATTGCGATTAGCTGGGGGATTTACCAAGCTGGTGAAGCTGCTGGTAAAACATTCTACTATATTACTCATCCATAGTATTTGATAAATATGAGCAAGAAAACATTTTGGATTATACTACTCGTTATTACAATTGTGGTGACTGCCGTTGGTTTAGGATTGTCTGCATATAATTATTACGTTTTTAATAGACCTTTTTTCAATAGTACTACTAAAGGACTGTTATCTGCATTTGTTATGAGTGTATTGATGATTATTATTGGTGTATTAAAAGAAAACTAATTTTTATTATTAAAATGGAGGATAAATATGTCAAATTTACAAACTATTGAACAAAATTATACTACGTTAAGTGATATTGAACTGCAAGAAGTTGATGGTGGAGGAGTGTTACTTTTGGTTGGTGGTGGTATTTTGGCTGTCGGACTGTTAGCTTGGGGTGCGTATAATGGTTATCAGTCGGCATCACGAGGTGGATAAAAAGATGGTAGATTGTTTTTTAGTAAATAGGAGTCTAACATGAAAACATTTTTATTAGGTTTTGCTGAGGGTTATTTTATCGTATCGCTCATAATCTACATCGCAACGTATTTGATTTTGAGAAATCCAATCAATACCCTATTTTATCCAGAAATTTACCCTGTTTTATTTGGGCTCTTTTATCTAGGATATAAGGTCAATAAAAAGCGAGTAGAGTGAGTGGTTAAGAATGACTTGTTAGTCTACGCTGAAAACGGTTAGGGTAGAATCTAAGAATGCATCACATCGGAGTTTAATATGAAATTCGTTAAATCAGTATTGAAAGTTTTGCCTGAAATCATGGTATTACTTAGTTCAATGTCTTATATAATCATCAGATTAGTAGCTGACATAAATAAAGTATCTTTACCTACTTGGTTTGATAATCTTAATATACCCACGGTTGCATTATTTATGATGGTCTTCATTCTTTTATACAGAAGTAAAGAAAAAAAGAATAGATAGATTTGAAGCGGTAGACGCTCTATAGGGAATAGGTGTCTTATAGTAACGAATCAAAAAAAGGAGTAACTATGAATCGTAATTTAGAACGGTGTTATCTATTCTGACTAGGAATAGATCATACCAGAGGTGGCTTAGAAATAGCAGGGACATTAGAAATTGAAGTAACTTTAAATAGGATGTCGTAAAGGTTACTATCAATGATTTATTTGTCCCAAGCTTGCCTAGGGTGACAGTAAAAAATCAATTTCCTTTCATACCATATTTTTAGTAGGTAGAACGCTTGTTCTGCCTATTTTTTTATCTCAAAAGTGCAGTTGAGGTGTTTATTTATATCGTTTGGAGTTTATTTGGAGTTTTACATGTATTTTTGATAAAATAGGTATAGAAATTAGGAAAGTCGAAGAAAAGGAATGAAGAAGGTTTTAAGATATTTTTTAGTATTTGTTTTTCTATTTTTGATGAATATTTTCATCTTTAAGATACTAGCAACTCTGGGATTTCAACTGACAATGAGTGAAAAGAGTTATATTGTACCACCGCTGTTTTCGATTATCGTTTTATATATGATTGACAAAATAATTAGGAAGAAAAAGAAATAAATATATATTTTAGGTAGGACGTTTGTTCTGCCTATTTTCTTTATCCTAAAAGTGCAGTTGGGAGGGAGATAGGCGCATTTGGGGAGGAAGTACAGTTTTTGTTTTGTGATTGGGGTAAGATAGTTATTATCAGATGAGTTTATACTCTTCGAAAATCAAATTCAAACCACGTCAACGTCGCCTTGCCGTGTAGATGTTACTGACTTCGTCAGTTCTATCTACAACCTCAAAGCCGTGCTTTGAGCAACCTGCGGCTAGTTTCCTAGTTTGATCTTTGATTTTCATTGAGTATTAGGAAAAGGAGATGAATATGAAATTTGGGAAACGTCACTATCGTCCGCAGGTGGATCAGATGGACTGCGGTGTAGCTTCATTAGCTATGGTCTTTGGCTACTATGGTAGTTACTATTCTTTGGCTCACTTGCGAGAATTGGCCAAGACGACCATGGATGGGACGACGGCTTTGGGCTTGGTCAAGGTGGCAGAGGAGATTGGCTTTGAGACGCGAGCGATTAAGGCGGATATGACACTCTTTGACTTGCCAGATTTGACCTTTCCTTTTGTTGCCCATGTGCTTAAGGAAGGGAAATTGCTCCACTACTATGTGGTGACTGGGCAGGATAAGGACAGCATTCATATTGCTGATCCAGATCCTGGAGTGAAATTGATCAAACTGCCACGTGAGCGTTTTGCGGAAGAATGGACAGGAGTGACTCTTTTTATGGCACCTAGTCCAGACTACAAGCCTCATAAGGATCAAAAAAATGGTCTGCTATCTTTTATCCCTATATTAGTGAAACAGCGTGGCTTGATTGCCAATATCGTTTTGGCGACACTCTTGGTAACCTTGATTAACATTGTGGGTTCTTACTATCTGCAGTCTATCATTGATACCTATGTGCCAGATCAGATGCGTTCGACGCTGGGGATTATTTCTATTGGGCTGGTTATCGTCTATATTCTCCAGCAGGTCTTGTCTTACGCTCAGGAGTATCTTTTGCTTGTTTTGGGGCAACGCTTGTCGATTGATGTGATTTTATCCTACATCAAGCATGTTTTTCACCTACCTATGTCCTTCTTTGCGACACGCAGAACAGGGGAAATCGTGTCTCGTTTCACGGATGCTAACAGTATCATCGATGCGCTGGCTTCGACCATTCTTTCGATTTTCCTAGATGTGTCAACGGTTGTCATTATTTCCCTTGTTTTATTTTCACAAAATACCAATCTCTTTTTCATGACTTTATTGGCGCTCCCTATCTACACAGTGATTATCTTTGCCTTTATGAAGCCGTTTGAAAAGATGAATCGGGACACCATGGAAGCCAATGCGGTTCTGTCTTCTTCTATCATTGAAGACATCAATGGTATTGAGACCATCAAGTCCTTGACCAGTGAAAGTCAGCGTTACCAAAAAATTGACAAGGAATTTGTAGATTATCTGAAAAAATCTTTTACCTATAGTCGGGCAGAGAGTCAACAAAAGGCTTTGAAAAAAGTTGCCCATCTCTTGCTCAATGTCGGTATTCTCTGGATGGGGGCTGTTCTGGTCATGGATGGCAAGATGAGTTTGGGGCAGTTGATTACCTATAATACCTTGCTGGTTTACTTTACCAATCCTTTGGAAAATATCATCAACCTGCAAACCAAGCTTCAGACAGCGCAGGTTGCCAATAACCGTCTGAATGAGGTTTATCTGGTAGCTTCTGAGTTTGAGGAGAAGAAAACGGTTGAGGATTTGAGCTTGATGAAGGGAGATATGACCTTCAAGCAGGTTTCCTACAAGTATGGCTATGGTCGAGATGTCTTGTCAGATATCAATTTGACTATTCCCCAAGGCTCTAAGGTGGCTTTTGTGGGGATTTCGGGGTCAGGTAAGACGACCTTGGCCAAGATGATGGTTAATTTTTACGATCCAAGTCAAGGGGAGATTAGTCTGGGTGGTGTCAATCTCAATCAGATTGATAAAAAGGCTCTGCGCCAGTATATTAACTATCTGCCTCAACAGCCCTATGTCTTTAACGGAACGATTTTGGACAATCTTCTTTTGGGAGCCAAGGAGGGGACGACTCAAGAGGATATCTTAAGGGCGGTCGAATTGGCAGAGATTCGGGAGGATATCGAGCGCATGCCACTGAATTACCAGACAGAATTGACTTCGGATGGGGCAGGGATTTCAGGTGGTCAACGTCAGAGAATCGCTTTGGCGCGTGCTCTCTTGACAGATGCACCAGTCTTGATTTTGGATGAGGCAACTAGCAGTCTGGATATCTTGACAGAGAAGCGAATTGTCGATAATCTTATGGCTTTAGACAAGACCTTGATTTTCATTGCTCACCGCTTGACCATTGCTGAGCGGACAGAGAAGGTTGTTGTCTTGGATCAGGGCAAGATTGTTGAAGAAGGAAAGCATGCTGATTTGCTTGCACAGGGCGGCTTTTACGCCCATTTGGTGAATAGCTAGAAAGAGGAGAGGATGAAACCAGAATTTTTAGAAAGTGCGGAGTTTTATAATCGTCGTTACCATAATTTTTCCAGTCGGGTGATTGTGCCCATGTCCCTTCTGCTCGTGTTTTTACTTGGCTTTGCAACTTTGGCAGAGAAGGAGATGAGTTTGTCTACTAGAGCTACTGTCGAGCCTAGTCGTGTCCTGACAAATATCCAGTCCACTAGCAATAATCGCATTCTTGTCAATCATTTGGAAGAAAATAAGCTGGTTAAGAAGGGGGAGATTCTGCTTCAATATCAGGAAGGGGTAGAGGGTGTCCAAGCAGAGGCCTATGCCAGTCAGTTGGACATGCTCAAGGATCAAAAAAAGCAATTGGAGTATTTGCAGAAGAGCTTGCAAGAAGGGGAGAACCACTTTCCAGAGGAGGATAAGTTTGGCTATCAAGCTACCTTTCGTGACTACCTCAGTCAAGCAGGTAGTCTTAGGGCTAGTACATCGCAACAAAATGAGACCATCGCGTCCCAGAATGCAGCAGCTAGTCAAACCCAAGCCGAAATCGGTAACCTCATCAGCCAAACAGAGGCTAAAATTCGCGATTACCAGACAGCTAAGTCAGCTATTGAAACAGGCGCTTCCTTGGCCAGTCAGAATCTAGCCTACTCTCTCTACCAGTCCTACAAGTCTCAGGGGGAGGAAAATCCGCAAGCTAAGGCTCAGGCCGTGGCGCAGGTTGAAGCGCAGCTTTCTCAGTTAGAATCTAGTCTTGCTACTTACCGTGTTCAGTATGCAGGTTCAGGTACCCAGCAAGCCTATACGTCAGGCTTAAGCAGTCAATTGGAGTCTCTTAAATCCCAACACTTAGCAAAGGTTGGTCAGGAATTGACCCTTCTAGACCAGAAAATCTTGGAGGCAGAGTCAGGTAGGAAGGTACAGGGAAATCTTTTAGACAAGGGGAAAATTACGGCGAGTGAGGATGGGGTGCTTCATCTTAATCCTGAGACCAGTACTTCTACCATGGTAGCAGAAGGTGCCCTACTAGCCCAACTCTATCCGTCCTTGGAAAAAGAAGGGAAAGCCAAACTCACAGCTTATCTAAGTTCAAAAGATGTAGCAAGAATCAAGGTCGGTGATTCTGTTCGTTATACGACGACTCATGATGCCAAGAATCAACTTTTCCTAGATTCTACTATTACAAGTGTTGATGCGACAGCTACCAAGACTGAAAAAGGGAATTTCTTTAAAATCGAGGCGGAGACTAATCTAACTTCGGAGCAGGCTGAAAAACTTCGATATGGGGTGGAAGGTCGCCTGCAGATGATTACAGGCAAGAAAAGTTACCTACGTTATTATTTGGATCAATTTTTGAACAAAGAGTAATGTTCGTGTTTTTAGAGTTAAATGATTTTAAAACTGTGAGAAAGATTCTTCTTGCGGTTTTTTCTTTATGATTTTTGAGATTACTACGTTATTTATTCGGTTAAATTCTTGTAATTTTAGGTTTTTTATGGTAGAATGTGCTCAAGTAATACGAAAGGCGAACTTTAAAATGTCAAAACAATTGATCTATTCGGGAAAAGCTAAAGATATCTATACAACTGAGGATGAAAATCTTATTATTTCAACTTACAAGGACCAGGCGACTGCTTTCAATGGTGTCAAGAAGGAGCAGATTGCGGGCAAGGGAGTATTGAATAATCAGATTTCATCTTTTATTTTTGAGAAATTAAATGCGGCTGGTGTGGCGACTCACTTTGTGGAGAAACTTTCAGATACGGAACAACTCAATAAAAAGGTGGAAATCATTCCTTTGGAAGTCGTGCTCCGCAACTATACTGCTGGTTCCTTTTCAAAACGTTTTGGTGTGGATGAGGGAATCGCCTTTGAGACTCCGATTGTCGAATTTTACTACAAAAATGATGATTTGGATGACCCATTTATCAATGACGAGCATGTGAAATTTCTACAAATTGCGGATGACCAGCAGATTGCCTACTTGAAGGAAGAAACCCGTCGTATCAATGAACTTTTGAAAGTCTGGTTTACTGAGATTGGGCTTAAGTTGATTGACTTTAAGCTAGAGTTCGGTTTTGACAAGGATGGCAAGATTATCTTGGCAGATGAATTTTCACCAGATAATTGCCGTTTGTGGGATGCAGATGGCAACCACATGGATAAGGATGTTTTCCGTAGGGGACTAGGTGAATTAACCGATGTTTATGAAGTTGTCTGGGAGAAGCTGCAAGGTTTGAAATAATCTGTTTGCAACGGAAAACCTTCGTCTCTCAACTAAAAGAACTCAGGCTGAAAAGGTCCCCCAGACCTTTTCACTCCGTAGGGGACTAGGTGAACTAATTGATGTCTACGAGATTGTTTGGGAAAAGTTGCAAGAATTGAAATAACAACCTCAAGGTCGTTGGAACATTGCAAGAGCTGAAATAAAGGAATAAGAATTGATGAATAAACGTATTTTTGTTGAAAAAAAGGCTGATTTTCAGGTCAAGTCAGAGAGTTTGGTAAGAGAGCTCCAGCACAACTTGGGACTGTCAACTTTAAAAAGTATTCGCATCGTGCAGGTTTATGATGTTTTTGATTTGGCAGAAAACTTGTTTGCGCCTGCAGAAAAACACATTTTCTCTGAGCAGGTGACAGACCATGTCTTGGACGAAGCGGCAGTGCAAGCGGATCTTGCTAACTATGCTTTCTTTGCTATTGAAAGTCTGCCAGGGCAGTTTGATCAGCGTGCGGCTTCTTCACAGGAAGCCTTGCTTTTACTGGGAAGTTCGAGTGATGTGACAGTCAATACAGCCCAACTGTACTTGGTCAATAAAGATATTGATGAGACTGAGTTGGAAGCAGTCAAAAACTACTTGCTCAATCCAGTTGATTCTCGTTTCAAGGATATCACGACAGGGATTGCCAAGCAGGAATTTTCAGAGTCGAACAAGACCATTCCGAAATTGACTTTCTTTGAAAGCTATACGGCAGAAGATTTTGCCCGCTACAAGGCCGAGCAAGGGATGGCAATGGAAGTGGATGATTTGCTATTTATTCAAGACTATTTCAAGTCAATCGGGCGCGTGCCGACGGAAACTGAGCTCAAGGTTTTGGATACTTACTGGTCTGACCACTGCCGTCATACGACGTTTGAGACAGAGTTGAAAAATATCGACTTCTCAGCTTCTAAATTCCAAAAGCAATTGCAGTCAACATATGACAAGTATATTGCCATGCGCGAGGAATTAGGTCGTTCTGAAAAACCACAAACCTTGATGGATATGGCGACTATTTTCGGTCGTTATGAGCGTGCTAATGGTCGTTTGGACGACATGGAAGTGTCAGATGAGATCAATGCCTGCTCGATTGAAATCGAAGTAGACGTTAACGGTGTCAAGGAACCTTGGCTCCTCATGTTCAAGAATGAAACCCACAACCACCCAACAGAAATCGAACCATTTGGTGGCGCGGCTACTTGTATCGGTGGAGCCATTCGTGACCCATTGTCAGGTCGCTCATATGTCTACCAAGCTATGCGTATCTCGGGTGCTGGTGATATTACAGCACCGATTTCGGAAACTCGCGCTGGGAAATTGCCACAACAAGTCATTTCTAAAACAGCGGCTCACGGTTATTCTTCATATGGTAATCAGATTGGTCTGGCGACAACTTATGTTCGTGAGTACTTCCACCCAGGATTTGTAGCTAAACGTATGGAGCTAGGTGCTGTTGTCGGAGCGGCTCCTAAGGAAAATGTGGTTCGTGAAAAACCAGAAGCGGGTGATATGATTATTCTCCTTGGAGGGAAGACAGGCCGTGATGGTGTCGGTGGTGCGACAGGCTCTTCTAAGGTTCAAACAGTTGAGTCTGTAGAGACTGCTGGAGCTGAGGTGCAAAAAGGGAATGCCATCGAAGAACGCAAGATTCAACGACTTTTCCGTAATGGCGATGTGACTCGTCTTATCAAAAAATCAAATGATTTTGGCGCTGGTGGTGTCTGTGTAGCTATTGGTGAATTAGCAGACGGTCTTGAAATCGACCTTAACAAGGTGCCTCTTAAATACCAAGGCTTGAATGGTACCGAAATTGCTATCTCTGAATCTCAAGAACGGATGGCAGTCGTGGTTCGTCCTGAAGATGTGGATGCCTTCGTTGCAGAATGTAACAAAGAAAATATTGATGCTGTTGTGGTAGCGACAGTCACTGAAAAACCAAATTTGGTCATGCACTGGAATGGTGAAACCATTGTCGACTTGGAACGTCGTTTCCTGGATACCAATGGTGTGCGCGTGGTTGTCGATGCTAAGGTTGTGGATAAGGATGTCAAACTCCCAGAAGAGCGTACAACAAGCGCTGACACACTTGAAGCAGATACTCTTGTGGTTCTGTCTGATTTGAACCATGCGAGTCAAAAAGGCTTGCAAACCATTTTTGACTGTTCGGTCGGTCGTTCAACGGTCAATCACCCACTTGGCGGTCGCTATCAACTCACTCCAACTGAGGCATCTGTACAGAAATTGCCAGTTCAACACGGTGTGACTCATACTGCGTCAGTCATGGCTCAAGGTTTCAACCCATATGTAGCTGAATGGTCTCCATACCACGGTGCTGCTTATGCGGTTATCGAAGCAACTGCTCGTTTGGTTGCTGCTGGTGCCAACTGGTCTAAGGCTCGTTTCTCTTACCAAGAGTATTTCGAGCGCATGGATAAACAAGCTGAGCGTTTTGGTCAGCCAGTAGCAGCTCTCCTAGGTTCTATCGAAGCTCAGATTCAGCTTGGCTTGCCATCTATCGGTGGGAAGGACTCTATGTCTGGTACCTTTGAAGAATTGACAGTACCGCCAACCTTGGTCGCTTTTGGGGTGACGACAGCGGATAGCCGTAAGGTACTCTCTCCTGAGTTCAAGACTGCCAGTGAAAACATTTACTACATTCCAGGTCAAGCTCTTGCTGCAGAGATTGATTTTGACTTGATTAAGTCTAATTTTGCTCAATTTGAAGTTATACAAGCTGAACACAAAGTGACATCTGCATCAGCTGTCAAATATGGTGGTGTGGTTGAAAGTTTGGCACTTGCTACTTTTGGAAATCATATCGGTGCAGAAGTAACCTTGCCTGAACTTGAAACGGCTTTGACAGCTCAATTAGGCGGATTTGTCTTCACATCTCCTGAAGAAATTGCTGGAGTAGAGAAAATCGGTCAAACAAGTGCAGACTTTACACTGACTGTAAACGGTGTGAAGCTAGATGGACAGAAACTTGACAGTGCCTTCCAAGGAAAACTGGAAGAAGTTTACCCAACAGAGTTTGCCCAAGCCAAAGAACTGGCTGAAGTACCAGCTGTGGCATCAGATGTTGTGATTAAAGCCAAAGAAAAGGTTGAAAAACCGGTAGTTTATATCCCAGTCTTCCCAGGAACCAACTCGGAATATGACTCAGCCAAGGCCTTCGAAAAAGAAGGTGCAGAGGTCAACTTGGTACCATTTGTGACCTTGAATGAAGAGGCTATTGTCAAGTCAGTTGAAACTATGGTTGACAACATCAGTAAAGCTAACATTCTCTTCTTTGCAGGTGGCTTCTCAGCTGCGGACGAACCAGATGGTTCAGCTAAGTTTATTGTCAATATCCTGCTCAATGAAAAAGTGCGTGCAGCTATTGATAGTTTTATCGCTCGTGGTGGCTTGATTATCGGTATCTGTAATGGATTTCAGGCTTTGGTCAAATCAGGTCTTCTTCCATACGGGAACTTTGAAGAAGCCACTAGTACTAGCCCAACCCTCTTCTACAATGATGCCAACCAACACGTGGCCAAGATGGTGGAAACTCGCATTGCCAATACTAACTCACCATGGCTTGCTGGAGTGGAAGTTGGTGAGATTCATGCCATTCCTGTTTCGCACGGGGAAGGGAAGTTTGTCGTGACGGCTGAGGAATTTGCAGAACTCCGTGACAATGGACAAATTTTCAGCCAATACGTTGACTTCGAAGGCAAACCTAGCATGGATTCTAAGTACAATCCGAATGGTTCTATCCATGCCATCGAAGGAATTACCAGCAAGAACGGTCAAATCATTGGGAAGATGGGACACTCTGAACGTTATGAAGACGGTCTTTTCCAAAACATTCCAGGAAATAAAGACCAGCATCTCTTCGCGTCGGCGATTAAATATTTCACTGGAAAATAAGACTTGCAGATTTTCTAATAGATAGTATCAATAATGTAAAAGTCATGTAGGTCTAGCTCATGATGATTGCAAATGTTTTGTTTTGCGAGTGAAGCGAGCTCCTACCGTATCATTCCGCTCTACTGAAGGAATGATACACAAATGAAAATTAGGTATAAAAAATGACATACGAAGTAAAATCTCTTAATGAAGAATGCGGTGTTTTCGGTATCTGGGGACATCCAGATGCTGCTAAATTGACCTATTTTGGTCTCCATAGTCTTCAGCACCGTGGTCAGGAGGGGGCAGGAATCCTCTCCAATGATCAGGGACAATTGAAGCGCCATCGTGACATGGGACTTTTATCAGAAGTCTTCAGAAATCCTGCTAACTTAGATAAATTGACAGGAACTGGTGCGATTGGGCATGTGCGTTATGCGACTGCTGGCGAAGCTTCTGTAGATAACATCCAGCCCTTCCTCTTCCGTTTTCACGATATGCAGTTTGGCTTGGCTCATAATGGGAATCTGACCAATGCAACCTCTCTTAAGAAGGAGTTAGAAGAAAGAGGAGCCATTTTCAGCGCGACTTCGGACTCGGAAATCTTGGCTCATCTCATTCGTCGAAGTCATAATCCTAGCCTGATGGGCAAAATCAAGGAAGCGCTCAGCCTTGTCAAAGGTGGCTTTGCTTATATCCTGCTGTTTGAGGACAAGTTGATTGCGGCTCTTGACCCAAATGGTTTCCGTCCACTTTCTATCGGGAAAATGGCTAATGGAGCGGTGGTTGTTTCCTCTGAAACCTGTGCTTTTGAGGTTATTGGTGCTGAATGGATTCGTGATTTGAAGCCAGGTGAGATTGTGATCATTGATGACAAGGGCATCCAGTATGATAGCTATACAGATGATACCCAGTTAGCAATCTGTTCTATGGAGTATATCTATTTTGCTCGCCCTGATTCTAACATTCATGGTGTCAATGTTCATACAGCACGTAAACGTATGGGTGCCCAATTAGCGCGTGAATTTAAGCATGAGGCAGATATCGTGGTCGGTGTACCCAATTCTTCCCTCAGCGCAGCTATGGGTTTTGCAGAAGAATCTGGTTTGCCAAACGAAATGGGACTTATTAAGAATCAATACACTCAACGTACCTTTATTCAACCGACTCAAGAATTGCGGGAGCAAGGGGTGCGGATGAAACTGTCTGCTGTTTCAGGCGTTGTTAAAGGCAAACGTGTGGTCATGGTGGATGATTCCATTGTTCGTGGGACAACCTCTCGCCGTATCGTCCAGCTCTTGAAAGAAGCGGGTGCGACTGAGGTTCACGTTGCCATTGGTAGTCCAGCGCTAGCTTATCCGTGCTTCTACGGGATTGATATCCAGACCCGTCAGGAGCTGATTGCGGCCAATCATACGGTCGAAGAAACTCGCCAAATTATTGGGGCGGATAGCCTGACCTATCTTTCTGTTGAGGGGTTGATTGATTCGATTGGGATTGAAACAGATGCGCCAAATGGTGGTCTCTGTGTCGCTTACTTTGACGGTGACTACCCGACACCTCTCTATGACTACGAAGAAGATTATCGTAGAAGTTTGGAAGAAAAGACCAGTTTTTATAAATAGATGACAGATTCTCCATTAAAGAAAAGGAATAAATAAATGACAAAAAATGCTTATGCTTCACGTCTCACTACTGACTAAAAGCTAAAGCATTTGTCAGTAGACGCTTTGTCCTATAGGACCAAAGCTAGAGCCCTGACTAGTATTTTTAGATAAAAAGATGGTTTATCTAAAAATACGTCGCAGTCTTTCTCCATAAAAGAAAAGGAAAAATAAAATGGCAAATAAAAATGCGTACGCTCAATCTGGTGTGGATGTTGAAGCGGGTTATGAAGTTGTTGAACGAATCAAAAAGCACGTGGCTCGTACGGAGCGTGCAGGTGTTATGGGAGCTCTGGGTGGCTTTGGTGGTATGTTTGACCTTTCAAAAACTGGTATCAAAGAGCCCGTCTTGATCTCAGGGACTGACGGTGTTGGAACTAAGCTCATGCTGGCTATCAAGTACGACAAGCACGATACCATTGGTCAGGACTGTGTGGCTATGTGTGTCAATGACATCATCGCTGCAGGTGCGGAGCCCCTCTATTTCCTCGATTATGTGGCGACAGGGAAGAATGAACCAGCTAAGCTAGAACAAGTTGTCGCTGGTGTGGCCGAAGGATGTGTGCAGGCAGGCGCAGCCCTCATTGGTGGGGAAACGGCTGAAATGCCTGGCATGTACGGCGAAGATGACTATGACTTGGCTGGTTTTGCGGTCGGTGTGGCTGAAAAATCTCAAATCATTGACGGCTCAAAGGTGGCAGAAGGCGATGTTCTTCTCGGACTTGCTTCAAGTGGGATTCACTCCAATGGTTACTCTCTCGTCCGTCGTGTCTTTGCCGACTATACAGGTGAAGAAGTCCTGCCAGAATTGGAAGGCAAGAAACTCAAGGAAGTTCTTCTTGAACCGACTCGTATCTATGTCAAGGCTGTCTTGCCACTCATCAAGGAAGGCTTGGTAAACGGCATTGCCCACATCACAGGTGGTGGATTTATCGAGAATGTCCCTCGTATGTTTGCAACTGACTTGGCCGCTGAGATTGAGGAAAGCAAGGTACCAGTTTTGCCAATCTTTAAAGCCCTTGAAAAATATGGTCAAATCAAGCATGAAGAAATGTTTGAAATCTTCAATATGGGTGTGGGACTTATGTTTGCAGTTAGCCCTGAAAATGTAAGTCGTGTCAAGGAATTGTTGGATGAACCAGTCTATGAAATTGGTCGCATCGTCAAGAAAGAAAACGAAAGTGTCATCATCAAATGAAAAAAATAGCGGTTTTTGCCTCGGGTAATGGCTCAAATTTTCAGGTGATTGCCGAAGAATTTCCAGTGGAGTTTGTCTTTTCAGACCATCGTGATGCCTATGTGCTCGAACGTGCAGACAAACTCGGTGTTCTGTCCTATGCTTTTGAACTCAAGGAGTTTGAGAGCAAGATAGACTACGAAGCAGCACTTGTTGAGCTATTAGAAGAGCACCAGATTGACTTGGTTTGTCTAGCAGGCTACATGAAAATCGTTGGGCCAACCTTATTGGCGGCTTATGAAGGTCGGATTATCAACATTCACCCAGCCTACCTGCCAGAATTTCCAGGAGCTCATGGGATTGAGGATGCTTGGAATGCTGGCGTTGCTGAGAGCGGCGTGACCATTCATTGGGTAGATTCGGGTGTGGATACAGGAAAGGTCATCAAACAAGTGCGTGTGCCACGGCTAGCTGATGATACCATCGAAAACTTTGAAGCTCGCATTCATGAGGCGGAGTACAAGCTGTATCCAGAGGTGTTGGATAGTTTGGGAGTGGAGAGGAAATCATGAAGAAATCACAAGCAAAAGGATATTTATTAGAAATTGTATTGGCTAAGTTATTAAAAGTTAACGGATATGATTTAGTAACAAGCTCTGATAATGAAATTAGGTTCTTGGAAAGGAATGGTTTAAATGTCAAAGGAAGAGGTGGTTATCATCAATTTGACTCTTTAGGAACGTTCCGTATCACGCCACCATTTGTATATCCTATACGTTTATTTTTAGAGGCTAAATTTTATACAAATAATAAGGTTGGTATAGATAGAATTAGAATGGGAATAGGTATTCTACAAGATGTAAATACTAATTATTCCACAGTTGAGATGACAAGTGAAGAGTTAAGGTTACATAAATATAATTATAATTATGCTATTTTTTCTACATCAGGATTTACAGATGATGCTCAAAGATTGGCCATAGCTCATAAGATTTATTTAATGGATTTATCATCTGGCTATTACAAGTGGATTAGAGATTTTATAAATCAAATTGTAGATAGATTGTTTGCCATTAACAGGCTTCGTGGAGAAGATATTAGCAGTGATATTTTTAATGATTTTAAAGAAGAGTTTTCTAGTTGGATTAATAATTTAGGTTATCATCAACTTTATAGATGGTTTGATTCTGACAATAGACAATTAGTTGTGGATGAATTTGTACACCAAATGCAAAATGTTAGAAGTATTTATATAGCGAGTACAAAGAGTTCACAAATCATAGCACTTATACCTGATAATGATGATGAGTTTCGTAATTCTCTACTTAGAAACCCACATCAAGAAGTAACTATCACATGGAATGAAAATGAGAATGATGTATGGATAGTTAGACCAACTAGAAATTATGGTCAATATAGACTTACATTTCAATTACCAGCTGTTATTCGAGATTATATTTTTAATAATTCAGTAAATCAATATGAGAGTGCCTATGACGAAAAAAGAAGAAGTTTTGGGATGCTATCATTTATTGCTTATCTTGAGGGGGAAAATCCTACTTTGTGCACACTAAAATTTAACGAAGAAGAAACTAGAATCTTGGTAGACCGCTATAATCAACAGTTTAGATTGGAGAATCCAAATGATTAAACGCGCCTTAATCAGTGTCTCAGACAAATCGGGCATTGTTGAGTTTGCCCAAGAACTTAAAAAACTTGGTTGGGAGATTATCTCGACAGGTGGAACCAAGGTTGCCCTTGATAATGCTGGGGTGAACACCATTGCTATCGATGATGTGACTGGTTTTCCAGAAATGATGGACGGTCGTGTCAAGACCCTTCATCCAAATATCCACGGTGGGCTCCTTGCTCGTCGTGACTTGGATAGTCACCTGGAAGCGGCCAAAGATAATAAGATTGAATTGATTGACCTTGTGGTGGTAAACCTCTATCCATTTAAAGAGACTATCCTTAAACCGGGTGTAGAGTATGCTGATGCTGTGGAGAATATCGATATTGGTGGCCCATCTATGCTTCGCTCAGCTGCGAAAAATCATGCTAGCGTAACAGTTGTGGTAGACCCTGCTGACTATGATGTGGTGCTTAACGAATTGTCAGCAAATGGTGAAACAACTTATGAAACTCGTCAACATTTAGCAGCAAAAGTATTCCGCCACACTGCGGCTTATGATGCCTTGATTGCGGAATACTTCACAGCTCAAGTGGGCGAAAGCAAACCTGAAAAACTCACTTTGACTTACGACCTCAAGCAAGCTATGCGCTATGGGGAAAATCCTCAACAGGACGCGGACTTCTACCAAAAAGCTTTGCCGACAGACTACTCCATTGCTTCAGCCAAACAGCTTAACGGTAAGGAATTATCCTTTAACAATATCCGTGATGCGGATGCGGCTATTCGTATCATCCGTGATTTTAAAGACCGTCCAACCGTTGTAGCTCTCAAACACATGAATCCATGTGGAATTGGTCAGGCGGATGATATAGAAACAGCTTGGGATTACGCTTATGAGTCTGATCCAGTATCAATTTTCGGTGGTATCGTCGTTCTTAACCGTGAGGTGGATGCTGCGACAGCTGACAAGATGCATGGTGTTTTCCTTGAAATCATCATCGCACCAAGTTATACGGATGAAGCGCTAGCTATTTTGACCAATAAAAAGAAAAACTTGCGTATCCTTGCCTTGCCATTTGATGCTCAAGAGGCTAGCGAAGCGGAAGCAGAATACACAGGTGTTGTCGGTGGACTTCTGGTACAAAACCAAGACGTGGTCAAAGAAAGCCCAGCTGACTGGCAAGTGGTGACCAAACGCCAGCCAACTGAGACAGAAGCGACAGCTCTTGAGTTTGCTTGGAAAGCTATCAAGTATGTCAAATCAAATGGTATCATCATCACCAATGACCACATGACGCTTGGTGTTGGGCCAGGTCAAACCAACCGTGTGGCTTCTGTTCGCATCGCTATTGACCAAGCTAAAGACCGTCTTGACAGCGCTGTGCTTGCTTCGGATGCCTTCTTCCCATTTGCGGATAATGTGGAAGAAATCGCCAAAGCAGGTATTAAGGCTATTATACAGCCAGGTGGATCGGTCCGTGATCAGGAATCCATCGAAGCTGCTGACAAATACGGCTTGACTATGGTCTTCACAGGAGTGAGACATTTTAGACATTAAGAAACAAAAGGGAAGAAAACAGTTTCTTTCCTTTTTTTGAAATGAAATAATAGATTAATAAAAAGATTACGAGAAGCGAATTTATTTGTAAATTAGAAAACATCATAATTTTATCAGCAAGGTAATAAATAAAGTTATGATAAACTATGTTAGAAGTAAATATTTTTGATATAATGATGTTAGCAGAGCGCAATCAAGGAGGGGATTGATTTGGAAATTAAAAAAATTATTTAATAAATAGATTTTTTTCCAGAAATACTATCAAAAATCTCGTACAAAATAAAAAAGATTCAGTTTTTGAGCGTGTTTCGCAACATTATAAATTAGAAAATAATTTGTCCACTATTCAAAATGTTTATAATAAACTATCTCGGTCGTATCGGAACGAATACTTCTATAAGAATACTCTTTTAAATAAACGTTTATTAGGAATACATAGTGTCAATACTACAACAGCTTTAACAGAGATACCTGTCGGTCGAGCAAAACCAGATTTTATTTTAATCAACGGAAAGGCGGTTGTGTATGAAATAAAAACAGAATTAGACAATTTTGACAGACTTGAAAACCAAATCAATGAATATTATAAAGCTTTTAACCATGTTGCCATTTTGACATACGAAAAGAACATAGAAATGGCGAAAAGAAAAATTGATGAGATTAATAAACCTATTGGTTTATATATTTTACAAAAAAACGTAAAAATTAAAACAGTGATGGAACCCAAGGAATACAATAATGATTTAGATAGAGATGTCATTTTCAGTATTCTTCGGAAACGCGAATATGAAAGTATTATTGAGAAGCATTTTGGTTCTTTACCTCAGGTCTCTCAATTCGATTATTACGATGTTTGTAGGCAACTAACTGAAGATATTCGACTAGAACAATTTTATTCAGATTTTTTAATTGAACTGAAAAAAAGAAATCCAATCAATAAAGAATTGTTTGCGGCGGTCCCATATGAACTCAAGTTTTTGGTGTATTTCATGAACTTTAAACCAAAGGATTATGATGCACTTGCACAATTTTTACAAAAATAGGAGGAGCAAAGTATGTATTTTCCATACCTAAGAGGTCGGCAATATGAATTAATAGCGCTCAGAGAGTTATTAGAAAATAATAAGTTAAGCAACAATGTTATTCCAATTATTGAACCAGTGAGATTATCCCCAACTCTGGTCAGTACTTTGGAAGCATTTGCAACGAAGAAGCAACCGTGTGCCCTCATCATGAATCCAGCAGTAGGGTTCTTTAATGAGGAATACAGCAAAAACGAAAAAAATCGAGCAAGCCGCTTAGACAAAGTGATTGAGCAGAGTGAGCATTTGTACTTTGCCTCACTGATGAGCACAGATTATCAAAAAGCTGATAATTTCAAGCAGAATGATGACATGAGTAAGCAAATCACAATATGTAAAGATCCTGATGATTTAAATGGATACGAAGATAATTATAATACAGAACTAACAGCCTACAATATTATTGGGGAAGACAGTAAGTTAAACAGAGAGGTTAGCGGGAGCAAAGTTAAAATTAGTGACAGATTTAAGAAAGCGCCAAGAAATGTAGATTATGCTAAAAAAACAGATGAATTTTTCTCAGAAGATCATAAATATTTTTTAAAGGATGGGTATAAGGGGTTTTCGGATTACTCTATTGTTGGCGAGAGCTACAGTGATTCAGGATTTGCCCCCACTGCTATAGCTATTCATATCGTTTATTTTAACGAAAAACAAGATTTAAGAATTCATCATTTTGTATCTAATACAAATGAAAAGCAGAGAAACCAAGCGGGTAAGTTTGAGGAGGCTCTCGAAAAGTTAATCAATGCTATTGAAGAAGGTAAAATATCACAGACAATGGCGATCAAAGAGTTTCAACGATTGTCCGATACCAAAACATATCCAGGGCTTGGCACCATTAAAAAATTAACCATGATGCATCATATTGAATTGGTTGGTAAATATCTTGATCAAATAAATGGAGACAGATAGTTAATGAAGTTTTGTCAAAAATGCTTTGCAGATGAAATTCTTAAATCTCAAGTAGTCATAGCTAGAAGACAGTCTAGCTGTGATTTATGTAATAATGCGAATGACTTTGTTTATGATACGCAGAAAGATAATTATTTAATTGATTATTTTAGTTCATTTATTTCTATTTTTTCTCCAATAGAAAAAATAGAAAATTTCCAATCTGGTCAAGAGACGCTATTAAAAACTGAAGTAGCAACAAATTGGAACATATTTACTACTAATGATGAGTATAAGGTTTATCAAATGCTTTCAGAAATTTGTAAAGAACTGTTTGAAGAAATTCCAAACTTGTTAAACTCACCTGTTGGAGTAGATAAAATGTATGATCCTATCTATTTACAGGAGCATTCGTTATTCAGTAAGGGTTGGGAATGTTTTGTTGAAGATATTAAATATAATAATCGTTTTCATTCTAACCAGATTAATAAAGGTATTTTAGCAAAGTATTGTGAAGCTATCCAAAAGACTTATTCAGGAGGAGAACAATTCTTTAGATGTAGAATTGCAAAAGATGGAAAACAATTTGAGCCGAAAGAAATAGGTGCACCCCCTAAAGGTAAATCTGCTGATGGAAGAGCGAATGCAAGAGGGATTGTGACGTTATATTTGGGTGATACAGAAAAAACAGCATTACATGAAACTAGAACAGGTTTATATGACCATGTCTGCATTGGAACTTTTGAATTAAAGTCTCCTATAACAGTTATTGATTTTAAAAAAATCAATGAAATTAGTCCCTTTCAAGATGGGATTATTGATGACATTGCTGAGTTGGCAATTAATAAAAAGCATCTAAAACAAATTGATTATGAGATGGGGAGAGTAATGAGAAAGTCTGATGATGTTTTAGATTATCTCCCAACTCAATATATAGCTGATTTTGTCAGATCTATAGTCTCAGAAGAATATCCTGAACAATATGCCTTTCAAGGAATTGAATTCCGTAGTGTTATGAATCTAGAAGGTTTCAATTTAGCTATATTCACACCAGAGTGTTTTGATGTAATTGATATAAAAATGAAACGAATAAATCAGATTTCCTATGTCTGGTAGATATAAAACATGGCTACATACTTTAGAGATATTCCGCACTTAATGAGCTTGGGACAAAAGTCTAGCCTTAAATATAAAAAGCGAACAAAGATAGTTTTCTGACAATCAGAATTTTTTCTTGTTCGCTTTTTTATTTCATTTACCAAGTATAAGAATTTATCGTATAGAATTCCTACAACAAATGAACTGTCCATCCGAAAAATTAAAGCCTTTCGTCTGAGACGTTCTTAGAGTACTTTGCGCCTACTTACTGTCAATTTGCTTTCACGGCATAAAGGCGTATGCTTATGAGATAAATTAGAGAATAAAAATAGCTATTTAAAGATGTTTTACATTATAGGATTTCATGTTTTTGTAGTGTTGACTTGATTCAGCTATCAGTTTTTACTGTACAATTGTATCAATTTATCTATTTGTGTTTGTGATTAATAATGCGCGTGATAATGGGATTTCTAAGGGTCGATTAAAAAATAGAATAGGAATGAATGTATGTGAATTTAGCTATTCAGCGATTAACTCTCTATATCAAAAATATGTTAGTAATGTGGAATTGTCTGAAAGAGATTCATGTGATGTAACGGATATACAAAATCCCTGCAATGAGTAATTGCAGGGATTTTGCATACGTTATATAATCAAGTGCTTACAGGTTACTACTGTAAGTAAGAACGATTTATTTACCTACGTAATAGTAAGCTTCTTTACTAGAGCGGGGTGCATCTTTTATGACCATAATTCTAATTTGGTTTTTATCCGAACTGTCACCACTCCTAGTAATGATAGTAGATTTAGGCGGGTAAATCATGATGCCACCTTTTACCGAATCTAATCTCATACTAAAACTGATGACACCTTGGTTCCCAATCGTTGGAATTGTAATTATTTCACCATTTACTAAACCACTTTTATCAAATGCTATTTCTTCTCCAAATCCGTTTCTCCACGTACCAGCTATACTTGAGTAGTCTCCTTGTAAAATAGCCTGTGAGTCAAGTTTTAGTGGCTCAGTTTCTGTGTGCTTTTCTTCTGTGGGAGTCGTGATAAGTGTGGCATCAGTAGCAACCCAGAATTGAAATTTTTCAGAGTCTTCCATGATTTTGACTGTGAAAGTAACGGTTGCTCCTTCTTGCCATCCCTCAATCATAGATTTCTTAATTTGTACTTGTACACCAGTCATAGGAGCATTACTAGCTTTTACCCAAATAGTATGGTATGTTTCTAGAGCTTTAAAATGTCCTACGTATGCTTCCCAAAACTTTTGGCGTGTTAGTTCTGCTGTGAAGCGGTATAGTTGACCAGTCTTTAATCTACCATCATTCTCCATATCTCGAAGTTCTTCGGCTGTCGTATCTATTATACTATCTTCAGTTGAACTAGAACTTGTGGTAGATATGCTGGAAGAAGAGCTGGATGGTGCAGAGGAACTAGAAGTAGTAGAGGAGCTTTGTTGTGAAGATTGATTATCTGCTGTTTCTATATTCCTATCTGGCTGTCTAAAGAGTAAAAAAGTAGTTCCTATAACAATAAGAATTAGAAGTGTAATTGAGGTTATAAGAATCCAAAGCTTGTTGCTCTGTGGTAGAGGACAAACTACTACGTGATTCTGATTTTGATAAACTTCAACAATATCATTTACTTTAGGATGAAAAGTTAACTCATTTATAGGAACATTTAGAGTCTCATTTGTGTGGAGTCGAATGATAACATGTGTATCTGAAATGTGAATAATTTGGTTATATATTTTCTTTTTCATGTAGTATTAGTTTTCATACATATAGGCAATCATAAGAGGTAGTGTTTTTGTGGCTTTGAAGACCGTTTCATAACTTCTCCTAATTGTCTGTTTCATGCAGATAAGCAATCATAAATGGTCGTAGTATTACAGAATTATCTTTTGTAGTCTGCAGAACTCCATAAGTTTTTCCATACAACACTAATTTATCACCTTCTACTATGACTCTTGATAAGTAACCGTTAGGAATAAAAACAGCAATAGGTTCCCCATATCCTGAACCTAATTCATTTGAAACAATTTGTATTACAGTACCTTTATCCTCTGAATCTTTTACTTGTACAGCTTCCCCACTAACTCGTATTTTCATATAGCGAGGTAATTCATCATGAATCCATTTATCATAGTCAAATGACGAGGTATATTTCTGCTTATCCATCCTTTCTTCATCGTCGATTGTTAATAAAGACTTAGGAACAAGTCCTGATATCGAAGATTTTGTAGAACTAGAGCTACTTTCTTGAGATGAAGAGCTAGAACTACTCTTAGATGAAGACGTAGAGGACTTAGAAGAACTAGAGGTATTCTGTGATGTAGTTATTTGATTCATTATAAAATATGCACTAATTGACAAAACAATAACTACAAGAGCTATTAAAATAGGTTTTATCTTACTTTTTCTAGATTTATGCTTTTTTACTGTGGTACTTTCCTTACTATCTTCAACCCTTATAACAATATCACCATAAACCTCTACATAATCCCCTATTGTAGGTTCAAAGTCACAAGATTTAATGGCAATTTCCTTTAAACTTCCATCTTCATAACCTATGTAAGCAGTATCTTCAATTATTTTAATAATTTTTCCTTTATTCATTATTTATATACTCCCCCATACAATGATTCCTAACCACATTCCAAAAATCATAGCACCAGTTGCACAAATCATTATAACAGTTCCTTGTTCTTTATCACCTCTGCTTCTGATGAGATATCCTAAAACAATACCTATTACTCCAAAAATAAAAGGGAGAAATAGTAGAGAAGTTGTTGTGCAAATCCATCCCCATATTTTCAACGTTTTAGTATTATTTGGATTATTTGAATTTGTTGTAAGTTTCCTAGTAATGATGTAGTTTCCATCAGTACCAAAGACTTCCACCTCTTCTCCAACCTCTGGGAGGAAATCAAAGTATTTTCTTTCTATCTCTAGGAGACTACCATCAGCCTTACCTAGATATATCGTTTCAATATTGTCCTTAAGTATTTTGTATGTATTCATTATTTATTCCTTTCTTATAAATGATTCAACCACTTCAACACTAGCTTGACTTGCTTTCGGTAATATGTCGTATACTGTACCATTTGTGAAGTAAGTGAGATTGGGGATTGTTTTGAATCCTACAGTTGTTTTGAAGTTATTCCAACTAGTCTTATCCATATTCTCACTATCCAAGTAATACACAGTTGTCCCAGTTTTATCTACTGCTTCCGCAAGCTTTGGAACAAATTCTTGACAATATGGGCAACTCTCTCTCCCTGTGTATAGGTAAAACTTTCTTGATGTTGTATTTTTTGTTCCACAGCCTCTAAACTTATCTTTTGAAGTCTATTTACAGCTATCTGGTAGTCTGTTTGTGGCAGAGTGGTTAAGTATGCTGTGAATGTGACAATGATAATAAGTAGTAGTGAAAGTAGAATAAGAACTTTTTTACTATTCATCGCATCCGTATCCGTCTTTGTCTCTATCTAACCATGGACCGTATTGGGGGTCACTAGCAGGTATATTTACACGTCCTGCTTTTCGTGCTTCCTTACAGTTTTTGAACGGTCTTAAATTTGATTGTGGAGCAGGTGTAGACGATTGTGTAGGAGTAGTTGTAGTGTGAGATGAAGCTTGCTCTTGTTCTTTTTCTCGTGAAGATGCTTTCCTTTCCTCCTCTTTTGATTTAGAGGCTTCAATACTTGCTTTTTCCTCTTCTTGTGCTTTCTCTGTTTTTCTTACTTCACTGATTACTAAAGAGCCTTTACCGATTGAATCATATTTTTCTATAGATACTGTATTTCCTGTATAGACCATAAGTTCATTCATTTTCACAGCTAGTGATTCAGGTGTACGGATAAGAAGCTTCTTACCTGTTATGTTGTACTCACGGTATTCATCTTTTTCTTCAATCCCAATTACCTCAGCTTCAACTTCGTAGAGTTTATCTGTGTTAGAGAGTTTGTGTGCTACCTCTCTCAGTGCTTTAGCTCGCAGTATGATTTTAATTTGTGGTGTATTTAGATAAGCATCTACGGCTATATGTCCAGTTGGAGACCATTTCTCTATTTTAGAGCTAGTTTCACTACTAGATGATGAAGTAGAGGAAGAAGAACTAGACTGTTTAACTTGTGAAGACTGTTTGACAGAATCATTAGCCTTAGTTTGAACTTGTGAGTGTTTAGTGCTACCGCTAGTTAATAGTGTGAAGAACAAAATGAGGATAAGCAATAGTACAATAATACCTATAATCTTTTGTTCTTTGCTTAATTCCTTAAGTTTTTTAAGCATATATATCCTCCTGATATTTAACTTTATTTAATGAAATAAAAGAAATATTTCCTAATAGTTATAATTATATCACACAAACTTTAACAATAGAATATATTTTTAACAAATATTAAACTATAGAGAATGTAAACCTGATTGTTTAATCTATAAGATAGATAGTAGATTTAACATAGAGGGTGAAGGAATGGATGATATATTAGAAACTATAAGTAATCAGATACGAGATTTACGAGTTTCAAAGAAGATTACACAGCAAGAATTAGCAGAAAGAACAAATCTAAGTGTTCCTTATATCAGTCAGATAGAGAATAACCACAGAAATATCTCTTTGGAAACTTTTGTGAAGATTGTTGATGCTTTGGAAGTTCCATTGAGTGATTTTTTCTTACCTTATTCTGTGGCACAAGATACAGAGATGATGGAACTATTATTGAAGATTCAGAAACACCCACAGCATAAGATGATTGTTCATAAGGTGATGGAAATACTTGAATTAAGCCAAGATAGTTAGTGATAAAAAGTACTAAAGTGTAATTTATACTAAATCTATCCAACCATATATAGTTACTTTAGTATCTATTACTATTTCATCATGCTTAAAATTATTAGAGTCTCTCTCGAAGTGATTTTTAATAGTAATCTGTAGGTCGGGCGATTAGAAATTATCTGTACTTTTTGTATATTGTGAGGATTATAGGTTACATTATTCAGATAAGGAATGAGAATTATTTTTCTTTATTGAAGAAGTCGATTAAAAAATAAAAATAAAAAAGAAAGCACTGAATCTAAGTATCCAGTGCTTATCTATTACCTTAAAAATGTGTTATCTCTTATATAGGGGAACCTGTTAGAAGAACCCTAATAATTGTTGTAATTACAAAAGTAAAAATTTCTACTGTTCTTATCAATTTACTACTTTAATATTCCAGAAAACTTAACTTCATCAGGAGCCATTATATAACGATTCACAGCGACTTCTTCATCGCTGAGTGTGTAATAGAATATAGGGCTATTTACTCCGTGGGATTTAGCAATTTTATATAAAGATTTGTTTAGCGCACTGATAATTGCTCTAAGTTCTTTATTTGAATACGAAGCATTATTTTCTGTGAGAATGATTCTGATGCCAGGTGTTACAGATGTTTTTTCCATTTCAAGCATATTTGCTCCTAATTGTGTATTTACTTTATCTACACCCTCTTGAATTGCATTATAGAAAGCATCTAAATCTACTTTTCTGTTTTCTTCATTAGATTTTTTTCTGTTTTTCCCGTTCTTCTTGTTCTTGTCTCTCCTTTTCTTCTTTAATCTTTTCGATTTGTTTATTAAGTTTCAATTCCACTTCATCTACACGGTAAGACAAGTTACCAAATTTTACCTCATAATCGGTTGGATGTGTATCTTTTAGGTGTTTAATTTCCTTTTTAACAGATGACAATTCACTATCATCAGAAACAAGCTTCAAAGCTTCCTCTAGCGTTATATTTGGTTTAATATTTTCTGTGTCATTTTCTAGTGTTTCAACTAACTTAGTAACACGTTCCGTATCTTTAGCATATTCTTGCTTACTATTGCTTTCTATTATATGAGCAAACCAAAAACCTAAAAGAGAAAATATCACTAAAATAGTTAGCAAATTTCTCAATTTTCTTTTTATTCATAAAAAGACTCCTGTTTTATATTTATGTTTAAAATATTGTTAAACACTACCCTAATTATACCACAGTTATATATACATTAGTTAATGCTTTTTAATAATTTTTAACTAAAGTAAATATACAACCTTAATCTACAAGATGAATAGAGTAAAATAAAAAGTATCTAAATGGTACTTCTTACTTGCCTACTGAACTCATCACCATGAAATTTGTACTCCTTTTTGTCCACTTGGAGTAAAGTTTAATCTATTTTATTTAATATGTAAATTCTAAAAATACTACAGAATCAACATTTATAAAGCATAACAAAGTGTAATTTATACTAAATCTATTCTAAAGTCAAAATTTTTTTTGTCCCAGCCTCATTAAGTGTTTAAAGATTTAAAAAATGAACTAGCTTCAGTAAGTTTACTCTATGTTGTATTTTTCTACTTGTAGATATAATTAGATTAAAACGAATGTTTGTGATATAATATTATTAAATAATTCGCAAAAGAGGTTGAGGAATGAAGCTGTTAGTTGTCGGTTCGGGTGGTCGTGAACATGCGATTGCTAAGAAGTTGCTTGAATCAAAAGACGTTGAACAAGTCTTTGTGGCTCCTGGGAATGACGGGATGACTCTAGATGGTCTGGAATTGGTAGATATCTCTATTTCCGAACATTCTGCATTGATTGAATTTGCAAAGGTCAACGATATTGCTTGGACCTTCATCGGTCCAGATGATGCCCTTGCTGCTGGAATTGTGGATGATTTTAACCAAGCTGGACTCAAGGCCTTTGGTCCGACTAGGGCTGCAGCGGAGCTGGAGTGGTCCAAGGATTTTGCTAAGGAAATCATGGTCAAATACGGCGTTCCGACAGCAGCCTATGCCACATTCTCAGATTTCGGGGAAGCCAAGGCCTATATCGAAAAACAGGGTGCGCCTATCGTAGTCAAGGCAGATGGTTTGGCACTTGGGAAAGGTGTCGTCGTTGCGGAGACGGTTGAGCAAGCAGTCGAAGCAGCTCACGAGATGCTTTTGGACAATAAATTTGGTGACTCAGGTGCGCGTGTAGTTATCGAGGAATTCCTCGACGGAGAAGAGTTCTCTCTCTTTGCTTTTGTCAATGGAGACAAATTCTACATCATGCCAACGGCTCAGGACCACAAACGTGCCTACGATGACGATAAGGGTCCTAACACGGGAGGTATGGGAGCATATGCACCAGTTCCTCACTTGCCACAGAGTGTAATAGATACAGCGGTTGAGACTATTGTCAAGCCAGTCCTTGAGGGCATGATCCAGGAAGGGCGCCCCTATCTTGGTGTTCTTTATGCAGGGCTTATCTTGACAGCTGATGGACCTAAGGTTATCGAGTTTAACGCTCGTTTCGGAGATCCCGAAACGCAAATTATCTTGCCTCGTCTGACGTCTGACTTTGCACAAAATATTACGGATATTCTCGATGGCAAGGAGCCGAAGATCACATGGACGGACAAGGGTGTGACTCTGGGTGTGGTTGTCGCATCCAAGGGCTACCCACTGGATTATGAGAAAGGTGTCAAGCTTCCAGCCAAAACCGATGGCGACATCATCACCTACTATGCCGGATCTAAGTTTGCGGAAAATAGCAGAGCACTGCTATCAAACGGCGGACGTGTTTATATGCTCGTCACCACAGCAGATGCCGTCAAAGAAGCCCAAGACACCATCTACCAAGAACTATCCAAACAAAAAATAGAAGGACTTTTCTACCGAGCAGATATCGGAAGCAAGGCAATTAAGTAAAGATATAAGAAAAAGCGACGCAGTCGCCAAACACGATAATGGTCGTCGTGGTGAAAAGACCAGAACAGTATCTGTTCTGATCTAGGGAAAATTTGAGACCTTAGGCTCAAATTTTAGGAATGAAACCGAAGGTTTGCTTCCGTCCCCACCACCTAAGACCATTATCAAAAAAGAAGAAAAAAGGAAAAATTATGACTAAACCAATTATTTCCATTATCATGGGCTCAAAATCCGATTGGGCAACCATGCAAAAAACAACAGAAGTCCTAGACCGTTTCGGTGTGGCTTACGAAAAGAAGGTTGTATCTGCCCACCGCACACCAGACCTCATGTTCAAGCATGCCGAAGAAGCGCGTAGTCGTGGTATCAAGGTCATCATCGCAGGTGCTGGAGGCGCAGCCCACTTGCCAGGAATGGTAGCTGCCAAAACAACTCTTCCAGTCATTGGTGTACCAGTTAAATCACGTGCTCTTAGTGGCGTGGAC
The DNA here is from genome assembly GCF_000722705.1 of Streptococcus mitis. Taxonomy (GTDB): domain Bacteria; phylum Bacillota; class Bacilli; order Lactobacillales; family Streptococcaceae; genus Streptococcus; species Streptococcus mitis_P. Next base: position 59,450 of record NZ_JPFW01000001.1, read on the forward strand.
TCGCTCTACTCTATCGTACAGATGCCTGGCGGTGTGCCTGTAGCGACAATGGCTATCGGTGAAGCAGGGGCGACCAACGCCGCCCTCTTTGCCCTCCGTCTCCTCTCAGTAGAAGATCAGGCTATCGCGACAGCTTTGGCAGATTTCACAGAAGAACAAGGAAAAATTGCAGAGGAGTCTACAAATGAGCTCATCTAAAACAATCGGAATTATCGGTGGTGGTCAGCTGGGGCAGATGATGGCCATTTCTGCTATCTACATGGGGCACAAGGTTATCGCGCTGGATCCTGCGGCGGATTGCCCGGCCTCTCGCGTGGCGGAGATCATCGTGGCACCATATAACGATGTAGATGCCCTCCGTCAGTTGGCAGATCGATGTGATGTTCTCACTTATGAGTTTGAAAATGTCGATGCTGACGGTCTGGATGCGGTTATCAAGGATGGACAACTTCCTCAAGGAACTGACCTGCTTCGCATCTCCCAAAATCGCATCTTTGAAAAGGACTTTCTCTCAAATAAGGCTCAAGTCACTGTGGCACCTTACAAGGTTGTGATCTCAAGTCAAGATTTGGCAGATATGGACCTATCGAAAAACTATGTCCTCAAGACTGCAACAGGTGGCTACGATGGGCATGGGCAAAAGGTCATTCGTTCAGAAGCAGACTTGGAAGAAGCCTATGTACTAGCCGACTCAGCCGACTGCGTCTTGGAAGAATTCGTCAACTTTGACCTTGAAATTTCTGTCATCGTGTCTGGTAACGGCAAGGACGTTACGGTTTTCCCAGTTCAGGAAAATATTCACCGCAACAATATCCTGTCTAAGACCATCGTGCCAGCTCGCATTTCTGATAATCTAGCTGAGAAAGCCAAAACAATGGCAGTGCGAATCGCAGAACAACTCAAGTTGTCTGGAACCCTCTGTGTGGAAATGTTTGCGACAGCTGACGACATCATTGTCAATGAAATTGCGCCACGTCCACACAACTCAGGGCATTACTCAATCGAAGCCTGCGACTTTTCTCAGTTTGATACCCACATTTTAGGAGTTCTAGGAGCACCATTGCCAGCCATTAAACTACATGCGCCAGCTGTCATGCTCAACGTTCTCGGTCAACACGTCGAAGCTGCTGAAACATATGTGACAGAAAATCCAAGCGCCCACCTCCACATGTATGGTAAAATAGAAGCAAAGCACAACCGCAAGATGGGACATGTGACTTTGTTTAGTGATGTGCCAGATGAAGTTGAGGAGTTTGGGAAAGGGATTGATTTTTAGGACAAGCCTATGATACAAATTATTGTTAATGCTTTTGTAGAAAAAGATAAGACTGGAGCAGTTGTTGAAGTCTTGTTTGCTAGTGCTGACCAAGATAAGGTGCAAGCTAAATATGAAGAACTAGCTGCACGATACCCTGAAAACTATTTAGCAATTTATGATTTGCCATTAGATATTGATTTGAATACACTTTCTCATTATCCATCTGTGTGTATTGGAAAAGGGGAGTTTGAGTAGAAATCTTGGATTACCTAGATAGCTTATTCCCAACAGCTTAAGAAGAAAGGAAAAATTAACAACATGATCAACCGTTACTCTCGCCCTGAGATGGCGAATATTTGGAGTGAAGAAAATAAATACCGTGCTTGGCTTGAGGTGGAAATCTTGGCTGACGAGGCATGGGCTGAGTTGGGGGAAATCCCTAAGGAAGATGTGGCTTTGATTCGTGAGAAAGCGGACTTTGACATCGACCGTATTTTGGAGATTGAGCAGGAGACTCGTCACGATGTGGTTGCCTTCACGCGTGCGGTTTCTGAAACTCTTGGTGAAGAGCGTAAGTGGGTTCACTATGGTTTGACTTCTACTGACGTAGTCGATACTGCCTACGGTTACCTTTACAAACAAGCCAACGACATCATCCGTAAGGATCTTGAAAACTTCACCAACATCATCGCTGACAAAGCGAAAGAACACAAGTTCACTATCATGATGGGGCGTACCCACGGTGTGCACGCTGAACCGACAACTTTTGGTCTTAAATTGGCAACTTGGTATAGCGAAATGAAGCGTAATATCGAGCGTTTCGAGCATGCGGCTGCTGGTGTGGAAGCTGGTAAGATTTCTGGTGCGGTTGGGAACTTTGCTAATATTCCACCATTTGTTGAAAAATACGTCTGCGACAAATTGGGTATCCGTGCTCAGGAAATCTCTACACAGGTCCTTCCTCGTGACCTTCATGCTGAGTACTTTGCGGTTCTTGCTAGCATCGCGACTTCAATCGAACGTATGGCGACTGAGATTCGTGGTTTGCAAAAATCAGAACAACGCGAAGTGGAAGAATTCTTTGCCAAAGGACAAAAAGGGTCTTCAGCAATGCCTCACAAACGCAACCCAATCGGTTCTGAGAACATGACAGGTCTGGCGCGTGTCATCCGTGGTCACATGATTACGGCCTATGAGAACGTCGCTCTCTGGCATGAACGAGACATTTCCCATTCATCAGCTGAGCGTATCATCACACCAGATACGACTATTTTGATTGACTACATGCTCAACCGTTTCGGAAACATCGTTAAGAACTTGACAGTCTTCCCAGAAAACATGATCCGCAACATGAATTCTACTTTTGGTCTTATCTTTAGCCAACGTGCCATGTTGACCTTGATTGAAAAAGGAATGACCCGTGAGCAAGCCTATGACCTGGTACAACCAAAAACAGCCTACTCTTGGGACAACCAAGTAGACTTTAAGCCACTTCTTGAGGCAGATCCAGAAGTAACATCACGTCTCACACAAGAAGAAATCGATGAAATTTTCAACCCAGTTTATTACACTAAACGAGTGGATGATATCTTTGAACGTCTTGGTTTAGGATAATTAAAATAAAATCGAGGTTCTATTACTCTATTTACTGGAGTAGAAGAACTTCGATTTTTTTGTTTATTAAAGCTTTTTGATAAAAAAGATTACCAATATTTTAGTAAAATTTCAACAAATTTAATCTATCTTAACTTACATATAGAAAATACATTTTTAATGTCATCCAACAAGCATAGAAAAAGCCCAAGCAAGGCTCAGGATTTCTTCTTAATGATCACGGTCACATGAAATGAATTTAATCTTGTAGTAATCCGCTCGTTTATATGTTTCGCTGTATGCGAGAACCTGACCAGTAGACTCTAACTTAGTAGTCTTGGTTTGTAAAACGGTTGGAAATTGCTCATCGACCCCTAGGACCGAAGCCGCATGTTCTGGAGTTGGAAATGCTATTTCATTGATTTCTTCAAAATGTTCATCATTCATATGAATGTGGTAATCCAATTTGAAACGGTTATAGATAGAGCTATAATATTCAAGATTTGGATAATTTGCGTTGATGTATTGTTCTGGAATGTAAGATGTGTGGTAGATGTATACGACACCATTCGTTTCGCGTATACGTTCAATCTTGTAGTAGAACTGATCACCACGTAGTCCAAGTTTTTCTAAGTAGTTTAATTTGTTGCCACGTTCAATAGAAAGGACAGTAACTTTATCATCTTTAGTTTCAAAAACTTCTACATCTGAAAACTCTACGAGTTTATGTTTGCGTGCGCGTGAAACGAATGTACCCTTTCCTTGTTGACGGACAATATAGCCATCTTTGGCAAGGTCGTTTAAGGCGCGGACAACGGTTATAGAACTCACATCATACATTGCAATCAATTCTGCTTCAGTGTAGAATTTATCTCCACTGGCAAATTGACCAGAAATGATTTTGTTCTTCAACTCATCTTTAATATATTGATACTTTGGAATTGCCATATTTTCACCTCGATTTTCCTTTTCCACTAAAAATTTTACCATAAAATTGAAAAGAATAGTAGAGTTTTGAATAAAAAAATTAGAATAATAGGGTATAAGGTTAATTTACATCGAAATTAATAGAAAAACATACATTTTTATACATGGTTTTTAAAGTATACATTGTTATAAATTAGAGACTTTTATAAGTTTTTTGTGTAAAAGTTAGTTAAAAATGAAAAAAATTGTGAAAGCCTATTGACAAATGTAAGATATTGAGATATATTTACTATATCAACGAATGAAAGCGTAAACTTTAATTGTCAGAAGGTAAGAATATGACACGATTTGAGATACGGGATGATTTTTATCTCGATGGAAAATCATTTAAGATTTTATCTGGCGCCATTCATTATTTTAGGGTTCCTCCAGAAGATTGGTATCATTCGCTCTATAATTTGAAGGCTCTTGGTTTTAATACTGTAGAGACTTATGTAGCTTGGAATTTACATGAGCCTCGTGAAGGTGAGTTTCACTTTGAAGGGGCTCAGGATTTGGAGAGATTTCTCCAGATAGCACAAGATTTGGGTCTATATGCTATAGTTCGTCCGTCTCCCTTTATCTGTGCAGAATGGGAATTCGGAGGCTTACCAGCTTGGCTCTTAACCAAAGACATGAGGATTCGTTCATCTGACCCAGCCTATATTGAGGCTGTCGGTCGCTACTATGACCAACTCTTGTCACGGTTGGTTCCACATTTGTTGGACAATGGTGGCAATATTCTCATGATGCAGGTTGAAAATGAGTATGGTTCTTATGGAGAAGATAAGGCTTACCTGAGAGCAATTCGACAGTTGATGGAAGAGCGTGGCGTAACCTGTCCCCTCTTTACATCAGATGGTCCATGGCGAGCTACTCTGAAAGCTGGAACTTTAATCGAAGATGATCTCTTTGTAACAGGGAACTTTGGTTCTAAGGCTCCATATAACTTTTCACAGATGCAGGAATTCTTTGATGAGCATGGCAAAAAATGGCCTCTCATGTGTATGGAGTTCTGGGATGGTTGGTTCAATCGTTGGAAAGAGCCGATTATCACAAGGGATCCAAAAGAATTGGCAGATGCAGTTCGTGAGGTATTGGAGCAAGGTTCCATCAATCTCTACATGTTCCATGGTGGTACAAACTTTGGTTTCATGAATGGTTGCTCGGCTCGAGGGACTTTGGACCTGCCACAAGTTACATCTTATGATTACGATGCCCTTCTGGATGAAGAAGGAAATCCAACTGCCAAATATCTGGCGGTCAAGAAGATGATGGCGACACACTTCCCAGAGTATCCGCAGTTGGAACCACTCTATAAGGAAAGCATGAAAGTGGACGCTATTCCACTTGCTGAGAAAGTTTCCTTATTTGAAACATTGGATAGCTTATCTAGTCCGATAGAAAGCCTCTATCCTCAAAAGATGGAGGAGTTGGGACAAAGTTATGGCTATCTACTCTATCGTACTGAGGCAAGTTGGGATGCAGAAGAGGAACGTCTTCGTATCATCGATGGACGTGACCGTGCTCAACTCTTTGTAGATGGTCAACGGATTGCCACTCAATACCAGACAGAGATAGGAGAAGATATCTACTGTCAAGGTAATCGAAAAGGTGCTTCACAACTTGACATCTTGATTGAAAATATGGGCCGTGTCAACTATGGACATAAGTTCTTAGCTGATACGCAACGTAAGGGAATTCGGACAGGAGTTTGTAAGGATTTACACTTCTTACTTAATTGGAAGCACTATCCACTCCCACTAGACAATCCTGAGAAAATTGATTTTTCAAAAGGATGGACTCAAGGACAACCAGCCTTTTACGCTTATGACTTTACAGTCCAAGAGCCAAAAGATACTTACCTAGACTTGTCTGAGTTTGGTAAGGGAGTTGCCTTTGTCAATGGGCAGAATCTAGGACGTTTTTGGAACGTCGGCCCAACCCTCTCGCTTTATATTCCTCATAGTTATCTCAAGGAAGGTACCAACCGCATCATTATCTTTGAAACAGAAGGTGAATATAAAGAAGAGATTCATTTAACTCGTAAACCTACACTAAAACACATAAAGGGGGAAAACTTATGACAATTGTAGGATGCCGTATCGATGGACGTTTGATCCACGGACAAGTAGCCAATCTTTGGGCTGGAAAACTAAATGTTTCACGTATTATGGTTGTAGACGACGAAGTTGTCAACAACGACGTTGAAAAGAGTGGTTTGAAACTAGCGACACCACCAGGTGTAAAATTGAGTATTTTGCCAATTGAGAAAGCGGCAGCCAATATTCTTGCTGGAAAATACGATAGCCAACGTCTCTTTATCGTGGCTCGTAAGCCAGACCGCTTCCTTGGTTTGGTAGAAGCAGGTGTACCACTTGAAACCCTTAATGTTGGGAATATGTCTCAAACACCAGAAACTCGTTCCATCACACGTTCTATCAACGTAGTGGACAAGGATGTGGAAGATTTCCACAAACTGGCAGAAAAAGGTGTTAAACTTACTGCTCAAATGGTTCCAAATGATCCAGTTTCAGACTTTTTGAGCTTATTAAAATAGGAAAAAATTTTTAGGAGGTCATTGTTATGATACAATGGTGGCAAATTTTACTTCTCACTTTGTACTCAGCTTATCAAATCTGTGATGAGTTGACGATCGTTTCATCTGCAGGTTCCCCTGTATTTGCTGGTTTCATTACTGGTTTAATCATGGGAGATGTGACTACTGGTCTACTTATCGGTGGTAACTTGCAATTATTCGTTCTTGGGGTTGGTACCTTCGGTGGTGCTTCTCGTATCGACGCAACTTCTGGTGCGGTTCTTGCGACAGCTTTCTCTGTTTCGCAAGGTATCGATACAGCACTTGCGATTACAACAATCGCTGTGCCAGTAGCAGCTCTCTTGACTTACTTCGACGTTCTTGGTCGTATGACAACTACTTTCTTCGCTCACCGTGTGGATGCAGCAATCGAACGCTTTGATTATAAAGGTATTGAACGCAACTACTTGCTTGGTGCGATTCCTTGGGCTTTATCTCGTGCCCTTCCAGTCTTCTTCGCGCTTGCCTTTGGTGGTGCCTTTGTACAATCAGTTGTAGACTTCGTTAAAGAATACCAATGGGTTGCAGATGGTTTGACACTTGCAGGTCGTATGCTCCCAGGTCTTGGATTTGCAATCTTGCTTCGTTACCTTCCAGTTAAACGTAACCTTCACTACCTTGCTATGGGATTCGGTTTAACAGCTATGTTGACTGTTCTTTACTCATATGTAACAGGTCTTGGTGGCGCTGTTGCTGGTATCGTAGGTACTCTACCTAAAGATGTTGCTGAAAAAATTGGTTTCGTGAACAACTTCAAAGGATTGTCTATGATTGGTATCTCTATCGTAGGTATCTTCCTTGCAGTGCTTCACTTCAAAAATAGCCAAAAAGTAGCTGTGGTAGCACCTTCTACACCATCAGAAAGTGGGGAAATCGAAGATGACGAATTCTAATTACAAACTTACAAAAGAAGATTTTAATCAAATCAATAAACGTAGCTTGTTTACTTTCCAATTGGGTTGGAACTACGAACGTATGCAAGCTTCTGGTTACCTTTACATGATTTTGCCTCAATTGCGTAAAATGTATGGGGATGGAACTCCTGAATTGAAAGAAATGATGAAAGTTCATACTCAATTCTTCAATACTTCACCATTCTTCCACACCATTATCGCTGGTTTTGACCTTGCCATGGAAGAAAAAGATGGTGTAGGTTCAAAAGATGCCGTTAACGGTATCAAGACAGGTTTGATGGGACCATTCGCTCCTCTTGGAGATACTATCTTTGGTTCACTTGTACCTGCGATCATGGGATCAATCGCAGCAACTATGGCTATTGCTGGCCAACCTTGGGGTATCTTCCTTTGGATCGCAGTTGCAGTTGCTTATGACATCTTCCGTTGGAAACAGTTGGAATTTGCTTACAAAGAAGGGGTTAACCTTATCAACAACATGCAAAGTACCTTGACAGCTTTGATTGACGCTGCATCTGTACTTGGTGTCTTCATGATGGGTGCTCTTGTAGCAACAATGATCAACTTTGAAATTTCTTACAAATGGGCAATCGGTGAGAAGATGATTGACTTCCAAGACATCTTGAACCAAATCTTCCCACGCTTGCTTCCAGCAATCTTTACGGCCTTTATCTTCTGGTTGCTCGGTAAGAAAGGTATGAACTCTACTAAAGCTATTGGTATTATTATCGTACTTGCTTTGGCTCTTTCTGCCTTTGGTCACTTTGCACTTGGAATGGGAGCTAAATAAGCTTTATGGTAAAATCACTAATTTTGGTGAGTCATGGTCGCTTCTGTGAAGAACTTAAAGGTAGCACTGAAATGATCATGGGTCCACAAGACAATATTCATGCAGTGGCTCTTCTTCCAGAAGACGGTCCAGAAGAATTTACTGCAAAATTTGAAGCAGCTATTGAAGGATTGGATGATTTCCTAGTCTTTGCGGATCTTCTCGGTGGAACACCATGTAACGTGGTAAGCCGTTTGATTATGGAAGGTCGTGATATTGACCTTTACGCAGGGATGAATCTTCCAATGGTGATTGAATTTATCAATGCGAGCCTTACAGGAGCAGATGCGGACTATAGGAGCCGTGCTGCAGAAAGCATTGTGAAAGTTAATGACCTGTTAGCGGATTTCGATGATGACGAAGATGAATAATACTCTTCGAAAATCAAATTCAAACCACGTCAACGTTGCCTTGCCGTACTCAAGTACAGCCTGCGGCTAGTTTCCTAGTTTGCTCTTTGATTTTCATTGAGTATACGATGTGACAACATTAAAATCGTTAGAGCATCTTATATAGAATATACATGGGAATGGGGCTTACTCCCATTCCCATATTTGATAGAAAAAGAGGAACTCAATGCTACATTATACAAAAGAAGATTTGCTCGAATTGGGTGCAGAAATCACTACACGTGAAATCTACCAACAGCCTGATGTATGGAAAGAAGCTTTTGAATCTTATCAAGTACAACGTGAAGAAATTGCAGCCTTCCTGCAAGGGATTGCTGATAAACATGACTATATCAAGGTTATCTTGACAGGTGCTGGGACTTCTGCTTATGTGGGAGATACCTTGGTACCTTACTTTAAGGAAGTCTATGACGAACGCAAATGGAATTTCAATGCCATTGCGACAACAGATATCGTTGCCAATCCAGAAACTTATTTGAAAAAAGATGTGGCGACTGTCCTTGTATCTTTTGCTCGTAGTGGAAATTCACCTGAAAGTGTGGCGACTGTTGATTTGGCCAAGGCCTTGGTGGATGAGCTTTACCAAGTGACGATTACTTGTGCAGCGGACGGGAAATTGGCTCTTCAAGCCCACGATGATGACCGCAATCTCTTGCTTTTGCAACCAGCTGCTTCCAATGATGCTGGATTTGCCATGACTTCTAGCTTTACGTCTATGATGTTGACAGCTCTCTTGGTCTTTGATCCTACAGAATTTGCTGTGAAAGCTGAACGTTTTGAAGTTGTGTCTAGTCTTGCTCGTAAAGTCCTAGACAATGCAGAAGATGTCAAAGAGCTTGTTGACCTAGACTTTAACCGAGTCATCTACCTTGGTGCGGGTCCTTACTTTGGACTTGCTCATGAAGCTCAGCTCAAGATTTTGGAATTGACAGCTGGTCAAGTGGCGACCATGTATGAAAGCCCAGTCGGCTTCCGTCACGGTCCAAAATCTCTTATCAACGAAGATACAGTTGTTTTGATTTTTGGTACAACGACAGACTACACTCGCAAGTACGACTTGGACTTGGTTCGTGAAGTTGCTGGAGACCAGATTGCTCGTCGTGTCGTGCTTTTGAGCGATCAAGCCTTTGGTCTTGAAAATGTCAAAGAAGTGGCCCTTGGTTGTGGCGGTGTCTTGAATGATATTTACCGTGTCTTCCCATACATCGTTTATGCCCAACTTTTTGCCCTATTGACTTCACTCAAGGTAGAAAATAAACCAGATACACCGTCTCCTACAGGTACAGTAAACCGTGTGGTACAAGGTGTGATCATCCACGAATATCAAAAGTAATACTCTTCGAAAATCTCTTCAAACCATGCTAGTGTCGCCTTGCCGTATAGATGTTACGGACTTCGTCAGTTTTATCTGCAACCTCAAAACAGTGTTTTGAGCTGACTTCGTCAGTTCTATACACAACCTCAAAGCGGTGCTTTGAGCAACCTGCGGCTAGCTTCCTAGTTTGCTCTTTGATTTTCATTGAGTATAAGACAGTGTTTATGAATTCTTGACAAGAGGGTTTGTAAATTATCAGATAAACCATAGATTGTCAGTAGGCTTTCTATGGTTTGTTTGCTTGAAAGAAATAGTAAAAGGAGAAGAGAATGAAAGCATACACAGAGCGTGTATTTGGAAATGCTGAGGGCAAGGATGTCTTGGCCTATCGATTTGAGACGGACGGTGGTTACCAGCTTGAGGTCATGACTTATGGTGCGACCATCTTGCGTTATGTCACCCCTGACAAGGCTGGAAATTTTGCCAATGTTATCTTGGGTTTTGATGACTTTGATAGCTATGTAGGCAATAGTCCTAAGCATGGAGCTAGCGTAGGTCCTGTGGCAGGCCGTATTGCAGGTGCGACCTTTGAGCTCAATGGTAAGACCTATGACCTTGAAGTCAATAATGCTAGCAACTGCAACCACAGTGGCTCAACAGGTTGGGATTCTAGCTTGTTTGAACTAGTTGAAGTGAGCGATCATGGCTTGACCCTCTATACAGAGCGTACAGATGGGACAGGAGGATTTCCTGGTAATCTCAAGATTTGGATTAGCTACCACTTGGAAGACACTGGTGCTTATGAAATCAGCTACAAGGTGACGACAGATCAGGATACGCTGGTCAATCCAACCAACCATAGCTATTTCAACTTGTCTGGGGATTTCACGCAGACAATTGACCGTCATGTCTTCCAACTAAACACAGAGGGCATTTATCCAATCGCTCCTGACGGTGTTCCTGCAAAAACTCCAGATTCAAATCGTGATGTGGTCAAACACATCTACAATGGTGCTTTGTTGAAGGATATCTTTGTAGAGGAAGATGAGCAAATCCAGCTGGTATCTGGTTTGGATCATCCATTTGCTCTTCCTGCAGGTCATGACAATGCTGGTTTCCTTTATGACCAAAATTCAGGCCGCTTCTTGCTTTTCAAGACAGAGGCTCCATGTTTTGTGGTTTACACAGCAAACTTTGTGGATGAGAGTGTCATCATAGGAGGTCAGCCAATGGTACAGCACAATGGGATTTCCCTTGAAGCACAGGCCTTACCAGATGCCATTCACAGTGACCTAAAAGACCAAGTCATTCTCAAAGCAGGTCAAAACTTCACAAGTAAGACACGTTATGAGCTTGTTGTGAAATAAAAGAATGAAAGCTTCTACTCTTGCAGAATAGTGATGAGTTTTTAATAGAATAGCATTAGTAGAAACAGACAAGTAGTAGAAAAATATGATATAATCAAGTATCGAAAAGTGTCTGTCAAGATACTATTCAAATGACAAAAGGAGAAATCAGATGAAGAAAATTGTATTTGCTAGCGCCTTAGCTTTGACTTTGGCTGGAGCAGTTTTGACAAATGATGTTTTTGCGAATGACAGATTGGTAGCGACACAATCTGCTGATGGTAAAAATGAAAATGTCTTGAGCTCAGAAGTGCTTAACCCTGCTAGCGGCAATGTTTTGGTAGGAATCAAAGGAGAATTTTTAACTCCTCATAAACAAAGTATTTTAGATGCAATCAATGCTATCCGTAAAGAAGCGGCTGAAGAAGGTTTGGTAGATAAGTATGTTCCTATCAAATGGTCTACTGACCTAGAAAAGGCAGCGTTTGCCAGAGCTACGGAATCTTCTGTTACTATGAAGCATGAGCGTCTTTCAAATAAAGAAATCTGGAGTGCCTATCCATCTGGAAATAGTGTACTGGGAGAAAACTTGGGATGGAATTATGATGGTTTCTTAAAAGCACTTGAAGAATGGCGTGCTGAAAAAGCAGACTACGTGAAGAAAAAGTCAGGTGGTTCAGCAAATGGTGGATCTGGTCACTATGAGTCTTTGATTAATCCTAAATTTACCTACATGGGAATTGCTGCCTTTAAAAATCCAAATAATCCACACAGAGTAGTAACTATTGCCCAGACTTTTGGTGATGCTGCTACTTCGGAAGAGTTAGTAGGTAGTTATGGTCCTGCTATTCAGTATGCAGAAGTGACTGCATCTAATTTGTCGACAGTTAAAAGTAAAGCAACAGTTGTAGAAAAAGCACTGAAAGAATTTAGAACTTCTAGTTCAGACCAATCAGGTTGGGTACAATCAGGCGGTAACTGGTATTTTTATGAATCAGGCGATTTGAAGACAGGCTGGGTGAAAACAGGTGGTAAATGGTACTACTTGGATGATTTAGGTGTCATGCAGACTGGATTTGTTAAAGTTGATGGTAGTTGGTATTACTTGAGCAGTTCAGGTGCTATGTTTACAGGCTGGGGGACAGATGGTAGCAGATGGTTCTACTTTGATGGCTCAGGAGCTATGAAAACAGGCTGGCTCAAAGAAAATGGAATCTGGTACTACCTTGATGAGTCTGGTATCATGAAGACAGGTTGGTTTAAAGTTGGCCAATACTGGTATTATGCATATGGCTCAGGAGCCTTGGCTGTGAGCACAACAACACCAGATGGTTACCATGTAAATGGTAATGGTGAATGGGTAAACTAGGCCGAATATGTCGAGTGAGAGGTAAGTTATCCGTCTTACTAGCAAAAAGAATGAATGATAAGAAAGAGGTTGATGGCGAACATTGACCTCTTTCTTGTTAGAATAGAGACTTCAAGTTGTCTGGCTTGACTTTCTTGATGGAAGTTATATAATAGTTGTAACAACAATAATTACAATAAAAGGAGAATCGTTTATGACCTACGCATACAATAGTAAGATTTATTTAGCAGAGGCAGTTTTAAATGTAAAGGATTTGAGGAGTCAAACAGCCTTTTATCAGCAAATTATTGGTTTAGAAATCTTATCTCAAACGGAGACAGAGGTTATTCTAGGAATTGGTGGAAAAGCCTTGGTACACTTGATTCAAGCACAAGAGAGCGGAGAAGTAAGGGAACATTATGGTCTTTACCATCTGGCTATTCTCTTGCCGACACGAAAGGCTTTGGCGGATGTCTTGAAACACCTGACAGATTTACAGATTCCTTTAGTCGGCGGTGCAGACCATGGTTACAGTGAAGCAATCTATCTGGAAGATTTAGAAGGGAACGGAATTGAAATTTACCGTGATAAGCCTGTAGAGGACTGGGATATTCGAGAAGATGGACGCATTATAGGAGTGACTGAGGCCCTTGCGGCACAGGATATCTATGAGTTGGGAGAAAGGGTAGAGCCTTTTATCCTAGCAGAGGGTACGAGAATGGGGCATATCCATCTTTCCGTCAAGGATAGTCGAAAGTCCAGCCAGTTTTATCAAAAGGTGTTAGGACTAGAAGATAAATTCAGTGTACCTAGTGCTAGTTGGATTGCAGCTGGGGACTATCATCATCATTTGGCAGTCAATGAATGGGGAGGAAAAGGGCTGGCTCCGCGTAAGCAAGGTCTTCCAGGCTTAGCCTATTATGTCATTGAAGTTTCTAGTAAAGAAGAACTGTTAACGATTGTGCAACGAGCACAAGAAGTTGATGCACCAATCAAGTGGATCACATCTAGCCAGTTGGAAATCACAGACCCAGATGGAATTGTGACTCGTGTTCGTTTAGATAGGATGTGATGACAATCAGAGCATAAACTGTAGAAAGTATCCATTATCCTAGTCAGATATGTAGAAATTTTGATATGATAGTAGGGAATAAGGAGAAGAATACAATGACTAGCGAATACCAGAAAATGATAGCAGGAGAGTTTTACCGTCCATCAGACCCAGAACTGAGAGCCTTAGCTCAGGCTTCTCGCCAAAAACAGGCTGCCTTTAACAAGGAAGAGGACCCCTTGAAGGGAGCCGAAATCATCAAGACTTGGTTTGGCTCGACCGGGGAAAATCTTTATATCAACACTCGCTTGATGGTGGACTACGGTGTCAACATCCATCTAGGGGAAAATTTTTACTCTAACTGGAACTTGACCATGCTGGATGTTTGTCCGATTCGTATTGGGGACAATGCTATGATCGGTCCTAACTGTCAGTTTTTAACCCCACTCCATCCACTGGATCCACAGGAACGTAATTCAGGTATCGAGTACGGAAAGCCTATTACCATCGGAGATAATTTCTGGGCTGGAGGAGGTGTCATTGTCCTTCCTGGAGTAACACTGGGGAATAATGTTGTTGCTGGAGCAGGGGCTGTAATCACCAAGTCCTTTGGCGACAACGTTGTCCTAGCTGGCAATCCTGCGCGCGTGATTAAGGAGATATCTGTTAAATAGAAGTAAAAAGGAACAGCGGAAGTTGTTTCTTTTTTGTAGGTTTCATCATCTTTTACCCAGCCCATATTTACCTACTCTCTCTTAGCAAGTCTGCTTCATTGATCAATTTAGAATCATTTCGTAAGTGGGATGCTTTTTTCTCCTCAGTTCCTCATCTTCCTCCTTGACACTCTGTCATCTTTTGATACAATAGTACAAAATCAGAGGAGGTGGGTTATGATTCAGAAACATGCGATTCCCATTTTAGAGTTTGATGATAATCCTCAGGCGGTCATCATGCCCGATCATGAGAAACTGGATTTGCATTTGCCCAAGAAGTGTGTCTATGCTTTTTTAGGTGAGGAGATTGACCGCTATGCTCAGGAAGTAGGGGCGGATTGTGTTGGCGAATTCGTTTCTGCCACCAAGACTTATCCAGTCTATGTCGTGAACTACAAGGGCGAGGAAATTTGTCTGGCTCAGGCTCCTGTTGGTTCTGCCCCAGCAGCCCAGTTTATGGATTGGTTGATTGGTTACGGTGTGGAGCAGATTATTTCCACTGGTACCTGTGGTGTGCTAGCTGATATAGAGGAAAATGCCTTTCTAGTTCCAGTTCGGGCTCTGCGAGATGAAGGGGCTAGTTACCATTATGTGGCGCCTTCTCGTTATATGGAAATTCAGCCAGAGGCTATTGCTGCCATTGAGCGAGTTTTGGAAGACAGAGGGATTCCTTATGAAGAAGTCATGACCTGGTCTACAGATGGCTTTTACCGAGAAACGGCTGAAAAGGTGGCTTATCGCAAGAAGGAAGGCTGTGCTGTTGTGGAGATGGAGTGTTCTACGCTTGCGGCAGTAGCTCAATTGCGTGGTGTTCTCTGGGGAGAGTTGTTGTTTACAGCGGACTCTCTAGCCGACTTGGACCAGTATGACAGTCGTGACTGGGGTTCAGAAGCTTTCGATAAGGCCTTGGAGCTCTGCCTTGAGATAGCCTTTCATATCTAACTCCTATCCTTCTTTTTATGGTACAATGGATGTATGTTATTCAAATTATTTGTGAAAAAACTTGAAAGGATCTTTGGCGGACTTTCGCCTGCTCGTCGCATTTTTTTAAGTTTTGCTGGAGTTATTTTTATAGGCTCTCTCCTTTTGAGTTTGCCTTTTGTCCAGGCGAGTGATTCGCAGGCCACTTATTTTGACCATCTTTTTACGACGGTTTCCATGGTCTGTGTGACGGGACTTTTTACGCAACCAGTGGCCACCACCTATAATGTCTGGGGCCAGCTGATTTGTATGCTCTTGATCCAGATTGGTGGTCTGGGGCTCATGACCTTTATCGGGGTCTTTTATATTCAGGGGAAGCAAAAACTCAGTCTTCGTAGCCGTGAAACCATTCAGGAGAGTTTTAGTTACGGAGAGACTCGGTCACTGAAGGCCTTTATGCGGTCTATCTTTTTGACGACTTTTCTGGTGGAGGGCTTGGGTGCTCTCCTGCTAAGTTTCCGTTTTATTCCTGAATTCGGCTGGGGACGAGGCATTTTTACCTCTATCTTTTTAGCTATTTCAGCCTTTTGTAATGCTGGTTTTGATAATTTCGGCAGTAGCAGTTTAGTGACTTTCCAGACGGATCCTTTAATCAATCTGGTCATTGCTGGTTTGATTATCACGGGTGGTCTGGGTTTTATGGTCTGGTTTGACTTGGCAACCCAGCTAGGCAAGAAGAAAAAACGCCGTCTGCGTTTCCATACCAAGCTGGTCCTCTTCTTGACCGCAGGGATTTTGTTGTTTGGGACAGTATCTACGCTCTTTACAGAGTGGCACAATCCTGGAACCATTGGCAATCTCAGCGTCCCAGAGAAAGTGCTGGTTAGCTTTTTCCAAACCGTTAGCATGAGAACGGCTGGCTTTGCTTCTATTGATTACACTCAAGCTCGGCCTGTGACCTTATTCATCTATATCCTACAGATGTTTCTGGGTGGGGCGCCTGGAGGGACGGCTGGGGGGCTCAAGATTACGACCTTCTTCGTCTTGTTGGTCTTTGCGCGTAGTGAATTGCTGGGCTTGCCTCATGCCAATGTTGCGCAGAGAACCATTGAGGCTCGAACAGTCCAAAAATCATTTAGTGTCTTCATTATCTTTTTGATGACCTTCTTGTTGGGCTTGATGTTGCTGGGGATTACAGCGGAAGGAACACCGCGATTTATCTACCTCATGTTTGAGACCATTTCAGCTCTTGCGACAGTTGGGGTAACGGCAAATCTGACACCAGAATTGGGCAAGCTAGCCCTCAGCATTGTCATGTTGCTTATGTTTATCGGCCGTATCGGTCCCTTGACCTTGCTGGTTAGTCTAGCGGATTACCAGCCTGATAAGAAAGATTTGATTCAGTATATGAAAGCAGATATTAGTATTGGATAAGAAAGGAAGAACGATGTCAGATCGTACGATTGGAATTTTAGGCTTGGGGATTTTTGGGAGTAGTGTCCTGACGGCCCTCGCCAAGCAAGATATGAATATCATTGCTATTGATGACCACGCCGAGCACATCAATCAATTTGAGCCAGTTTTGGCGCGTGGAGTTGTGGGTGATATCACAGATGAGGAACTCCTCAGAACTGCAGGTATTGATACCTGTGATACGGTTGTAGTGGCAACAGGGGAAAATCTGGAGTCGAGTGTGCTTGCAGTGATGCATTGTAAGAGTTTGGGTGTGCCGAGGGTTATTGCTAAGGTCAAAAGCCAGACAGCCAAGAAGGTACTGGAAAAAATCGGTGCCGACTCAGTTATCTCACCTGAGTATGAAATGGGCCAGTCCCTAGCGCAGACCATTCTCTTTCATAACAATGTTGATGTCTTTCAGCTGGATAAAAATGTGTCTATCGTGGAGATGAAAATTCCGAGTGTTTGGGCAGGTCAAAGCCTGAGCCAGCTAGATCTACGTGGCAAATACAATCTCAATGTCCTAGGATTTCGTGAGCAAGAAAATTCACAACTGGATGTCCAGTTTGGTCCTAATGACCTCTTGAAAGCAGATGCCTATATCTTGGCGGTCATTAACAACCAGTATCTAGATGACTTGGCAGAATTAAATTTGTAAAAAAGTTAATATAAGTATTTTATAAGAGGGATTTAAGAAAAATTTTAACTTTTTCTTAATCCTTTTTAATTTTAGGAGATTATACTAGAATCATCAAATAAAGAAAAACTCTAAGGAGAATCCTATGAAATTCAATCCAAATCAAAGATATACTCGTTGGTCTATTCACCGTCTTAGTGTCGGTGTCGCCTCAGTTGTTGTTGCCAGTGGCTTCTTTGTCCTAGTTGGGCAACCAAGTTCTGTGCGTGCCGATGTAGTCAATCCAACCCCTGCTCAAGTCGTACCAGATGCAGCTTCGGTGAGTGAAAGGAGCGACTTACCAGCAGAGGTTCTCAAGAAAGCAGTCGATACAGCTCTTCCTTCAGAACAGGCAGACTCAGCATCCAAAGCAAGCTTGGATACTACAAGCTCTCCAGAGAAAGCGGATGTGGCTGCTAAAGACCAAGTAGTAGCACCAAAAGAAGAAGGGCAAGCAAAACCAGAATCTAAGAAAGAAACAGAAGATGCGGTTAAACCTGCTCCTGCAGTCTCTGGACAAGACCGTGAAGCAAGTGAGGCTCAACCAGCAACCACCCCAGCTGAAGTGCAAAAAGGCGTGGCTGACAATACCAAAGACACAGTAGACGTCCCAGCTTCTTATCTGGATAAAGCCAACTTCCCAGGCCCATTCACAGCTGGTGTCAACCAAGTTATCCCATATGAATTCTTCGCTGGTGATGGTATGTTAACTCGTTTGATTTTGAAAGCTTCTGACAAGGCTCCATGGTCAGATAATGGTTCAGCTAAAAATCCTGCCCTCCCACCAGTAGAAAACTTGGGCAAAGGTCTCTACTTCTATGAAGTAGACTTGGCAGGTACTCAAGGCAAATCTGACAAAGAACTTCTTGATCTCTTGAAACAAAACGGCACTCAAAGCTATAAAGCTACTATCAAAGTATATGGTGCAAAAGATGGCAAGGCAGATTTGAGCAATCTCGTAGCGACTAAAGATTTGACAGTGAACTTGAATGGCTTAACTACTCCAGCCGAAGTTCAAAAAGGCGTGGCTGACAATACCAAAGACACAGTAGACGTTCCAGCTACATACTTGGATAAAGCCAACTTCCCTGGTCCATTCACAGCTGGTGTCAACCAAGTTATTCCATACGAATTCTTCGCTGGTGATGGCATGTTAACTCGCCTTATCTTGAAAGCCTCAGATAAGGCTCCATGGTCAGACAACGGCTCAGCTAAAAATCCAGCTCTCCCACCAGTAGAAAAATTGGGCAAAGGCCTCTACTTCTATGAAGTAGATTTGGCA
Organism: Streptococcus mitis; assembly: GCF_000722705.1. Taxonomy (GTDB): domain Bacteria; phylum Bacillota; class Bacilli; order Lactobacillales; family Streptococcaceae; genus Streptococcus; species Streptococcus mitis_P. The sequence continues at coordinate 78,126 of NZ_JPFW01000001.1, forward strand.
GGTACTCAAGGCAAATCTGACAAAGAGCTACTTGATTTGTTAAAACAAAACGGTACTCAAAGTTACAAGGCAACTATCAAAGTGTACGGTGCGAAGGACGGCAAGGCAGACTTGAGCAACCTTGTAGCGACTAAGGATTTGACAGTAAACTTGAATGGCTTGACTACTCCAGCTGAAGTGCAAAAAGGTGTGGCTGACAATACCAAAGATACAGTGGATGTCCCAGCCACTTACTTAGACAAAGCCAATTTCCCTGGTCCATTCACAGCAGGTGTTAACCAAGTTATTCCATATGAATTCTTCGCTGGTGATGGTATGTTGACTCGCCTTATCTTGAAAGCCTCAGACAAGGCTCCATGGTCAGACAATGGTTCAGCTAAAAATCCAGCTCTTCCACCAGTAGAGAAATTGGGCAAAGGCCTCTACTTCTATGAAGTGGATTTGGCTGGCACTCAAGGCAAATCAGACAAAGACTTACTTGACCTCTTGAAACAAAACGGCACTCAAAGCTATAAAGCAACTATCAAGGTGTACGGTGCGAAAGACGGCAAGGCAGACTTGAGCAATCTCGTAGCGACTAAGGATTTGACAGTAAACTTGAATGGACATCAGTCTCTTACTCCTATGCAATCAGGCTTCGTCCCATCTTCTAATGGTTCAGCTATGCCGACTCCAATGATGAATAGTCATCAAGATGCGTCTAAGATGAACGCTCAAATGCCAAGTGTCAATCAAGATGAGATGAAATCTCAAATGCCAGCTACTAGCCAGGATAAGATGATGCCTAACAAAGAGCAGGATAAAACCATGAATGCTAGCCAGCCTATGGCAACACCAAGCATGAAACAAGATCAAGCTCCAGCTCCAGCAGCCTCAAGCAAAATGTCTGATGAAGGCAAGATGGCATCTACTAACAAGGTGTCAAGTCCAATGATGGCTGATCAAATGAAAGACCAAAAAGACATGCTTCCATATACTGGTGAAGCCCAAACATCAATGGCTACTCTTGGATTCTTTGGACTCGCTTTGGCTGGACTGTTAGGTAGCCTCGGTTTGAAAGCTAAAAAAGAGGAAAATGACTAGTCTAGCTACAGACTTTCTATCTAGGATTTGAAAAATCCAGATAGCGATTAGAATGTTCGTAAAGCGATTAAAATAGTGTTATACTATTGTGGTATAGCACTGTTTTTTTCAAAGGAGAGACAGATGGGAAAGACAATTTTACTCGTTGACGACGAGGTAGAAATCACAGATATTCATCAACGCTATCTGGTTCAGGCAGGGTATCAGGTTTTGGTGGCTCATGATGGAGTAGAGGCCTTGGAAATCTTCAAGCGAAAACCGATTGATTTGATTATTACAGATATCATGATGCCTCGGATGGATGGTTATGACTTGATTAGTGAGGTCCAGTATCAATCTCCAGATCAGCCTTTTCTCTTTATCACGGCTAAGACCAGTGAGCAGGACAAGATTTATGGCCTGAGTTTAGGGGCAGATGACTTTATTGCCAAACCCTTTAGCCCACGTGAGCTGGTTTTGCGTGTCCACAATATCTTGCGTCGCCTTCATCGTGGAGGTGAGACAGAGGTTGTCAGTCTCGGGGATTTACGGATGAATCACGGTAGCCATGAGGTCCAAGTCGGAGATGTGGCGCTTGATTTGACAGTCAAATCCTTCGAACTCCTATGGCTTTTAGCTAGTAATCCAGAGCGGGTTTTCTCTAAGACAGACCTCTATGAAAAGGTCTGGCAAGAAGACTACGTAGATGATACCAATACCTTGAATGTTCATATTCATGCTCTTCGACAGGAGTTGGCTAAACATGCCAGTTCAGAAACGCCTACCATCAAAACTGTCTGGGGCTTGGGCTACAAAATTGAGAAAGCACGAGGTAGTTAATGAAATTAAAAAGTTATATTTTAGTGGGGTATATCATTTCAACACTCCTAACAATTATCGTGGTTTTTTGGGCTATCCAGCGCATGTTAATTGAAGAAAGTGAGATTTATTTCCTGATTGGCATGACTCTCATAGCTAGTTTTGTCGGTGCTGGGATTAGTCTCTTTCTCCTATCGCCTGTCTTTACATCATTGGGCAAACTCAAGGAACATGCCAAGCGGGTGGCGGACAAGGATTTCCCTTCAAATCTGGAGGTTCAAGGTCCTATGGAGTTTCAGCAATTAGGCCAAGCTTTCAATGAAATGTCCCATGATTTGCAGGCCACCTTTGATTCATTAGAAGAAAGCGAACGAGAAAAGGGCTTGATGATTGCCCAGCTGTCGCATGATATCAAGACCCCTATCACTTCGATCCAAGCGACGGTAGAAGGGATTTTGGACGGGGTTATCAAGGAGGGAGAACAAGCCCATTATCTAGCAACCATTGGACGCCAGACAGAAAGACTCAATAAACTGGTTGAAGAGTTGAATTTTTTGACCCTAAACACAGCTAGAAATCAGGCGGAGAAGACTAGTAAAGACAGTATTTTTCTGGATCAGCTCTTGATTGAGTGTATGAGTGAGTTTCAGTTCTTGATTGAGCAGGAGGAGCGAGATGTCCATTTGCAGGTAATCCCAGAGTCTGCCCGGATTGAGGGAGATTATGCTAAGCTTTCTCGTATTTTGGTGAATCTGGTTAATAACGCTTTTAAATACTCGTCTCCAGGAACTAAGCTGGAGGTGGTAGCTAAACTGGAGAAGAACCAGCTTTCAATCAGTGTGACCGATGAGGGGCAGGGCATTGCACCAGAGGACTTGGAGAATATTTTCAAACGCCTTTATCGTGTCGAAACTTCGCGCAATATGAAAACAGGTGGTCATGGCTTAGGCCTTGCGATTGCGCGTGAATTGGCCCATCAATTGGGTGGAGAAATCACAGTTACCAGCCAGTACGGCCTCGGAAGCACCTTTACTCTCGTTCTTAACCTCTCTGGCAATGAAAATAAAGGATAAAACCCCTTTACAAATCTAGCCATTCATGGTAGAATGGATTTTGTGTGAAATATCAGCAGGAAAGCATGAAGCTCGTCAACAGGTGTCTTGTGATAAGTAACCTTGGCTGTTTAGGCGAAGGGCATCTGCACGAATCAGGGCTTTCTAAGTGACTATTTCCACCGAAATATTATTTATATCAGGAGGACATTCACATGTCACGTTATACAGGACCATCTTGGAAACAAGCTCGTCGCCTTGGCCTTTCACTTACAGGTACAGGTAAAGAATTGGCACGTCGTAACTACGTACCAGGACAACACGGACCAAACAACCGTTCTAAATTGTCAGAATACGGTTTGCAATTGGCTGAAAAACAAAAACTTCGTTTCACTTACGGTGTAGGTGAAAAACAATTCCGTAACTTGTTCGTACAAGCTACAAAAATCAAAGGCGGAATCCTAGGTTTCAACTTCATGCTTCTTTTGGAGCGTCGTTTGGATAACGTTGTTTACCGTCTTGGTCTTGCGACTACTCGTCGTCAAGCTCGTCAATTCGTAAACCACGGTCACATCCTTGTTGACGGAAAACGTGTTGATATCCCATCATACAGTGTAACTCCAGGTCAAGTGATCTCAGTTCGTGAAAAATCATTGAAAGTTCCAGCTATCCTTGAAGCAGTAGAAGCTACTCTTGGACGTCCAGCATTCGTATCATTCGACGCTGAAAAATTGGAAGGTTCATTGACTCGCTTGCCAGAACGCGACGAAATCAACCCAGAAATCAACGAAGCACTTGTCGTTGAATTCTACAACAAGATGCTTTAATTTTAAGAAATATCTTACAGAAAGCCTACAACAGTGGGCTTTTTGCTTTGTCTTAAAACGTTGATTGCTGGGTTTGCTTAGAGATTTGCTAGTAAGGTTATTTGTGTATCTAAGTCTATCTATTCAAAGAATGACACGATGTTGATGATATAAATCTGGTATGATATAATATTTTGGCCCCCTCACTTTAAGGAAGGGAGGTGTTATATATGCTAGAGTTACTTTCCCTTTTTCTAGCTCCGTTACTTGTTAACGTACTATCTGAGCTTTTCAAGCTATGGATAAAGAAACGTAGCAAGTAGCTTTTAACACCTTAAGAGGGTAGCAAAAAACCCCATCGGTGGCACGGTGGGGCTTTTTTAGTTACATATGCTAGAAGCATTGTTTTCCCTTTATGTTTTCATTCTAACACATAAGCCCCGATATTTCAAGCTTTTGTTTTGATATTTCCTCAGAGTGTGTTTGTAGTTTGAATCCATTTCACTGAAATTAGAACCCGTGTCACCAATCCCCATTTTACAGGTTAAATGATGAAAAAACTATTTTATACATCATATATAATACAGGTGAAAAATGATGACATCGGTTAAGTAGAGTTTGAATTGAAATATAAGGTAGTTAACAAAAAGAAAAAACGCTTGAATGCGTTTTTCTTCTGTATTGATTCGTATTGAATGCTTACTTAACTTCTGTAAACACAACGTGTTTGCGAAGTTTTGGTGAGTATTTCTTCAATTGAAGACGGTCTGGAGTGTTACGTTTGTTTTTAGAAGTAAGGTACAAGCGTTCACCAGATTCTTTGTGTTCAAGTGTAATATTTACGCGCATAGTATCTCCCTTCTATTATTCAGCTGATGCAGCTTTAGCGATTTTACGTCCTTTGTAGTATCCTTTAAGTGATACACGGTGAGAACGTGAGTAATCTCCAGTAGTTTCGTCAAAGTTTACAGATGGAGCTGTTACTTTGTAGTGTGTACGACGTTTGTTTTTCTTCGCTTTTGAGGTGCGACGTGCAGGTACTGCCATTTTGCTTTCTCCTTTAGGTATTTATATTCGATTCAATCTACTGATTTTCATCAACCATACTAGGATAACACATTTTTTTTGTAAAGTAAAGTTACTTGACAAAAAAAGATGAAAAAATTCTCCTGTCTGACCTAGCAGACAGGAGAAGGTCTTAAATATCAATCTCAAATGGTTCGTCAATGGTTTCTGATACGTATTTTCCGTCTTTCTTCCGTTGTTTGACACATTCTGTGAGGAGATATTCGATTTGCCCATTGACTGAACGAAAGTCGTCTTCTGCCCATGATGCAAGTGCAGCGTATAACTTTGTTGAGAGTCGAAGGGGAATCTGCTTTTTTTAGCTTCAGCCATCTTTAGTAAAGACTTCCTGTGTTGACAATTGGTTGTGCATCATGATTGCCACAGAGAACGACTAGGAGATTTGAAACCATGGCAGCTTTTCGTTCTTCATCAAGCTCTACCAATTCCCCTTCATTGAGACGTTCCAGGGCGATTTCAACCATTCCTATTAATTGATATCTAAATGATATCACTTTAATTTATAACGTCAAGAAACAGTAGAAAAATAATTACTAAAAAGTTTCAGCCCAATAATTACTTGTAGGAGGTGAGATTATATTGTGCTGAAATACTCTTTTATTCTTATAACTTTTACACTATAATTGTAGTTAGAAAGGAAGAGAAATGTTTGATTATAGAGCACTAGTTATTTTGATGACTTTGATGGATCATTGTGAGCTATCATTATATGAATTATCTGTTAAGGTGAGCTTACCTATAAAGGAAGTCAAAGAAGGAATAGATTATTTAGTGCCTTATCTAGCTAATAAAGGGATAGTACTGGATAAAAAACAAGGTCGCTATAGTTTATCAAATCGTACGAAGCAGTCTTTGACAGATATTATTAAGTCGGATGAATTGGTTTTACCAAAGTCGACTCGCTTAGCATTAATCTATCTTTACACTTTTTGCCGATTAGATTTTATATCGAATAATCATTACCAAGACTTTTTGAAAGTAAGTAAGAATACAACCTTATCTGATATTCAATCATTAAGAAAGATTATGTTAGATAATGATTTGGAGCTAGGGTACAGTAGAGCAAAAGGTTATACTTTACACGGTTCAGAGTGGAATAAGCATCGTTTAGCTTTTCAAATGGTTAGTGAGTTGCTGGAATCCTCCATAGGGATTTGGGGTTTGGATTATGTTTTATCCAGTTGGGGCTATTCATTAACTTATGATTTGATTGATCAGGTGGTTAAAGATTATTATGAAAAGCTACAGATAGTACCTATTGTTAATCAATTAAAAGTTTGCCTTTTCGGTTTAGTATTCATTATATGTAGGTATCAAAGAGATGTTGAAAGAGTATATCTTTCAGAGACATTAGTATCTCCTACTATTCAAGATATAACGACTATTTTATTGGATACAGTGGTTGATTTGGGAATTATAGATACGGTGTTTTCAGAGGATGATTATCGCTATATCACAGTTTTATTATCAAGTTGCTTTGAAGGTGAAGTAGATGTTGCTCCGGTTTACTTTAATCAATTAACAGAGGCTATTATAAGTAGAATGGAAGATATTTCTTTGTTACATTTTAAACAAAGGGAAGTATTGAGAGAAAATCTTCGCCGCCACCTTATACCGGCTTACTATAGATTAAAGTTCGGCTTACCTAGTTCAAATGAATATGTGTTGCATGTTAAAGAACATTATCCTGATTTATTTGAACTAGTAAAAGATTCTTTGACTCCCTTGATGGACGCTATTGACAAGCCCATACCTGATAGTGAAACAGCATATTTTGTTATCCATTTTGGAGGTTATTTAAAGAAAGCAGATACTTTGCCTCAAAAATGTTATAAAGCAGTAATTATCTGTCCTAATGGGATTAGTTCTTCATTGATGTTAAAAGAGAATCTATTAGCATTATTTCCTCAAATTGAGTTTATAGGAACCTCAAAGATTGATGATTTACAGGCGAAAACTAGTAGTGACTATGATATGGTTTTTTCTACTATAAAGGTGGAAACAGAGAAGCCAAATTATCTAGTTTCTGTTATGATGACGGAAGAACAAACAACGCAGTTAGTTGAATTGGTATCAAAAGATTTCCCAGATACAGGTTATCGAGATATTGAGCTTAATCAGATAATTAGCATAGTAAGACGATATAGTATAATCACACAAGAATTAGAGTTAAAATTAGCATTAAAGAGGTATCTCTATCAAGAAATGAACAGAAAGGAAGTGTTACCATTGTTAGAAGAATTAATTACAAAAGAAACTTATCAGGTTAGTTCGAAAAAATTAGGATGGAAGGAGGCAATTTGTTTAGCAGCTAAACCGCTTTTGGATCAACATAAGATAACTGAGAACTACCCTGAGGCAATGATTCAAAAAGTAGAAGAGTTTGGGCCTTTTATTAATTTAGGGAAGGGAGTAGCAATTCCTCACGCTCGACCAGATGAAGGTGTGAATGAAATAGGAATGTCAATGTTAGTTTTGGAAGAACCGATTTATTTATTGGATGATCCAGAACAAGAGGTAAGATTGTTGATTTGTATTGCAGCCATTGATAATGAGAGTCATTTAAAGGCTTTGTCACATTTAACAACAATTTTAAGAGATAAAAATCATGTTCAAACTTTAATATCATCAAAAAACTATGATGACATTGAAATGATAATTAAACAGGAGGATTAGATAATGTTAAAAATTGGTACAGCTTGTGGTTCAGGATTAGGTTCAAGTTTTATGGTACAGATGAATATTGAATCTGTATTGAGTGATTTGAATGTTTCAGATGTAGAAGTTGAACACTATGATTTAGGTGGAGCAGATCCAAATGCAGCTGATATTTGGATTGTTGGTCGTGATCTAGCTGATTCAGCTAGTCATCTTGGAGATGTTCGTATCTTAAATAGTATTATTGATATGGACGAACTACGAGAATTAATTACTAAAATTTGTGAAGAGAAAGGACTTATATAGGAGGCTAGCGTCATGATGAAGTTCATATTGGATATTGTTAGTACACCAGCTATTTTAGTGGCTTTAATTGCAATCTTAGGATTAGTTCTTCAGAAGAAGAAATTACCTGATATTATTAAAGGTGGAATTAAGACATTTGTTGGTTTCTTAGTTGTATCTGGTGGTGCAGGAATTGTACAAAATTCTTTAAATCCATTTGGTACCATGTTTGAACATGCTTTTCATTTATCTGGAGTTGTTCCGAATAATGAAGCAATTGTAGCTGTAGCTTTAACGACATATGGCTCAGCTACTGCAATGATTATGTTTGCAGGTATGGTATTCAATATCTTAATCGCTCGTTTTACTCGATTCAAATATATCTTTTTAACAGGGCACCACACTCTATATATGGCGTGTATGATTGCGGTCATTTTATCAGTTGCTGGCTTTACAAGTTTGCCTCTTATCTTACTAGGAGGATTAGCACTCGGTATTATTATGAGTATTTCCCCAGCATTTGTGCAAAAATATATGGTTCAATTAACTGGAAATGACAAGGTGGCTTTAGGTCATTTCAGTTCTTTGGGATATTGGTTGAGTGGTTTTACTGGTAGCCTTATCGGTGACAAATCAAAATCAACAGAGGACATTAAATTTCCAAAGAGTTTAGCTTTTTTACGTGATAGTACTGTTAGTATTACTTTATCCATGGCAGTTATCTACATTATTGTAGCTATCTTTGCAGGGTCAGAATATATAGAAAAAGAAATCAGTAGTGGTACAAGTGGTCTAGTTTATGCTTTACAATTAGCAGGTCAATTTGCAGCAGGGGTATTTGTTATTTTAGCAGGTGTTCGCCTTATTTTAGGTGAAATTGTTCCAGCCTTTAAAGGTATTTCAGAGCGTCTTGTACCTAATTCAAAACCTGCTTTGGATTGTCCGATTGTTTATACTTATGCACCTAATGCAGTTCTAATTGGATTTATCTCTAGTTTTGTTGGTGGTTTAGTAAGTATGGCAATTATGATTGCTTCAGGAACAGTTGTTATCTTACCAGGCGTTGTGCCTCATTTCTTCTGTGGAGCGACTGCAGGTGTCATTGGGAATGCATCTGGTGGTGTTCGAGGAGCCACTATTGGAGCATTTTTACAAGGTATTTTAATCAGTTTTCTTCCAGTCTTTTTAATGCCAGTTTTGGGAGGACTTGGTTTCCAAGGATCAACTTTCTCAGATGCAGATTTTGGTCTATCAGGAATTGTTTTAGGAATGTTGAATCAATTTGGCTCACAAGCAGGCATTATTATTGGTCTTGTTCTTATTCTAACAGTTATGTTTGGAGTATCCTTTATTAAAAAGCCATCTGCAAAGGAGGAATAAGGGATGATTTTAAGTGAAAATAGAGAAGATGAGTTAAGAAAATTTGCAACGAAAATCCGATTAAATACTCTTAGAACATTGAATCATCTTGGATTCGGCCATTATGGAGGGAGTCTGTCTATAGTAGAAGTTTTAGCGGTGCTTTATGGTGAAATAATGCCAATGACTCCAGAAATATTTGCATCACGAGATAGAGATTATTTTGTTTTATCCAAGGGTCATGCTGGACCAGCTTTGTACAGCACACTCTATTTGAATGGTTTCTTTGACAAAGAATTCTTATATTCTTTAAATACAAATGGAACCAAATTACCGTCTCATCCTGATAGAAATCTAACGCCGGGCATAGATATGACAACTGGCTCCCTAGGACAAGGAATTAGTGTCGCAACCGGACTTGCATATGGTCAGAGAATAAGAAAAAGTCCCTTTTATACATATGCCATTGTTGGAGATGGTGAGTTAAATGAGGGACAATGTTGGGAGGCTATACAGTTTGCTTCTCATCAACAGTTATCTAATTTAATTGTATTTGTAGACGATAACAAAAAACAATTAGATGGTTTTACAAAGGATATTTGTAATCCAGGAGATTTTGTAGAAAAATTCTCAGCATTTGGATTTGAATCCATTAGGGTCAATGGTTCAGATATTAGAGAAATTTATGAAGGGATTGTTCAATTAAAACAGTCAAATAATTCATCACCTAAGTGTATTGTATTAGATACTATTAAAGGTCAGGGGGTTCAAGAGCTGGAAGAAATGAAATCCAATCATCATCTCCGCCCTACTGTAGAGGAGAGACAAATGTTAACTTCAGTTGTAGAAAGATTAAGTCAGGAATTGGAGGAAACAGAATGATGAGAAGTACGAAAGAATTACGACATGTGTATAGAGATTTCCTTCTAGAGGCTAACCAAAGTTATTCTGATATAGTAGTTTTAGAAGCAGATTTGTCAAGTTCGATGGCTACTAATAATCTTGAAAAGGACTTTGGAGACCGTTATGTGAATGTTGGGATTATGGAAGCAGAAATGGTAGGCCTTGCAGCAGGTTTATCTATTCAGGGTTTTAGACCTTATCTTCATACATTTGGCCCTTTTGCTTCACGAAGAGTATTTGATCAATTATTTATTTCTCTTGGATACGCACAATTGGATGCCACTGTGATTGGGTCAGATGCAGGAGTAACTGCGGAAATGAATGGTGGGACACATATGCCATTTGAAGAAATTGGATTGTTACGTTTAATTCCTAAATCAATCATTTTCGAAGCAACTGATGATATCCAATTTCGTGAAATCTTGAATCAGACATTAGACTTAAAAGGACTAAAATATATTCGAACAATTAGAAAAGCTCCAGAGGCTGTATATCAAGGTGGAGAAGATTTTTCTAAAGGTTATATTGAGTTAAGACATGGTGAAGATGTTGTAATAGTTGCTTCTGGAATAATGGTTGCTCCAAGTATTCGAGTTGCGGATGAACTGTCTAAATTAGGTTATTCAGTAGGTGTCATAGATTTATTTAGAATCAAACCAATACCAGAACAGATAAAAACAATGTTAAGTGGAAAAACTGTATTTACTGTAGAAAACCACAATCAGATAGGTGGAATCGGCAGTGCTTTATGTGAATTATTCTCTGATGATGGAATAACAAAAATTCATCGGATGGGTGTTCAAGAAAAATTTGGTCAAGTAGGGAAAATGGATTATCTTCTTAATGAGTATGGTTTGAGTGAATCGAATATAAAAGAGAAGGTTCTAGAGTTTTATAATGCAAGATAGATGTTAAATACACTTATCTGAAAGAATTTCTGTAAAAATTACATTACGTTATTTAAAGCAAGCGGATTAAAAAGCATATTCTGGTCATCAGAAAGTGCCCTGATCCGCTTTGTTGTTTTTAATTTTAAATATTTCAGATGTATATAGAATTTTCTGAAAATTCAAGAATTTTCTTCTGTTCATTGCTTTTAAAATGTGCTATAATAGTAAAAACTGAAATGGGAGGGATAAGATGACTGAATTAGATAAACGTCACCGCAGTAGCATTTATGACAGCATGGTTAAATCACCAAACCGTGCCATGCTTCGTGCGACTGGTATGACAGATAAGGACTTTGAAACACCGATTGTAGGGGTTATTTCGACTTGGGCGGAAAATACACCATGTAACATTCACTTGCATGATTTTGGGAAATTAGCCAAAGAAGGTATCAAATCGGCAGGTGCTTGGCCTGTACAATTTGGGACTATCACTGTAGCGGACGGGATTGCCATGGGAACGCCTGGTATGCGCTTCTCTTTGACATCTCGTGATATCATTGCGGACTCAATCGAGGCGGCTATGGGTGGTCACAACGTGGATGCCTTCGTCGCTATCGGTGGCTGTGACAAGAACATGCCGGGTTCTATGATTGCCATTGCTAATATGGATATTCCAGCTATTTTCGCCTATGGTGGAACCATTGCACCGGGAAATCTTGATGGCAAAGATATTGACTTGGTTTCTGTTTTTGAGGGTATCGGGAAATGGAACCACGGTGACATGACGGCTGAGGACGTGAAACGTCTCGAATGTAATGCCTGCCCTGGCCCTGGTGGCTGTGGTGGTATGTACACTGCTAATACCATGGCGACTGCTATCGAAGTTCTCGGTATGAGTTTGCCAGGTTCATCCTCGCACCCAGCTGAATCAGCTGACAAGAAAGAAGATATCGAAGCAGCAGGACGTGCTGTTGTTAAGATGTTGGAACTTGGTCTCAAGCCATCAGATATCTTGACTCGTGAAGCCTTTGAAGATGCCATTACTGTAACTATGGCTCTCGGTGGTTCTACAAATGCCACTCTTCACTTGCTTGCCATTGCCCATGCTGCCAATGTTGACTTGTCACTTGAGGACTTCAATACGATCCAAGAGCGTGTGCCTCACTTGGCTGACTTGAAACCATCTGGTCAGTATGTCTTCCAAGACCTCTACGAAGTCGGTGGTGTGCCTGCGGTTATGAGATATCTCTTGGCAAATGGTTTCCTTCATGGAGACCGCATCACATGTACTGGTAAGACTGTTGCTGAGAACTTAGCTGACTTTGCAGACCTCACCCCAGGTCAAAAAGTCATCATGCCACTTGAAAATCCAAAACGTGCGGATGGTCCGCTTATTATCTTAAACGGAAACCTCGCTCCTGACGGTGCAGTTGCCAAGGTATCAGGTGTTAAAGTGCGTCGTCACGTTGGACCGGCTAAGGTCTTTGACTCAGAAGAAGATGCGATTCAGGCCGTTTTGACAGATGAAATCGTTGATGGCGATGTAGTCGTTGTTCGTTTCGTTGGACCTAAGGGTGGTCCTGGTATGCCTGAGATGCTGTCACTTTCATCAATGATTGTTGGTAAAGGTCAAGGAGACAAGGTTGCACTCTTGACAGACGGACGTTTCTCTGGTGGTACTTATGGTCTCGTTGTTGGACATATCGCTCCTGAAGCTCAGGATGGTGGACCAATTGCCTATCTTCGTACAGGCGATATCGTTACAGTTGACCAAGATACCAAAGAAATTTCTATGGCTGTATCGGAAGAAGAACTTGAAAAACGCAAGGCAGAAACAACCTTGCCACCACTTTACAGCCGTGGTGTTCTTGGTAAATATGCCCACATCGTATCATCTGCTTCACGCGGAGCCGTGACAGACTTCTGGAATATGGACAAGTCAGGTAAAAAATAAACTCAAAAAGCAAGCCAACTTCGGCTTGCTTCTTTTCATCTTCAAAAGTAATTTTCCTGCTTAACGAGGTGGTAGTCCAAGGGCAATACGGCCGTAGCGACTGATTCGTGTGATTTTCCAAGCAGGTGACCAGGTAACTTCAACCTTGACATCTTCGATACCCTCGATTTGTTTGAGACCTGCCACGATTTCGATAGGCAGGCTTTCGGCACAATCGCAGGCAGTATCGGTGAAGGTCATGACAATCTTACAGAGACCTGTTTCATCCAGATTGATTTCATAAATCAACCCTAGATTGTAAACATCCAATTCCACATCTGTATCAAAAACCTTCTCTAGTTTTTCGATAATTTGGTCTTGTAAGGCCAAAGCACGGTCATTGATTTTGATATCCTCTCTCATTACAGTCCCTCCACGTGATAAATATCCTCTATTTTCTCATAATTCTGACAATTTGGCAAGTTTTTGATGAATTTTCTGAAAAATATGATAAAATGAAGAAAATACGGAATCAAGGGGAAGCCTATGGAGCAGATTGGAAAAGTCTTTAGACAATTACGAGAGTCAAGAAATATCTCGCTGAGACAAGCAACTGGGGGACAATTTTCGCCGTCTATGTTGTCCCGATTTGAAACTGGTCAGAGTGAGCTTTCGGTGGAAAAGTTTCTATTTGCCCTAGAAAATATATCTGCCAGTGTGGAGGAAATCCTCTTTCTTGCGAGAGGTTTCCAGTATGATACAGATTCTGAGTTGAGAAAAGAAATCATAGATGTCTTGGATCCAAAGAACATAGCTCCGCTTGAGGACTTGTATCGCAGGGAGTATCAAAAGCATGCCCATTCTCAAAACAAACAGAAACATATTCTAAATGCCATTCTTATCAAGTCTTATATGAAGAGTATGGATGAAAGCGTAGAGTTAACGGCAGAGGAAGGGAAAGTCCTTCATGATTATTTGTTTTCTACCGAGATCTGGGGAATCTATGAACTCAATTTATTTTCAGTCAGTTCACCATTTCTATCTGTTTCTCTTTTCACTAGGTATGTTAGAGAAATGGTACGTAAATCTGATTTTCTAATGGAAATGTCTGGCAATCGAAACCTGTTTCACACTATACTATTGAATGGCTTTTTAGCCAGCATTGAGTGTGAAGAATTTACCAATGCCTCTTATTTTAAACGTGTTATCGAAGAGCATTTCTACAATGAAAATGAAACCTATTTCCGAACGGTCTATTTGTGGGCGGAAGGTCTCCTTGATAGCAAGCAAGGTAGAGTCAAGGAAGGTCAGAAAAAGATGGAGGATGCTGTCCGTATTTTTGAGATGCTTGGCTGTAATAAATCTGCCGAATACTATAGAAAAACGACCGATTGTTGAATATCTGCAAACTAAGAAAATAATTTGAAATTTTAAGTGATAGAATTGTTGGGCTCTCTCGTGTCACTGGAGAAATTCTCTCGTTTCTTTTTGCTCATTTTATTTGTTGCATATATTCAAAAGTTTTTCCTCTAAAATTTCTAAGTGCTATACTATAGTCATACTTCACATAAAACTTCGAACAAGAAGGGAGATTACCTATGAAACTATTGTTCAGAAATCAAGCTTATCGTCTCTTGACTTTGTCACGATTCTTCAATGCTTTTGGTGCTTCAATTTTTAACCTGGTATTTATCGTTTATGCATCGACCTTGCCACAAGCCTCTTTTGCGGTTGCTATGGCGAATATTGTCATGATTCTTCCGACTCTCTTTACAGTTTTTGTAGGGATTCGGGCAGATTACACGAGGGCCAAGGTCCAATGGATGGTTTATAGCGGTTTGTTTCAGGCGGTTTTATTTTTTCTGGCAGCCCTAGTTGTCCAGCAAGCTAGTCTCTTTGCCTTTTCTAGCCTGTGTTTAATCAATGTCATTAGTGATGTCATCAGTGATTTTGCAGGTGGCTTGCGCATGCCTCTCATTAAGGAAAAAGTAGCTGAAGACGATCTGATGGAGGCTTATTCTTTTAACCAGTTTATCACCTATATTTCAGCTATTGGTGGTCAAGCTTTTGGAGTCTGGCTCTTAGGTCTATCGGTCAACAATTTTTCCCTCGTTGCGGGAATCAATGCCTGTTTCTTCCTAGTATCAGCCGTCATCCTCTTTTTAGGAAAAAGCAAATTGAGCCTGTCAATGTCATCTGCTGATGGTGAAATTCTAAAAAATGAGAAGCTTCCGATCAAAGAGCAGTTCCTAACGATTTATCGAAATTTACGTCTCGTTTTTCTTAAAGGTGGACAGAAAAACTTTGGATTCATGATCTTTGCTGTCTTGCTTATCAATGCCTTGGGTGGCGCTTTAGGAAGCATCTATAACATCTTCTTTTTGAGCCATTCTCTTTTGGACTTTTCTTACACAGAGGCATTATTTATCAGTCAATTCTGTGCTTTGTTAGCAATCATCATCAGTAGCCTTACAGGCAATGATTATTTTGGGAAGCAGTCCTTGCCTAGATTGATGATGTGGGTGACCGTAGGACTCAGTCTAGTTGGTCTAGCTAATGTATTCAATCAAGTCGTACTTGGTTTACTATTTCTCTGTTCAACTCTGTATGTGTCTGGTAAAGTTCAACCAAAGATTAGTGCCATGCTCCTGAAAAATCTAGCTCCAGAGGTTCTAGCTCGTACCAGTAATTTTTTAGGTTTATTGTTTACCTTATCCATACCTGTGGGAACAGCCTGTTTTTCACTTGTAGCTGTATGGAATATACAGTTGACTTGGATGCTATTTGTTGGTCTTTCCTTGCTAGCTATTCTTTTGACAGTTATTAATCTCAAAAATGATATCTAAATCCTAATTTTTTTCTTACTGTTTTAATCCCTTTATTTATGGTAAAATAAGACTATTAAGTTTAAAGAGGACTCCCTATGAAATTACAAAAACCAAAAGGAACGCAGGATATCTTGCCTGCTGAGTCTGCCAAGTGGCAGTATGTTGAGGGCTTTGCCCGTGAGATTTTCAAGCGCTATAACTATGCGGAAGTGCGTACGCCTATTTTCGAGCATTACGAGGTTATCAGTCGCTCTGTCGGAGATACAACGGATATCGTAACCAAGGAAATGTACGACTTCTATGACAAGGGTGACCGTCATATCACCCTCCGTCCAGAAGGAACTGCGCCAGTTGTCCGTTCTTATGTGGAAAATAAACTCTTCGCTCCAGAAGTGCAAAAGCCAAGTAAGTTCTACTACATGGGCCCTATGTTCCGCTATGAGCGTCCACAGGCAGGGCGTTTGCGCCAGTTCCACCAGATTGGTGTTGAGTGCTTTGGCTCTAGTAATCCAGCTACCGATGTGGAAACGATTGCTATGGCAGCCCATTTCTTGAAAGAAATCGGCATCCAAGGTGTCAAATTGCATCTTAACACTCTTGGAAATACTGAGAGCCGTGCAGCCTACCGTCAAGCCTTGATTGACTATTTGACACCGCTCAAGGAGACCTTGTCTAAGGATAGCCAACGTCGTTTGGAGGAAAATCCTCTTCGTGTCTTGGACTCTAAAGAAAAAGAAGACAAGGTAGCAGTCGAGAATGCGCCTTCTATCTTGGACTTCCTTGATGAAGAAAGTCAAGCTCATTTTGATGCTGTGCGTCAGATGTTGGAAAATCTTGGAGTAGACTACATCATCGATACTAATATGGTGCGTGGTCTGGACTACTACAACCACACCATTTTCGAGTTTATCACAGAGATTGAGGGCAATGACTTGACAGTCTGTGCGGGTGGTCGCTACGATGGTTTGGTTGCTTACTTTGGTGGCCCTGAAACTGCTGGATTTGGTTTTGGACTCGGTGTAGAGCGTTTGCTTCTCATTCTTGAAAAGCAAGGTGTGGCCCTCCCTATCGAAAACGCTCTAGATGTTTATATCGCAGTCTTGGGTGATGGAGCAAATGTCAAAGCTCTAGAACTAGTACAAGCTCTTCGCCAACAAGGTTTCAAAGCAGAGCGTGATTACCTCAACCGTAAGCTCAAAGCTCAGTTCAAGTCAGCCGATGTCTTTGCTGCTAAGACCCTTATCACCCTAGGAGAGAGTGAAGTCGAAAGCGGACAAGTGACGGTCAAGAATAATCAAACACGAGAAGAAGTGCAAGTGTCACTTGAGACAATCAGCCAAAACTTCTCAGAAATTTTTGAAAAACTAGGATTTTATACTCAATGAAAATCAAAGAGCAAACTAGAAAGCTAGCCGCAGGCTGTACTTGAGTACGGCAAGGTGAAGCTGACGTGGTTTGAATTTGATTTTCGAAGAGTATTAATAGTAGAAAAATTAGTCAGGAACCTACTCCTGACCTTTTTCTTTTGCAAAATGACAAAAATCATAAACTTTTTGACAAATATGCTTGTCAAAAAGAAAAAGATGTGTTACAATATAAGCAAGTTAAGAGAAAAGGAGAAAGGAACGATTATGTGGGCATTAGGATTTGTACCTCTTGTGATTATGTATTATATCTACCATTCCCAAAAGGTCAAGAAACTAGAGAATAAAATCAAAAGAATTGAGCAAAAACAGAAAGGAAATAAAGAAATGTCAAGAATTTTAAAAGAATTGATTGGGAAAACACCGACAATCGTTGGACAAGTTTTTGGAACAGACAACTGGGAAGTTGTAGATGTAGATGAGGAATGGGTCAAGCTACGTCGTGTTAATAAAAAAGGAAAAGAAAAATTCAAACTACAACGCATTGAGGATATCCAAACTGTTGAATTTGACGGAAAGTAGGTGTGTAACATGCAACTAAAAAATCGTCTAAAAGAGCTGCGGGCTCGCGATGGCCTCAATCAAACCGAACTAGCCAAGCTAGCAGAGGTTTCCAGACAGACTATCAGCCTATTAGAACGGGACGAATACACCCCGTCCGTTGTGATTGCCTTGAAAATATCTCAGATTTTCAACGAAACAGTCGAATCGGTATTTCGCTTGGAGGAGGACGAGTGATGAACAAGTATAAAGTGATTTATTATGTAGTTGCCATAGCTTTATTAGTCAGCGTGTGTCTACTAATTGGAACAAATCTAGGATGGTTTGATCTCTATTACAGCGACCAATTTATCTGGGCCTACTTTGCTCTTATCCCAGTTGTTGACTGGATTGAAAAGAAAGCAAACAATTTAGCAAGTGAAAAAGGAGAATGAATATGAAAAAGAAAAAGAAAGGTGGATTGTTATTTTTGATGTCTATTGTCTTGGGAGGTTTCTTGGGCATGTTTGTAGGGATGTTTAAGGCAGATGCCGAATCCAACGGAATTATGTTAGATGTAAAACCCTTGATACCATGGCTATCAGCTATCAGTTTACTACTAGCCGTCATTATTCTTTTTTTGACTTTCAATTTCCTAAAGAAAAGCAGAAAATTTCATTCCTTGTATCAAGAGGAAATGGATGATGATCTGAATGAAACCTATTATGTGCAGATGTATCGGAATCTAGAGTTTGGAACCATTGCTTTTAATATTGCAAGCGTAGCAATTTCATTGTCTATTTTTCTCTCATTAAATGAAGTGGTTATATTGCATACAGACCACCAAACATTTTCCCTCTCTTTCTTAGTCTTTGTGCTATCCTTAATCGCTCAAAAATCTCTTTTTAAAACAATTGCGATTGTGCGTCAGTTTGATTTGGCTCTTTTCTCTACACCAAAGGATGTCTTGGACTATATAAATTCCTATGATGAAGGGGAGCGCCAGGCTAATTTGGAACAGAGTTTTCGAATTTTATTCCAATTAAACCAATATGTCTTACCAGCCTTATATGTTTTTCTTATTATCATTTCTTTCTTGACAGGAGAGATTCAGTTACTAGCCTTCTTGCTTGTCGGAGTCATCCATGTTTATATCAATGTGATGCAGTTACCTATGGTGAAACGCTATTTTAAATAGGAGATCTTTATGAAATTACTTAAAAACTTTGGCTGGTTTTTTCTAGCCCTTCTATCCTTTGTGTTTATCTATGGTACCGTTCAGAGTGGGGCTGTAGAAGCTTTGAATCTAGGCGCTTCACCCTATGCTACTACCTTGCTTTATGTGGCCTTGGCTGGAGTATATGTGTACGTCATTTATAAATGGTACCAGAAAGCTCCTGTCCATATTGAGAAGAGTGGTTTTAACCGATTTATTTGGCTCCCTGCCTTGGTTTGGTTCTTATCTCTTGTCGTTCAATTCTTCCTGCCCGATAATCCTTCGGTAAATCAGCAAACAGCGACAGACCTGACCTTGGCTCAGCCACTTTTCTCATTCTTTGCTATTAATATTTTTGCTCCTTTGACGGAAGAACTCATCTTTAGAGGGATGTTAGCACGCTATCTCTTTCCTAAGCAGGACAATAGTAAACAAACTCTGATTTTTCTTCTGGTATCCAGTGTTCTGTTTGCCTTGATTCATTCTCCAGGAACTTTGCAACAGTTTTTAGTTTATGCTAGTCTTGGTTTTAGCTTGGGCTTGGCTTATGTAAGCCGAAAAGGTCTGATCTACAGTATTTCTCTCCACGCTTTGAATAATTTAGTCGGCTTTTTGATGATTCTCATGCTATAATAGAGTCAGGAGGTCACATGAAACGAGTAATTTTATTAGCAGTGATTCAAGCAGTCGTTCTATTTTTCATTATTGGAGCGCTAGCTTATGCCTTTAAGGGAGATTTCTTCTACAGCCATCTAGCAGTGGTCTTTGCCCCTATTGCCGGTATCTGGCGTTTTGGGACAGCTTACACAACGGAAATCGTCTTGCCGAGAAAGGCAGCCGAAATCGCTGAAAAGCGTAAAGCAGGCAAAAATTCAAAATAAAAGAGTCCGGTGAAGTTCATCGGATTTTTGTATGGGCGCTAATTTTTAGAGCCTTCATTTGATTTTTAAAGACAGGTAAACTTTTCTGCTGATTTTAATGAAGAGCCTGCGCTTTTATGGTAAAATAGTAACAGAATAAAAGAGGAGAGAAACAATGAAACGTAGTATGTATGCTGGTCGTGTTCGTGAGGAACACATCGGACAAGAAATAACCTTGAAAGGATGGGTAGGTCGTCGTCGTGACCTTGGTGGTTTGATTTTTATAGATCTTCGTGACCGTGAAGGAATCATGCAGTTGGTTATCAACCCTGAAAAAGTATCTGCAGAGGTCATGGCAACAGCTGAAAGCCTTCGTAGCGAATTTGTTATCGAGGTGACTGGACAGGTCGCTGCGCGTGAGCAAGCCAATGATAAGTTGCCAACTGGTGCAGTTGAGCTAAACGTAACAGCTCTGACAGTGCTTAATACAGCTAAGACAACACCATTTGAGATTAAAGATGGGATTGAGGCCAATGACGATACACGTTTGCGTTACCGTTACCTTGACCTTCGTCGTCCAGAAATGTTGGAAAATCTGAAACTTCGTGCCAAGGTGACCCACTCTATTCGTAACTACTTGGATGAGTTGGAGTTTATCGACGTGGAGACACCATTCCTTTCTAAGTCAACGCCTGAAGGGGCGCGTGACTATTTGGTACCGTCTCGTGTTAATAAAGGGCATTTTTACGCGCTTCCTCAAAGTCCGCAAATCACGAAACAGCTCTTGATGAATGCTGGTTTTGACCGTTATTATCAAATCGTCAAATGTTTCCGTGATGAGGACTTGCGTGGTGACCGTCAGCCTGAGTTTACCCAGGTCGACTTGGAAACGTCTTTCCTTACTGAGCAAGAAATCCAAGATATCACAGAAGGTTTGATTGCGCGCGTGATGAAAGAAACCAAAGGCTTTGAAGTGACGCTTCCATTCCCTCGTATGAAATACGATGACGCTATGGCTTTTTACGGTTCTGACAAGCCAGATACCCGTTTTGACATGTTGCTTCAGGACTTGACAGAAGTGGTCAAAGGTGTAGACTTTAAAGTCTTTTCAGAAGCACCTGCTGTAAAAGCCATTGTGGTCAAAGGAGCTGCGGACAACTATTCACGTAAAGACATCGACAAGATGACAGAAGTAGCCAAACAGTACGGTGCTAAAGGCCTTGCTTGGGTCAAGGTGGTTGATGGAGAATTAAACGGACCAGTTGCCAAGTTCTTGACTGGCATCCAAGCAGAATTGACAGCAGCACTTGCGCTTGAGGATAAGGACTTGGTTCTCTTTGTGGCGGATACGCTTGAGGTAGCCAATGCAACTCTTGGTGCCCTTCGTGGACGTATTGCCAAAGAGCTTGGTTTGATTGATAGCGATAAATTCAACTTCCTTTGGGTGGTTGACTGGCCAATGTTTGAATGGTCTGAAGAAGAAGGCCGCTACATGAGCGCCCACCATCCATTCACACTTCCACAGGAAGAAACTGCTCACGAATTAGAAGGTGATTTGGCTAAGGTTCGTGCCATTGCTTACGATATCGTCTTGAACGGTTATGAGCTTGGTGGTGGTAGCCTTCGTATCAATCAAAAAGACCTTCAAGAACGCATGTTCAAGGCTCTTGGTTTCTCAGCCGAAGAAGCAAATGACCAGTTTGGCTTCCTTCTTGAAGCCATGGACTATGGTTTCCCACCACACGGTGGTTTGGCTATCGGTCTTGATCGTTTTGTCATGTTGCTTGCAGGAGAAGAAAACATCCGTGAAGTCATTGCTTTCCCTAAAAACAATAAGGCAACTGACCCAATGACACAAGCTCCTTCAACAGTAGCTCTCAAACAACTAGAGGAACTCAGCTTACAAGTAGAAGAAGATGAAACAAGCAAAACGAATTAAGCGGTGGCGCTATTATCTGCGTCGCTTTGCTTATCAGATAAAAATTTTACGTGTCTTACAAAGCATCTCTCGCGAAAAATATGATGAGAAGATTTCGGCCTCTCTGGTCTATGGATTTTTATCAGCAGTAGCGGTCAATTTCTTTTTCCAACCAGGACATGTGTATTCGAGTGGTGCGACAGGTCTGGCACAGATTATCTCTGCCTTGAGTAATCACTGGTTTGGTTTTCATATTCCAATTTCATTGGCTTTCTACGCTATTAATTTTCCTTTGATGGTCTTGGCCTGGTATCAGATTGGACATAAATTCACGGTCTTTACCTTTATCACGGTATCCATGAGTTCCTTCTTTATCCAGTTTGTCCCTGTGGCGACTTTGACGGAGGATCCCATTATCAATGCCCTTTTTGGTGGTGTTGTCATGGGCTTGGGGATTGGTTTTGCTCTTCGCAACAATATCTCCAGTGGAGGAACGGATATCGTCAGTCTGACCATTCGCAAGAAAACGGGTAAGAATGTCGGTAGTATTTCTTTCTTGGTAAATGGGACTATCATGCTGATAGCTGGTTTGACCTTTGGTTGGAAATACGCTCTCTACTCTATGATTACCATCTTTGTCTCTAGCCGTGTGACAGACGCAGTCTTTACCAAGCAAAAACGGATGCAGGCTATGATTGTGACCAATCATCCAGACAAGGTCATTGAAAAAATCCATAAAAAATTGCATCGCGGAGCAACTATGATCCACGATGCAGAAGGAACCTATAATCACGAAAGAAAGGCAGTTTTAATTACTGTCATTACACGTGCAGAGTTTAATGAATTTAAACAGATTATGAAACAGGTGGATCCAAGCGCCTTTGTCTCTGTATCGGAGAATGTTCATATTCTGGGACGATTCGTTGAAACTGATAATTAGTGACCAAAAAAACCAGCTCGAGCTGGTTTTTATTTTTCAATAATTTTGTGGGCGATTAACTGACGGTAACAAATTTGTTTATTACTTTTAGCATCGTTGATAATCTGGAGGATGGTTTCAAGGGAAACACGACCAAGTTCCAAGCTATTGATATCGACATAGGCTGCCAAGTTGAGCTTTGGGTTTACAGAGTCAAAGCTGAGAATCGGTACATTTAGCTGGTGTTGGTCGATATAGTCACAGACCCCTTCAGCTAGGAGGCTATCGGTTGTGATGACAGCATCGATTTGTGGGTCATGCTGAAAGAGGAGTTGGCTAAACTGATATCCTTTTTCCTCTAGAAATTCATTTGCAAAGTAGGTCAGATTGCCATCAAGAGGCAGTTGGTATTGCTTGAGCGCGGATTCGTAACCAGTTAGACGGTCTTGTGTAACGAAGAGTTTCTTAGAACCTCCGATAAAGGCAATTCGTTTGCATCCTTTTTTGATGAAATATTCGGTTGCATCAAAACCAGCTTGGACATTGTCATTATCGACAAGAGGGATAAAGGGTGAAATGGATTTTCCTAGAATGAGGAAGGGGAACTGTTCATCAGCCACCAGTTTGACCAGGGGATCTTCCTCTTCAGCATAAAGGAAAATCAAACCATCTACACGCTTACCATAGACCATCTGAGAAATAGCTTTAAGACGCTCTTTGGCATCTTTACCTGTCGCAATCTGAATGGCGTAGTGATTTTCAGAGGCGACTTGGGCAATACCACGGAGGACAGATGGGAAGAAAGGATTTTGATAGAAGGCATCTGAGTCGTCAGGAAGCACCAAGCCGATAACTTGAGTATAGCTACTTACCAAGCTACGGGCATTGAGGTTGGGGTGGTAATTGAGCTCCTTCATAGCCTTGCGAACGCGTTTTTTTGTTTCGTCGCTAATGGTTGATTTATTTTGAATAACACGGGTTACGGTTGAAGGTGAAACACCAGCAGCCTTGGCCACATCTTTAATCGTAACGGGCATAAAAATCTCCTATTTATGGTAACCTGGATCACGGAAATGTGTTTTATAAAAAATAGTGACCAGATATAGAACAAAAAGAATGTTTTGTACAGTGATGAGGGTTGTCATATTTTGGCCAAATAAGCCCAAAATAAGCGTAATCAGAGTTGGTAATCCTAAACAGTTCAAGATAAAATGGTAGCACTCTTTAAAGGTCCTAAATGAAAAGAGGCGTGATTTCTTAGTGATATAAAGGAGAAGACTAGCTCCTAGAGATACAATGAAGAAATTCAAACCAAAGAGGAAGCTCGCACCGAGAACTAGGAAGAGACTGATATAGACACGATTTTGTTGGTACCAGCCTTTAGAAATTGCTTGGGTCAAGCTGTCCTTGCTTTTGAAACTCTCAGTCTGAATGGCTTGGTAAGAGATACGGGTCAGTTCTTTACTTTCCTTGCTGATGACCAGTTCTTTTGTATCGAAATGCAGTTGCAAGTCCTTCGGTAATTCCTTACTTTGACTTGGACCAATCACAACAGAAGGCGCTTGACTAGCTGTTCCTGTATAAGTTAACTTACCATCAATAATTTTAGCATGCTCAGAGAAATCCTGGACAACCTTATCCGTCAGAGGTTCATAGACATTATCGATAAAGGTTTCTAGCGGATAAGTCTCCTGTGAGCTGTTTTGAATAGCAATGGGTACCATAGACAAGCTGATAAGGAAGATACTGGTAAAGAGCAGTTGAAACCAGTTGAGTCCGAAACGTTTGGACAGGGGCTTACGAAATCCCCAAATACTTGAAAAATATGAAAATGGATATGGAAGCATTTGTATCTTTCTAAAAGGTGTTTTCTATATGAGTATTATTATATAGAGAAATGTGCTTTATTTCAAGTCTAGGGGGTAAATTGCTTGTTGTTGGTATATATTTTGTAGCAATAAGAAAAGGGTGGCAGGGATAGATTATCCCTTGTCGCCACCACTTGTAAGTCCTGAAACAAAGTTCTTTTGTAGGAAGAAGAAGAGAATACAGATTGGAAGGGCGATGAGGATAGCACCTGCTGAGAAGTAGGCAATCTTCATGTTTTTCACATTGCTAACGAAGGTTTGGAGACCTACGGCAACAGTAAAGTATTCTTTCTCACGAAGCAAGAAACTAGAGAGGATGTAGTCTCCAAAAGGTCCCATGAAGGCCCAGAGAGCTTGTACGGCAACCATTGGGCGAACAAGTGGAAGAACAATTTGCCAGAAGCGGCGGAAGTGTCCTGCACCGTCTAGTTTTGCAGATTCGTCTAGAGACATTGGCACTGTATCGAAGTAGCCCTTCATGAGCCAAGCATTCATCGGGATACCACCACCAACGTAGAGGAAGATGAGGAACCAGCTGTGGTTAAGGGCGTTCAACATAAGTGCCATAACGAAGAAGGCTGTCAAAGCGGCCATTGTTGGCACCATTTGGATAATCAAGAAGAAGACCAAACTTTGTTTACGAGCCAAGAAATTGTAACGGCTATAAGCATAACCAGCAAGTACGATAATACTTGTTTGAACAGCCATAGTAATTAAGGCGATAATCAAAGTGTTGAGGTACCAAGTACCGTACAAGGTTTCAGTGAAGAGGCCTTTAAAGTTATCAAAATTGAGGTCGATATTAGTATCTAGTTTAAAGGCTGAGACGTTACCTGCTTTAAAGGCTGACATGATGGTAATCAAAAGTGGATAGATAATCACGATTGATAGGCCAATTAAGTAGAGGTAAGTAAGGGTTTGAGTCAGTCTACGTTTGAGTTTAATTGAGTTATTCATCTTAGACATCCTCCATATCAAATGCGTGTAGTTTCTTGAATGCGATCATAGAGATTGAGATGACAATGATAGAGATAATCAAGGTAACAGCTGCCGCCATTGAGTATTGAGGAGATGTACCTGTTGTCAAACGGTAGATCCATGAGATCAAGATATCGGTTGAACCAGCTCCCCCTCCGACACTACCAGGTCCTCCACCATTGAAGAGGTACATGATAGAGAAGTTGTTAAAGTTGAAGGTGTATTGGCTAATCAAAGTAGGTGCCGCAACAGCCAAGATCATTGGGAAAGTGATGTTGCGGAATTTTTGCCAAGCATTGGCACCGTCAATATAAGCTGCTTCGTAAAGGTCGTTAGGAATAGATTGTAAGATACCCAAAGTCAAAACGTAGATGTATGGGAATCCAAGCCAACCTTGCATCATAATCAAGGCAACCTTTGTCCAAGTAGGGTCTGTTTTCCAAGGAATAAGAGCCCCATCAAGGAAAGGAAGGAATTTAGCAAAGATCGGCAAGACTTGAGTGTTGATAGCACCAACACTATCGTTAAACATATTTGAGAATGTCAAGATAGTGATGAAGGCTGGGACAGCCCAAGGAAGAAGGAAAATAACACCAAAGATACGTTTTCCTTTGATAAATGGTTGGTTAGCAATGATGGCTGTGAAGATACCAATCACGATCTGTAAAGTTGAGGCAGATAAAGCCCAAATGATAGTCCAAGAAAGAACAGAACCAAAGGCAGAACGGAAGGTACTCAAGCTCCAAATGTTTGTAAAGTTGGTCAAACCAACCCAGTCCAACAATTTGTTTGGTGGCAAGTGTTGGAAGTCGTAGTTGGTAAAGGCGATCATCAAGGTTACGATAACTGGGAAGATAATCGCAAAAGTCATGGCAATGTAAGATGGAATGATCAAGAGGTAAGGGAAACCATTTTCATAGATTCCTTTGACCATTTCTTTAAAGGTAAGTGCTACTGGAATACCATTATTAATGTGTTTGGCAGTTGTATGTGCATCTTTGATATTTGCGAAATAAAAGAGTACATAAACAACTACAAAGATTAAATGGAAGGCACCACGAATCAGCATAAAGAGGGAATTGTCACGACCTGGTTTGTCACCAAGAGTGATGAGATTGCTCAATTCAGGGGCTGCAAGTACTAGGAAATAAAGGACAAATACGATGGTTACACCAAGGAAGATAAAACCTTTGGCTTTTTGTTTATTGTAAATCTGTCCTAACCCAGGAATGATAGACAGCAGTGCTGCTTTACTAGGTTGTTGCTTTTCCATAATAACTCCTTTCATAGGATACTGGTTTCTAGATAAAACCTAAACTATTTGTGTTTTTGTTGATAAATTCAAAGGGGGATTTGATTTCCACCCCCCTTGAACAAATTTTTTATTCACCAAATTTTTGTTTGATTGTTTCTTTGATCAATGTTACAGCATCGTTAGCAGCAGTTTTAGCATCTTTCTTACCGCTTACAGCTTCAAACAACATTGTTTTAGCTGGGTCCCAAACAGCTGACATTTGAGAGATATTTGGCATTGGTTGAGCGTTCTTGAACTGTTTGATAACAGCTGTTGTCAACTCATCGTTTTTACCTTCAGCGTATGAACGAGCTTCAGTGTTAGCTGGGATTTCGTTAGTTGCATCGTAGAAGGCTTTTTGTTCTTCAGTTGAAACAAGGAAGTCTACAAATTTTTGAGCAGCTTCAAGGTTCTTAGTGCTTGATGGGATGATCCAAGCTTTACCACCACCGAATGCTGCGTAGTCTTTTCCGTTTGGAAGAGTTGGGATAGTTGCAACACCGTAGTTTACTTTAGCGTCTTTGAAGGCTTTAGCTTTCCAAGGTCCATCGATGATAGCAGCTGTTTTACCTTCTTGGAATTGAGTTTGGATTAGGTTTCCAGCTCCTTCAGTATCTTGCATACCTTTAGGCCATTTTTCATACCAAGATTTAGCGTATTCTACACCTTTGATAGCGCCGTCGTTTGCAAGACCGATGTCTTTAGCGTCTTTACCGTTTTGTCCGAATACGTAACCGCCGTTACCAGCAAGAAGTCCGTATGCAAAGTAGAAGTTTGTCCAGTCAGCTAGGAAAGCAGAAGTTTTTCCATCTTCTCCAGCGAATGCGTATTTGCTATCTTTAGCAAGGTTTTCCAAGTCAGCAAATGTTTTTGGAGCTTCTTTTACCAAGTCTTTGTTGTAGTACATAACAAGTGACTCGATAACGGCAGGAGCACCGTAAACTTTACCGTTAGCAGCTGTTACAAGAGATTTAGTTTTATCATCTGTTTTAGCGCCGTCGCTCAATTTCACTTCTGAAAGTTGTCCGTCAGTACCAAGGCTACCTACACGGTCGTATGGTGCCATCATAACATCAGCAGCTTTACCAGATTGGTTATCTAGAGAAAGGTTGTCAAGACCACCCATTTGGTCTCCGGTTTTGATAGTCACTTTTACGCCAGCTTCTTTTTCGTAAGCTTTTGCAGCTGATTCAGCAAATGCTTTATATTGATCTTCAACGTAGAAAGTGATTTCTTTCGCTTCAGATGAACCAGAATCAGCAGGCTTATCAGCAGTTTTGCTTCCGCAAGCTACCAAAAGCAAGCTAGCAAGTGTAGCAGTTCCAAGCACAGCAGCGCTCTTCATGAATTTAGATGACATAGTGTATTCCTCCTAAAGAATAACAAATTTTATAATGAGGAAACGCAAACGTTTTCCTTTATGGCACTAGTATAACACAAATAGAAAACGGTTGCAAGCATTTTTTTGAAAAAATTTTAAAAAATTTGGCAGAAAGGTAAACGCTTAAACGCTATATAATAGAAGAAAGATTATAAAATATTTTCCTCCTATGAATAATTCAAATAGAGAGAAAACGATTGCTTGGTCCATATATGGAAAATAGGTTTACTGTTTTTTTAGATGGAGTAAGAGAAATTATCTAGAGGATTTTATTTTTTTATAAAGAATATATATACAAGTATGAAGAAAAACTTTTAAAAAAATAATCAAAAAAGTTTTTTAAAACCGCTTGCATTTATCAAAAAAATGAGATATACTAATAATAGCGCAAACGTTTGCGTTCGTAAAAATGTAATATCTAACTATAAACACATGAGGTGCTTATTATGAAAAAACGTCAAAGTGGTGTGTTGATGCACATTTCTTCTCTTCCAGGAGCATACGGAATCGGATCATTTGGTAAAAGTGCTTACGACTTCGTTGATTTCTTGGTTCGCACAAAACAACGTTACTGGCAAATCCTTCCATTAGGAACAACTAGTTACGGAGACTCTCCTTACCAGTCTTTCTCAGCCTTCGCAGGAAACACTCATTTTATCGATTTGGATATCTTGGTGGAACAAGGTTTGTTGCAAGCAAGTGACCTTGAAGGAGTTGACTTTGGTAGCGATGCGTCTGAAGTTGACTATGCTAAAATCTACTATGCACGTCGTCCTCTTTTAGAAAAAGCGGTAAAACGTTTCTTGGAAGTAGGAGATGTTAAAGATTTTGAAAAATTTGCTCAAGACAACCAATCATGGCTTGAACTCTTTGCAGAGTATATGGCCATCAAAGAGCATTTTGACAATCTTGCTTGGACTGAATGGCCAGATGCAGATGCTCGTGCTCGTAAAGCTTCAGCACTTGAAAGCTATCGTGAGCAATTGTCAGACAAGTTGGTTTACCACCGTGTGACTCAATACTTCTTCTTCCAACAATGGTTGAAATTGAAAGCCTACGCTAACGATAACCATATTGAAATCGTTGGGGACATGCCAATCTACGTAGCGGAAGATTCAAGCGATATGTGGGCAAATCCACATCTCTTCAAGACAGATGTCAACGGTAAGGCGACTTGCATCGCAGGATGCCCACCAGATGAGTTTTCTGCAACTGGTCAGCTTTGGGGTAACCCAATCTATGACTGGGAAGCAATGGACAAAGACGGCTACAAATGGTGGATTGAACGCTTGCGTGAAAGCTTCAAAATCTACGATATCGTTCGTATCGACCACTTCCGTGGCTTCGAATCTTACTGGGAAATCCCTGCTGGTTCCGATACAGCAGCACCTGGTGAGTGGGTGAAAGGTCCTGGCTACAAGCTTTTTGCAGCCGTTAAGGAAGAACTTGGTGAGTTAAACATCATCGCAGAAGATCTTGGTTTCATGACAGACGAAGTTATCGAATTGCGTGAACGTACTGGCTTCCCAGGAATGAAGATTCTTCAATTTGCCTTCAACCCAGAAGACGAAAGCATCGATAGCCCACACTTGGCACCTGCTAACTCAGTTATGTACACAGGAACACACGATAACAATACGGTCCTTGGTTGGTACCGTAACGAGATCGATGATGCGACTCGTGAATACATGGCTCGCTACACTAACCGCAAAGAATACGAAACAGTGCCACATGCTATGCTTCGTACAGTCTTTTCATCAGTTAGCTTCATGGCAATTGCAACTATGCAAGATTTGCTAGAATTGGATGAGGCAGCTCGTATGAACTTCCCATCTACCCTTGGTGGAAACTGGTCTTGGCGTATGACTGAAGATCAATTGACACCAGCTGTCGAAGAAACTTTGCTTGACTTGACGACAATTTATCGCCGAATCAATGAAAATTTGGTAGAATTAAAGAAATAATACAATATCAGGAGACACCTTAAACATGTTATCACTACAAGAATTTGTACAAAATCGTTACAATAAAACCATTGCAGAATGTAGCAATGAAGAGCTTTACCTTGCTCTTCTTAACTACAGCAAGCTTGCAAGTAGCAAAAAACCAGTTAATACTGGTAAGAAAAAAGTTTACTACATCTCAGCTGAGTTCTTGATTGGTAAACTTTTGTCAAACAACTTGATCAACCTTGGTCTTTACGACGATGTTAAAAAAGAACTTGCTGCTGCAGGTAAAGACCTAATCGAAGTAGAAGAAGTTGAATTGGAACCATCTCTTGGTAATGGTGGTTTAGGACGTTTGGCTGCCTGCTTTATCGACTCAATTGCTACTCTTGGTTTGAACGGTGACGGTGTTGGTCTTAACTACCACTATGGTCTTTTCCAACAAGTTCTTAAAAACAACCAACAAGAAACAATTCCAAATGCATGGTTGACAGAGCAAAACTGGTTGGTTCGCTCAAACCGTAGCTACCAAGTGCCATTTGCTCACTTCACATTGACATCAACTCTTTACGATATCGATGTACCTGGTTACAAGACAGAAACTAAGAACCGCTTGCGTTTGTTTGACTTGGATTCTGTTGATTCTTCAATCATTAAAGACGGTATCAACTTTGACAAGACAGATATCGCTCGCAACTTGACTCTTTTCCTTTACCCAGATGATAGTGACCGTCAAGGTGAATTGCTCCGTATCTTCCAACAATACTTCATGGTTTCAAACGGTGCGCAATTGATCATCGAAGAAGCAATCGAAAAAGGAAGCAACTTGCATGACCTTGCTGACTACGCAGTTGTACAAATCAACGATACTCACCCATCAATGGTTATCCCTGAGTTGATCCGTCTTTTGACTGCTCGTGGTATCGAGCTTGACGAAGCAATCTCAATCGTTCGTAGCATGACTGCCTACACTAACCACACAATTCTTGCTGAAGCCCTTGAAAAATGGCCTCTTGAATTCTTGCAAGAAGTGGTTCCTCACTTGGTACCAATCATCGAAGAATTGGACCGTCGCGTGAAAGCAGAATACAAAGATCCAGCTGTTCAAATTATTGACGAGAGCGGACGTGTTCACATGGCTCACATGGATATCCACTACGGATACAGCGTTAACGGGGTAGCAGCACTTCACACTGAAATCTTGAAGAACTCTGAGTTGAAAGCCTTCTACGACCTTTACCCAGAAAAATTCAACAACAAAACAAACGGTATCACTTTCCGTCGTTGGCTCATGCATGCTAACCCAAGCTTGTCTCACTACTTGGATGAGATTCTTGGAGATGGTTGGCACCATGAAGCAGATGAGCTTGAAAAACTTTTGTCTTATGAAGACAAAGCAGCTGTCAAAGAAAAATTGGAAAGCATCAAGGCTCACAACAAACGTAAATTGGCTCGTCACTTGAAAGAACACCAAGGTGTGGAAATCAATCCAAACTCTATCTTTGACATCCAAATCAAACGTCTTCACGAGTACAAACGCCAACAAATGAACGCTTTGTACGTTATCCACAAATACCTTGACATCAAAGCTGGTAACATCCCTGCTCGCCCAATTACAATCTTCTTTGGTGGTAAAGCAGCTCCAGCCTACACAATTGCTCAAGACATTATCCACTTGATCCTTTGCATGTCAGAAGTGATTGCTAACGATCCAGCAGTAGCTCCACACTTGCAAGTAGTTATGGTTGAAAACTACAACGTTACTGCAGCAAGCTTCCTTATCCCAGCATGTGATATCTCAGAACAAATCTCACTTGCTTCTAAAGAGGCTTCAGGTACTGGTAACATGAAATTCATGTTGAACGGAGCTTTGACTCTTGGAACTATGGACGGAGCTAATGTGGAAATCGCTGAGTTGGTTGGCGACGAGAACATCTACATCTTCGGTGAAGATTCAGAAACTGTTATCGACCTTTACGCAAAAGCAGCTTACAAATCAAGCGAATTCTACGCTCGTGAAGCTATCAAACCATTGGTTGACTTCATCGTTAGCGATGCAGTTCTTGCAGCTGGAAACAAAGAGCGCTTGGAACGTCTTTACAATGAATTGATCAACAAAGACTGGTTCATGACTCTTCTTGACTTAGAAGATTACATCAAAGTCAAAGAGCAAATGTTGGCTGATTACGAAGACCGTGACGCATGGTTGGATAAAGTCATCGTTAACATTTCTAAAGCAGGATTCTTCTCTTCTGACCGTACAATCGCTCAGTACAACGAAGATATCTGGCACTTGAACTAAGATACAAGATTTATACGAATACATTTTGTAAAAAAGCGAATTTCGATTGAAATTCGCTTTTTTTGAATACTTGAGTAGAAATAGACCTCAGATACTTTATTGAAATGGGTCACTTATATAGGGTAGTGGCTTAAAACTATTCCTTATAATTATTTTTTCTGAAAATTGTAGGAAAGTGTGTTAAAATGGAAACGTATACAAGTAGTTGTTTGACTATCAAATTAGAATTTAAAGAGGTCATTATGAGTAATTTGGAAATAGGGAAACGAATTCGCACCTTACGAACTGAAAAAGGACTGAGTAGAGAAGCCTTTTGTGGAGATGAAAAGCATCTTACTGTTCGTCAGTTGGGTCGAATTGAAACAGGAAATAACTTGCCCAGCTTAGCGAAACTAGACTATATAGCCAAAGTATTGGGAGTTCCAATATCTCAGTTAATTGACGAAGGATTGTTAATTGTTCCTAAAGAGTATTTAAAACTAAAAACAAAATTGATTCGTCAATCTATTCATGGAGATGAAGAAAAAATCCGCCAACGTGAGGCTATCTTTGAAGAAATTCAGGAAAGCTTTTATGACCAACTGCCTGAAGATGAGCAAGTAGCAGTTGAGGTTCTACAAGCTATTGATGATGTATATGTTTCTGAAAATGCCGAATTTGGAGAGGGCTTGATTGAGGAATATTTCAATCAAACTTTGCTACAAACGGAGTATTCTGTAAATGATTTATTGATCTTATATTTATATTTTTTATCAAGTGCTATTAGTTTCAAACGACATGATGAAATTTTTAAAAAAGTAAGAAATAATATCGTGACCATAATTGACTGTTCAGATAACACTTACATGCATCTACTACAAAGAGTATTAATTGCAATACTGTTGTATCAAATGAGGAACGAATACTACGAAGATATCTCTGTCATTTTTAGTTTTCTAAGAGAAATTATGATGGAAATTCAAGATTCAAACTTAAAACCAACGGTAGACTACTTTGAGGCTAAATATTACTTATATGGAGAAAAAAATAAAGAAAAAGCCCTACAATACTATGAAAAAGCTATCAATGGGGCAGAATTTTTTAATGATATGAATTTCAAAAATCGAGTGATAGAGGAGATGAAAGAAGAGTTTCCTGATATGTAAAAATCTCTTTGTTTATTGTGGAGGTGGCTGATAAGCAGTCTAAGTAGCTTTTTCAGGAAGAAGTTAATATATTTGAAATAATAGATGATAATAAATAGCATAAGTACTTTTATTTTTATGTGCAAAAGACTATTTACAGAGGAATAAGATGAAAAATTTAGAAATCGGGAAACGGATTCGTACCTTACGGACTGGAAAAGGACTGAGTAGGGAAGCCTTTTGTGGAGATGAAAAAGAACTTACTGTTCGTCAGTTGGGTCGAATTGAAACTGGAAATAATTTGCCCAGTTTAGCGAAACTGGACTATATAGCTGAAGTGTTAGGGGTTCCGATGTCTCAGTTAATTGATGAAGGCTTACTAATTGTTCCTAAAGAGTATTTAAAACTAAAAACGAAATTGATTCGTCAATCTATTCATGGAGATGAAGAAAAAATCCACCAACGTGAAGCTATCTTTGAAGACATTCAGGAACGTTTTTATGACCAACTTCCTGAAGATGAGCAAGTAGCAGTTGAAGTCCTACAAGCCATTGATGATGTGTATGTTTCTGAAAACGCTGAATTTGGGGAAGGTTTAATTGAAGAGTATTTTGAGCAAACAATGCTGCGAACAGAATATTCGACAAATGATCTACTACTATTGTACTTGTATTTCTTATCTTTAGCGGTTAAAGCAGAACGAGATGAAGTAACTTTAAACAAAGTTTGTCTAAATATTGTATCTCAAACAAATTATGATGATACAAACTATATTCACTTGCTTCAAAGGGTACTAATAGGTTTAGTACTTTATCAGCTTGACATCGCTTATCATGAATTTATACCTGAAATATTGAGTATGTTAAGAGAAATTATGATTGACATCGGAGATACTAGTTTAAAACCAACTGTAGACTTCATTGAAGCAAAATATTACTTATACGGAGAAAAAGATAAAGAAAAAGCCCTGCAATACTATGAAAAAGCTATCAATGGGGCAGAATTTTTGAATGACATGAATTTTAAAAATCGAGTGATAGAGGAACTAAGAAAAGACTTACCTGATGTGTAAAAAGGATATTAAACAAGAATTAAACGGTTAGTTAAAGAATTTCAATATTCAATAAAGAGGATGATATGAGTAATTTAGAAATAGGAAAACGGATTCGTACCTTACGGACTGAAAAAGGATTGAGTAGAGAGGCCTTTTGTGGAGATGAAAAAGAACTTACTGTTCGTCAGTTGGGTCGAATTGAAACTGGAAATAACTTGCCCAGTTTAGCGAAACTAGACTATATAGCCAAAGTATTGGGAGTTCCAATATCTCAGTTAATTGACGAAGGATTGTTAATTGTTCCTAAAGAGTATTTAAAACTAAAAACAAAATTGATTCGTCAATCTATTCATGGAGATGAAGAAAAAATCCGCCAACGTGAGGCTATCTTTGAAGAAATTCAGGAAAGCTTTTATGACCAACTGCCTGAAGATGAGCAAGTAGCAGTTGAGGTTCTACAAGCTATTGATGATGTATATGTTTCTGAAAATGCCGAATTTGGAGAGGGATTGATTGAGGAGTATTTTGAGCAGTTACTTTTAAAAACAAATTATGATACTAATGATTTATTAATTTTACACTTGTATTTCTTAAAGTGTACTTTGAATGCCAAGCCAATTGATAATGTATTTGAAAATATCTATTCTAACATTTTGGAGCAAACTAATTTCTCTGATGCCAACAATATTCATTTGATTCAAAGGGTTATTGTATCAATTGTTTTATATCACTTTAATATTGAATATTATGATTTAATGCCCCAAACGCTAAGTGCTGTACGAGAAATAATAGATGAAATACAAGATTTTGCTTTACTACCTACAGTAGATTTTTTTGAAGCCAAATATTATATTCATACTAATCAGAATAAAGATCTTGCTTTGGACTACTATAATAAAGCAATAAACGGATCGGAATTATTAAATGATAAATCATTTAGGGATAGAGTAATAGAAGAAAAAAATAAGGATTTTCCATAATTTCAATTTAAAAACAGGACATAAATGTCAGTGGACATAAATGTCCTGTTTTTTTACTCTCATAAGGGATATACTGTTATTGTAAATAAGTTAAGAAGAGCGCAATGCTAGAAACATTACTATTTAAAAGGGATGTAGATTAGCAGGCGGGAGGAAAATATGGTAAAAACAATTGACTATTATATGGATGAAAAATTTGTCAAAAAGGACTATCTGATTATCAAAAATAGTCTAGATAGCAGACGCCTATGTAAAGTAACACTTGATGAGAAGCTACTAAAATTAGTTCTCTTACTTCCAAATGAAATGAGAGAAATCAAAATGGACTCCAACTTAAAACCTAGAATTAGAGTTGTTGACATAACCGATGGGAGTGAGTGAAGTTTCTAAAACACAATTTATCATTAGAAAGAGGTAATAAAATGATTAATGTAGAAAGAGTTACAAAGCGATTTGGAGATAATATTGCTTTAAATCAAATTAGTTTTTCAATAAACGAAGGAGAAATTTTTGGATTCCTAGGTCCATCTGGTTCAGGGAAGACAACAATGATCAATATTCTTACAGGACAGCTACAGGCTAACAGCGGAAAGACAGAATTATTAGGGAAAGATTCTCAAAAATTACTTCCGTCAGATTTTGAAGAGTTAGGTTTAGTAGGTGACACAAGTGGTTATTACGAAAAATTAAGTTTGTACAATAACTTGTTGCTATTTGCAAGACTATACGGAGTTTCAAAATCTCGAATTGAAGAAATTCTAAAACAAGTTGGTCTGTATGATAGTAAAGACACTCCAGCTGAGAAACTTTCTACAGGAATGCGTCAACGAATGCTTTTAGCTCGTGCTTTAATCAATTACCCTAAAGTTCTATTTTTAGATGAACCTACAAGTGGGTTAGATCCCACCACCTCAAAGAAGATTCACAAATTACTACAGGAGTTAAAGGAAAGAGGAACAACCATTTTCTTAACTACTCATGATATGAATGAGGCGACTTTATTATGTGATAACCTTGCTCTTTTGAATAAAGGTGATCTTATTGAACAAGGAAGCCCAAGCGAAATTATCCAAAAATACAACACGGAAAAGAAGGTTGCAGTAACTTATAGTGATTCTACTAAAAAGGTAGTGCGCTTTGAAGACTTGCAGCAAGAAGATTATAAAAAAATGATGACGATTCACTCATGTGAACCAACTTTAGAAGATATTTTTATTAAATTGACAGGAGAAAAATTAGATGTTTAAGAGAATTTTAGCCCTTATCTGGTTGAGGACACAAGTATTGTTAACAAACAAAAACACTTTGGTACAGGTAGTATTCCCATTCTTTCTGGTTCTACTCTTCCAAAATTTTATGAATACAGATGGCACTCAAGGGAAAGTACTATTGTATAGCTCTTTAACAATGGCATTCTCATTTTCTTCTGGGTCAATGATTTCAAACTCTATTGCAGAGGAAAAAGAAAAAAGAATTTTTAAAACACTTATTTTAAGCGGAGTTCGCCGTGGAGAATATCTTGTTTCCGTGTTGTTTTATCCTGTAATCTTTGCCTTGGCTTCAGTTATTTCCTTCCCTATTATGGTTGAAGTGGATTTCGCAAAAGATTATCCTGTATACCTTGTAGTAGCTTCTCTGGTAGCATTATGTACAATTCTCTTAAATCTAGTAATTGGAGCTATTTCAGAGACACAAACGCAGGCTCAGGTTTATGGTTTGATTCCAATGCTTGGTCTTTCATTCTTGCCGATGTTTTCTCAAGTTAGCTCAGAGGTTAAGAAATTTATGGACACAACCTTCTTAGGAGCTTATGTAGATTTCTTTAATAAACCAGATTTCAAGTTGAATTTTGACAGTTTGGGGATCACTTTTGCTTGGGTTGTAGCATTACTTGCCCTTAGTTATTGGGGATTAAAAAATAAAAAAGAGTACAGTTTGAGAAACTAACAATTAATCAACTTCAAAAACTAACTTTTTTTAAAGATTAGTGTTAGTAAG
Source organism: Streptococcus mitis (assembly GCF_000722705.1). Taxonomy (GTDB): domain Bacteria; phylum Bacillota; class Bacilli; order Lactobacillales; family Streptococcaceae; genus Streptococcus; species Streptococcus mitis_P. The sequence continues at coordinate 115,549 of NZ_JPFW01000001.1, forward strand.
CTTTGTAAGAAACTTAGTTTAAAACAATAAACCAGCGCTTAAAATGCTGGTTTTTACTGTCTTTCAGCTTCGAAATCTACTTAAAAATCACCTCAAATTTCTTGTATTCGCTTACATAAAGTATTATAATAAGATTATAGGAAAGAAGGTGTTCTTATGTGGAAAAAATATTTTTCAAAATATAAATGGACTGATTTATTTTGGATACTATTTGTTATTTTGACCTGCCTCTATATAGGTAACCACGATTTGTTTCCTCTCAATCATCAAGAATTCTCTTTTCGTGGTAGCGTTTGGGGTCTGGTACTGGCCTTATATCACTTATTGTTCATTGATAAGTTTTTTATTTCGAATCGAAAATAAAGTTTAGGGCTATGCTTGACTGTGTACTTTTATGATTGATTTTGGAGGAAGATTTTGTCTCTATTATTTATTATTTTAAATTTATCTATTTTGTACAAGATCTATTCTTTGAGGCGGGAGAAATCGAAATACTTGATTTATACGGCCTATATCATATTTGGGGTAAATGTAATATATGGTATTCAATGGTTATTAAAAGAACTGGTTTCAAAGATTTCCACTTAATGTGTATAGAAACTCCAGTGATTTTTGCATAACAAAACGCATAAGATTAAGGTTTTTGTGTACTGTTCTTATGCGTTTTTGTGATATTGAGGATTTTCGGTAAGTTTTATACCTTTGGGAAGTCTAGTTTAGAATGCTTTCCCAACCAGAATCTCAGCCTCAATGGTAATCTCTGTCAGTTGGCTCCAGTCAATCTTAGTCGGGTCGATGTGAAAGAGTAGGGGCGTCATGCTGAGTAGGGCTTGGAGCTGATCTGCTGTGATAGTCTTAGTCAGAGAGGCAGTTTGACTAGATAGGATGGTAAAGTGTTCTTGGAAATGATTTTTGATATCTTGGTTGGAATAATCCTTGTTTATCAGCTGGTCTTGTACCTTCTGACGGATTTCTTTGAGGTGATTTTCAGTTGGGATAACCTTTATCAAGATACCGTCTTTGGATAAAACGCGACGAAATTCTCCATAGTTGGCAGGCGAAAAGATATCAAGCAGGATATCCATGCTGGCGTCTTTTATAGGAAGACGAGCTAAGTCACCAACGAACCAATTGACTGCCCAGTTGGGTTCACTTTTGGAAGCGATTTGGACAGAATCTTTGGAGATGTCAAAGGCATAGAAGGTTTTGTCAGGATGCCTTTCTTGAAGCTTGCGAGAATAGAATCCTTCGCCACAACCGATATCTAAAATTGTTTTGGTAGTTTTTGTGCTTGCAAGTAAGTCAGATACAGCATCTAAAATAGCCTGATAAAATCCAGCTTCTAGGATTTGTTGACGGTTTTGAAAATTTTCCTTGTCGTAGTTGGTAGATTGCTTGATTTGAGGAGCCAGGTTGACATAGCCGAATTTCGCCAAGTCAAAAGAATGGTGATTGCTACATTTGAGACTGCCTTCTGCCAGAGCTAGCTTCTCTTGGCAGATAGGACAGGCAAAGGCAGTCGCAGAAGCGAAGCGCTGCAGTTTTGGTTTGAGATTTGTATTCATAGTTCAAGTGTATCAAAAGAGGCAAATGAAAGCAACTTTAGGATGATTTGTAATAGAATTAAATAGTAGTATAATTACTTTTCAAACTACCAAAATTAAATTGCTTTTATATAAAAATTAATATATAATAATAGCTAGGAGGAAATAAGTATGTTAAAAGAAGTATTGAGCGTCGCAAAAGTTGCGAAAAAATCATCACTCTTTTTAGGTGGTGTTGCATTTGGTACCCTTGGTTTGAAAATCTTAGCAAGTAAGGAAGCTAAAAAAGGCTATTCTAAAGCTTTGGCTAAGGCTTACAAGTTGAAAGACGAGCTAGATGCATCTGTTTCTGTTGTGAAGCAACATGGAGATGATGTCTTGCAAGATGCCAAATATTTGTACGAGCAAGAGAAAAAAGAAGAGCAATTAGATAGCCTTATAGGAGAATAATATGTCTTTTAAAGTGCTATATAGAGGATATCAACATATCCGACTATCATCTTCTTTTTCACTTACCTTGGATGTTCAAGACTATCTTCGTTCCTTGGCGAGAGATGAAAAGGGGATTGAGTCTATCCAGTTTTACATGGATCAACAGCACTTTACTCTACGCATAAAAGAAGGCTTCTCTGTATTAGATAATGCAGAAGCCTTTTTAAAAAGAATTGATAAAGGGAAAGTTTCTGAGTTGATGACTCTTCCCATTCGTAGAGAAGAGAGTGCTTATTCTATTGTTTCAGGTGCAGCGATTAAGCGTGTGCTTTTTCGTAGTTTTGTGCCGTATCCTATTCGCTATATATGGACTTGTTATCAGGCTTTGGGTTATGTTAGAGAAGCCTATCAGACCCTAGCGCGTAAGGAACTAACGATGGAGGTCTTGGACTGTTCGGCGATTTTATTATCTTTGTTTATGAACCAATCCAAGACGGCAAGTAATATCATGTTTATGCTTGATTTGGGAAATCATTTAGATCAATGGTCCTTGAAAAAAACTGCAACAGATTTAGAACAGAGTCTTCTTGCAAAAGAGAGCGATGTATTCTTAGTACAGGGCGATACGGTTGTTAGTATCAAGAGTTCCGATGTTCAAATAGGAGATGTCTTGGTCCTATCTCAGGGAAATGAAATTCTGTTTGATGGACAAGTGGTTTCAGGTTTAGGTATGGTCAACGAAAGCTCCTTGACGGGAGAGAGTTTTCCAGTTGAAAAAAGAGAGTCTGATTTGGTTTGTGCAAATACAGTATTAGAAACTGGAGAGTTGCGTATTCGTGTAACCGATAATCAGATGAACAGCCGTATTTTACAGCTGATTGAGTTGATGAAGAAATCTGAAGAAAACAAGAAAACGAAACAACGCTATTTCATCAAGATGGCGGACAAGGTTGTCAAATATAATTTCTTGGGTGCTGGGCTGACTTACCTATTGACAGGTTCTTTTTCTAAGGCTATTTCTTTCCTATTGGTCGATTTCTCCTGCGCTTTGAAAATCTCTACTCCTGTAGCTTATTTGACAGCTATCAAGGAGGGGTTGAATCGTGAAATGGTGATTAAGGATGGGGATGTTCTGGAGAAATATCTGGAAGTTGATACTTTCTTATTTGATAAGACGGGAACAATCACAACTAGTTATCCTATAGTTGAAAAGGTGTTACCTTTTGGGGACTATAGTGAGGAAGATATTCTCAGAATCAGTGCCTGTCTTGAGGAACACATTTATCATCCTATTGCTAATGCTATCGTCAAGCAAGCTGAGATAGAGGGAATTGAACATGAGGAAATGCATGGGAAACTCCAATATATCGCAAGCAAGGGGATCAAATCTCATATAGATGGGCAACCAGTTCTTATTGGGAATTATGTCTTGATGCAGGATGAGCAGATTCATATCAGTTCGGAACAAAATGCTTTAATTGAAGGGTACAAGAGTCACTACAATCTCTTATTCTTGGCTTATCAGAATGAATTGATTGGAATGTTCTGTATTCATACTCCTTTGAGAAAAGAAGCAAAAGCAGCCTTGGAGAAACTTAAGGCACAAGGGAAAAAATTGATTCTGGCAACAGGGGACACCTTGGTTAGAACAGAGGAATTAGTCAAAGATTTGCCCTTTGATCAGGTCTATACAGACTTGAAACCTGATGGGAAATTTGAGTTAGTAGAGGAACTGCAGAAAGCAGGTCACACTATTTTGATGGTTGGAGATGGATTGAATGACTCAGCGGCTCTAACCCTATCAGATATCGGTGTGGTGATGAATGAGAGCGCAGACATTTCTAAGCAGATGAGCGATATCTTATTGTTAGATAATCGCTTGGATTTCTTCCAAGAGTTGGATTGGCTATCATCATCTTTGCAAACACTCATCAAGAAGAATATTCAAGATACCGTCGTCGTAAATAGTAGTTTGATTGGCTTTGGCTTGTTTAATTGGCTCAGTCCTTCAAACCTCTCTATCTTACATAATCTGACAACCTTACGCATAGTCCTGCGTAGTCTGTCTATTAATAGTCAATGAAAATCAAAAAGCAAACTAGGAAGCTAGCCGAAAGCTGTACTTGAGTACGGTAAGGCGACGCTGACGTAGTTTGAAGAGATTTTCGAAGAGTATAAGGCTAGATAGATGTGCTTATCAATAACAAAAAGGAGTTACCTTTCTTGAGGTTAACTCCTTTTTTTATAGATCAATGTTGAACAGTTTAGTAAGTCAATACAAAGTATTTTTTCTTCCCACGGCGGATAACAGTCAGTTCGTTCTCAAGCTTATCTGCGTCACTCAAGACATAGTCAAGGTCTTGGATGCGGTCGCCGTTGACGTAGATAGCTCCGTTTTGGACGTCTTCACGGGCTTGGCGTTTTGAGTTAACCACACCAGCAGAAACGAGCAGTTCTACGATATTGTGGTTTTCATCTGCTTGAACTTGGTAGTTTGGTACACCACGAAGTCCTTGTTTGAGCTCTTTAACAGAAAGATTCTTGATGTTTCCTGCAAAGAGTTGCTCAGTGATGTTGAGGGCTTCTTTGTAAGCTTCTTCGCCGTGAACAAGTGTAACGACTTCACGAGCCAAGACTTTTTGTGCCAAGCGTTCATGTGGAGCTGCTTCAAATTGTTTGCGGATGTCTTCAATCTCATCAAGTGACAAGAAAGTAAAAATCTTCAAGAAGCGAACAGCGTCAGCGTCCATCACGTTCATCCAGAATTGGTACATTTCGTATGGAGAAGTCTTTTCAGGATTGAGCCAAACTGCGTTTCCTTCTGATTTACCAAACTTCTTACCAGTTGCATCTGTAATCAATGGAACAGTGATAACGTGGCCAGTCTTGTCAGCCTTACGACGAAGCAATTCAGTACCAGCTGTCATATTTCCCCACTGGTCAGAACCACCGATTTGTAGTGTTACGTTGTGGTCTTGGTTAAGGACGAAGAAGTCGTACCCTTGCATGATTTGGTAAGCAAACTCAGTGTAAGAAATTCCTGTTTCGATCCGTTTTTTCACAGACTCCTTGCTCATCATGTAGTTGACAGTAAAGTATTTTCCGATATCACGGAGGAAGTCAATGAAGCTGATGCTGCCAAACCAGTCGTAGTTGTTGACCATGACAGCTTTATTTTCGCCATTTTCAAAGTCAAGAAAACGAGAAAGTTGTCCTTGGATAGACTTGACCCAGCCATCTACTGTGTCTTTTGTTTGGAGACTACGTTCAGCATCTTTGAAGGACGGATCTCCGATGAGACCTGTAGCACCGCCAACGAGCGCATAAGGTTTGTGACCTGCTAGTTGCAAGCGACGACTTGTCAAGATTGCGACAAGGTGGCCTAGGTGAAGGCTGTCAGCAGTTGGATCGTAGCCAGTATAATAAGAAACTTGACCTTCTTCTAGGGCTTTACGCAAAGCTTCTTCATCAGTCGTTTGAAAAATCAAACCACGCTCTTTTAGCTCATCAAAAATGTGCATGTGTCTTTTCTCCTTTTTAAAATTATTGTTTCTAACTATTGTATCACAAACTTGGGCAATAGCCTAGCAGAATAGGGAAGAAAGTGGCTATTTTATTGAAAGTTTCCCTTTTGTGGTATAATAAATAGAGTGAGGAAATCCATGCAAAATCAATTAAATGAATTAAAACAAAAAATGCTGGAATTTTTCCAGCTAGTAAAATCAAACATAAATCATAGAAAATCAGAGAAAGTCTCAGAAGAGAAGAAGTCGGATGTGACAGGTGGGCGAATTTTGTCTATCTTAGGGAGCATTTTAGCTGCTATCAAGGGAGTTTTGAATATTCTCTTTATTCTAGGCTTTATCGGTGGACTTTTTGGTGCTGGTGTAGCTCTTGGTTATGGAGTTGCTTTGTTCGATAAGGCTAAGGTTCCGCCAGCGGAGGACTTGGTCAAGCAGGTTAAGAATGTTTCTTCAATCTCAGAAATTGTTTATGCAGATGGGAGTGTCATTGCTTCTATCGAGAGTGATCTACTGCGAACTTCTGTCTCATCTGAGGAAATATCGGACAATCTTAAAAAGGCTATCGTTGCTACCGAGGACGAACATTTTCTTGAACATAAAGGGGTTGTGCCAAAAGCTGTGATTCGGGCGACCTTGGGAACCTTTGCAGGTTTGGGCTCATCTAGCGGGGGCTCGACCTTGACTCAACAGCTAATCAAGCAACAAGTGGTCGGAGATGCTCCTACCTTGGCTCGTAAGGCTACAGAAATTGTCGATGCCCTTGCTTTAGAAAGAGTGATGGGAAAAGATGAGATCCTAACAGCCTATCTCAATATCGCTCCTTTTGGTAGAAATCATAAAGGGCAAAACATTGCAGGTGTCCAGCAAGCTGCTGAAGGGATTTTTGGTATTGATGCCAACAAGTTGAGTATTCCTCAAGCTGCCTTCCTAGCAGGTTTGCCCCAGAGTCCGATTACTTATTCTCCTTATGAAAACACTGGAGAGTTAAAGAGTGATGAAGACTTAGAACTTGGTTTGAAGCGAGCCAAGGCTGTTCTCTATAACATGTACCGTACGGGTGCTTTAACTAAGGAAGAATATGACCAGTACAAGGATTATAATCTCAAACAAGACTTCTTGCCATCGGGAACTGTCAATGCTGTTTCGAGAGATTACCTTTACTTTACGGCTATGTCTGAAGCGACAGATCGTATGTATGATTATTTAGTTCAGCAGGACAATGTCTCTAGCCAAGAGTTGAAAAAGGAAGCGGTTCAAAAGGCTTATCATGAGCGAGCGGAGCAGGAACTAAGTAAGGGTGGTTACAAAATCACTACAACAATCAATAAAAAAATCCATACAGCCATGCAAAATGCAGTTGCTAACTACGGTCGTTTGGTAGATGATTCGACTGGGCAGCCTGAAGTAGGAAATGTTTTGATGGACAATAAAACGGGCGCTGTTCTAGGTTTCGTTGGTGGTCGTAATTACCAGACAAACCAAAACAATCACGCTTTTGATACCAAGCGTTCGCCAGCCTCTACAACCAAGCCTTTGCTGGCCTACGGTATTGCCATTGACCAAGGATTGATGGGAAGTGCTAGTATCTTGTCTAATTATCCGACAAAATTCTCTAATGGCAATCCTATCATGTATGTAAACAGTCCAGGTACAGGTATGATGACTCTAGGTGAAGCCTTGAACTATTCGTGGAATATCCCAGCCTATTGGACCTATCGCATGCTTCGTGAGAAAGGTGTGGATGTCAAGGGTTACATGGAGAAAATGGGTTATGAGATTCCAGAGTATGGTATCGAAAGTCTGCCTATGGGCGGTGGTATTGAAGTCACAGTCGCACAGCATACCAACGGTTATCAAACAATTGCTAATAACGGTGTCTACCATCAGAAACATGTAATTTCTAAGATTGAATCATCTGATGGTAGAGTAATCTATGAATTCCAAGACAAACCAGTTCAAGTGTACTCGAAGGCAACAGCAACGATTATGCAGAGCTTGCTTCGTGAAGTGATTTCATCTCGGATCACTTCAAGTTTCCAAACGGACTTGGCTGCTATTAATTCAAACTTAGCTCGTGCAGACTGGATTGGCAAGACTGGTACAACCAATGAAGATGAAAATATGTGGCTCATACTTTCGACACCAAGATTAACTCTAGGTGGCTGGCTAGGTCATGATGACAATCGCCCGATGGCTAAGGGGGCTGGGCATTATCGAAATGCCAAATATATGGCTCACTTGGTTAATGCTATCCAAGAGGCTGAGCCTGGTGTTTGGGGCAATGAACGCTTTAATCTTGATTCTAGTGTGACTCAATCTCAGGTCCTCAGTTCTACAGGGCAGAAACCAGGCAAAGTAACCGTTAATGGAAAAACGGTGGATCTTTCAGGCTCTACTGTAACGAGCTATTGGGCTAACAAGGCGGGAGCTCCTACGACCAGCTATCACTTTGCTATAGGAGGAAGTGAATCAGATTATCAAAATGCTTGGTCAAGTATCGTTAGTACCCTACCAACTACTTCCAGCTCAAGCACTAGTTCAAGTAGCAGTTCAAGTGCTAGCTCTAGCAGTACATCAAGTTCATCATCTACACAACCAAATAGTGGAAGATAGGAAAGTGGCATTGATTGCCACTTTTTTCTTTTGTCCTTTCGTGTTACAATAAAGGTATGAATCAGTATCAGAAAAAGATTGTTAAAGGAACCATTTATTCGCTTCTATCTGGCTTAATCTGGGGAATCTGTGGAATTCTAGGAGAGTATTTCTTTACTCATTATCAGGTTTCTTCGGGCTGGATTACCTCTATGCGTTTGACACTGGCAGGGAGTCTTGTGCTCATTTGGTCAGCAATGCAATTAAAATCACAAGTGTTAGATATCTGGCGAGATAAGAAAAATTACCTGCCCTTTCTAGCCTATGCTATTTTGGGAATTTTCTCAGTCCAGTATTTTTTCTATCTCTGCGTAGAATACTCAAATGCTGCGACAGCAACTATTTTACAGTTTATCAGCCCTGTCTTTATTCTTTTTTACAATCTTTTGGTTTATCAAAAACGAGCGTCAAAAAGCGCTATTTTCTATGTTTTGGTTGCCATGCTGGGTGTTGGCTTGATGGCGACAAAGGGAGATCTCTCTCAGTTATCTATGACACCACTAGCGCTTGTGACAGGCTTACTGAGTGCTATGGGAGTCATGTTTAATGTCATCTTGCCTCAACCTTTTGCGAAGCGCTATGGTTTCGTTCCTACGGTTGGGTGGGGGATGATTTTGGCAGGTTTATTTAGCAATGTCCTCTCGCCAGTGTATCAGCTTTCCTTTACTCTTGATATTTGGAGTATCTTGATTTGCCTCATTATCGCTTTCTTTGGGACGGCTTTTGCCTTTTTCATTTCCATGAAGGCGGTGTCCTTGGTTTCTCCCTTGGTGGTTTCTGTTATCAGTGCCAGTGAACCTCTCTCCTCTGCTCTCTTGAGTGTTTTGTTTTTAGGGTTGGTGGTGAATTGGTCCCTCCTTCTAGCTATGGCCTTGATTATTTTACCCATGATTTTCCTATCGATAGAAGAAGCGAAAGAAAGTAGATAAAAAGTCTTTTCTTAATTCTAAAAGTGTGCTATACTAGAATAGTCAATAAAACACGGGGAGATAGTTGTGAAGAGTGTTTTTAGGTTGTATCGGTAGGGGCTTGCTTTTACCGACAGCACGTTTTATCTCACATCCCTAAAAATCATACCTAAAAACAAACAAAAAGGCTTCAAATTTGAGGCCTTTTTTGGTAGAATAGGTATCATTAAAATGAACTAGGAGGCGCTTATGACTGCTACAAAAATGAACGCACAAGAAATTATCCAATTTATCGCCAATGCTGAAAAGAAAACCAGTGTTAAAGTAACCTTTGAGGGAGAACTTGCAACTGCTATACCTAGCTCTGTTATCAAACTAGGAAATGTCCTATTTGGAGACTGGAAGGACGTGGCTCCGCTTCTTAATGGCTTGGTAGAAAATCAAGACTATGTTGTTGAGCAAGACGCTCGTAATTCTGCCGTTCCTTTGCTAGATAAACGTGCTATCAACGCTCGTATCGAGCCAGGTGCTATTATCCGTGACCAAGTTGAAATTGGTGACAATGCTGTTATCATGATGGGAGCAGTTATCAATATCGGTGCTGAAATCGGTGCAGGAACCATGATTGACATGGGGGCTATCCTTGGTGGTCGTGCCATTGTTGGGAAAAACAGCCACGTTGGTGCAGGTGCCGTTCTTGCAGGTGTGATTGAGCCAGCTAGCGCAGAACCAGTTCGTGTCGGAGACAATGTTCTTATCGGAGCCAATGCAGTGGTTATCGAAGGGGTCCAAATCGGTAGTGGTTCAGTTGTCGCAGCAGGAGCTATTGTTACCCAAGATGTCCCAGAAAACGTGGTAGTAGCAGGTGTTCCAGCTCGCATTATCAAAGAGATTGATGCCCAAACTCAACAAAAAACAGCGCTAGAAGATGCGCTTCGTACCTTGTAATTGTAAATGAAAAATAGAGGCGGAACTCTTTTCCAGCCTCTTTCTGCTATATAGGAGGATAGAGATAGATGTTAGATTTGATTCAGACTAGACGAGATTTGCACCAGATTCCAGAGATTGGCTTGGAGGAGTTCAAGACTCATGCTTATTTGCTGGATGTAATTGAGACATTGACTGAGGGTAAGGAATTTGTTCAAGTTCGTACTTGGCGGACAGGTATTTTGGTTTATTTGCAGGGAAGTCAGCCAGAGCGTACCATTGGTTGGAGAACAGATATTGATGGCCTGCCTATCGTCGAACAAACAGGCCTTCCTTTCGCTTCTCAGCACCAAGGTCGCATGCACGCTTGTGGACATGATTTTCATATGACCATTGCCTTGGGCTGTCTTGAGCGTGCACTGGAGGAGCAACCAAAGAATAATCTGCTCTTCTTATTTCAACCTGCTGAAGAAAATGAAGCTGGTGGTATGCTCATGTATGAGGATGGTGCTTTTGGAGATTGGTTGCCAGACCAATTTTATGGTCTCCATGTCCGTCCAGATTTGAAAGTCGGCCAGATTGCGACTAATACTCATACACTCTTTGCAGGGACTTGCGAGGTGAAGATCCGTTTCAAAGGCAAAGGAGGCCACGCAGCCTTTCCACATGAAGCTAATGACGCCTTAGTGGCAGCTAGTTACTTTGTGACCCAGGTGCAGTCAGTTGTCAGCCGCAATGTCAACCCAATCGAGGGGGCAGTGGTGACCTTTGGTCTTTTCCAAGCTGGAACAACCAATAATGTCATAGCAGACACAGCCTTTTTGCATGGAACTATTCGGGCCTTGACACAGGACATGAGTCTCTTGGTGCAAAAGCGGGTCAAAACAGTTGCAGAAGGAGTTGCAGCTGCCTTCGATATGGAAGTCGAAGTTGAACTCAAGCAAGGTGGTTACCTGCCTGTTGAGAACCATCCAGCCTTGGCGCGTGAACTGATGGACTTCTTTGAAGAAAAAGAGGGAATTGAGTTGATTGATATCGAGCCTGCTATGACAGGTGAAGACTTTGGTTATCTCCTTTCAAAAGTTGATGGCGTTATGTTCTGGCTAGGTATCGATAGTCCCTATGCCCTTCATCACCCTCAGATGAGTCCTAAGGAAGAAGCCTTAGCCATTGGGGTAGATGCGGTCTCTAGTTTCCTGAAAAAGAAGGCAGCAGAGTAGAGGAAGTGTCTATGAAAGCAGAATTACGCAAGCAAGTCTTGCAAGAAATGAAGGCTATATCTCAAGAGCAAAAACAGTTTATAGACCAAACTTTAACAGAACGACTTTTACACCATCCCTTCTACCAAGAAGCTAAGGTCATTGCAAGCTACCTCTCTTTTCCTCATGAGTTTCAAACGCAGGAACTGATAGAGCAGGCGCTGAAGGACGGCAAGAAGGTTCTGATACCCAAAACCTATCCCAAGGGGCGCATGGACTTTGTGGTCTATGATCCACAGCAGTTGGTAAAAACTTCCTTTGGATTACTGGAATCACAGGGAGATTTGGAAGTTGTGGATGCCTCTCAGATTGATTTGATTCATGTTCCGGGCTTGGCTTTTACGACGGAAGGATATCGGATTGGATACGGTGGAGGTTATTATGACCGCTATCTGAAACATTTTCCTGGTCATACTTTAAGTACGATCTATCCTTGTCAAGTTCAGCAATTTATGCCTGAAAATCATGATATTCCTGTTCAGGAGGTTTTAATTGATGAAGGAAATCTTTGATAGGCGTTACCCTGTGACGAGTTTTTTCCTCCTAGTGACGGCCTTGGTGTTTCTACTAATGCTGGTGACTACTGGTGGAAACTTTGATAGGGCGGATACATTATTTCGATTTGGAGCCATGTATGGCCCTGCTATTCGCTTCTTTCCTGAGCAGATTTGGCGTCTCTTCTCTGCCATTTTTGTTCATATTGGGTGGGAGCATTTCATTGTTAATATGCTTTCGCTTTATTATCTTGGTAGGCAAGTAGAGGAAATTTTTGGGTCCAAGAAGTTTTTCTTTTTCTATCTCTTATCTGGAATGATGGGCAATCTCTTTGTTTTTGTATTTAGTCCCAAATCCTTAGCAGCAGGAGCCTCGACTTCTCTCTATGGGCTATTTGCTGCGATTATTGTTCTCCGCTATGCAACTCGCAATCCTTATATTCAACAGCTAGGGCAATCTTATTTGACACTTTTTGTGGTTAACATTATTGGAAGTGTTCTGATTCCAGGAATCAGCCTAGCAGGTCATATCGGAGGTGCAGTTGGTGGCGCATTTCTAGCAGTTATCTTTCCAGTTCGAGGAGAAAGACGGATGTATAGCGCTAGTCAGAGACTGGTAGCGGTAGTGTTGTTCGTAGGACTTTCAGTTTTGCTTTTCTATAAGGGAATGGGGTTGTGAAGGTTTATAAGAATAGTTATGTAATAAAAAAGATAAGGCATTTTTGAACCTTATCTTTTTATGTTATTCTTTTTCAGCCAATTCTTTTCCCAGTTGGATGAGGTAATCCTTCAAATCATCTTTGACTTGTGGGTGCTTGAGGGCGTAGTCAATAGATGTTTTCATAAAGCCAAACTTATCCCCAACATCGTAACGAGCTCCTGTAAATTCACGGGCGAAAACACGTTGTGTTTTATTGAGAGTATCGATTGCATCGGTAAGCTGGATTTCATTTCCAGCACCAGGAGCTTGGTTTTCTAGGATTTCAAAAATTTCTGGTGTGAGAAGATAGCGACCGATAATTGCCAAATCACTTGGAGCATCTTCGGGAGCTGGTTTTTCAACGAAAGTTTCGACACTATAGAGGCCGTTGATTCCTTCTCCTTGAGGAGCAATGACTCCATATGATGAAACGTCTTCATGTGGTACGGGCATGACAGCAATGGTTGATGCGTGTGTTTTTTCGTAATCATTCATCAGTTGTTTTGTCAAAGGAACGGCATTCTCATCTGTGATGTCCATAAGGTCATCACCCAGCATAACAACGAAAGGTTCATTCCCTACAAAAGCTTTGGCTTGTAGGACAGCGTCTCCGAGGCCACGAGGATGACTTTGACGAATAAAGTGAAGGCGAATACCAGTTGTTTCGTCTACCAATTTTAGCAAGTCGTGTTTTCCTTTTTCTTTGAGGTTGTATTCAAGCTCAAAGTTTGAGTCAAAGTGATCCTCAATAGAACGTTTTGACTTACCAGTGACAACGAGGATATCTTCGATGCCTGATTTAAGAGCTTCTTCTACGATAAACTGGATAGTTGGTTTATCTACAATTGGTAACATTTCTTTAGCAAGAGCCTTGGTTGCTGGTAAAAATCGAGTTCCGAGTCCAGCGGCAGGGATGACTGCTTTTCTAACTTTTGATGCCATAATAATCCTTTCTATAGAGGGTTAAGACCACTCATTTTCTGCTTTAAATTCATTGTTCATGATGTCATAAATGGCATCTTTGATATTGGTTCCTTGGTAAATAACTTGGAAAATGGCTTGTGTAATCGGCATATAGACTCCAAGCTCTTGCGCTAGTTCATAGGCTGCTCGAGTTGTTGAGATTCCTTCAATTACCATGCCCATATTGGCTTCGATATCAGCTAGGGATTCTCCACGACCAAGGGCATCGCCAGCTCTCCAGTTACGAGAGTGGATGGAGGTTCCAGTTACGATCAAATCTCCCACACCTGATAAGCCACTATAGGTCAATGGACTAGCACCAAGTGCTACCCCTAGGCGGGTAATTTCTGCCAAACCTCGAGCGATGATGGCTGCTTTAGCATTGTCACCAAATCCCAGACCATGTAAAGCTCCGGCACCGACAGCAATAATATTTTTAAGAGCACCAGCAGTTTCAACTCCAATAACATCCGTATTGGTATAAAGTCGGAAGTAGTGATTACTAAAGAGCTCCTGAACGTATTGAGCTGTTTGTAAGTCTTTAGAAGCAGCAGTGATTAAAGTTAGGTCACGCACAATGGTTTCTTCCGCATGACTAGGTCCTGAAACAACGACAATATCACTGCGGAGATGTTCAGGAATTTCTTCTTCAAGGATGGTTGATAATCGTTTATGGCTATCAGGTTCTAATCCCTTTGATGCGTGCATGATGATAGCCTTATGGTCCAAGGTTTGTGCAACTTGTTGGGCAACAAGTCGTGTCACTTTTGTTGGGACAACAAACAAAATCGCATCCACATCTTCCAATGCTTCTGCTAAGTCAGTGTAGGCAATAATTTTTTCATCTAGAGTGACATCTTTAAAGTAGTGTGTATTAGTATGGTGTGTATTAATTTCATTGATTTGTTCGGGAATATTTCCCCAAATACGTACCTCGTGTCCATTGTCATTTAAGACTTGTGAAAGGGCAGTTCCCCAAGAACCAGGCCCCAAGACGGCGACGGTTTGTTTTTTCATGTTTTCCTCCTTGATAGAGTTCTCTCTTTTATTTTATCACATTCTAGGGGATTTTGCACTTGCATTGCTGGGTAGCGGTGGCTTTGTTGCTTGAAAAATATACAAAAACCGAGCCTAAGTATAAAACTCTTAGTCTCGGTTTTGATATTCCTTAAAAAATAGCTAGGTTTATTTCAATTGATCTGTAATGTCTTTTGATAGCAACATTCCCAGATGATAAGTTTTATTAATGTAAGCAATGACATCATTGATATTTTCAGTCGTTTGAATTTTCTCTTTGATGTCAGCCCTAAATGTTTCATCCTTCAAAAGTTGTTCTTGGTAGAGTCTTTGAAGTCTCTCCTTCTCGTACTTATTGAGCAGAAAAAGGAACACCAAGCTAATTACAACGAGGATATAAGCATATTGGCTCATAAGATATCTCCCTGTATGATAAAGAAGTAGTAGTGAGTAGATTGAATTAGTCAATTCAAAGTAGAATAACAAGTTAGCAAAACTTGATAAGATTTTTGATAGTTCTCTAAACCAAAACCTGTATAGGCTTTAGTGTAAGTTACTTAGATTTCTTTGCATTCAAGTAATTTAAAAAATTACGACATGAACCAAACCAAATTGATATTATTTGGTTTGGTGAGTTAGTGAAGCGTTTAGACAATTCGTATTGGTTACGACGTAAAGAAACATAAATCGATAATATTTATGTTTCTTTACTAGTGAGGCAGTTAGCTAGTCCGCATATAAGCGGCTAGCGTCTAACAATTAGGAACTTTAGTTCCAATAACTTGAAGATTACGACGTTTTAGGACATAAATCGATCATATTTATGTCCTAAAACTAGTGAAGCGTTTAGGCAATTCGCCATATAGCGATTGCCGTCAAGAGACTAGGAACTTTAGTTCCAGTCTCTTGTAACGATTTACATCTTCTCTGGCGCTTCTACTCCAAGCAAACGAAGGGCTTCTTTGAGAACGACTGCAGTTGCGTAGCTGAGAGCTAGACGGCTGTCGCGTTCTGGGCTTTCATCCAAGATACGGGTATGTGCATAATATTTGTTGAATGCTTGAGCTAAGCTGATTGCAAATTTAGCAATGATAGAAGGTTCAAAGTTATCCGCCGCACGATTGATAATACGCGGGAAGTCTTGGATGAGCTTAATGATTTCCCAGCTTTCAGCATCATTCAAGCTATAGTTGCCAGCTGTTTCAGGTTTGAAATCCGCTTTACGCAAGATAGATTGGATACGAGCGTAGGCGTATTGAACGTAAGGTCCAGTTTCACCCTCGAAGGATACCATGGCCTCTAGGTCAAAGTCATATCCGTTTGTACGGTCGGTCTTGAGGTCATAGAACTTAATGGCTCCTACCCCGACAGCATGGGCTACCTGATCTTTATTTTCTAGTTCAGGATTTTTAGCTTCGATTTGGGCCTTGGCACGGCTAACAGCCTCTGCAATAGTAGGCTCTAGCAAGATGACATTCCCTTTACGAGTAGAGAGTTTTTTCCCTTCCTTTGTAACCAAACCACAAGGAACGTGAGTAATGTCGTCACTCCAGTCGTAGCCCATCTCTTTCAAGACAGCTTTGAGCTGCTTAAAGTGGGCAGATTGCTCTTGACCAACGACGTAGATAGATTTAGCAAATTGGTATTCGTTTTTACGGTAAAGGGCTGCAGCCAAGTCACGTGTGATATAGAGAGTTGCACCATCAGATTTCTTGATAAGGGCTGGATGTTCGATTCCATATTTCTCAAGATTCACAACTTGGGCACCTTCTGACTCAACAAGAAGGCCTTTTTCAGAAAGAATGTCTACAACTGCATCCATCTTATCGTTGTAGAAGGCTTCTCCGTTATAGCTGTCAAAGTCAACCTTCAATTCATGGTAAAGGCGGTTAAATTCCACTAAACTTTCATCACGGAACCATTGCCAAAGTGCAAGAGCTTCCTCATCTCCATTTTCCAGTTTACGGAACCATTCGCGTGCTTCTTCATCCAAGCTAGGGTCATTTTCAGCCTCAGCATTGATGCGGACGTAGAGTTTAAGAAGTTCATCAATTGGATGAGCTTTTACAGCTTCTTCGTCGCCCCATTTTTTGTAGGCGACAATCAGCATCCCAAACTGTTTACCCCAGTCTCCCAAATGGTTGACCTTGATCGTTTGATAACCGATTTTTTTGAAAATATGTGACAAGCTATCCCCGATAACAGTTGAGCGCAGGTGACCGATAGAAAATGGTTTAGCGATATTGGGACTAGACATGTCGATCACAACATTTTCTTGTTTACCAATGTTTTGGTCAGCATAGTGTTCTTTTTCAGTGATAACAGCTTGCAATACTTGAGTAGAAATAGCAGATTTATCAAGGAAAAAGTTGACGTAAGGTCCTGTTGCGACAACCTTTTCAAAGGCTTGGCTGTTAATCTTTTCAGCCAGTTCAGCAGCAATCATTTGTGGCGCTTTACGTTCGACTTTTGCAAGAGAAAAAGCAGGGAAAGCGATGTCTCCCATTTCTGAGTTTTTAGGGGTTTCCAGTAAATTTAAAATAGCCTCTTGGTCCAGGCTATCAATAACGCTAGCCAACTCGCTAGCAATCAATTCTTTTGTATTCATTAAGAGCTCCTTTTTGGACTTTTCTACTATTTTATCACAATTTTAAAGAAAGAAGAAAAAATTTTTGAAATCTCCTATTTTTTTGGTATAATATAGTTATAAAATTAGTTATAAATATTCACATAAGAGGATTTTATGAGAAAAAGAGATCGTCATCAGTTAATAAAAAAAATGATTACTGAGGAGAAATTAAGTACACAAAAAGAAATTCAAGATCGGTTGGAGGCGCACAATGTCTTTGTGACGCAGACAACCCTGTCTCGTGATTTGCGCGAAATCGTCTTGACCAAGGTCAAGAAAAATGATATGGTGTATTATGTACTAGCAAATGAGACAGAAAAGATTGATTTGGTGGAATTTTTGTCTCATCATTTAGAAGGTGTTGCAAGAGCAGAGTTTACCTTGGTGCTTCATACCAAATTGGGAGAAGCCTCTGTTTTGGCAAATATTGTAGATGCAAACAAGGATGAATGGATTTTAGGAACAGTTGCTGGTGCCAATACCTTATTGGTCATTTGTCGAGACCAGCACGTTGCCAAACTCATGGAAGATCGTTTGCTAGATTTGATGAAAGATAAGTAAGGTCTTGGGAGTTGCTCTCAAGACTTATTTTTGACAAGGAGAGACGGAAAATGGCGACAGAAAAGCTATCACCTGGCATGCAACAGTATGTGGATATAAAAAAGCAATATCCAGATGCTTTTTTGCTCTTTCGGATGGGTGATTTTTATGAATTATTTTATGAGGATGCGGTCAATGCTGCGCAGATTCTGGAAATTTCCTTAACGAGTCGCAACAAGAATGCGGACAATCCGATTCCTATGGCGGGGGTTCCCTATCATTCTGTCCAGCAGTATATCGATGTCTTGATTGAGCAGGGCTATAAGGTAGCCATTGCAGAGCAGACGGAAGATCCTAAACAAGCGGTTGGGGTTGTTAAACGAGAGGTTGTTCAGGTTATTACACCCGGGACAGTAGTCGATAGCACTAAGCCGGACAGCCAGAATAATTTCTTGGTTGCTATAGACCGTGATGGCAGTCAGTTTGGCCTCGCTTATATGGATCTGGTGACTGGTGACTTTTATGTGACAGGTCTTTTGGATTTCACGCTGGTTTGTGGGGAAATTCGTAACCTCAAGGCTCGAGAAGTAGTGCTGGGCTATGATTTGTCTGAGGAAGAGGAACAAATCCTTAGTCGTCAGATGAATTTAGTACTTTCCTATGAGAAAGAAGGCTTTGAGGACCTTCATTTACTGGATTCACGATTGGCAGCGGTGGAGCAAGCAGCATCTAGTAAGCTGCTTCAATATGTCCATCGAACTCAGATGAGGGAATTGAACCACCTCAAGCCTGTTATCCGCTATGAAATCAAGGATTTCTTGCAGATGGATTATGCGACCAAGGCTAGTCTGGATTTGGTTGAGAATGCCCGTTCAGGCAAGAAGCAAGGCAGTCTTTTCTGGCTTTTGGATGAAACCAAAACGGCTATGGGGCTGCGCCTCTTGCGTTCTTGGATTCATCGTCCCTTGATTGATAAGGAGCGAATCGTCCAGCGTCAAGAGGTGGTGCAGGTCTTTCTCGACCATTTCTTTGAGCGTAGTGATTTGACAGACAGTCTCAAGGGTGTTTATGATATTGAGCGCTTGGCTAGTCGGGTTTCTTTTGGTAAAACCAATCCCAAGGATCTCTTGCAATTGGCGACCACCTTATCCAGCGTGCCACGGATTCGTGCGATTTTAGAAGGGATGGAGCAACCTGTTCTGGCTTATCTTATCGAACAATTGGATGGAATCCCTGAGTTGGAGAGTTTGATTAGTGCGGCCATTGCTCCTGAAGCTCCTCATGTGATTACAGATGGGGGTATTATCCGGACGGGGTTTGATGAGACTTTGGATAAATACCGCCGAGTGCTCAGAGAAGGGACTAGCTGGATTGCTGAGATTGAGGCTAAGGAGCGAGAAAACTCTGGTATCAGCACGCTCAAGATCGACTACAATAAAAAGGATGGCTATTATTTCCATGTGACCAATTCACAATTGGGGAATGTGCCAGCCCACTTTTTCCGCAAGGCGACGCTGAAAAACTCAGAACGTTTTGGAACCGAAGAATTAGCCCGTATCGAGGGCGATATGTTGGAAGCGCGTGAAAAGTCCGCCAACCTAGAGTATGAAATCTTTATGCGTATTCGTGAAGAGGTCGGCAAGTACATCCAGCGTTTGCAGGCTCTAGCTCAAGGAATTGCGACGGTTGATGTCTTGCAAAGTCTAGCAGTTGTAGCTGAAACTCAGCATTTGATTCGACCTGAGTTTGGCGACGATTCACAAATTGATATCCAAAAAGGGCGCCATGCTGTCGTTGAAAAAGTCATGGGGGCTCAGACCTATATTCCAAATACGATTCAGATGGCAGAAGATATTAGTATTCAACTGATTACAGGGCCAAACATGAGTGGGAAGTCAACCTACATGCGTCAGTTAGCCATGACGGCGGTTATGGCTCAGTTGGGTTCTTATGTGCCAGCAGAAAGTGCCCATTTGCCAATTTTTGATGCAATCTTTACCCGCATCGGAGCAGCAGATGACTTGGTTTCAGGTCAATCAACCTTCATGGTGGAGATGATGGAAGCCAACAATGCCATTTCGCATGCGACTAAGAATTCTTTGATTCTCTTTGATGAGTTAGGTCGGGGAACTGCTACTTATGATGGGATGGCTCTTGCCCAGTCCATCATCGAATACATCCATGAGCACATCGGAGCCAAGACCCTCTTTGCCACCCACTACCATGAGTTGACTAGTTTGGAGTCTAGTTTACAACACTTGGTCAATGTCCACGTGGCAACCTTAGAGCAGGATGGGCAGGTCACCTTCCTTCATAAAATTGAACCAGGACCTGCTGATAAATCCTACGGTATTCATGTTGCCAAGATTGCTGGTTTGCCAGCAGAGCTTTTAGCAAGGGCGGATAAGATTTTGACTCAGTTAGAGAGTCAGGGTACAGAAAATCCTGCTCCCATGAGACAAACGAGTGCTGTCACTGAACAGATTTCACTCTTTGATACGCCAGAAGAAAATCCTATCCTAGCAGAATTAGCTAAACTAGATATATACAACATGACACCTATGCAGGCTATGAATGTCTTGGTCGAGTTAAAACAAAAATTATAAAGCCAAGAATGACTAGTTATTCTAGCTGTATCAAGGAGACTTCTTTGACAAGTTCTCACTTTTTTGCTAGAATAACATCACACAAACAGAATGAAAAGGAGCTGACGCATTGTCGCTCCCTTTTGTCTATTTTTTAAGGAGAAAATATGCTGATTCAGAAAATCAAAACCTACAAGTGGCAGGCTATGGCCTCGCTTCTGATGACGAGCTTGATGGTTGCTAGTTCACTTCTGCAACCGCGTTATCTGCAGGAAGTGTTAGATGCCTTACTTGCTGGGAAATATGAAGCAATTTATAGTATCGGGGCTTGGTTGATCGGTGTGGCCTTGGTCGGCCTGGTTGCTGGTGGGCTCAATGTTATCCTTGCAGCCTATATTGCTCAAGGAGTTTCATCCGACCTTCGGGAGGATGCCTTCCGTAAAATTCAAACCTTTTCTTATGCCAATATTGAACAATTTAATGCGGGAAATCTAGTCGTTCGCATGACAAATGATATCAATCAGATTCAGAACGTCGTCATGATGACCTTCCAAATTCTTTTCAGACTCCCTCTCTTGTTCATCGGTTCCTTTATCCTTGCGGTTCAAACTTTGCCCTCTCTGTGGTGGGTGATTGTTCTCATGGTGGTCTTGATTTTTGGTTTGACTGCTATCATGATGGGAATGATGGGGCCACGATTTGCCAAGTTTCAAACCCTGCTTGAGCGTATCAATGCTATCGCCAAGGAAAATCTGCGCGGTGTTCGTGTGGTCAAGTCCTTTGTCCAAGAAAAAGAGCAGTTTGCTAAGTTTACAGAAGTTTCAGACGAGCTTCTTGGTCAAAATCTTTACATTGGTTATGCCTTTTCAGTAGTGGAACCTTTCATGATGTTGGTCGGTTATGGGGCGGTTTTCCTCTCTATTTGGTTGGTTGCTGAGATGGTTCAGTCGGATCCTTCTGTTGTGGGTTCCATTGCTTCCTTTGTCAATTACCTGAGCCAGATTATCTTTACTATTGTTATGGTTGGATTTTTGGGAAATTCTGTCAGCCGTGCCATGATTTCCATGCGTCGTATTCGAGAAATTCTTGACGCAGAGCCAGCCATGACCTTCAAGGATGTCCCAGATGAAGAGTTGGTTGGAAGTCTTAGCTTTGAAAATGTAACCTTTACCTATCCAATGGATAAGGAACCGATGCTGAAAGATGTGAGCTTTACCATCGAGCCTGGTCAAATGGTTGGTGTAGTTGGAGCGACTGGTGCAGGAAAATCAACCTTGGCTCAATTGATTCCACGTCTCTTTGATCCGCAGGAAGGGGCTATCAAAATCGGAGGCAAGGATATTCGAGAAGTGAGTGAAGGAACCCTGCGTAAAACTGTTTCTATCGTTCTCCAACGTGCCATTCTCTTTAGTGGAACGATTGCAGATAACTTGAGACAGGGTAAGGGAGATGCCACTCTATTTGAAATGGAGCGCGCAGCCAATATTGCTCAGGCTAGCGAATTCATTCATCGTATGGAGAAAACCTTTGAAAGTCCAGTTGAGGAACGGGGAACCAACTTCTCAGGTGGGCAAAAGCAAAGGATGTCGATTGCGCGTGGGATTGTCAGCAATCCACGTATTCTGATTTTTGATGATTCGACCTCGGCCTTGGATGCTAAGTCAGAGCGCCTAGTGCAAGAAGCCTTGAATAAGGACTTGAAGGGAACAACAACCATTATCATCGCGCAAAAGATTAGCTCGGTTGTTCATGCAGACAAGATCTTGGTTCTAGATCAGGGACGATTGATTGGTCAAGGCACGCATACAGACTTGGTTGCCAACAATGCCGTTTACCGTGAAATCTACGAAACACAGAAAGGAAAGGAGGAGTGACATGAAAACAGTTCAATTTTTCTGGCATTACTTTAAGGTCTACAAGCTCTCATTTGTGGTTGTTATCTTGATGCTGGTTCTATCAACTCTTGCCCAAGCCCTCTTTCCAGTCTTTTCTGGACAAGCGGTAACAGAGCTAGCCAATTTAGTTCAAGCTTATCAAGATGGCAATCCAGAACTTGTTTGGCAGAGTCTATCAGGAATTATGGTCAATCTTGGCCTGCTGGTTTTGGTTCTCTTTATCTCCAGTGTCATATACATGTGTCTCATGACGCGCGTGATTGCAGAATCGACCAATGAGATGCGCAAAGGTCTCTTTGGCAAGCTTGCTCGGTTGACGGTTTCTTTCTTTGACCGCCGACAAGATGGCGATATCCTGTCTCGTTTTACTAGTGATTTGGATAATATCCTCCAAGCCTTTAATGAAAGTCTGGTTCAGGTCATGAGCAATATTGTTTTATACATTGGTCTGATTCTTGTCATGTTTTCGAGAAATGTGACGCTGGCCCTCATCACCATTGCCAGCACACCAGTGGCCTTCCTTATGCTGATTTTCATCGTGAAAATGGCACGCAAATACACCAACCTCCAGCAAAAAGAAGTAGGGAAACTCAACGCCTATATGGATGAGAGTATCTCAGGTCAAAAAGCTGTCATTGTCCAAGGAATTCAAGAGGATATGATGGCAGGATTTCTTGAACAAAATGAGCGCGTGCGCAAAGCAACCTTTAAAGGAAGAATGTTCTCAGGAATTCTTTTCCCTGTCATGAATGGGATGAGTCTGGTCAACACAGCCATCGTCATCTTTGCTGGTTCGGCTGTTCTACTAAATGATAAGACTATTGAAACTAGTACAGCCCTAGGTTTGATTGTTATGTTTGCCCAATTTTCACAGCAGTACTACCAGCCTATTATCCAAGTTGCAGCTAGTTGGGGAAGCCTTCAGTTGGCCTTTACAGGGGCTGAACGGATTCAGGAAATGTTTGACGCAGAGGAAGAAATCCGACCTGAAAAGGCTCCAATCTTCACTAAGTTGCAAGAAGGTGTTGAAATTAGTCATATTGATTTTTCATACTTGCCTGATAAACCTATTTTGAAAGATGTCAGTATTTCTGCTCCGAAAGGCCAGATGACAGCGGTTGTTGGTCCGACAGGTTCAGGGAAAACGACTATTATGAATCTCATCAATCGCTTTTATGATGTTGATGCTGGTGGGATTTATTTTGATGGCAAAGACATTCGTGACTATGACTTAGATAGTCTTAGAAGCAAGGTGGGGATTGTCTTGCAAGATTCCGTTCTTTTTAGCGGAACCATTCGAGACAATATCCGTTTCGGTGTGCCAGATGCTAGTCAAGAAATGGTTGAGGCAGCAGCCAAGGCAACCCACATTCACGACTATATCGAAAGTTTACATGATAAGTACGATACTCTTATAGATGATGACCAGAGCATCTTCTCGACAGGACAAAAGCAATTGATTTCTATCGCTCGAACCCTGATGACAGATCCAGAAGTTCTCATTCTCGATGAAGCTACTTCAAATGTAGATACGGTAACCGAAAGCAAGATTCAGCATGCCATGGAGGCAGTTGTAGCAGGTAGAACCAGTTTCGTCATTGCCCATCGCTTGAAAACCATTCTCGATGCAGATCAGATTATTGTCCTTAAAGATGGAGAAGTCATTGAACGCGGTAACCACCATGAACTCCTAAAACTAGGTGGATTCTACTCAGAACTCTATCACAATCAATTTGTTTTTGAATAAGGAAGAAGTTGTCCTCTTGGGCAGCTTTTTCTTGTCCATAAAAAATATTTATCACAGTCTTAAAAAAAACATATTAGACGAAAGGTGTCTTGAGTGATATGATAGGACTATCATATCACTCAATGAAAATCAAAGAGTAAACTAGGAAGCTAGCTGTAGGTTGCTCAAAGCACTGCTTTGAGGTTGTAGATAGAACTGACGAAGTCAGTAACATATATACGGTAAGGCGACGCTGACGTGGTTTGAAGAGATTTTCGAAGAGTATTAACATTCGAAAGGAGAGACATCATGCCTAGAACGGTTGTAGGAGTTGCTGCAAATCTATGTCCCGTAGACGCAGAGGGCAAAAACATTCATTCATCTGTATCTTGTAGATTCGCAGAGAGCATTCGTCAAGTCGGTGGTCTCCCTTTAGTCATTCCTGTTGGTGATGAGTCAGTCGTGCGCGATTATGTAGAAATGATTGACAAACTCATCTTGACAGGTGGGCAAAATGTTCATCCCCAATTTTACGGAGAGAAAAAAACCATTGAGAGCGATGACTATAATTTAGTCCGTGACGAATTTGAATTGGCACTCTTGAAGGAAGCGCTCCGTCAGAATAAACCAATTATGGCAATCTGTCGCGGTGTTCAACTTGTCAATGTTGCCTTTGGTGGAACCCTTAATCAAGAAATTGAAGGTCATTGGCAAGGCCTACCTTTCGGAACATCTCACTCTATTGAGACGGTAGAAGGAAGCGTAGTAGCTAAGCTATTTGGAAAAGAAAGTCAGGTTAATTCCGTCCATCGTCAAAGCATTAAAGATTTGGCACCTAATTTCCGTGTAACTGCTATTGATCCAAGAGACCAAACCATCGAAGCGATTGAGTCTATCGACGAACACCGTATTATCGGTTTGCAGTGGCATCCAGAGTTTCTGGTTAATGAAGAAGATGGCAATTTAGAATTATTTGAGTATTTATTGAATGAACTGTAACGACTGGGAATCTGGTCGTTCTTTCTTTTATTATTTCAAAATTTTTGGAATGTGATATTTTTACGCAAACGTTTGAATTCTGATAAAAAATGGAGAAATTCGACAAAAAAACTTGAAAAAAACGAAGGTAAGCGTTATGATAGAAAAGAAGAAATATTGGAGGAATAACATGTCACATATTAAATTTGATTATTCAAAAGTTTTAGACAAATTTGTTGCACCACATGAAGTGGAATACATGCAATCACAAGTAACAGCAGCAGATGAATTGATCCGTAAAGGAACTGGTGCTGGTAGCGACTTCCTAGGTTGGTTGGACCTTCCTGAAAACTACGACCGCGAAGAGTTTGACCGCATCTTGAAAGCTGCTGAGCAAATCAAATCAGACAGCGATGTTTTGGTTGTGATCGGTATCGGTGGATCTTACCTTGGTGCCAAAGCAGCAATTGACTTCTTGAACCACCACTTTGCAAACTTGCAAACAAAAGAAGAGCGCAAAGCTCCACAAATCCTTTACGCAGGAAACTCAATCTCATCTACTTACCTTGCTGACTTGGTAGAGTATGTTGCAGACAAAGACTTCTCAGTAAACGTGATTTCTAAATCAGGTACAACAACTGAACCAGCTATCGCTTTCCGTGTCTTTAAAGAACTCTTGGTTAAGAAATACGGACAAGAAGAGGCCAACAAACGTATCTACGCAACAACTGACCGCCAAAAAGGTGCTGTTAAGGTTGAAGCAGATGCTAACGGTTGGGAAACATTTGTTGTTCCAGATGACATCGGTGGACGCTTCTCAGTATTGACAGCCGTTGGTTTGCTTCCAATCGCAGCATCAGGAGCTGACATCAAAGCCCTTATGGAAGGTGCGAATGCAGCCCGCAAAGACTACACTTCAGATAAAATCTCTGAAAACGAAGCTTACCAATATGCAGCTGTTCGTAACATCCTTTACCGTAAAGGCTATGCAACTGAAATCTTGGTAAACTATGAGCCATCACTTCAATACTTCTCAGAATGGTGGAAACAATTGGCTGGTGAATCAGAAGGAAAAGACCAAAAAGGTATCTACCCAACTTCAGCCAACTTCTCAACTGACTTGCACTCACTTGGTCAATTTATCCAAGAAGGAACTCGTATCATGTTTGAAACAGTTGTTCGTGTTGACAAACCACGTAAAAACGTGATCATTCCTACTTTGGAAGAAGATCTTGACGGACTTGGTTACCTTCAAGGAAAAGACGTTGACTTTGTAAACAAAAAAGCGACTGATGGTGTTCTTCTTGCCCACACAGACGGTGATGTACCAAACATGTATGTGACTCTTCCAGAGCAAGACGCTTTCACCCTTGGTTATACTATCTACTTCTTCGAATTGGCAATTGCCCTTTCAGGTTACTTGAATGCTATCAACCCATTTGACCAACCAGGTGTTGAAGCTTACAAACGCAACATGTTTGCCCTTCTTGGAAAACCAGGATTTGAAGAATTGAGCAAAGAACTTAACGCACGTCTATAATAGAAGAAAAGAGTGGTTTGTCCACTCTTTTTACTCTCTTTATCCATAGAAATTGGACTCAGCCAAGACTTGTGATATAATATAGAGAGCAAAAAAGGCAGACGCCTAATACTCTTCGAAAATCAAATTCAAACCGCGTCAACGTCGTCTTGCCGTACTCAAGTACAGCCTGCGACTAGTTTCCTAGTTTGCTCTTTGATTTTCATTGAGTATAAAGACTTTATAGGAGAAACTATGTCAAAAGATATCCGCGTACGTTACGCACCAAGTCCAACAGGACTATTACACATCGGAAATGCCCGTACAGCATTGTTTAACTACTTGTATGCACGCCATCATGGTGGAACATTTATCATTCGTATCGAAGATACTGATCGTAAACGTCATGTCGAGGACGGTGAACGATCACAACTTGAAAACCTTCGCTGGTTAGGCATGGATTGGGATGAAAGCCCAGAAACACATGAAAATTACCGCCAGTCTGAACGTTTGAACTTGTATCAAAAATACATCGACCAACTGTTAGCTGAAGGAAAAGCCTATAAATCTTACGTTACAGAAGAAGAGTTGGCAGCTGAACGCGAACGCCAAGAAGCAGCTGGTGAAACACCACGCTACATCAACGAATACCTTGGTATGAGTGAAGAAGAAAAAGCAACTTACATCGCAGAACGTGAAGCAGCTGGTATCATTCCAACAGTTCGTTTGGCTGTTAATGAGTCAGGTATCTACAAGTGGCATGATATGGTCAAAGGCGATATCGAATTTGAAGGTGGCAATATCGGTGGTGACTGGGTTATTCAAAAGAAAGATGGTTACCCAACTTACAACTTTGCCGTTGTTATCGATGACCACGATATGCAAATCTCTCACGTTATTCGTGGAGACGACCATATTGCCAATACACCAAAACAGCTTATGGTTTATGAAGCACTTGGTTGGGAAGCACCAGAGTTCGGTCACATGACTTTGATCATCAACTCTGAAACTGGGAAAAAATTGTCTAAACGTGATACCAACACTCTTCAGTTTATCGAAGACTACCGTAAAAAAGGTTATTTACCAGAAGCAGTCTTTAACTTTATTGCTCTTCTTGGTTGGAACCCAGGTGGCGAAGATGAGATTTTCTCTCGTGAAGAACTCATTAAACTTTTCGATGAAAATCGCCTCAGCAAGTCTCCAGCAGCCTTCGACCAGAAAAAACTTGACTGGATGAGCAATGACTATATCAAGAATGCAGATCTTGAAACCATCTTTGAAATGGCAAAACCATTCTTAGAAGAAGCGGGTCGATTGACTGACAAGGCTGAAAAATTAGTTGAGCTCTATAAACCACAAATGAAATCAGTAGATGAGATTATCCTATTGACAGATCTCTTCTTCTCAGATTTCCCAGAATTGACCGAAGCAGAGCGTGAAGTCATGGCGGGTGAAACAGTCCCAACGGTTCTTGAAGCCTTCAAAGCAAAACTCGAAGCGATGACAGATGATGAATTTGTAACAGAGAATATTTTCCCACAAATTAAAGCAGTCCAAAAAGAAACAGGTATTAAAGGGAAAAATCTTTTCATGCCAATTCGTATTGCTGTTTCAGGTGAAATGCATGGACCAGAATTGCCAGATACAATCTTTTTGTTAGGCCGTGAAAAATCAATCCAGCATATCGAAAACATGCTAAAAGAAATCTCTAGATAAGAAGGATTGTAATAATGGACATCTGGGAAACGATGTACGAAGAAGCACAGAAATTATATAATCCACATGAAGTATCTGATTTTGTTTACGCTAACCATGTCGTAGCCGCAGTAGAAGCAGAAG
The DNA here is from genome assembly GCF_000722705.1 of Streptococcus mitis. Lineage (GTDB taxonomy): Bacteria > Bacillota > Bacilli > Lactobacillales > Streptococcaceae > Streptococcus > Streptococcus mitis_P. The sequence continues at coordinate 143,680 of NZ_JPFW01000001.1, forward strand.
ATGGACAAATATTTACAGGATTCTGTATGGAGGGAACCTGTGGTGTTTTTCATCTCTGCGCAGAACGAGCGGCACTCTTCAATATGTATCAATTTTCAGGACAAACTAAGGTTAAAAAAGTATTAGCCTTTCGAGATAAACCACCTTATGGTGGAAGTTCAGGTATGCCCTGTGGTGCTTGCAGAGAATTCCTTTTAGAGCTTAATACTGAAAATAAAGATGCAGAATTCATGATGGATTACAATAGAAGAAAGACAGTGAAAGTCGCAGAACTAATCCCTTTTTGGTGGGGAGAAGAACGTGCTGCTAAGTTTAATGGACAGTAGAAGAGTCAGTACAATTCTGGCTCTTTTTACTATAAGTTAAAAAAAATAGAAAAAAGATGTTGACAAGTTTGAAAAAGGCTGTATAATAGTAAGAGTTGAAAATACAGCTCAGGTCCGTTGGTCAAGGGGTTAAGACACCGCCTTTTCACGGCGGTAACACGGGTTCGAATCCCGTACGGACTATGGTATATTGCGGATGGCACACTTGATGAAAAAGTTTTAAAAAAGTTTCAAAAAAGTGTTGACAAGCGAAAGCGACTGTGATATACTAATATAGTTGTCGCTTGAGAGAAGTAAGCGACAAAGACCTTTGAAAACTGAACAAGACGAACCAATGTGCAGGGCACTATAACTAAGGTTATAGTACTGAACAATGAAAAAACAATAAATCTGTCAGTGACAGAAATGAGTGAGAACTCAAACTTTTAATGAGAGTTTGATCCTGGCTCAGGACGAACGCTGGCGGCGTGCCTAATACATGCAAGTAGAACGCTGAAGGAGGAGCTTGCTTCTCTGGATGAGTTGCGAACGGGTGAGTAACGCGTAGGTAACCTGCCTGGTAGCGGGGGATAACTATTGGAAACGATAGCTAATACCGCATAATAGTAGATGTTGCATGACATTTGCTTAAAAGGTGCAATTGCATCACTACCAGATGGACCTGCGTTGTATTAGCTAGTTGGTGGGGTAACGGCTCACCAAGGCGACGATACATAGCCGACCTGAGAGGGTGATCGGCCACACTGGGACTGAGACACGGCCCAGACTCCTACGGGAGGCAGCAGTAGGGAATCTTCGGCAATGGACGGAAGTCTGACCGAGCAACGCCGCGTGAGTGAAGAAGGTTTTCGGATCGTAAAGCTCTGTTGTAAGAGAAGAACGAGTGTGAGAGTGGAAAGTTCACACTGTGACGGTATCTTACCAGAAAGGGACGGCTAACTACGTGCCAGCAGCCGCGGTAATACGTAGGTCCCGAGCGTTGTCCGGATTTATTGGGCGTAAAGCGAGCGCAGGCGGTTAGATAAGTCTGAAGTTAAAGGCTGTGGCTTAACCATAGTACGCTTTGGAAACTGTTTAACTTGAGTGCAAGAGGGGAGAGTGGAATTCCATGTGTAGCGGTGAAATGCGTAGATATATGGAGGAACACCGGTGGCGAAAGCGGCTCTCTGGCTTGTAACTGACGCTGAGGCTCGAAAGCGTGGGGAGCAAACAGGATTAGATACCCTGGTAGTCCACGCCGTAAACGATGAGTGCTAGGTGTTAGACCCTTTCCGGGGTTTAGTGCCGTAGCTAACGCATTAAGCACTCCGCCTGGGGAGTACGACCGCAAGGTTGAAACTCAAAGGAATTGACGGGGGCCCGCACAAGCGGTGGAGCATGTGGTTTAATTCGAAGCAACGCGAAGAACCTTACCAGGTCTTGACATCCCTCTGACCGCTCTAGAGATAGAGCTTTCCTTCGGGACAGAGGTGACAGGTGGTGCATGGTTGTCGTCAGCTCGTGTCGTGAGATGTTGGGTTAAGTCCCGCAACGAGCGCAACCCCTATTGTTAGTTGCCATCATTCAGTTGGGCACTCTAGCGAGACTGCCGGTAATAAACCGGAGGAAGGTGGGGATGACGTCAAATCATCATGCCCCTTATGACCTGGGCTACACACGTGCTACAATGGCTGGTACAACGAGTCGCAAGCCGGTGACGGCAAGCTAATCTCTTAAAGCCAGTCTCAGTTCGGATTGTAGGCTGCAACTCGCCTACATGAAGTCGGAATCGCTAG
>NZ_JPFW01000002.1 GCF_000722705.1 Streptococcus mitis
TACCAGTTGTCTTGCCAAAGGCATCGCTGGGTAGCTATGTAGGGAAGGGATAAACGCTGAAAGCATCTAAGTGTGAAACCCACCTCAAGATGAGATTTCCCATGATTTTATATCAGTAAGAGCCCTGAGAGATGATCAGGTAGATAGGTTAGAAGTGGAAGTGTGGCGACACATGTAGCGGACTAATACTAATAGCTCGAGGACTTATCCAAAGTAACTGAGAATATGAAAGCGAGAGGTTTTCTTGGTTTGAATAGATATTCAATTTTGAGTAGGTATTACTCAGAGTTAAGTGACGATAGCCTAGGAGATACACCTGTACCCATGCCGAACACAGAAGTTAAGCCCTAGAACGCCGGAAGTAGTTGGGGGTTGCCCCCTGTGAGATATGGAAGTCGCTTAGCTCTAGGGAGTTTAGCTCAGCTGGGAGAGCATCTGCCTTACAAGCAGAGGGTCAGCGGTTCGATCCCGTTAACTCCCATTTAAGCGGGTGTAGTTTAGTGGTAAAACTACAGCCTTCCAAGCTGTTGTCGCGAGTTCGATTCTCGTCACCCGCTTTGAACTTTGTTCAATTACCAAGTTTTTAACTTGGGCGCGTAGCTCAGGTGGTTAGAGCGCACGCCTGATAAGCGTGAGGTCGGTGGTTCGAGTCCACTCGTGCCCATAAAGTTTGGTCCGTTGGTCAAGGGGTTAAGACACCGCCTTTTCACGGCGGTAACACGGGTTCGAATCCCGTACGGACTATTTTGGAGGATTACCCAAGTCCGGCTGAAGGGAACGGTCTTGAAAACCGTCAGGCGTGTAAAAGCGTGCGTGGGTTCGAATCCCACATCCTCCTTTTGTATTAACGCGGGATGGAGCAGCTCGGTAGCTCGTCGGGCTCATAACCCGAAGGTCGTAGGTTCAAATCCTGCTCCCGCAATAAGGCTCGGTAGCTCAGTTGGTAGAGCAATGGATTGAAGCTCCATGTGTCGGCGGTTCGATTCCGTCTCGCGCCATTTATATATTTTGGAAGGGTAGCGAAGAGGCTAAACGCGGCGGACTGTAAATCCGCTCCTTCGGGTTCGGGGGTTCGAATCCCTCCCCTTCCATTTTACGGGCATAGTTTAAAGGTAGAACTAAGGTCTCCAAAACCTTCAGTGTGGGTTCAATTCCTACTGCCCGTGTTAATAGAATTCTGGCGGGTGTGGTGAAGTGGTTAACACACCAGATTGTGGCTCTGGCATGCGTGGGTTCGATCCCCATCACTCGCCTATTTTATATTATTGGGGTATAGCCAAGCGGTAAGGCAAGGGACTTTGACTCCCTCATGCGTTGGTTCGAATCCAGCTACCCCAGTTACTATTTGCCGGCGTGGCGGAATTGGCAGACGCGCTGGACTCAAAATCCAGTGTCCGCAAGGACGTGCCGGTTCGACCCCGGCCGCCGGTATAGTAATAAAGACAAGGTTTTTGGACCTTGTTTTTTATTTTCTCAATTAGTTTTTGTTTCAAAGTTACTTAAACGGCTCTTTGTCAACTGTAGTAGTATAAAAAGGTAGCAAGTTAAAATCTTACTACCTTTTTTATTTTTGAGTCATCAGTGTTAATTGAGAATATAGAAGAAATTTGCCTTAAGAACGTAAACTAATAGCATAGATTAAATCAAAAAATTATTTATAATCTCTATTTTTTGATTTTCGATTATGTTAATTATTTTTTCTTCTTTTTCTATTAAATTCTCAATTTCCTCAATTTTTAAAATGGCTTCATTTTGTTGCTTGATAGGTGGAATAATGACAGTTAATTTTTCAATTTGACCAATGGATGCACGATAACTTCTTGAAAAACCTTCCCTAGTACCTTCTTGTTCCAACTTATGAGCTAAGTAACGATAATGAATTTTATCAGTATTTATTCTTAGAACTCCTGCATGGTCTGTTGGGTAAAATGGAAGATTTGCAGGAATAGTATTTACCATCCAGTCCCCATCAATACCCCATAATATTGATGGTTTGCTGAAGTCCTTAATAATATCCTTATCAATCAAACCCAATGGTTCAAACACATTTGCAGAATAAACAGGAATCCCTTCTTCTGTTAGTTCTTTATTTAGCACTCGTTTTCCTATCATTAGAGTAAAATCATTAGAAGATAATCTATATATCTCCCCCCCTAGAACATCAAGGGATTCAAAGATTTTAATAATTTGTTTGCGGTAATCTTCTATCTTCATTCTTGAATTTTGATACTGTTCATCCAATTTATCAACTTCAGAAATGATTTGTTCTTGGATATCAGTAGGAGGTACTGGAATCTTAATTTGTGTAATTGCATTTGATAGATTATTAATATTTGAGCCACTGCTTTCATTTTGAATGATTTCACGATATTTAGATGAATTTAAAAGTTCAAATAAGTACTTTGGTAATATAGATGTGCTATTAATACGAATTATTCCCATAAAACCACCAGCATAATATTCAGTATCATTATCAATAAACGCTACTTTTCCCACATGTTTTTTACTACCGCTGGAAAGAGTCATAAATATATCATTTTTCCTTAGCTTTTTATCGTTATCAAAAATAACAGAGGGATTGATATTTATTATTTTTTTTATCTCAAGACGACCATCGGTTGTAATATTATCTGATGTTAATACCTGAACACTTGTTTCTTCCGTACTCTGTTTATTTTTATCAAAAGTTACACCCTTGATAATTTCAATACCTAATTCAGATTTTGAAATTTTTTCCACGGGATACTTACTTGATATCTCAATTTTTCTTTCCAGGTTAGTTTTAATTTGTGCATCAAAACTAGTCTGCGTAAAATCAAGCATATCAATTAAAGATATAGCTGATACAAACTCTTTCAATTCACTTGGAATAGTCAATGATTCATTATTAAAGTTATTACGAATAATGGTATTAATTTTTGAGTCATCTTCCAAGTCAATAGGATTAAATAAAGGAGTTTGAATACTATTTATAGCCTGATTTTTAGACACCTCCATTTCTTCAACAGAAATAGTAGCGCCTAAATATTTTATTCCTTCCTGTCCCTTTCTTTTAGACCATTCATATCCTAAAAATCTCTTTATTTCAGTATTATCGGTCGAAGATTTTACAATGATGACGTTATTTTGCTGTGATTTTGCTAATGCAAAGTAGAATACTTTTTCTTGTTCGAGTTCTTTTATAAACCCATAAAATACTTTTTGATACTCTGATTTTCTATTATCTTCAGTATACTTTTTAGTAATTCTTTTTTTCTAATATTCTTAGCAATACTAGATTTTTCAAAAACTTCTTTATACTCTTGAAATAATTCAACTTCTAAAAGATTTTTAAACTCATTTGTCTGCAATTCGCAGTATAAATCATAGTTTAACCCCACAGTTTCACAATAGTTTTGAACAATAGAGATATCACTTGTTTCTACATCAGTGTTATTAAACCAACGTTCTATAGCATATCTATAATTATCTGCTTCATTTGGTGGGTATTTCTTTTTACGTAAGAAGAAAGCAATTGTATTTGTTCCAGTAGAACCGAATGTTTTTGAACCAAATTCTGCAATAGCAATAATCTCAAAATTTTCTAGTAATCTTTTTCTTGCTTTTGCATAAAGTCCCCCATTTGATAATACAGAGCTTGGAACAATAATTCCAGCGACTCCTTCAGATTTTAGTAATTGTTCAGCTCTCTCTAAAAAGAATAGTTCAATACTATTATTAGTCTCTAATCTATCTACATGAGAACTTAAATTGTATTTCTCACGTTGTTTTTCAGATAAAGTTTCTAAAAATCCTTTCACGGAATAAGGAGGGTTAGCAACAACAACTGAGAATGTACTATCCTCAATTTGATTTTGTTCATCCAAAGCGTCTCCATAAATAATATTGATATTATCCTGACCGTACATAAAAGCTGATACCTTAGCAACCTTAGAAAGACGGTATTCCTTCTCAATTCCATAAATTGCAGAATAACAATCATGTAGTTTTGTTTCATCAACATATTTTTTTATTTGTTCAGCATACTCGTTTAAGAAGTGTCCAGCACCACTTGCATAATCAATAACTTTTGGAATGCTGGTGTTTTGATTAATTTTTTCAAGTGGTAAACTTGATACTATAAACTTAACGATAGGTAACGGAGTAAAAAATTGGCCTTCTGACTGTTTTACACCATTATCTAAAAATCCTTCAAATAGGTCTCCAAGAAATTGATTTTGTTCCTCCGTCTTTAATTTCATATCTTGTAACATTTGAACAACTTCAACTAATATTCTAGAATTCTGATAAAATAGTTGCTCGTTGTAAACATCAAGGAATGTAAAATCGTTATTCGAAAAATACTTTAGTTCTTTAAAGTATTTAAAAATGGCATCCTTAGCAGCGTCTTTACGTAGTCTGAAAGCATCCTCAATGTCTTGCTCAGCAACATAAGATACTCTTTCGTTTAAAAACTTCTCCATACCTACTTGATAGAGCCTTTGTAGTCTATCAACTAAGTCAAAATATGTATCGTGAGCAACTCCTTTCCAGTTGAATTTTAAATCATCTTGATTTTGCTCTTCATCAACAATCTTTGCTAAAAATAGATTAACCAATTTATCAAATGCGTTTTCCCGACCTCCTACATTGTATTTTCTAAGAATTGTTGCAAACTGATTATACTTTTTTTGAACTTCATCATGTGTGATTTCTTTTAATTCTGAAACTGTTGATTTTATTTTTCCTATTTCAAATGGTTTAATTGTTTGCTCTAGCACCCCAGTTGTCCTAAAATCTTGTTGATAGGTATCACGCCAAACTTCAAACTTATCATTTCCACCTTTTGCATTTTTATATGATTTAGGATTATCTATTGTGGCGAGAAATTCGTCATTGTCTTTTAAATGAATAACATGATATATTCTCTCAATAGAAGATTCAATTACTTTTGAAGCATAAAGAACTAAAGCTTGTGCTTTATTTTCTTGTTTTTCATATGAAAACAATTGTCCTCCATCTAGTAGTGTGTTTTTCCATTCTTTATCAAATTCTGGTCCGAAAGTTTTGGCTTCGATGATTAAGAATGGATTTCCTTCATAATCATCAATTGTAACATCTGCATTTCCAGATTTCGTATTATGACCTAGTTTATAACCTTTTTCTATAGAAATTTGATTTGGAAGATATCCTTGTTTTAATAGTCCAACAATTATATCTAAGACTACAAAATTTTCTTCTGAAGAGAAATTAGTAGTAGTATCTCTTCCTATTTCTTTTAAATTTGGGTAGGAGATTTTCTCCTCACCTATATTAATTTCAATTTTGTGACTATTAATTTCTAATTCAAATAAATTATCTTTTTGTATTTCATTGAAATTAAGTGCTTTTAACCAAGGTTCTATATTAGCCATGCATTTTTCTCCTGGAGGATATTGTTACTTACTATTTTACCATAAGTCCGTTTTAACTCCTCAATCTTCTTTAGTTTTTAGAGATATTTTTTTTATTTATAAATTTTACTTACTTTTTAGAATTTTCAATAGTATGTTTTTTACACAATATAACAGTTACCAAAAAGTTACTAAAATTTGAAAAATGAGTCTATTTTACAAGGTTCAAAAGTTCTAAAACACTATTAAATTAAGGTTTTTTGATTTTGTTGTTTTGTCTGAGTTACTAGAAATTACTATTGTTTGTACCTATAGTTTTATTTTCATGAAATTTTATTCTTTCTATAGGAAATTCATATATATATTAATTAAATTTCATGTTATATATTTAGTTTCATTTAAATAAAAAAATTTACTAATAAAGCTTTGTGGTCGGAAAAATTATTTTCGATAGTTTCGAAGTTAGAAATTTCAGTATGATTAGAGAGAAAAATATGGTCTAGTTTTGTGTTTGTTTCTTTGTAAGTAATTTCTTCATCACTTGCATCTATCATATATTTTAAGATTTCTTCAATTTTGTGAGATAAAGTGGTTCCCTTAATATTTTTTGTTATATTTTCTATACTTTCGTTAAAGTCACCAGCTAAAATAAGATGGTCGTAAAATTCATTCTGTTTAGAAGAAGCAAGTTGAATATAATGATTCCACATCTCTTTTTTATCAACTGGAGCATTTCCATAGAGGGGAAAGTGTAGTGAAAATATTTCAAGCCTTTTACTATTTATTGCAAATAATCCTCCAGCTTGTCTACAATAATAATCATTGTAAATAGGTTGTAATTCTTTAATGGTTTCGATGGATTCTTTTAAATAAAATAGTCTTGTATTAACTGGTTGTTTCCCATCTTGAAGAGGATGTATGACTCCGTATCCTTTATCATTTAGTATTTCTTCAATTTTCTCTATGGCCACACTTTTATCAGTTTTCAAATTGTTATCTATAAGACGATTACCTACCTCTTGTAGTGCTATAAATGTGGGTTTGGGTCGATTTTTTGACAGTAAAAATTTTACAATGTTTTTAGGATTTTTGTCTGTATTATTTTTACTCTTATAAAAGTTTAAGTTTGCACTTAAAATAGTCAATGCAGTTTTTTTAGTCATAATGAACTCTTTTTTTTGTGAAATTTTTATGTAAGTTAAATTTATTATATTTTGTTAGACTCTATTTTTGAATTGCACCCCAAAAGTTAGATTTTTCTTTCTAACTTTTGGGGTGTAGTTCAAGAATTACGTTTTCTTTTTGTTTGATACAAAAGGTAAAGAATAAAATCAATTTTGAATTAATTATAATCTTAAATTTTCTTTAGTGTTAACCATTTATTGTATACCATTCCAAATTTTTATCTGTTTAACTATAGTACTAATCTGTGTTTCTAAATCTAAAATATTTATATCTTCTCGAGTCATTTCCTTGGCAATTGAAATAGATTCAGATGCTTTATTAGTAACATAATACTTCCCTATATTTTTCTTTCTACTATTTTCATTTAAAAAATCATCAATTTTTTCATATTGTCCAATCTGTTTATTAACTTTATAAACTTTATTAAATATATTTCGTGACAGATAGTTTTCAATTTCTTTTCCTTGTGTTATCCATACAATAGCCTGATTTTGCATAAATTCTTTTTTAATTCTTAGTTTAGTTTGATTTATCCTTTTTTTAGAATCAGTCTTATCACTATCTATAACAATAATAGAGTGAAGATTAGCTCGAAACAATTGTATTAGCTCATTTGATTCATCCACTTTTCCGGTTAGATGTGAAAGTAGTCTTCCACCATAAAATAGAATTTGATAATGGATATTCTCTTTTAAAGTTCCTTTTGAATAAAGTTCAATCCACTTATTTATATAAATTCTATCTGATGGACCTTCAACCCAAATTACTGCATTGGATTGTAGTATGTCACTAGCTCGTACCCCTAAGCTCATTAATATATATTCATTCTCTATGAATGATAGCGCTGAATTAGTAATAATTTGATTATTCTCTTTTTTGATATGAGTCAAAGTTACGTTGTCTCTACCACTGAACATATTTATTGGAACAGTAGAGTGAGTTGTTAAAAAAATTTGTGAATTATTTTCTTTAGCCCACTGATATAAAAATTCAAATAAATTTCTTTGTATTGCTGGATGCAAGTTATTCTCCAATTCTTCAAAGATAAAGACTGTATTAGTTAAAAGGGGTTCGAAATTATAATTTGTAGTTTCTCTTGTTTCTAAAAATAGCTTGATTAAGACCAATAAAATGGTCTTTAACCCACTACCAGAATTTGAGATTGGAATTTTTCCATTTTCATTGACTAATTGGACTTCCCATTTGGAATTGGGGCCATCAGTTGTTTCGATTTCCTGACACATTATTCTTTCAAAATGGGTTTCTGGTTTCATAATTTGATTTAACGCATTTAGAATATCGTTTTCTACAACTTCGTTAGGAAGGTTAGCTACATTTAGATATTGCCTCAATAAATTTGTAGCACCTGTTCCATCTTCAGATACTGTTCGATTACTATTTTGTATTTCAGGAACTAGATTTCTATCAGCTGATAATTTGATTAATTTTAGACGTCTAATATTATTGTTTAAATAATTATTGGCTAAATAATTAAAATTATCTATTCTTTTATAAGAAGTGATTTGAGTTTGAGGAATTCCCGGTATATTTGATAATGTAATTTGCTCCTTGCCAATTGCTTTAATAGGCTGATATTCAAATGATATGTATTCATTGATATATTTTGCCCCAAATGTAAAATGATTAATACCAATTTCACCTCCAGACGTATCTTCCCTGAATACATTTTTGATTTCGGTTTCTGTTGGGCAAAAACCAAATTCTAACATGGTATCAGTTGATAATTCCCGATTAGTTACATCCTCAGAAATTAGCATTTCTATTGATTGTAATAATGTGGATTTACCGATATTGTTTTGGCCAACTAGGATATTGAGATTTTCAAGCTTATCAAAACCTATATAAGAATCTCCGATATGTTTATAATTTTTAATTCTTAACGATTCAAGACGGTTCATTAATGACTCCTTTGTTTTGATTTTTATAATTTTGTCTAAATACTTAGACATTGTTTGATATACTATAACCGATTTAACAATATTATGAATTGATGTTATTATACCATTTAATTGATTCTTTATAAATCTTTTTCATAGTAGTGAACATCAAATTGAGATTTCTATTCAGTTACCAAAAAGTTACTAAAATTTGAAAAATGAGTCTATTTTACAAGGTTCAAAAGTTCTAAAACACTATTAAATTAAGGTTATAAGTTTTAAAAAATGTAGGAATTAAACTCAAAATCCAGTGTCCGCAAGGACGTGCCGGTTCGACCCCGACCGCCGGTATAGTATAGAGTTAAGGAACGTGGTATATCTTCGTTCCTTTTTATATTATTTTTGGTATAATAATAGTTATTCAAATTTTATTTAGATTATGAAAGTGTAGGGAAGTATGTCTCGTTCTATCGATTTATTAAAACATCGGTATTTAAAAAATATTAAAGAAAATCCTGAATTGTTTGTTGGGATTGAGCTGGAATATCCTGTTGTAAACTTGGAAGGGGATGCTACAGATGTTGAAGTTATCAAGCATTTATTTGGATATCTAGTTTCTGATTTGCATTTAACTGTAGAAAAGGTTGATGATTTTGGAAATCCTATTCAGCTAGTGGATCCAGTAAGTCAGGATGCTATTTTATTTGAAGTTTCCTATACTACGATTGAGTTTGCATTTGGCAAGGCTGAAACGATTCAAGAGGTTGAAGAACGTTTTAGTATTTATATGGAAGTGATTCAGAAAAAGTTAGCTGAATCAAATCATGCTATTGTTGGCTGTGGTATTCATCCCAACTGGGATAAAAATGAGAATTGTCCAGTGGCTTATCCACGCTATCAGATGTTGATGGATTATTTAAATTTGAGTAGAAATATTACTAAATCAGATTTACATCATTTCCCTGAATATGGTGCTTTTATCTGTGGGAGTCAGGTTCAGCTGGATATTTCAAAATCCAACTACTTACGGGTGATTAATGCTTTTACTCAAATTGAAGCGGCTAAGGCGTATTTATTTGCCAATTCTGAGTTTTCGGGTGCAGATTGGGATACGAAAATTTCAAGGGATATTTTCTGGGAAGAATCCATGCATGGCATCTATCCAGAAAACGTCGGGGTCAATGCTAGACTCTTTAAAGATGAGGATGATTTTTTTGACTATCTCGATCATTCTGCGATTTTTACTGCGGAACGTGATGGACAAACCTATTATTTTTATCCGATTCAGGCTAGGGACTATTTGGCTACATCTGAAATCCAAGCATATGCTCTTAATAGGGATGAGATTCTTATTTACCCTCAAGAGAAGGATTTTGAAACTCATCGTAGTTATCAGTACCAAGACTTAACGACTCGCGGAACAGTTGAGTTTCGTAGTGTGTGTACACAGCCACTTGATAGAACTTTCGCTTCAGCAACTTTTCACTTGGGATTGTTGGTTAATTTAGATAAGTTAGAGGCTTACTTAGAAACAGCAACTTTCTTTAAAGAATTTGGTTGTGATTACAAGTTTTTACGACGACAATTTTCTAAGAAAAAGCTTACAGATGAGGAAGAAACTGCGATTATTGAATTTTCCAAAGACCTACTCCTGCTAGCTGAGGAAGGACTAGTGATGAGAAATAAGCAAGAAATGAGCTATTTACAGCCTTTGAGAGACAAATTGGGGTTATAATTTTTGTTATAAAGCGAGAATTTTCTGAAAAATCATGATATAATGGAAGAGACTATAGATAAAGGACAGAGAGTAATGACATTAGTTTATCAATCAACGCGTGATGCCAATAATACAGTAACTGCCAGCCAAGCTATTTTACAAGGTTTGGCGACGGACGGTGGTTTGTTTACACCGCTTACTTATCCAAAGGTAGATTTGGACTTTGACAAATTGAAAGATTCTTCTTATCAGGAAGTTGCTAAGATTGTTTTATCAGCATTTTTAGATGACTTTACAGCTGAGGAGTTGAACTACTGTATCCACAATGCCTACGATAGCAAATTTGATACTCCAGCTATCGCGCCATTAGTGAAATTAGACGGACAATATAACTTAGAGCTTTTCCATGGTTCAACGATTGCTTTTAAGGATATGGCCTTGTCTATCTTGCCATACTTTATGACGACTGCTGCTAAGAAACATGGTTTGGAGAATAAGATTGTTATCTTGACAGCGACATCTGGTGACACGGGGAAAGCTGCTATGGCAGGATTTGCCGATGTGCCTGGTACGGAGATTATCGTCTTTTATCCAAAAGATGGTGTCAGCAAGGTTCAAGAGTTGCAAATGACCACTCAGACTGGCGACAATACTCATGTTATTGCTATTGATGGTAACTTTGATGATGCCCAAACAAATGTGAAGCATATGTTTAACGATGTGGCTCTTCGTGAAAAATTAGCGGCAAACAAGTTGCAATTTTCGTCAGCTAACTCTATGAACATTGGTCGTTTGGTACCACAAATTGTTTATTATGTTTATGCCTACGCTCAGTTGGTCAAGACTGGTGAGATTGTGTCTGGTGATAAGGTCAATTTCACAGTACCAACAGGAAACTTTGGAAATATCTTAGCTGCCTTTTATGCTAAACAAATTGGTCTACCAGTTGGTAAATTGATCTGTGCTTCAAATGACAACAATGTTTTGACAGACTTCTTCAAGACACGTGTTTACGACAAGAAGCGTGAGTTTAAGGTAACAACTAGTCCATCTATGGATATTTTGGTATCTTCAAACTTGGAGCGTTTGATTTTCCATCTTTTGGGAAATGACGCTGAAAAGACAGCTGAACTCATGAATGCTTTGAATAGCCAAGGTCAATATGAATTGACAGACTTTGATTCAGAGATTCTTGCACTCTTTGCAGCTGAATATGCGACTGAGGAAGAAACAGCGGCAGAAATCAAGCGTGTTTATGAATCAGATTCTTATATCGAGGACCCTCATACAGCTGTTGCTTCGGCAGTTTATAAGAAATACCAAGCGGCTACTGGCGATGTGACTAAGACAGTGATTGCTTCAACAGCTAGTCCATACAAGTTCCCAGTGGTTGCAGTAGAAGCTGTAACAGGGAAAGTTGGCTTGACTGACTTTGAAGCCTTGGCTCAATTACATGAAATATCAGGAGTGGCTGTGCCACCTGCGGTTGATGGGCTTGAAACAGCTCTTGTTCGTCACAAGACAACAGTGGCAGCTGCTGATATGCAAGCAGCGGTCGAGGCTTATTTAGGACTTTAAGACAGAAGGAGTAAACTCGGTTGGGAAACCAACTGAGTTTCTTTTCATCAGGAGGAAGGATTGTTTAAGAAAAATAAAGATATTCTTAATATTGCCTTGCCAGCTATGGGCGAAAACTTTTTGCAGATGCTCATGGGGATGGTGGACAGTTATTTGGTTGCTCATTTAGGATTGATAGCTATTTCGGGTGTATCAGTAGCTGGCAATATTATCACGATTTACCAGGCGATTTTCATCGCTCTGGGAGCTGCTATTTCCAGTGTTATTTCAAAAAGTTTGGGACAGAAGGATCAATCTATGCTAGCCTATCATGTGACTGAGGCGTTGAAGATTACATTATTATTAAGTTTCCTTTTAGGAGCTTTGTCCATCTTCGCTGGGCAAGAGATGATTGAACTTTTGGGGACGGAGAGAGATGTAGCTGAAAGTGGTGATCTCTACCTATCTTTGGTAGGCGGATCGATTGTTCTCTTGGGATTAATGACCAGTTTGGGTGCCTTGATTCGTGCAACTCATAATCCACGTCTGCCTCTCTATGTTAGTCTTTTATCCAATGCCTTGAATATTCTTTTTTCAAGTCTAGCTATTTTTATTCTTGATATGGGGATTGCTGGTGTTGCTTGGGGGACTATTCTGTCTCGTTTGATTGGTCTTGTGATTTTGTGGTCGCAATTAAAGCTTCCTTATGCGAAGCCAACTTTTGGACTGGATAAAGACTTACTGACTTTGGCAATACCAGCAGCTGGAGAGCGACTCATGATGCGGGCTGGAGATGTCGTGATCATTGCCTTGGTCGTTTCTTTTGGAACGGAGGCAGTGGCTGGGAATGCAGTCGGAGAAGTCTTGACCCAGTTTAACTATATGCCTGCCTTTGGTGTGGCTACAGCAACGGTCATGCTGGTAGCTCGAGCAGTTGGAGAGGATAATTGGAATAGAGTAGATAAGTTGAGTAAACAAGCCTTTTGGCTTTCTCTGGTCCTCATGTTACCCTTGACCTTCAGTATCTATGCTTTGGGTATACCACTAACTCATCTCTATACGACTGATTCTCTAGCGGTGGGGGCTAGTGTTCTAGTGACACTTTTTTCACTACTTGGTACTCCTATGACGATAGGAACAGTCATCTATACAGCAGTCTGGCAGGGGGTGGGCAATGCTCGGCTTCCCTTTTATGCGACAAGTATAGGAATGTGGTGTATCCGTATTGGAACAGGATATCTGCTGGGGATTGTTCTTGGTTGGGGCTTGCCCGGTATTTGGGCTGGAACCCTTTTGGATAATGGTTTTCGTTGGTTATTTCTACGTTACTGTTACCAGCGTTATATGAGCTTGAAAGGATAGGAAATGCAAAAAATAGCTTTTATTTGGGATTTAGATGGGACATTATTAGACTCCTACGAAGCGATTTTATCAGGGATTGAGGAGACTTTTGGTCAGTTTGCTATTCCTTATGATAAGGAAAAGGTAAGAGAGTTTATTCTCAAGTATTCTGTTCAGGATTTGCTTGTGCAGGTGGCAGAAGAGAGAAAACTGGATGTGGAAGTGCTAAATCAGGTGCGTGCCCAGAGTTTGGCTGAGAAGAATGCTCAGGTAGTTTTGATGTCAGGTGCGCGTGAGGTTCTAAAGTGGGCAGACGCAACAGGGATTCAACAGTTTGTCTACACTCATAAAGGGGACAATGCTTTTACTATTCTAAGGGACTTGGGATTGGAATCCTATTTCACGGAAATTATAACCAGTCAGAATGGATTTGCACGGAAGCCAAGTCCAGAAGTGGCTAATTATCTGATAGATAAGTATCAGTTGGATTCTGAGAAGACCTATTATATAGGGGATCGGACTCTAGATGTGGAATTTGCCCAGAATAGTGGGATTCAAAGTATCAACTTTTTAGAGTCGACTTATGAAGGAAATCACAGGATTCAAACGTTAGCAGATATTTCCCGTTTTTTTAAGGCTGAGCGATAAAAAGATTGTGTCAGTTTTGTGACAGAGACCTAACAAACTATTTCAAGTAACTGAGTTTGTTACAAGGAATAGACAGTTCTGTTAAATAGGCCCGAGAGGGCTTTTTTTCTGCTTCTTTTGTGTTATCATAGACAGGTACTCATTTGAAAGGAATTTGAAAGAATGAAGAAAAGAATATTATTAGCCTCAACAGTAGCCTTGTCATTTGCCCCAGTATTGGCAACCCAAGCAGAAGAAGTTCTTTGGACTGCACGTAGTGTTGAGCAAATCCAAAATGATTTGACTAAAACGGATAACAAAACAAGTTATACAGTACAGTATGGTGATACCTTGAGCACCATTGCAGAAGCCTTGGGTGTAGATGTCACAGTTCTTGCGAATTTGAATAAAATTACTAATATGGACCTGATTTTCCCTGAAACTGTTTTGACAACGACTGTCAATGAAGCAGAAGAGGTAACGGAAGTTGAAATCCAAACTCCTCAAGCAGATTCTAGTGAGGAAGTGACAACTGCGACAGCAGATTTGACAACCAATCAAGTGACCGTTGATGATCAAACTGTTCAGGTTGCAGACCTTTCTCAACCGATTGCAGAAGCTCCAAAAGCGGTAGAAACTACAAGCACAAAAGAAGTAGTATCAAGTTCAGAAGTTACAGAGGAGCAAACAGCTGAAACAAGCAGTGCAGTTGCAGAAGCAGCTCCTCAGGAAACGACTCCAGCTGAGAAAGAGGAAACACAAGCTAGCCCTCAAGCTGCTTCAACAGTGGAAGCAACTAGAACTCCAGTAGAAGAAAAAGCAACCGAGACAACTGCAACAAGTTCAGAAGAAGCAAAAGAAACCTCATCAAGTGAAGCTACACAAGCAGTTGCTACTTATCAACCAGAAGAGACAAAACCAGCTTCAACAACTTACGCAGCTCCAGCAGCTCCTGATTATGCTGGACTGGCAGTAGCAAAATCTGAAAATGCAGGCCTTCAACCACAAACGGCTGCCTTTAAAGAAGAAATTGCCAACTTGTTTGGCATCACATCCTTTAGTGGTTACAGTCCAGGAGACAGTGGAGATCACGGAAAAGGTTTGGCTATCGACTTTATGGTACCAGAAGGTTCAGAACTAGGGGATAAGATTGCAGAATACGCTATTCAAAACATGGCTAGCCGTGGAATTAGTTACATCATCTGGAAACAACGTTTCTATGCTCCATTCGATAGTAAATATGGGCCAGCTAATACTTGGAACCCAATGCCAGACCGTGGTAGCGTGACAGAAAACCACTATGACCACGTTCACGTTTCAATGAATGGATAAATCAGACTTTGTAATATCATTTTGACGAATGAGATCTAGCTTTCGTGATAGGAAGCGATTCTCGTTCGTTTTTCTTTGTCATACTCTTCGAAAATCTCTTCAAACCACGTCAGTTTTATCTGTAACCTCAAAGCTGTGCTTTGAGCAACCTACGGCTAGCTTCCTAGTTTGCTCTTTGATTTTCATTGAGTATCAATATGAATGGAAAATGGGAAGTTAGAATTTTGTAATGCTTTAAGCATAATTCTTGCAATTTATTTTACTTTGCAATATACTTGATTTATCAATTGTTGATGAGTCAATAGAAAGGGAGAAGAAATGATAGAGATTCAAGATTTACTGTATCAACTACGATTGTCTGAGCAAGCGAGCACGCAATTGTTTGAAAAAAGGCTTGGGATTAGTTTGACAAGGTATCAGATGTTACTGTTTTTGCTGGAGAATTCCCCTTGTAATCAAATGGCGGTTCAGGAGCGTTTGAAGATTGATCAGGCTGCTTTGACCCGACATTTCAAGATTTTGGAAAAGGAAGGTTTGGTGGAGCGTCATCGCAATCCTGAAAATCAGCGGGAAGTCTTGGTAGAGGCTACTAAGTATGCCAAGGAGCAGTTAGTGGTGTATCCCCCTCTGAAGCATATCAGGGTTAAGGAAGCGATGGAAAGTATCTTAACAGAGTCTGAGAGAACAGAACTCAGCCGTTTATTAAATAAATTGGTTTTGGGTATTGAAAATATAGAAATTTAAGGAGAAATAGATGTCAATTATGACAATCATTTTAGCAACGATTGTTGCTTTGGAGCATTTTTACATTTTTTATTTGGAAAGTATTGCAACGCAATCAGATGCGACTAGTCGTGTCTTTAACATGGACAAGGAAGAACTGGCTCGTCCGTCAGTAAGTTCATTGTTTAAAAATCAAGGGATTTATAATGCTTTGCTAGGAGTCTTTCTCTTGTATGGTATTTATTTCTCACAGAATTTAGAAATTGTGACTATTTTTGTCTTATTTGTGATTGGGGCTGCGGCCTATGGCTCTCTAACAGCAGATAAGAAAATTATTTTGAAGCAAGGTGGACCAGCTATTTTGGCCTTGATTAGTATTTTATTCTTTAAATAAGCTTGAAGACCATTCTTATCCTCTCTAACTCTTTTCAACTCCAGAATAAGGGAAATATGTTATACTTGTCTTTAAGAAAAGAATTTCATGGAATCGTTTATAAGGAGCTAGAAATGAAAGTATTAGTGACAGGTTTTGAGCCCTTTGGAGGGGAAAAGGTCAATCCAGCTTTGGAGGCCGTTAAAGGTTTACCAGCTGAAATCCATGGCGCTGAGGTCCGTTGGCTAGAAGTGCCGACAGTCTTTCACAAATCGGCCCAAGTATTGGAAGAAGAGATAAACCGTTATCAACCTGACTTTGTCCTTTGTATTGGCCAAGCAGGTGGACGAACTAGCTTGACACCTGAACGAGTGGCCATTAATCAAGACGATGCACGCATTCCTGATAATGAAGGCAATCAACCGATTGATCTTCCTATTCGTCTAGATGGTGCTCCTGCCTACTTTAGTAGTCTACCGATTAAAGCGATGGTTCAAGCTATAAAAAAAGAAGGCTTGCCGGCCTCTGTTTCCAATACAGCGGGAACTTTTGTCTGCAACCATTTGATGTATCAGGCTCTCTATTTGGTAGAAAAGAAATTTCCACATGTTAAGGCAGGTTTTATGCATATTCCTTATATGATGGAACAGGTGGTGAATAGGCCGACTACTCCAGCTATGAGTTTAGTGGATATTAGGCGGGGGATAGAAGCGGCAATCGGCGCTATTATCGAATATGGGGATCAGGATCTCAAGTTGGTAGGCGGAGAAACTCATTGATAGAAAAAAGCTTGAGGGAAAACCTTCAAGCTTTTGGACGTTTTCGAGCTAGTACAGCTCGGTAGAAAATTATTTTATTGATTTGAATATAGGGAAGAAGTGAAAAACTAGCAATTCCAAAGGTAATCCAATTGAGGAAGTACCAAGGAAGGAGTTGTAAGTCTAGGACAAAGCGCTGAAATTTGTAACCTTTCATTAGGAAACGGCTGGTTTTAAGGATTTGTCCTGGTCTAGCTTGTCCCAAGTCTAGGGTGTCACAGAGGAGACATTCTACCTGCGAATAGGCATAGTATTGAGGAATATAGAGACTATTTCCTATAATCATTAAGAAGATACTTGCTAGAACGTAAAGACCAAAGGTCATGAGGAAACGCTCAGTTTCAACTGACGTGAGATCCAGATTGGGAAATTCAGGATGAAGGGCAACGAATTTCTTTGCTAGAAAGCTACTGTAAAAAAGAAAGTAAATTCCGAGCAAACTAGGAATGCTCCATAAAAAGAGATAGAAGCGTTTGAGAAGGAGAGTCAAAAAGGTTTGTGAAAAGTGCTCTTCATTAAAGAGAGTAAGACTATTTTTGACTGATAGTTCTGTATCTGGATTCTTGATGAGTTTCAGAGTTGTATAAACTGAACTGGTCAGGAGAACCGTTCCTATAAAGGAGACTAATAGTGGAAAAAGGTAGGCTTGGAATACATGACCAAGAACGCTTAAAAAGGATTGTTCTAAAATAGCCTCGTTGATACGCTTTAAGGGATTAAGGAAGCCAGACAAGATGACCAGCATGCTCGGTAAGAGATAGACGAGAAAGAGGCGGGGGTTTTCAGACTGTAATTGTCTGGCTTGCAGACGAATTGTTTTTAAATCAATTTTTGTGTTTTTCATTCTCTCATTATACCATAGTTCGTGACAGTTCCCGCTTTTTTTGATAAAATCATACAGTATGCCCTTGGGCTCAAAGTAAGAACTGGGACTGTCTTTCCCAGCTTCGGAGGTAGAAAATGTCAGATTCACCAATCAAATACCGTTTGATTAAGAAAGAAAAACATACAGGAGCACGTCTAGGGGAAATTATTACCCCACACGGAACCTTTCCAACACCTATGTTTATGCCAGTTGGAACACAAGCAACTGTCAAAACACAATCACCAGAAGAATTAAAAGAGATGGGGTCTGGAATTATTCTGTCCAACACTTATCATCTATGGCTTCGCCCGGGTGACGAACTTATTGCACGCGCAGGTGGTCTCCACAAGTTCATGAATTGGGACCAACCTATTTTGACAGATAGTGGTGGTTTCCAGGTTTATTCTTTAGCAGATAGCCGAAATATCACAGAAGAAGGGGTAACCTTTAAAAACCATCTCAATGGTTCCAAGATGTTCCTATCGCCAGAAAAAGCCATCTCTATTCAGAATAATTTGGGGTCAGATATCATGATGTCCTTTGATGAGTGTCCCCAGTTCTATCAACCTTATGACTACGTAAAGAAATCAATCGAACGTACCAGCCGTTGGGCTGAGCGTGGTCTTAAAGCTCATCGCCGTCCACATGACCAAGGTTTGTTTGGAATTGTGCAGGGGGCAGGATTTGAAGACCTGCGTCGCCAGTCAGCTCACGACCTTGTCAGCATGGATTTCCCAGGCTATTCTATCGGTGGCTTAGCAGTGGGAGAAACCCACGAAGAGATGAATGCGGTTTTGGACTTCACAACCCAACTGCTTCCTGAAAATAAACCTCGCTATTTGATGGGGGTGGGAGCGCCAGATAGTTTGATTGATGGGGTGATTCGTGGTGTGGATATGTTTGACTGTGTCTTGCCGACTCGAATCGCTCGTAACGGAACTTGTATGACCAGTCAAGGACGTTTGGTTGTAAAAAATGCTCAGTTTGCTGAGGACTTTACGCCGCTAGATCCTGAGTGTGATTGCTACACATGTAAGAACTATACACGCGCCTATCTTCGTCACCTACTCAAGGCTGATGAAACCTTTGGTATTCGCTTGACAAGCTACCACAATCTTTACTTCTTGCTTAACCTGATGAAGCAAGTGCGACAAGCCATTATGGACGATAATCTCTTAGAATTCCGTGAGTATTTTGTGGAAAAATATGGCTATAATAAGTCAGGCCGCAATTTCTAAAATGGAATGGATATAAGCTAAAAATCCTAAGTTTTCTCTTGGGATTTTTCTTCTTTTTTTGATAGAATAAAGTGTATAACGAAAGGAAGAAAAACTCGTATGCGCATTAAATGGTTTTCCTTGATTAGGATTACAGGTTTACTACTGGTACTCTTGTATCATTTCTTTCAGACCATCTTTCCTGGAGGATTTTTCGGGGTAGATGTCTTTTTCACATTTTCAGGATTCCTGATTACGGCTCTACTCATCGAAGAATTTTCTAAAAATCATGAGATTGATTTGGTTGGATTTTTTAGGAGACGTTTTTATCGGATTGTACCCCCTGTAGTTTTGATGGTCTTGGTAACCATGCCCTTTACCTTTCTAGTTCGACAAGATTATGTGGCTGGAATTGGTGGTCAGATTGCGGGTGTCCTAGGTTTTATGACCAACTTCTATGAACTGCTAACAGGTGGGAGTTATGAATCTCAGTTCATTCCTCATTTATTTGTTCATAATTGGAGTCTGGCTGTTGAGGTGCACTACTATATTCTTTGGGGCTTGGCAGTTTGGTTCTTATCTAAGCAGTCCAGATCAAATGGTCAGTTGAGAGGGATGGTCTTTCTCTTATCAGCTGCTGCCTTCTTGATTAGCTTCTTCTCCATGTTTATTGGTAGTTTTCTAGTAACCTCTTATTCCTCTGTTTACTTCTCTAGTTTAACTCATGTCTATCCATTCTTTTTGGGAAGTATCCTAGCAACGATTGTAGGTGTTCGTCAGACGACTTCCTTCGTCAAGCAGTTGGATAAAATCTGGGATTTACGAAAGACCCTGTTAGTTTTTGGAGGAGGCTTTGGTTTCCTAGTCCTTTTGACCTTCTTTGTCAAATTCACCTATCTTTTTGCCTATCTTATCGGCTTTTTACTTGCCAGTCTTGCAGCCCTTGCCATGATTCTGGCAGCGCGTGTCTTGCATGAAAAGACTCCTAACGTGCAGGAGCCAAAGATGATTAGCTTTTTAGCAGATACTAGCTATGCGGTTTATCTCTTCCATTGGCCTTTCTATATCATTTTCTCGCAGTTGACATCAAATCTTCTTGCTGTCTTACTGACTTTGATTTTTTCTTATGGATTTGCCAGTCTCTCATTTTATGTATTGGAGCCGTGGATTGCAGGAAAGAGCACACCTATTTTACAAACTCTTCGTCCCCTGCCTTATATCCATACAATCCTTGCAGCAAGCACAGGAATCTTGGCCTTCATTGTCTGCACGGTGACCTTGTTGGCACCACAAGTCGGAGCGTTTGAGACAGACTTGACTGTCAATGGCTTGAAGCAAGCTGCAACAAATATTGGCCAGACTAAGGTGATGGCAGAACGAGCAGAAGCTGATAGTTTAGGAATTGCTGATGGCACTATGTTAATTGGTGACTCGGTGGCTCTAAGGGCAAATACAGCCCTGCAGACAGCCCTTCCTGGAGCACAGATTAACGCACAAGTCAGCAGAACAACCAAGACTGCCAATGAAATCATGCTAAATAATAGCCAGAATAAATTTCTACCAAAGATGGTGGTTATTGCAACTGGGGTAAATAATCCTGAAAATTACAAGGAAGATTGGGATAGTATCGTGAAAAATCTTCCTAAGGGACACCATATGGTTTTGGTGACTCCTTATGAGGGAGATAAGACAAAAGAGACCTATGCCATCGTTGAGAAGGCTGCTGCCTACATGAGAGAATTGGCAGAGAAGACTCCTTACATCACGATAGCAGATTGGAATCAAGTTGCTAAGGAACATCCAGAAATTTGGACTGGGACAGACCAAGTCCATTTCGGAAGTGACAATAGTAAAATTGAAGCAGGAGCTAAATTGTATGCAGATACCATTGCTACAGCCTTACAAACGGCTCAAGACAAGCCAGTCAAATCAAAATAACTTGTATTAATAAATAGAAAAGAGTCTGGGACAAAATAGTTCTCAGCCACAAAAAAGCTAGAGATTTCCAATAGCGGAACTCTAGCTTTTTAATTTTGAGTCGTTCTCTTATTGTATTTTAGGAGGTTATTGGCCATAAGTACCAATCCCATGTCAATTCTCACTTGACGCTTGCCCCTCAGATTACATCTCTTGTACCCCAAACAAGCCTTTATCTGCCCAAAGACAGGTTCCACATCAATCTTGCGTTGAGCGAAAATCTGTCTACCTTGGGGAGATAAAAGCGCCTGACATTCT
>NZ_JPFW01000003.1 GCF_000722705.1 Streptococcus mitis
TAGGCAAATAGAAGAGTAGATATAAGCATTTTAGGGTGATAAGACGGGCGACCAAAGGCATGATAGAAGGCGTGGAAGTGACTATCCTTCAAGGTATTTACCACTTTTTCAATAGTAAAGACAAGATGGTCTTGTGGCAAGAAGGAACTGATTTCTAGTGGTAAAGTTGTTTGATTTGTGTTATAGTGAATATGCATGGGATAGCCTTTCTAAATGGTTTATTAAGCAATTCTATTTTACCAAGACTATCGCAACCATGCAAAAAAGCAACGGCAAATCCGTTGCTTTTTTTGGAGAAAAGAGACTATTGTCCCAGTCTCTTTAAAATATCTCTAGAAAATAGGTCTATACCATTTACAAATGAATCAGAAAAGTTTATAATGTAATTGACATAATAAATATCAAAAGTAATCTTTTAAGGAGGTCATTATTATGCCTAATTACGTTAAAGCAGATCAGTTTTTCTATCCATTTGGCATTCGTCGCGGTGGGTACTTAGAACTTGTTGATGGCAAATTTGGGAAACATGTGGATCAAATTCCTGAAGGAGCAGAGGTTCTTGACTATACTGGTTATAGCATTGCACCAGGTCTTGTGGATACTCATATTCATGGATATGCAGGTGTAGATGTGATGGACAACAACATTGAAGGTACATTGCATACTATGAGTGAAGGACTTCTTAGTACCGGTGTTACCAGTTTCTTGCCCACAACTTTAACAGCCACTTATGAGCAATTGCTTGCAGTCACTGAAAATCTTGGAAACCATTATAAAGAAGCAACAGGTGCTAAGATTCGTGGGATTTATTATGAAGGTCCATATTTCACAGAAACTTTTAAGGGGGCACAAAATCCAACTTATATGAGAGACCCTGGTGTTGAGGAGTTTCATTCTTGGCAGGATGCTGCAAAAGGGATGCTAAATAAAATCGCTATTGCACCAGAACGTGATGGGGTGGAAGATTTTGTACGTACTATTACAGGTGAAGGTGTGACAGTTGCACTTGGACACTCAGATGCGACATTTGAACAAGCTAAGAAGGCAGTTGATGCTGGAGCTAGTGTATGGGTACATGCCTATAATGGGATGCGTGGTTTAACACACCGCGAACTAGGTATGGTAGGAGCTATGTATGAGCTCCCACATACTTACGCAGAATTGATTTGTGATGGTTACCACGTAGATCCAAAAGCTTGTGAGATTTTACTTAAGCAAAAGGGGACAGAAAACATCGCTCTTATTACGGACTGTATGACAGCTGGTGGGCTTGAAGACGGTGACTATATGTTGGGAGAATTCCCTGTTGTAGTAGCAAATGGAACTGCACGTCTCAAATCTACTGGTAATTTGGCAGGTTCTATCCTCAAGCTTAAAGATGGTATGAGAAATGTAGTCGAGTGGGGTATTGCAAATCCACACGAAGCAGTCATGATGGCCAGCCTTAACCCAGCTAAATCTGTTAATATTGACGATGTCTGTGGTCAAATCCGTGAAGGCTACGACGCTGACTTTATCGTACTAGATAAAGATTTGGAATTGGTGGCTACGTATCTAGATGGTGTGAAGCGTTATCAAGCATAAGAGAGAAGGCAGAAGTTAGAGATTAGCTTCTGCTTTTTTATCTATATTAATTTACTGGTAAATAAAAAAGTTAAAAATATCACAAAAAAGCTTGAACAAACAATTAAAAAGGCTTACAATTATATTATAAATAGTACAAATAAAAAAACGGAGGAGTGCTTTATGAAAGCCTATACTTATGTTAAACCAGGACTTGCTTCTTTTGTTGATGTAGACAAACCAGTGATTCGCAAGCCAACAGACGCTATTGTGCGTATCGTAAAAACTACTATTTGTGGAACAGACCTCCATATTATCAAAGGGGATGTTCCCGCTTGCCAAAGTGGTACCATTCTTGGTCACGAAGGGATTGGGATTGTTGAAGAAGTTGGAGAAGGAGTTTCGAACTTCAAAAAAGGCGACAAGGTCTTGATTTCTTGTGTCTGTGCCTGTGGTAAATGTTACCACTGTAAAAAAGGGATTTATGCTCACTGTGAGGATGAGGGAGGATGGATTTTTGGTCACTTGATTGATGGTACGCAGGCTGAGTACCTACGTGTTCCTCATGCGGACAATACTCTATATCATACACCAGAATCTTTATCAGATGAAGCTCTTGTTATGTTGTCAGATATTTTACCAACTGGCTATGAAATTGGTGTTTTAAAAGGGAAAGTGGAACCAGGTTGTAGCGTTGCGATTATTGGTTCAGGACCAGTTGGATTGGCAGCCCTTTTGACAGCTCAATTCTTCTCACCAGCTAAATTGATTATGGTGGATCTAGATGATAACCGCTTGGAAACTGCTTTATCATTCGGTGCAACTCATAAGGTTAATTCTTCAGACCCTGAAAAAGCCATTAAAGAAATTTATGATTTGACAGATGGCCGTGGTGTAGATGTTGCGATCGAAGCTGTTGGTATTCCTGCAACCTTTGATTTCTGTCAAAAGATTATCGGTGTAGACGGAACAGTAGCTAACTGTGGTGTACACGGTAAACCAGTTGAGTTTGAGTTAGATAGACTTTGGATCCGCAATATCAATATCACTACAGGTTTAGTATCTACAAATACAACACCTCAGTTGTTGAAAGCTCTTGAAACTCATAAGATTGAACCAGAAAAATTGGTAACTCATTATTTCAAACTAAGTGAAATTGAAAAAGCCTATGAAGTCTTCAGTAAGGCAGCAGACCACCATGCAATCAAAGTCATTATCGAAAACGATATCTCAGAAGCTTAAGAAACAAAAAGTTTTTATCATATAAGTAAATAGAAATTCAGTCATCCATCAGATGGCTGGATTTTTTATCGAAAAATTAAGAAATGAGCATATTTCTTTTCTTGTTTAATGGAATTAGTTATAATATACGATACAAAGGAATTGAATGAATATGTATCGTGTTATAGAAATGTACGGAGATTTTGAACCCTGGTGGTTCTTAGAAGGTTGGGAAGAAGATATTGTAGCAAGTAAGAGATTTGACCAGTATTATGATGCTCTCAAATACTACAAAACTTGTTGGTTTAGATTGGAACAAGAATCCCCTCTTTATAAAAGCAGAAGCGACTTGATGACCATTTTTTGGGATCCAGAAGACCAACGCTGGTGTGATGAATGTGACGAGTATTTACAACAATACCATTCTTTGGCTCTTTTGCAGGATGAGCAGGTTATCCCAGACGAAAAATTACGTCCAGGCTATGAAAAACAAACAGGTCAGGAAAGACACCGTTCTTGCCGTATGAAATTAAGATAGAGAAAAGTAACTTTTTTGGAGTTGCTTTTTTATTTTTTCCAAATCTTTGCGAATAGTATAGGTGAGGAGGTAAGTATGGTTCAAGAAATTGCACAAGAAATCGTTCGTTCGGCTCGGAAAAAAGGGGCGCAAGACATTTATTTTGTCCCTAAGTTAGACGCCTATGAGCTTCATATGAGGATAGGAGACGAGCGTTGTAAAATTGGTTGTTATGATTTTGAAAAGTTTGCGGCCGTCATCAGTCACTTTAAGTTTGTGGCGGGTATGAATGTGGGAGAAAAGCGACGTAGTCAGCTTGGTTCCTGTGATTATGAATATGACCAGAAGATGGTGTCCCTACGTTTATCTACCGTAGGCGATTATCGGGGGCATGAGAGTTTAGTTATTCGCTTGTTGCACGATGAGGAGCAGGAATTGCATTTTTGGTTTCAGGATATTGAAGAACTGGGCAAGCAGTACAGGCAACGAGGACTCTATCTTTTTGCTGGTCCAGTCGGCAGTGGTAAGACGACCCTGATGCATGAATTGGCCAAGTCCCTCTTTAAAGGACAGCAAGTCATGTCTATTGAGGATCCAGTTGAGATCAAGCAGGACGACATGCTCCAATTGCAGTTGAATGAGGCGATTGGGCTAACCTATGAAAATCTAATCAAACTTTCTTTGCGTCATCGGCCAGACCTCTTGATTATCGGAGAAATTCGGGACAGCGAGACGGCGCGTGCAGTGGTCAGAGCCAGTTTGACAGGTGCGACAGTCTTTTCAACCATTCATGCCAAGAGTATCCGAGGTGTTTATGAACGCCTGTTGGAGTTGGGTGTGAGTGAGGAGGAATTAGCGGTCGTTCTGCAAGGAGTCTGCTACCAGAGATTAATCGGGGGAGGAGGAATCGTTGACTTTGCAAACAAAGACTATCAAGAACACCAGTCGACTAGCTGGAATGCGCAGATTGACCAGCTTCTTAAAGATGGACATATCACAAGTCTTCAGGCTGAAACGGAAAAAATTAGCTACAGCTAAGCAAAAAAATATCATCACCTTGTTTAACAATCTCTTTTCCAGCGGTTTTCATCTGGTGGAGACTATCTCCTTTTTAGATAGGAGTGCCTTGTTGGACAAGCAGTGCGTGACCCAGATGCGTACAGGTTTGTCTCAGGGGAAATCATTCTCAGAAATGATGGAAAGTTTGGGCTTTTCAAGTGCCATTGTCACTCAGTTATCCCTAGCGGAAGTCCATGGAAATCTCCACCTGAGTTTGGGAAAGATAGAAGAGTATCTAGACAATCTAGCTAAGGTCAAGAAAAAATTAATTGAAGTAGCGACCTATCCCTTGATTTTGCTGGGTTTTCTTTTCTTAATTATGCTGGGGCTACGGAACTATCTATTACCCCAACTGGATAGTAGCAATATTGCCACCCAAATTATCGGTAATCTGCCACAAATTTTTCTAGGAATGGTAGGGTTTGTCTCAGTAGGTGTCCTTTTAGCACTCACTTTTTATAAAAGAAGTTCTAAGATGCGCATCTTTTCTATCTTAGCACGCATTCCTTTTCTTGGAATCTTTGTTCAGACCTATTTGACAGCCTATTACGCGCGTGAATGGGGGAATATGATTTCGCAGGGGATGGAGCTGACGCAGATTTTTCAGATCATGCAGGAACAAGGCTCTCAGCTCTTTAAAGAAATCGGTCAAGATCTAGCTCGAGCTCTGCAAAATGGTCGGGAATTTTCTCAGACGATAGGAACCTATCCTTTCTTTAAAAAGGAGTTGAGTCTCATCATCGAGTATGGGGAAGTCAAGTCTAAGCTGGGGAGTGAGTTGGAAATCTATGCTGAAAAAACTTGGGAATCTTTTTTTACCAGAGTCAATCGTACCATGAATCTGGTGCAGCCACTGGTCTTTATTTTTGTGGCTCTGATTATCGTTTTACTTTATGCGGCAATGCTCATGCCTATGTATCAAAATATGGAGGTAAATTTTTAAAATGAAAAAAATGATGACATTCTTGAAAAAAGCTAAGGTTAAAGCTTTCACACTGGTAGAGATGTTGGTGGTCCTTTTAATCATCAGCGTGCTTCTCTTGCTCTTTGTACCTAATTTGACCAAGCAAAAAGAGGCGGTCAATGACAAAGGAAAAGCTGCTGTTGTCAAGGTGGTGGAAAGCCAGGCAGAGCTTTATAGTTTGGAAAAAAATGAAGATGCTAGCCTAAGCAAGCTACAAGCAGATGGACGCATCACAGAAGAACAGGCTAAAGCTTATAAAGAATACCATGATAAAAATGGAGGAGCGAATCGTAAAGTCAATGATTAAGGCCTTTACCATGTTGGAAAGTCTCTTGGTTTTGGGACTTGTGAGTATCCTTGCCTTGGGCTTGTCAGGCTCTGTACAGTCCACTTTTGCGGCGGTAGAGGAGCAGATTTTCTTTATGGAGTTTGAAGAACTCTATCGGGAAACCCAAAAACGCAGTATAGCCAGTCAGCAAAAGACTAGTCTAAACTTAGATGGGCAGACGATCAGTAATGGCAGCCAAAAGTTGACAGTTCCTAAAGGAATTCAGGCACCATCAGGACAAAGTATTACATTTGACCGAGCTGGGGGCAATTCGTCCCTGGCTAAGGTTGAATTTCAGACCAGTAAAGGAGCGATTCGTTATCAATTATATCTAGGAAATGGAAAAATTAAACGTATTAAGGAAACAAAAAATTAGGGCAGTGATTTTACTGGAAGCAGTAGTCGCT
The DNA here is from genome assembly GCF_000722705.1 of Streptococcus mitis. Lineage (GTDB taxonomy): Bacteria > Bacillota > Bacilli > Lactobacillales > Streptococcaceae > Streptococcus > Streptococcus mitis_P. Next base: position 6,060 of record NZ_JPFW01000003.1, read on the forward strand.
TTAGCTATTTTTGCCAGCATTGCGATCCTTCTTTTGGGACAAATTCAGAAAAATAGACAAGAAGAAGCAAGAATCTTGCAAAAGGAAGAAGTTTTGCGTGTAGCTAAGATGGTCCTGCAGACAGGTCAAAATCAGGTAAACATCAACGGAGTTGAGATTCAGGTGTTTTCTAGTGAAAAGGGATTGGAGGTCTACCATGGTTCAGAACAGTTGTTGGCTATCAAAGAGCCATAAGGTCAAGGCTTTTACCTTGTTGGAATCCCTGATTGCCCTTATTGTCATCAGTGGAAGCTTACTCCTCTTTCAAGCCATGAGTCAGCTCCTCATTTCAGAAGTTCACTACCAGCAACAAAGTGAGCAAAAAGAGTGGCTCTTGTTTGTGGATCAACTGGAGGCAGAATTAGACCGTTCGCAGTTCGAAAAAGTGGAAGGTAATCGTCTCTATATGAAGCAGGATGGCAAGGATATTTCTCTAGGTAAGTCTAAATCAGATGATTTTCGGAAAACCGATGCCAGTGGGCGAGGTTATCAGCCTATGGTTTATGGCCTCAAATTCGCACAGATTACAGAGGAAAATCAACTGATTCGCTTTCGTTTCCAGTTCCAAAAAGGCTTAGAAAGGGAGTTCATCTATCGTGTGGAAAAAGAAAAAAGTTAAGGCAGGTGTTCTCCTCTATGCAGTCACCATGGCAGCCATTTTTAGCCTTTTGTTACAATTTTACTTGAACCGACAAGTCGCCCACTATCAAGACTATGCTTTAAATAAAGAAAAGTTAATCGCTTTTGCCATGGCTAAACGAACCAAGGATAAAGCCGAGCAAGAAAGTGGGGAGCAGATCTTTAATCTAGGTCAGGTAAGCTATCAAAACAAGAAAACAGGCTGGGTGACAAGGGTTCGTACGCCTAAGAGTCAATATGAGTTCCTATTTCCTTCAGTCAAAATCAGAGAAGAGAAAACAGATGAAAAGAAAGAGGCAACGACTGATTCAAGCGAAAAAGCGGAGAAGAAAAAATCAGAAGAGAAGCCTGAAAAGAAAGATAATTCCTAGCCAATCAAGATACTTTGTGCTAAACTAAAAGCATGAAACATGATTTTAACCACAAAGCAGAAACTTTTGATTCACCTAAAAATATCTTCCTAGCAAACTTGGTTTATCAAGCTATCGACAAACAGCTTGATCTTCTATCAGACAAAGAAATTCTAGATTTTGGTGGAGGGACGGGTCTATTAGCCTTGCCCCTAGCCAAGCAGGCTAAGTCTGTCACTCTTGTAGACATTTCTGAGAAAATGCTGGAGCAAGCTCGTTTGAAAGCGGAACAGCAAGCAATCAAGAATATCCAGTTTTTGGAACAAGATTTATTGCAAAATCCCTTGAAGCAAGAGTTTGATCTCATTGTTGTTAGTCGGGTTCTTCATCATATGTCTGATTTGGATACAGCCCTCTCACTGTTTCATCAATATTTGAAGGAAGATGGACAACTCCTTATTGCTGATTTTACCAAGACGGAGGCCAACCATCACGGCTTTGAATTGTCTGCATTGGAAAACAAGCTAATGGAGCATGGTTTTTCATCTGTGCATAGTCAGATTCTCTATAGTGCTGAAGACTTGTTTCAAGGAAATTACTCAGAACTCTTTTTAACAGTAGCTCAAAAATCACTCGCCTAGTCAGGGAGTGATTTTTCTATAAGGATGGAAAAAAGAAGGGAAATTTGATAAGATAGGAATATGGATTTTGAAAAAATTGAACAAGCTTATACGTATTTACTAGAGAATGTCCAAGTCATCCAAAGTGATTTGGCGACCAACTTTTATGACGCCTTGGTGGAGCAAAACAGCATCTATCTGGATGGTGGAACTGAGCTAAATCAGGTCAAAGAGAACAATCAGGCTCTTAAACGCTTAGCACTTCGCAAAGAAGAATGGCTCAAGACCTACCAGTTTCTCTTGATGAAAGCTGGACAGACAGAGCCCCTACAGGCCAATCACCAGTTTACACCAGATGCTATTGCTTTACTTTTGGTGTTTATTGTGGAAAAGTTGTTTAAAGAGGAGGGGATCACTATCCTCGAAATGGGTTCTGGGATGGGAATTCTGGGCGCTACTTTCTTGACTTCGCTTGATAAAAAAGTGGATTACTTGGGAATGGAAGTAGATGATTTGCTGATTGATGTGGCAGCTAGCATGGCAGATGTGATTGGTTTGCAGGCTGGCTTTGTCCAAGGAGATGCCGTTCGTCCACAAATGCTCAAAGAAAGCGATGTGGTCATCAGCGACTTGCCTGTTGGCTATTATCCTGATGATGCCGTTGCGGCGCGCCATCAAGTTGCTTCTAGTCAAGAACATACCTACGCCCATCACTTGCTCATGGAACAAGGGCTTAAGTACCTCAAGTCAGATGGATATGCGATTTTTCTAGCTCCGAGTGATTTGTTGACCAGTCCTCAAAGTGATTTGTTGAAAGGATGGTTGAAAGAGGAGGCAAGTCTGGTTGCCATGATTAGTCTACCTGAAAATCTCTTTGCTAGTGCTAAACAATCTAAGACGATTTTTATCTTACAAAAGAAAACTGACATAACAGTAGAACCCTTTGTTTATCCACTTGCTAGCTTGCAAGACGCAAGTGTTCTAATGAAATTTAAAGAAAATTTTCAAAAATGGACTCAAGGTACTGAAATATAAAATAGATTTTGTTATAATAGATGAAAACGCTTAAAAGAGGAGTCTTATTATGACAAAAACAATTGCAATCAATGCAGGAAGCTCAAGTTTAAAATGGCAATTATACTTAATGCCAGAGGAAAAAGTATTAGCCAAAGGCTTGATTGAACGTATCGGTTTGAAAGATTCGATTTCAACTGTTAAATTTGATGGTCGTTCTGAACAACAAATTTTAGATATCGAAAATCACACACAAGCTGTTAAAATTTTATTGGATGACTTGATTCGTTTCGATATTATCAAGGTTTATGATGAGATTACTGGTGTTGGTCACCGTGTTGTTGCAGGTGGAGAATATTTCAAGGAATCAACAGTTGTTGAGGGAGATGTTTTAGAAAAAATTGAAGAGTTGAGTTTGTTGGCTCCTCTCCACAATCCAGCCAATGCAGCAGGTGTTCGTGCCTTCAAGGAATTATTACCAGACATTACCAGTGTAGTTGTTTTTGATACTTCATTCCACACAAGTATGCCAGAGAAAGCTTATCGCTATCCGTTACCAACAAAATATTACACAGAAAACAAGGTTCGTAAATACGGTGCTCACGGTACAAGCCATCAGTTTGTAGCAGGAGAAGCAGCAAAACTCTTGGGACGTCCATTAGAAGACTTGAAATTGATTACTTGCCATATCGGTAATGGTGCTTCTATTACAGCTGTTAAGGGTGGTCAATCTGTGGATACTTCAATGGGATTCACTCCACTTGGCGGTGTGATGATGGGAACTCGTACAGGGGATATTGACCCAGCTATCATTCCTTATTTAATGCAATATACAGAGGACTTTAATACTCCAGAAGCTATTAGCCATATTCTCAATCGTGAATCAGGACTTATGGGTGTTTCAGGCAAGTCTAGTGATATGCGTGATGTGATTGCTGCTAAAAAAGCAGGAGACCATGATGCTACCTTAGCATATGAAATCTATATTGACCGTATCCAAAAACATATTGGGCAGTACCTTGCAGTCCTAAATGGAGCAGATGCTATTATCTTCACAGCTGGTGTAGGTGAAAATGCAACCGATGTACGTAAGGATGTTATCTCAGGAATTTCTTGGTTTGGCTGTGATGTTGACCCAGAAAAGAACGTCTTCGGTGTGACAGGAGACATTTCAACAGAGGCAGCTAAAATCCGTGTCTTGGTTATTCCAACAGATGAAGAATTAGTCATTGCCCGTGACGTTGAACGTTTGAAAAAATAAGTAAAACTAGAAAAAATATTCCGTACAAGGAGTTGGAAAAGTGATTTTTCCAGCTTCTTTTTCTGATGAAATTGTTCAAAACCTTGCTATGATTGGCTTTTTTGAAAAATATGGTATAATAGTAGTAATTTAATAGATGGAGTTGAGTTTTGAAGAAAAACTTTCGTGTAAAAAGAGAGAAAGATTTTAAGGCGATTTTCAAGGAGGGGACAAGTTTTGCTAATCGCAAATTTGTGGTCTACCAATTAGAAAACCAGAAAAACCATTTTCGAGTAGGTCTATCAGTTAGCAAAAAACTGGGGAATGCGGTTACTAGAAATCAAATCAAGCGACGAATCAGACATATTATCCAGGATGCAAAAGGGAGTCTGGTAAAAAATGTAGACTTTGTTGTCATTGCTCGGAAAGGGGTCGAAACCTTGGAATACGCAGAGATGGAGAAAAATCTACTCCACGTATTAAAATTATCAAAGATTTACCAGGAAGGAAATGGGAGTGAAAAAGAAACTACAGTTGACTAGTTTGCTAGGACTGTCTTTATTGATCATGACAGCCTGTGCAACAAATGGGACAACTAGTGATATTACAGCCGATTCGGCTGATTTTTGGAGTAAATTTGTTTACTTCTTTGCGGAAATCATTCGATTCTTATCGTTTGATATCAGTATCGGAGTGGGGATTATTCTCTTTACGGTCTTGATTCGTACAGTACTCTTGCCAGTCTTTCAAGTGCAAATGGTAGCGTCCAGAAAAATGCAGGAAGCTCAACCACGTATTAAGGCGCTTCGAGAACAATATCCAGGTCGAGATATGGAAAGCAGAACCAAGCTAGAGCAGGAAATGCGTAAAGTCTTTAAAGAATTGGGTGTCAGACATTCAGATTCTCTTTGGCCGATTTTGATTCAGATGCCGCTTATCTTGGCCCTGTTCCAAGCTCTATCAAGAGTTGACTTTTTGAAGACAGGTCATTTCTTATGGATTAACCTTGGTGGTGTGGATACAACCCTTGTTTTTCCGATTTTAGCAGCAGTATTCACCTTTTTAAGTACTTGGTTGTCCAATAAAGCCTTATCTGAGCGTAATGGAGCTACGACTGCGATGATGTACGGGATTCCAGTCTTGATCTTTGTCTTTGGGGTTTATGCTCCGAGCGGGGTAGCTCTCTATTGGGCAGTGTCCAATGCCTATCAAGTCTTGCAAACTTATTTCTTGAACAATCCATTCAAGATTATCGCAGAACGCGAGGCCGTAGTACAGGCACAGAAAGATTTGGAAAATAGAAAAAGAAAAGCCAAGAAAAAGGCTCAGAAAACGAAATAATAAGGAGGAATCTGGTAATGGTAGTATTTACAGGTTCAACTGTTGAAGAAGCAATCCAGAAAGGATTGAAAGAGTTAGATATTCCAAGAATGAAGGCTCACATCAAAGTCATTTCTCGTGAAAAAAATGGATTTCTTGGTTTATTTGGTAAAAAACCAGCCCAGGTTGACATTGAAGCTATTAGTGAAACAACTGTCATTAAAGCAAATCAACAAGCTGTAAAGGGTGTTCCTAAAGAAATTAATGAACAAAATGAACCAGTTAAAACAGTCAGTGAAGCAACCGTTGATTTGGGTCATGTTGTAGAAGCAATTAAAAAGATTGAAGAAGAAGGCCAAGGAGTTTCTGATGAAGTTAAGGCTGAAATCTTGAAAAATGATAAACATGCTAGCACCATCTTAGAGGAAACAGGGCATATTGATATTTTAAGTGAATTACAGCTTGAAGAAGCTGACCTAGGAGAAGAAATAGAAACTCCTATTGTTGAGACTCAAGCTGAAGAAACTGAAAGTCAAGAATTAGAAGATTTGGGTTTAAAGGTTGAAGCGAGCTTTGAAATTGAACAAGTAGCTACGGAAGTAACGACGTATGTTCAAACGATTATTGATGATATGGACGTTGAGGCGACGATTTCAAATGACTATAACCGTCGTAGCATCAATTTACAAATTGATACAAATGAGCCAGGGCGTATTATCGGTTATCATGGTAAAGTTTTGAAGGCCTTGCAGTTATTGGCTCAAAATTATCTATATAACCGCTATTCAAGAACCTTCTACATTACTATTAATGTCAATGATTATGTTGAACACCGTGCAGAAGTCTTGCAGACCTATGCTCAAAAATTGGCGACCCGTGTTTTAGAAGAAGGGCGAAGTCATCAGACAGATCCAATGTCGAATAGCGAACGCAAGATTATCCATCGTATTATTTCACGTATGGATGGTGTGACTAGTTACTCTGAAGGTGACGAGCCAAATCGCTATGTCGTTGTAGATACAGAATAAGTAAAATCAGGTTTATCCTGATTTTTTGCTAGCTAGAGGAGGTTGAACGGATGTTGAATAAGATAAGAGACTATTTAGATTTTGCTGGTTTCCAGTACCGTAATCCTGATAAAGCGGGAGAAGAGCGAGAGAAGATGCTGGAATTGCGTCATAAAGGTCAAGAGACCCGAAAGGCTTTCACAGAATTGGCCAAAACCTTTCAAGCAAGTCATCCAGAATGGCAACTCCAACAGACTAGCCAGTGGATGAATCAGGCACAGCGTTTGCGACCACATTTTTGGGTTTATTTACAGAGAGACGGACAAGTGACAGAACCTATGATGGCCTTACGTTTGTATGGAGAGTCTTCTGATTTTGGTATTTCCTTAGAGGTCAGTTTCATCGAGCGTAAGAAGGATGTGCAAACTCTAGGCAAGCAGGCCAAGGTCCTAGAAGTTCCAGTGGTAGAAGGGATTTATTATCTATCCTACTGTGATGGTTAAAGTCAACGGTGGGAGGCTACTGAGGAGAACCGTCAAATTTTAAGAAATAAACTATCCAATCAGGAAGTCCGTAAAGTGTTAGTTAAAGCAGATGTTTCTTTTATAGAAAATCAATCATTAGAAGTGATTTTAGAAAAATTAGATGAAGCTTATAAGCGCTTACTTCCTTATTATCAAGCGACTAGAGGGTAGAAAATAGATGACTTATCTAGCGTCGAATTGTTTAATTGCTATTCTATGTATTTTTTCATATAATAGTAAAATAGAATGTGTGATTCAATAATCACCTCAAATAGAAAGGAAATTCTATGTCAAATCTATCTGTTAATGCAATTCGTTTTCTAGGTATTGACGCTATCAACAAAGCCAACTCAGGTCACCCAGGTGTGGTTATGGGAGCAGCTCCGATGGCTTACAGTCTCTTTACAAAACAACTTCGTATTAATCCAGCACAACCAAACTGGATCAACCGCGACCGCTTTATTCTGTCAGCTGGTCATGGTTCAATGCTCCTTTATGCCCTTCTTCACCTTTCTGGTTTTGAAGATGTCAGTATGGATGAGATCAAGAGCTTCCGTCAATGGGGTTCAAAAACACCTGGTCACCCAGAATTTGGTCATACAGCAGGGATTGATGCTACGACAGGTCCTCTAGGTCAAGGTATTTCAACTGCTACTGGTTTTGCCCAAGCAGAACGTTTCTTGGCAGCTAAATATAACCGCGAAGGCTACAATATCTTTGATCACTATACATACGTTATCTGTGGAGACGGAGACTTGATGGAAGGTGTCTCAAGCGAGGCAGCTTCATACGCAGGCTTGCAAAAACTAGACAAGTTGGTTGTCCTTTATGATTCAAATGACATCAACTTGGATGGTGAGACAAAGGATTCCTTTACAGAAAGTGTTCGTGACCGTTACAATGCTTATGGTTGGCATACAGCCTTGGTTGAAGATGGAACAGACTTGGAAGCAATCCATGCTGCTATCGAAGCAGCTAAAGCTTCAGGCAAACCATCTTTGATTGAAGTGAAGACCGTGATTGGATACGGTTCTCCAAACAAACAGGGAACTAATGCTGTACACGGTGCCCCTCTTGGAGCAGATGAAACTGCAGCAACTCGCCAAGCGCTTGGTTGGGACTATGAACCATTTGAAATCCCAGAGCAAGTTTATGCTGATTTTAAAGAAAATGTTGCAGACCGTGGCGTATCAGCTTATCAAGCTTGGACAAAATTAGTTGCTGACTATAAAGAAGCGCATCCAGAATTGGCTGCAGAAGTAGAAGCTATCATTGACGGACGTGATCCAGTTGAAGTGACTCCAGCAGACTTCCCAGCCTTAGAAAATGGCTTCTCTCAAGCAACTCGTAACTCGAGCCAAGATGCCTTGAACGTTGTAGCTACTAAGTTGCCAACTTTCTTGGGCGGATCAGCTGACCTAGCTCACTCAAACATGACTTATATCAAGACTGACGGACTTCAAGACGATGCTAATCGCTTGAACCGTAATATTCAGTTTGGTGTTCGTGAATTCGCAATGGGAACGATCTTGAACGGGATGGCCCTTCACGGTGGACTTCGTGTATACGGTGGAACTTTCTTCGTCTTCTCTGACTATGTGAAGGCAGCTGTCCGCTTGTCAGCCTTGCAAGGACTTCCTGTGACTTATGTCTTTACCCACGATTCTATTGCAGTTGGGGAAGATGGCCCAACGCACGAACCCGTTGAGCACTTGGCAGGTCTTCGTGCCATGCCAAATCTAAATGTTTTCCGCCCAGCAGATGCGCGTGAAACGCAAGCAGCTTGGTACCTTGCAGTGACAAGTGAGAAAACACCAACTGCCCTTGTCTTGACACGTCAAAACTTGACTGTCGAAGAGGGAACAGACTTCGACAAGGTTGCTAAAGGTGCCTATGTTGTCTATGAAAATGCAGCAGATTTTGATACGATCTTGATTGCGACAGGTTCAGAGGTCAATCTTGCTGTCTCAGCTGCCAAAGAATTGGCTAGTCAAGGCGAAAAAGTTCGCGTAGTCAGCATGCCATCTACAGATGTCTTTGATAAACAAGATGCAGCTTACAAGGAAGAAATCCTTCCAAATGCAGTTCGCCGTCGTGTTGCAGTCGAAATGGGTGCAACTCAAAACTGGTACAAATACGTTGGTCTTGATGGTGCCGTTCTTGGTATTGATACCTTCGGAGCCTCTGCCCCAGCACCAAAAGTATTGGCAGAATATGGCTTTACTGTAGAAAACCTTGTAAAAGTTGTTCAAAACTTGAAATAATCCTAAGAATCAGAGCGCAAGCTCTGGTTTTTCTTACTAGAAAAGCAAGGTACAATCTTGTAAAAGTAGCTGAAATTTGATATAGTAGTCCTATGTGAAAGACAAAGGAGAATATAATGGAATCACAATATACATTTTTAATCATTCTTGTGGCTATGTTGGGCTTGATGTTCTTTACGCAACGCTCTCAAAAGAAACAAGCGCAAAAACGTATGGAAAGCTTGAATAAACTACAAAAAGGTTATGAAGTTATTACAATCGGTGGACTTTATGGAACGGTCGATGAAGTAGATACGGAGAAGAAAACAATTGTTCTTGATGTAGATGGAGTTTACTTGACTTTTGAACTAGCCGCTATCAAGACCGTATTACCGCTGAAAGAAACTGCTTCACTCGAAGGTGCAATTGAAAAATAAGACGGGATCACTAACTCCCGTTTTTCTATAAAAGAAAGGAAATGGGATGAAAAAACTAGTCTTTGTCTGTTTGGGAAATATTTGCCGTAGCCCTATGGCCGAGTTTGTTATGAAATCAATGACAGATAACTACGAAATCCAAAGTCGAGCGACTTCCTCTTGGGAACATGGCAATCCGATTCATAAGGGCACTCGGGGAATTTTTCAAGAGTATGAGATTCCTTATGACAAGAACAAGACATCGCTTCAGATTAGTAAGGAAGATTTTGAAGACTTTGATTATATTATCGGAATGGACGCTTCAAATGTTTCTGACCTACGTCAGATGTGTCCAGGAGGATTGCAAGATAAGATTTACTCATTCGCATCTGAAAGTGTCCCAGATCCTTGGTATACAGGGAATTTTGAGGAGACCTATCAGCGTGTTCAAGAGGGGTGTCAAGCTTGGTTAGAACGTTTAGAAAAGGAGAGTGAAGGTGGAAAATCTTAAGAATTTTTACGACAAGTATCGTGTCTATCTGACTCGTCCACGTTTAGAGCTTTTAGCAGTAGTTGCCATTGTTTTCTGTGCTGTACTTGTCTTTTTTCTAAATATTCCTGGAAAAGGTGTCTTAAAACTCAATAATGGAACGATTGTTTATGACGGCAGTCTTGTCCGTGGTAAAATGAATGGCCAAGGCACCATTACCTTCCAAAATGGAGACCAATATACAGGTGGTTTCAACAACGGAGCCTTCAACGGAAAAGGTACCTTTCAATCTAAAGAAGGCTGGACCTACGAAGGTGATTTTGTAAATGGTCAGGCTGAAGGAAAAGGAAAACTAACAACAGAACAAGAAGTCGTTTATGAAGGGACTTTTAAACAAGGCGTTTTTCAACAAAAATAAAGCCTCCTTATCAAAGGAGGTATTGTTAGAACTCCAAAGTAAGCGCTTACCTGTAAATCCTTTCCTTTCCACCTCATCTTACAACCAAGTTTGTGAAATAAAAAAATATTTGAAATAAATTTCACAAACTATGAAGAAAAGACTTGATAAGTAAAGATAATGAGAAACATTTCACAAATAACCAAAAATTCTTTGTGAAATGTTTATGAAACTGTTTACAAAACATAAATAATGCGTTATAATAAACTTGTGAAAAAATTAACAAAGGATTTGATCCTTGAAAGCTATGGAGGAAAATATGGCTGATAAAAAAACTGTGACCCCAGAGGAAAAGAAACTCGCTGCTGAAAAGCATGTCGATGGTTTGGTGCAAAAAGCTTTAGTTGCTCTTGAAGAAATGCGTAAACTCGACCAAGAACAGGTTGACTACATCGTAGCCAAAGCGTCAGTGGCAGCTTTGGATGCCCACGGAGAATTGGCTTTACATGCCTTTGAAGAAACGGGACGTGGTGTATTCGAAGATAAAGCAACTAAAAACTTGTTTGCTTGTGAACACGTAGTAAACAATATGCGCCACACTAAGACAGTTGGTGTTATCGAAGAAGACGATGTGACAGGATTGACTCTCATCGCTGAACCGGTCGGTGTTGTTTGCGGTATTACTCCTACAACAAACCCAACATCAACAGCAATCTTCAAATCATTGATTTCATTGAAGACACGTAATCCAATCGTTTTTGCCTTCCACCCATCAGCACAAGAATCATCTGCTCATGCAGCACGTATCGTCCGCGATGCAGCTATCGCAGCTGGTGCTCCTGAAAACTGTGTGCAATGGATTACTGAACCATCTATGGAAGCAACTAGTGCATTGATGAACCACGAAGGCATTGCAACAATCCTTGCAACTGGTGGTAACGCCATGGTTAAGGCGGCTTACTCATGTGGTAAACCAGCTCTTGGAGTAGGTGCTGGAAACGTTCCAGCTTATGTTGAAAAATCAGCAAATATCCGTCAAGCTGCACACGATATCGTTATGTCTAAATCATTTGATAATGGTATGGTTTGTGCATCTGAACAAGCGGTTATCATTGATAAAGAAATTTACGATGAATTTGTAGCAGAGTTCAAATCTTATCACACTTACTTTGTAAACAAAAAAGAGAAAGCACTTCTTGAAGAGTTCTGCTTCGGCGTGAAAGCAAACAGCAAAAACTGTGCTGGTGCGAAATTGAATGCTGACATCGTTGGTAAACCAGCAACTTGGATTGCAGAACAAGCAGGATTTACAGTTCCAGAAGGAACAAACATTCTTGCTGCTGAATGTAAAGAAGTTGGTGAAAATGAGCCATTGACTCGTGAAAAATTGTCACCAGTTATCGCAGTTTTGAAATCTGAAAGCCGTGAAGATGGTATTACTAAGGCTCGTCAAATGGTTGAATTTAACGGTCTTGGACACTCAGCAGCTATCCACACAGCTGACGAAGAATTGACTAAAGAATTTGGTAAAGCTGTTAAAGCTATTCGTGTTATCTGTAACTCACCTTCTACTTTCGGTGGTATCGGGGACGTTTACAATGCCTTCTTGCCATCATTGACACTCGGATGTGGTTCTTACGGACGCAACTCAGTTGGGGATAACGTTAGTGCCATTAACCTCTTGAATATCAAAAAAGTCGGAAGACGGAGAAATAACATGCAATGGATGAAACTTCCTTCAAAAACATACTTTGAACGTGATTCAATTCAATACCTTCAAAAATGTCGTGACGTTGAACGTGTCATGATCGTTACTGACCATGCCATGGTAGAGCTTGGCTTCCTTGATCGTATCATCGAACAACTTGACCTTCGTCGCAATAAGGTGGTTTACCAAATCTTTGCTGATGTAGAACCAGATCCAGATATCACAACTGTAAACCGTGGTACTGAAATCATGCGTGCTTTCAAACCAGATACAATCATCGCTCTCGGTGGTGGATCTCCAATGGATGCTGCTAAAGTAATGTGGCTCTTCTACGAACAACCAGAAGTGGACTTCCGTGACCTTGTTCAAAAATTCATGGATATCCGTAAACGTGCCTTCAAATTCCCATTGCTTGGTAAGAAGACTAAATTCATCGCAATCCCAACTACATCTGGTACAGGATCTGAAGTAACACCATTTGCCGTTATCTCTGATAAAGCAAACAACCGTAAATACCCAATCGCTGACTACTCATTGACACCAACTGTGGCAATCGTAGACCCTGCCTTGGTATTGACAGTTCCTGGATTTGTTGCTGCTGATACTGGTATGGACGTATTGACCCACGCGACTGAAGCTTACGTATCACAAATGGCTAGCGACTACACTGACGGTCTTGCACTTCAAGCCATCAAACTTGTATTTGAAAACCTTGAAAGCTCAGTTAAGAACGCAGACTTCCATTCACGTGAGAAAATGCATAACGCTTCAACAATCGCTGGTATGGCCTTTGCCAATGCCTTCCTAGGTATTTCTCACTCAATGGCTCATAAGATTGGTGCGCAATTCCACACAATCCACGGTCGTACAAATGCAATCTTGCTTCCATACGTCATCCGCTACAACGGTACACGTCCAGCTAAGACAGCAACATGGCCTAAGTACAACTACTACCGTGCAGATGAAAAATACCAAGATATCGCACGCATGCTTGGACTTCCAGCTTCTACTCCAGAAGAAGGTGTGGAATCTTACGCAAAAGCTGTCTACGAACTTGGTGAGCGCGTAGGTATCCAAATGAACTTCAAAGCACAAGGAATCGATGAAAAAGAATGGAAAGAACATTCTCGTGAATTGGCCTTCCTTGCTTACGAAGACCAATGTTCACCAGCTAACCCACGCCTTCCAATGGTTGACCATATGCAAGAAATCATCGAAGATTCTTACTATGGTTACAAAGAAAGACCAGGACGTCGTAAATAATTGTTATCAGCCTAGAGGCAGGAGTTATCCTGTCTCTTTTTTGTAATTCTATTTGAAAAATGGTATAATAATCGCATATATTTGTTTGAAAATCAAATCTTTTATAATCATGCGAGGGGCAAATGAACAAGATAAATGAGTTAGGGGATAAAGTGCGACTTTTAAGAGAGGAGAAAGGTCTTAGTCGTCCAGTTTTTTGTGGGGATGAGTCAGAGTTGTCCGTTCGTCAGTTGGTGCGCATTGAAAAGGGAGAGTTTCGTCCTACGATAAAAACACTAGAATATATTGCAGATAGATTAGAAATTCCATCCTACGTCTTGATGCCAGACTATAAGGAATTACCCAAGCGTTACCAAGAATTAAAGTACTTTCTTTTACATCACCCTGACTACGGAGACAAGGAGTTGCAGGAACAAAAGGAAGAATATTTCGATGAGATTTTTGAGAATTTTTATGATGATTTGCCACGTGATGAGAAGATGATAGTGGATTGTCTTCAAGCAATAGATGCAGTGAGAATGACTAGTAATTCCTTATATGGAAGCAGTGTGATTGAGGACAGTCTTCAAGACTTACTATCCAGAGATGTATATAGGGCTGAGGAATTGTTGAAATTGAGACTGTATTTTCTTTGTCAGTTAATGGATGGTTTAAACGAGGGTGAGATAAAAAAGTCTGAGCATGAAACTATTCTTTATTTTCATGACAAATTAAGTTCTCAGGTTGATAAGATAGAGTTCGATTGTTTGGACTTACTTAGAGACTCCTTGTTAGCTTCTTTAACTTGTATAGAGATTATGGGGTTGCTTCATTATTTTAAGAGGGCAGTCGAGACCTTAAATAAAATAGGGCAAAAAACACGAGATTTTCAAAAACAACCGATTGTCTTGATGGTGGAGTGGAAATATTATATTCAGATGGATTATGATACAGCCAAACAAAAGTATGAAGAAGCAAAAATGATGGCGAGGATGTTTGGCAATGAGCAGTTAATCGTTAGTTTAGATAAGGAATGGAGCGAAGATGTAGAAAGATATCGTTAAATTATATATAGGGGTGACATTTCTGTCATTGAGGGAATGCCGCTTTTTTGTTACAATGAATTTTACTTGATATACATCCAGAAGCAAACTAGGCAATAGAGAGAAAATTCTAAGTAGTAGGCCTATAGGGTCAATCAACTTGAAGAATTTTCTATCAGTACGATGTATGATGATAACAGCTTTAAACAAGGGGGAAAGAATGTCCATTTTATCCATTAAAAGTATTTCAAAGTTTTACGCCTTGGACGGTAAACATCAAGAGCAGGCTTTAAAGAATATAAACCTGCAGATTGAAAAAGGTAAAATTACAGCGATTTACGGGCCGTCAGGCTGTGGCAAAACCAGTTTACTAAACATCATCAGTGGTCTGGATAGACAATACGAAGGAGTTTTAGAATTTAAAGGAGAATCCCTCCGTGACTTATCAGAGATTGAACTAACTCAATTTCGTAAAAACAACATTGGATTTGTGTTTCAAAACTTTAACCTCATTCCTCATCAGTCTGTCTTGGACAATGTCAAGCTACCTCTCTATGTCAAAGATTTATCTGACAGGGAGATGACAATGATTGCAAAGGAGCAATTAAGTAGCTTAGGGATGGAACCTTTTATGGCTAAAAATGTTAAACAGCTTTCTGGCGGGCAAAAGCAACGCGTAGCAATCGCGCGTGCCTTGGTAAATCAGCCTGATATGATTGTAGCAGATGAGCCAACGGGTTCGCTTGATTCTCAATCTCAAGAAATGGTATTGGAAGTATTTAAAAATTTAGCCCAAACAGGAAAAACAGTATTGATTGTAACCCATAATCCAGAAGTTGCTGAATATGCAGATGTGATTATCAAAATGAAGGATGGTGAAGTCGTTGAAGAAGTCAAAAAATAAAGGATTATCATTGAAAAATAAATTCAAACTTTCTTTAAATAACTTTATGGAAAGAAAGTGGCGTAACTTATTGATTGCGCTAGCAACCTCAATCGGTTTTGTAGGAGTCTTAATTTCTTTCGGCTTGGGAAATGCTTTGATTTCGATGATTGATGAAAATACGAATGGAGGTCAAATTCCTTCTCAAGTTCAGATTGCTTTAAACACAAAAAATGTTGGACGAGGCTTTTTGAACCAAGACGATAAGAACTATATCACGGATACAGTTGGGAAAGAAGCTATTAAATATTTGGAGAGTCCTTTTGGGATGACCATGTCAAATATTACTATAGATGGGCAAGAAATGGATCTGAGTCAAACGATGCCTTCTTATGCTCAAGTAGTGAGTCTCTATGAGGATACAAGTATTTCTGTTAGTAGTAATGAAAAGGACAAAGTGGTAGCTGGATCCCTCTATACTGATACAAATGAACAGGGCTTAACGATTCCAATCAGCTTACTAAAAAATTGGAATGAACAGACAGGAAACAATCTGACAGCTAATGATGTTATTGGCAAATCAGTCTCAGCAAGCATTGTAGAAAATGCTGCTGAAGCTAGTAAGACTGCTCAATTTCAAACGAAGATTGTACGTGTAATCAATGATGAAGATGACATGGAGGACAGCAACAGTTTCATGCCGTCTCATCAAATGGAAACGATTTTGAAAGAGGCTGGATTTACAAAAGCTGTATCTTATTTTATCTTGGAACTTAAAGATCCATCACAAACAAAAGCGATAACAGAAGAATTGCAGAAAAACAAGAAGTATACTGTTCTTTCTCAACAGAAGGTTCTTGATATTGTGATTACTTTTATTCGTGTCATTCAGGGATTGTTGATTGTACTTTCATCACAGGCTATTGTGGTAGCAGCGGTCATGATTGGTATTATCATTTACATCAATATTATGCAACGTTCTAAGGAAATAGGTGTCATGAAGGCAGTTGGTTATCAAAATCGTGATGTCAAAGGGATTTTTATTTACGAGGCTATCTGGATTGTAGGGATCGCCTTGCTGCTGGCATTTTTGGTTGCACAAGGGGTGGGAAGTTTGGCGAATGCGATTGTAAATCACTTTTACCCATCCATCACGAAGGTTTTTGAATTAAATCCTCTATCTATTTTAGGAACTCTAGCTTTCGCTCTTTTGCTTGGTTATGTATCAGCTTACTTCCCAGCGCGTAAAATTAGTAAAATGGATCCTGTAGAATCGTTACGCTATGAATAGTCAAGTGTGTTACTAGGTTATCGTCTCCCAAAAAGAAACAAACATAGAAAAACAATGCCCGTACTTGCAATTAAACTTAAATAGTTATATAATAGGTTTGTTGAAAGGTGATTTGTAGTGATTCAAGTTACTCTTTTCACAATAAAAATTTCATGATTTTCATAAGGAGGAAATCACTAATGGTAGTTAAAGTTGGTATTAACGGTTTCGGACGTATCGGTCGTCTTGCTTTCCGTCGTATCCAAAACGTAGAAGGTGTTGAAGTTACTCGTATCAACGACCTTACAGATCCAGTTATGCTTGCACACTTGTTGAAATACGACACAACTCAAGGTCGTTTCGACGGTACTGTTGAAGTTAGAGAAGGTGGATTCGAAGTTAACGGTAAATTCATCAAAGTTTCTGCTGAACGTGATCCAGAACAAATCGACTGGGCTAACGACGGTGTAGAAATCGTTCTTGAAGCTACTGGTTTCTTTGCTAAGAAAGCAGCTGCTGAAAAACACTTGCACGCTGGTGGAGCTAAAAAAGTTGTTATCACTGCTCCTGGTGGAAACGACGTTAAAACAGTTGTATTCAACACTAACCACGACGTTCTTGACGGTACTGAAACAGTTATCTCAGGTGCTTCATGTACTACAAACTGCTTGGCTCCAATGGCTAAAGCTCTTCAAGACAACTTTGGTGTTGTTGAAGGATTGATGACTACTATCCACGCTTACACTGGTGACCAAATGATCCTTGACGGACCACACCGTGGTGGTGACCTTCGCCGTGCTCGCGCTGGTGCTGCAAACATCGTTCCTAACTCAACTGGTGCTGCAAAAGCTATCGGTCTTGTAATCCCAGAATTGAACGGTAAACTTGACGGATCTGCACAACGCGTTCCAACTCCAACTGGATCAGTTACTGAATTGGTAGCAGTTCTTGAAAAGAACGTTACTGTTGATGAAGTAAACGCAGCTATGAAAGCAGCTTCAAACGAATCATACGGTTACACAGAAGATCCAATCGTATCTTCAGATATCGTAGGTATGTCTTACGGTTCATTGTTTGACGCAACTCAAACTAAAGTTCTTGACGTTGACGGTAAACAATTGGTTAAAGTTGTATCATGGTACGACAACGAAATGTCATACACCGCACAACTTGTTCGTACTCTTGAATACTTCGCAAAAATCGCTAAATAATTCTTGAGTCGATAAAAAGCAAGGCCTCTGGTCTTGCTTTTCTTATGTGGAAAAAATGGATGACACAATCATCCATTCTTTTTTAATTCTGTTTCAAAAGTATTCGAGAGGGCAGTGAAGTTTAATTTTTCTAATGTAAGTGGATGGGTAAAGGAAAGTCGGAAGGCATGAAGCATAAGCCGACTTGTCTTTGATTTACTATTATAGAGAGGGTCGCCCAAGATAGGAAAGTTTTGATGAGAAAGGTGGACACGGATTTGATGGGTTCGCCCTGTCTTTAATTTGCAACGGACAAGGGTAGTCTGATTTGGAAATTTCTTTAATCTGCTTACATGCGTTTCAGCAGTTTGCCCATTTTTTCTATCAACTATTCGTTTTCTGCAATCATGGCGATCACGCCCGATTTTGTCTTTGAAAACAAGTTCTTTGCTGTTGATATGTCCGTCGACCTGTGCCCAGTATTCCCGAGAGATCTCTTTTTTCTCTAGTAAGCGATTGAGAATGGGGAGGATAAAAGGATTTTTGGCAAAGAGGACTAAACCACTGGTTTCCATGTCTAGACGGTGAACGACATAACAGGTCTGGCCAACATAGGCACTGACATGGTTAAGAAGAGCAATTTCGTTTGGTTGATTACCATGCGTTTTCATCCCCTCGGGTTTGTTTACAATAATCAAGTGTTGATCTTGATAAACTTCCTGAACTAAGTCTGGGTTGCCCCAAGGGATTGCCTTTTTAGGATAATCTTCCTCGTCAAAAGTCAACTGGCAAACATCTCCAGGATTTACCATCTCGTTCCAGTGAACTTCTTCTTGGTTTATCAAAATATGTTTCTTGATTCTCAAAAAATGACGGATTTTTCTAGGGATGAGGAGTTGCTCCTCTAGTAATTGCTTCACCGTCATTTGAGGCAAAGAAGCGGGTAATGTAAATGTGAATTTCATACAGATATTGTAACAAAAAAAGCCCTATTTGGATAGGAAATAGCTAAATTCTTGTCTTCCTATGATGAAGATGATAAAATAAACGCATGAAATTAGATAAATTATTCGAGAAATTTCTTTCTCTTTTTAAAAAAGAAACAAGCGAACTAGAGGATTCTGATTCGACTAGCTTGCGTCGCTCTCGTAGTGATAGAAAAAAATTAGCTCAAGTGGGTCCGATTAGAAAATTTTGGCGTCGCTATCATCTAACGAAAATCGTTGTTATACTAGGTTTGAGTGCAGGCTTGCTAGTCGGAACCTATTTGTTTGCTGTAGCCAAGTCAACAAATGTCAATGATTTGCAAAATGCCTTGAAAACTCGGACTCTCATTTTTGACCGTGAAGAAAAAGAGGCAGGTGCCTTGTCTGGTCAAAAGGGAACCTACGTTGAACTGACTGACATCAGTAAAAACTTGCAGAATGCTGTTATTGCGACAGAAGACCGTTCTTTCTATAAAAATGACGGGATTAACTATGGCCGCTTCTTCTTGGCTATTGCCACAGCTGGTCGTTCAGGTGGTGGTTCTACTATTACCCAACAGCTGGCTAAAAATGCCTATTTGTCACAGGATCAAACTGTCGAGAGAAAAGCAAAAGAATTTTTCCTTGCCTTAGAATTAACAAAAAAATATAGTAAGGATCAAATTCTAACCATGTACCTAAACAACGCTTATTTTGGAAATGGTGTGTGGGGTGTAGAAGATGCGAGCAAGAAATACTTTGGAGTTTCTGCATCAGAAGTAAGTCTGGATCAAGCTGCGACTTTAGCAGGGATGCTAAAGGGGCCGGAATTGTATAATCCTTTAAATTCTGTAGAGGATTCTACCAATCGTCGCGATACTGTTTTGCAAAATATGGTTGCAGCGGGTTATATTGATAAAAATCAAGAAACCGAAGCTGCTGAAGTTGATATGACTTCGCAATTGCACGATAAGTATGAAGGAAAAATTTCAGATTACCGCTATCCTTCTTACTTTGATGCGGTGGTTAACGAAGCCGTTTCCAAGTATAATCTAACTGAGGAAGAAATCGTAAATAATGGCTACCGCATTTACACAGAGCTGGACCAAAACTACCAAGCCAATATGCAGGTTGTTTATGAAAATACATCGCTATTCCCGAGGGCAGAGGATGGAACATTTGCTCAATCAGGAAGTGTAGCTCTCGAACCGAAAACAGGGGGAGTTCGTGGTGTTGTCGGTCAAGTTGCAGACAATGATAAAACTGGATTCCGTAATTTCAACTATGCAACCCAATCAAAACGTAGCCCTGGCTCTACAATTAAGCCTTTAGTTGTCTATACGCCAGCAGTTGAGGCAGGTTGGGCTTTGAACAAGCAGTTGGATAACCATACCATGCAGTATGACAGCTATAAGGTTGATAACTATGCAGGAATCAAAACGAGTCGAGAAGTTCCTATGTATCAAGCCTTGGCAGAATCACTTAATCTACCTGCTGTTGCTACTGTTAATGATTTGGGTGTTGATAAGGCTTTTGAGTCAGGAGAAAAATTTGGACTCAACATGGAAAAAGTCGACCGTGTTCTTGGTGTCGCCTTGGGAAGTGGTGTCGAAACTAATCCTCTGCAAATGGCTAAAGCATATGCTGCTTTTGCAAATGAAGGCCTAATGCCGGAAGCTCATTTTATTAGTAGAATTGAAAATGCTAGCGGACAGGTTATTGCAAGCCATAAAAATTCACAAAAACGAGTGATTGATAAAGCTGTAGCTGACAAGATGACTAGTATGATGTTGGGGACATTCACAAACGGAACAGGTATTAGTTCATCGCCTGCAGACTATGTTATGGCGGGGAAAACGGGGACAACTGAAGCAGTTTTCAATCCTGAATATACAAGTGACCAGTGGGTAATTGGTTATACTCCGGATGTAGTGATTAGTCACTGGCTTGGTTTTCCGACCACTGATGAAAATCACTATCTAGCAGGTTCCACCTCAAACGGTGCAGCCCATGTCTTTAGAAATATTGCAAATACCATTTTACCTTATACACCAGGAAGTACCTTTACAGTTGAAAATGCTTATAAGCAAAATGGAATTGCACCAGCTAACACAAAAAGACAAGTACAAACCAATGATAATAGCCAGACAGATGATAGTTTGTCTGATATTCGAGGTCGTGCACAAAGCCTAGTAGATGAGGCTAGTCGGGCTATCTCGGATGCGAAGATTAAGGAAAAAGCTCAAACAATCTGGGATTCGGTAGTCAATCTATTTCGCTAAGATGCTTGTCAAAGCCTAGCTTTCTTGTTATAATAGATAAGATGGAGGCGTTATGGCACTAAAAAAAGCAAGCCTAGCTTGTGCGGTTTGTGGTTCTAGAAACTATTCAATTAAGATCAGCGGAACCCCCAAGCCTACACGACTAGAAGTAAATAAATTTTGTAAGCATTGTGGTAAGTACACTACACACAGAGAAACGAGATAGGAGAGAGCGATGCGTTTTATTGGAGATATTTTTAGACTTCTTAAAGACACAACATGGCCAACTCGCAAGGAAAGCTGGAGAGATTTTCGATCTATTATGGAATACACTGCTTTCTTTGTTGTGATTATTTATATTTTTGACCAGTTGATTGTTTCAGGTTTGATTCGATTTATTAACATTTTTTAGAAGAGTAGTGAAAGTACACTAAAAATCTTCTATTTATGAAAGGAAATATCATGGATAGTTTTGATAAAGGGTGGTTTGTTTTACAAACTTATTCTGGTTATGAAAATAAGGTAAAAGAAAATCTATTACAACGTGCACAAACCTACAATATGTTGGACAATATTCTACGCGTTGAAATTCCAACACAAACAGTGCAAGTTGAAAAAAATGGAAAGAGAAAAGAAATAGAAGAAAATCGCTTTCCAGGTTATGTTCTTGTAGAAATGGTCATGACGGATGAAGCTTGGTTTGTTGTTCGAAACACACCAAATGTTACAGGATTTGTCGGATCACACGGGAACAGATCAAAACCAACTCCATTATTGGAACAAGAGATTCGTGACATTTTGGTGTCTATGGGACAAACTGTTCAAGAATTTGATTTCGATGTTGAGGTTGGTCAAACCGTACGTATTATTGATGGTGCTTTTGCAGACTACACTGGTAAGATTACAGAAATTGATAATAACAAAGTGAAAATGATTATCTCTATGTTTGGTAATGACACAGTTGCAGAAGTAAACCTAAACCAAATTGCAGAATTGTAACCCAAAGAGAGGCAAGACCTCTCTTTTTTGTGCAGTTGAGGCAGTAAAGGAAACAGAATAGATGAAATGAACCCAATTAGCTTCTTGATTTGATAGACTGTAAACAGAAAGGGGAAGATTATGCTCAAAGAATTGTATGAAGAAGTCCAGGGAATTGTGTATAAGTGTAGAAAGGAATATTACCTTCATTTGTGGGAGTTATCGGACTGGGAGCAAGAGGGAATGATATGTCTACATGAATTGATTAGTAAAGAAGAAGGATTAATAGAAGATATTCCGCGCTTACGCAAATATTTCAAAACTAAATTCCGAAATCGAATTCTAGACTATCTCCGTAAACAAGAAAGTCAGAAGCGTAGATATGATAAAGAACCCTATGAAGAAGTGGGCGAGATTAGTCATCGTATAAGCGAGGGAGGTCTCTGGCTAGACGATTATTATCTCTTTCATGAAACGCTAAGAGATTATAGAAACAAACAAACTAAAGAGCACCAAGAAGAGTTAGATCGCGTTTTAAGAGAAGAACGATTCCGAGGACGTCAAAGAGTATTAAGAGACTTGCGTATTGTGTTTAAAGAGTTTGATATCTGTAGCCATTAGGAAGCTATGCAAAAAAATGAAAAAAATAGAAAAAGGTATTGACAAGTCTGAAAAAGGCTGTATAATAGTAAGAGTTGAAAATACAGCTCAGGTCCGTTGGTCAAGGGGTTAAGACACCGCCTTTTCACGGCGGTAACACGGGTTCGAATCCCGTACGGACTATGGTATGTTGCGGTTGGAACACTTGATGAAAAAAAGATTAAAAAAGTTTCAAAAAAGTGTTGACAAGTTAAAGTGTCTGTGATATACTAATATAGTTGTCGCTTGAGAGAAGTAAGCGACAAAGACCTTTGAAAACTGAACAAGACGAACCAATGTGCAGGGCACTATAACTAAGGTTATAGTACTGAACAATGAAAAAACAATAAATCTGTCAGTGACAGAAATGAGTGAGAACTCAAACTTTTAATGAGAGTTTGATCCTGGCTCAGGACGAACGCTGGCGGCGTGCCTAATACATGCAAGTAGAACGCTGAAGGAGGAGCTTGCTTCTCTGGATGAGTTGCGAACGGGTGAGTAACGCGTAGGTAACCTGCCTGGTAGCGGGGGATAACTATTGGAAACGATAGCTAATACCGCATAATAGTAGATGTTGCATGACATTTGCTTAAAAGGTGCAATTGCATCACTACCAGATGGACCTGCGTTGTATTAGCTAGTTGGTGGGGTAACGGCTCACCAAGGCGACGATACATAGCCGACCTGAGAGGGTGATCGGCCACACTGGGACTGAGACACGGCCCAGACTCCTACGGGAGGCAGCAGTAGGGAATCTTCGGCAATGGACGGAAGTCTGACCGAGCAACGCCGCGTGAGTGAAGAAGGTTTTCGGATCGTAAAGCTCTGTTGTAAGAGAAGAACGAGTGTGAGAGTGGAAAGTTCACACTGTGACGGTATCTTACCAGAAAGGGACGGCTAACTACGTGCCAGCAGCCGCGGTAATACGTAGGTCCCGAGCGTTGTCCGGATTTATTGGGCGTAAAGCGAGCGCAGGCGGTTAGATAAGTCTGAAGTTAAAGGCTGTGGCTTAACCATAGTACGCTTTGGAAACTGTTTAACTTGAGTGCAAGAGGGGAGAGTGGAATTCCATGTGTAGCGGTGAAATGCGTAGATATATGGAGGAACACCGGTGGCGAAAGCGGCTCTCTGGCTTGTAACTGACGCTGAGGCTCGAAAGCGTGGGGAGCAAACAGGATTAGATACCCTGGTAGTCCACGCCGTAAACGATGAGTGCTAGGTGTTAGACCCTTTCCGGGGTTTAGTGCCGTAGCTAACGCATTAAGCACTCCGCCTGGGGAGTACGACCGCAAGGTTGAAACTCAAAGGAATTGACGGGGGCCCGCACAAGCGGTGGAGCATGTGGTTTAATTCGAAGCAACGCGAAGAACCTTACCAGGTCTTGACATCCCTCTGACCGCTCTAGAGATAGAGCTTTCCTTCGGGACAGAGGTGACAGGTGGTGCATGGTTGTCGTCAGCTCGTGTCGTGAGATGTTGGGTTAAGTCCCGCAACGAGCGCAACCCCTATTGTTAGTTGCCATCATTCAGTTGGGCACTCTAGCGAGACTGCCGGTAATAAACCGGAGGAAGGTGGGGATGACGTCAAATCATCATGCCCCTTATGACCTGGGCTACACACGTGCTACAATGGCTGGTACAACCGAGTCGCAAGCCGGTGACGGCAAGCTAATCTCTTAAAGCCAGTCTCAGTTCGGATTGTAGGCTGCAACTCGCCTACATGAAGTCGGAATCGCTAG
>NZ_JPFW01000004.1 GCF_000722705.1 Streptococcus mitis
TACCAGTTGTCTTGCCAAAGGCATCGCTGGGTAGCTATGTAGGGAAGGGATAAACGCTGAAAGCATCTAAGTGTGAAACCCACCTCAAGATGAGATTTCCCATGATTTTATATCAGTAAGAGCCCTGAGAGATGATCAGGTAGATAGGTTAGAAGTGGAAGTGTGGCGACACATGTAGCGGACTAATACTAATAGCTCGAGGACTTATCCAAAGTAACTGAGAATATGAAAGCGAGAGGTTTTCTTGGTTTGAATAGATATTCAATTTTGAGTAGGTATTACTCAGAGTTAAGTGACGATAGCCTAGGAGATACACCTGTACCCATGCCGAACACAGAAGTTAAGCCCTAGAACGCCGGAAGTAGTTGGGGGTTGCCCCCTGTGAGATATGGAAGTCGCTTAGCTCTAGGGAGTTTAGCTCAGCTGGGAGAGCATCTGCCTTACAAGCAGAGGGTCAGCGGTTCGATCCCGTTAACTCCCAAAGGTCCCGTAGTGTAGCGGTTATCACGTCGCCCTGTCACGGCGAAGATCGCGGGTTCGATTCCCGTCGGGACCGTTAAGATAACGTAAGTTATTTTAGACTCGTTAGCTCAGTTGGTAGAGCAATTGACTTTTAATCAATGGGTCACTGGTTCGAGCCCAGTACGGGTCATATATGCGGGTTTGGCGGAATTGGCAGACGCACCAGATTTAGGATCTGGCGCTTAACGGCGTGGGGGTTCAAGTCCCTTAACCCGCATTAAGATATAATAAATGAGCCGGCTTAGCTCAGTTGGTAGAGCATCTGATTTGTAATCAGAGGGTCGCGTGTTCAAGTCATGTAGCCGGCATTTTTAGATAGAAGAAAACAGTGCGAACGTAGTTCAGTGGTAGAACACCACCTTGCCAAGGTGGGGGTCGCGGGTTCGAATCCCGTCGTTCGCTTAGAGAGGCCGGGGTGGCGGAACTGGCAGACGCACAGGACTTAAAATCCTGCGATTGGTAACGATCGTACCGGTTCGATTCCGGTCCTCGGCATAAAATAATGAGCACCCTTAGCTCAACTGGATAGAGTACCTGACTACGAATCAGGCGGTTAGAGGTTCGACTCCTCTAGGGTGCATTTTTCTATTTAACTCGGGAAGTAGCTCAGCTTGGTAGAGTACTTGGTTTGGGACCAAGGTGTCGCAGGTTCGAATCCTGTCTTCCCGATTCATTACAGAGATAAGTAAGCGTATCTTTTTTTAAAACTAGATATTATATATATTAAGAGAGAATCAGTTTGATTCTCTCTTTTTGAATTTCAGTAATTCATTTTATATAATTCTTACAAATTTTTAAGAAAGCAATAGAAGAGTTTCTGTTGAGCCTATAATATATGTTTCAATGTTATAAAAATTGCTGCTATTACGATTTTAAATAAGTATTAGTTTATATTATAGTGTGAATTGGGTTTGATATTTCTTTTGAGGAGGTCGCCTTAGATTTTTCTACCTAGTGTTTTATTGTATAGTGTATCTTGCTTGTTTTGAACAGAATTTTTTATGACATTTGTCATATTTCCTAGTGACAGAAGCTTCTATCTCAGCTAACTTCAAAAGCCTATAATTGAAGTATGAAATGGAGGAAGAAGAAATGAGAAATAAAATGATTATCGCAGTGAGTTTAGTAGCAGCAGGAGTTATGACCTATCTCATGTTTTCGGGATTGGATGAGGATTTCTACCATTTTCCTTGGGAACTTTTTGCTGGCTTTGGAATGATGTCTTGGCTTATCAGAGAAGGTTTGAAATTGGTCAGAGATGTGAAAAAGGAGTTTGAAAAATGAAAAAAGCGTTTCTCTATCTTTTTATTGGACTATCACTAGTGGTATGGTTGGTAGAAATGTTTACAGGTTGGTTTGATCAAGCCTTCCTTCACCAATTCATCCGTGGTGCCTGGGGACTAGGATTTATAATTTTTATCGCCTTTCCTATGGGAGAGGAGTGGCTGAAAGGAGAATATCATGAACATGATTAAGGTAGAAAGCCTATATAAAAACATCAAGGGCAAGGCTATTTTGAAGGATATTTCCTTTGAGGTAGCTGAAGGTGAATGCGTCGCCTTGATTGGACCCAATGGTGCTGGGAAGACTACACTCTTGGACTGTCTGCTTGGAGATAAACTGGTCACAAGCGGTCAAGTATCCATCCAAGGCTTGTCAGTGACGAGTTCTCAGTTAGACTATATTAGAGGTTATCTGCCTCAAGAAAATGTCATCGTTCAGAAATTAAAGGTCAAAGAGCTGATTGCTTTCTTTCAAAGTATTTATCCAAATCCTTTGAGCGAGCAGGAAATTGATCAACTATTGCAGTTTGACAAGCAACAAAAAGAACAGTTGGCAGAAAAATTATCAGGCGGCCAAAAGCGTCTTTTCTCTTTTGTCTTAACCTTAATTGGGCGACCAAAGTTAGTCTTTTTAGATGAGCCAACTTCGGCCATGGATACCTCTACCCGTCAACGTTTTTGGGAAATTGTTCGGAACCTAAAAGCGCAAGGAGTTACCATTCTCTATTCGTCTCATTATATTGAAGAGGTAGAGCATACAGCTGACCGGATTTTGGTTTTAAATAAGGGAGAGTTGATTCGAGATACGACACCTCTAGCTATGCGTAGCGAGGAAATAGAAAAGCACTTTATCCTTCCTATAGCTTACAAGGAAGTCGTAGAGCAGTCAAACTTGGTTGAAAACTGGTCACAAAAACAAGATGCCCTGAAAGTAGTCACACGTGAAGCGGATGCTTTCTGGGAATTGTTAGTCAGAGCAGGATGTAGCATACAAGAAATCGAAGTTAATAACCGCAGTTTGCTGGATACAATCTTTGAAGAAACACAAAAGGGAGATGACTAAGATGAAACGATTGATCGCACTAAACAAGATAGAATTTCTATTGACCAAACGACAATTAGTAACTTATCTATTGTCAGTAGGGATGCCGACGGCCTTCTATTTATTCTTTTCAGGCATGTATCAGGACACACCAGGTGGGCCAGCTAATTTTATGCGCGACTACCTCATCTCCATGACAGCCTTTTCCATGATGTCAACAGCTATCTTTTCATTCCCAGTTGTTTTACATACCGACAAGATCAACAATTGGCAGAAAATAATACGTCATAGCCCTGTAAATATGGTAGAATATTATCTATCAAAGATAACAAGTATGATGGTTGATTATCTGGTCTCAATCCTGGTTGTTTTCTCAGTTGGGCACTTGGTCAGAGGTGTGGATATGCCTTTAGGAAGCTGGATTGGGGCTGCGCTCTTGCTGATAGTAGGAAGTGTAGCTTTTGTAGCACTTGGCTTGACCTTGACACTCTTGCCTTCTAGTCAGCTGATGTCTGTCGTGGGCAATCTTCTCTATCTAGGCTTGGCTGTTTTAGGCGGACTCTGGATGCCCATCTCTTTATTTCCAGACTGGATGCAAGCAATCGGGAAGTGTCTACCAACTTATCAGTTGATGGAGTTGCTCAAGACCTTCTTAAACGAGGGTAGCATCAATCTATCAGCCACAGTTTATCTACTTGTTTTTTCAGCAGTTTTGTTTGGTTTGATCATTTACCTTCAAGGTCATAAGGAGAATGCTTAATGCTTGAAAGACTGAAAAGCATACATTATATGTTTTGGATCAGTTTAATTTTTATGATTTTCCCCATTCTACCTGTAGTGACTGGGTGGCTTTCTGCCTGGCATTTATTGGTTGATATTCTATTTGTAGTGGCGTATTTGGGTGTTTTAACAACTAAGAGCCAGCGCCTATCTTGGCTATATTGGGGCCTCATGCTGACTTATGTAGTTGGGAATACTGCCTTTGTTGCTGTTAATTATATCTGGTTCTTCTTTTTCCTTTCTAACCTCTTAAATTATCATTTTGGCGTACATAGTTTAAAGTCTTTACATGTCTGGACTTTTCTTCTTGCTCAAGTCCTTGTTGTGGGCCAACTGTTGATTTTTCAGAGAATCGAAGTTGAGTTTCTATTCTATCTGCTTGTAATTCTTGCTTTTGTCGATTTAATGACTTTTGGCTTGGTTCGGATTCGTATTGTGGAGGATTTGAAAGAAGCACAGGCTAGGCAAAATGCCCAGATAAATCTATTGCTTGCTGAAAATGAACGCAGTCGTATCGGTCAAGATTTGCATGATAGTCTGGGGCATACCTTTGCTATGCTTAGTGTTAAAACTGATCTAGCCTTGCAGTTATTTCAAATACAGGCTTATCCACAGGCGGAAAAGGAATTAAGAGAAATACAGCAAATTAGCAAAGAATCAATGCGTGAAGTACGAACCATTGTGGAAAATCTTAAGTCTAGAACTTTGACATCCGAACTAGAGACTGTGAAAAAGATGTTAGAAATTGCTGGAATTAAGGTGGAAACGGATAACCAACTAGATACTGCTAGCTTAACTCAGGAATTGGAGTCAACGGCTTCCATGATTTTGCTTGAGTTAGTGACCAATATCATCAAACATGCAAAAGCATCGAAAGCTTACTTAAAATTAGAACGGACAGAGAAAGAACTCGTTTTAACAGTAAGAGATGATGGCTGTGGCTTCGCTTCTATAAAAGGAGATGAGCTCCATACAGTTCAAAATCGTGTTCTTCCATTTTCGGGAGAAGTCAAGGTAATCAGTCAGAAACAACCGACAGAAGTTCAGGTTCGACTACCTTATAAGGAGAGAAACTAAGATGAAACTACTTGTTGCAGAAGATCAAAGTATGTTACGAGATGCCATGTGCCAGTTGCTTGCCTTTCAAGCAGATGTAGAGTCTGTCTTACAAGCCAAGAATGGACAAGAAGCAATCCAACTCTTAGAAAAAGAGTCTGTGGATATCGCCATTCTTGACGTAGAAATGCCTGTTAAGACAGGCCTCGAAGTCTTGGAGTGGATTCGAGCAGAAAAGTTAGAAACAAAGGTGGTTGTGGTGACGACCTTCAAGCGTCCTGGGTATTTTGAACGTGCGGTCAAGGCTGGAGTAGATGCTTATGTATTAAAAGAAAGAAACATTGCAGACCTCATGCAAACCTTGCACACCGTCCTAGAGGGACGCAAGGAGTATTCGCCTGAATTGATGGAAGTGGTGATGACGCATCCCAATCCATTAACAAAGCAAGAAATCGCAGTTTTAAAGGAAATCGCTCAGGGCTTCTCTAACCAAGAAATTGCAGACAAACTTTATCTATCCAACGGAACCGTCCGAAACTATGTCACTAATATTCTTTCGAAACTAGATGCAGGTAATCGAACAGAGGCAGCTAATATCGCGAAAGAATCTGGTTGGTTGTGATGATATAATATTTTTCTGAACATTATGTGCTAAAAATGATGGGATTGAATGGAACAATACCTAACTTTAGGAGGGACTTATTCCTCCTTTTCTTTCTTTTGGGGGCAGTACAAAAGAGCTAAAATTAATAATAAAAAAGAAAAATATCTTGACAACCAATGGAAAATTTTGTTACAATAATAGACGGTACTTTTTACTTTTGGTCTCTCAAGAGTGTACAGGGACGTGCTGACAAATGTTGCAAAAGTACACACAGATGATAGTTGTCACCAAGTGTATCATCACCAAAAATAAAAAAACACAGGAGAATGTAGATGCCTACAATTAACCAATTGGTTCGCAAACCGCGTAAATCAAAAGTAGAAAAATCTAAATCACCAGCTTTGAACGTTGGTTACAACAGTCATAAAAAAGTTCAAACAAACGTTTCTTCACCACAAAAACGTGGTGTTGCAACTCGTGTTGGAACAATGACACCTAAAAAACCTAACTCAGCCCTTCGTAAATTCGCTCGTGTACGTTTGAGCAACCTTATCGAAGTTACTGCCTACATCCCAGGTATCGGACACAACTTGCAAGAGCACAGTGTGGTGCTTCTTCGCGGTGGACGTGTAAAAGACCTTCCAGGGGTACGTTACCATATCGTCCGTGGTGCACTTGATACTGCAGGTGTTAACGATCGTAAACAAGGCCGTTCTAAATACGGTACTAAACGTCCAAAAGCATAAGGAAAGGGGATAAAGAGAAATGAGTCGTAAAAATAGAGCTCCAAAACGTGACGTATTGCCAGATCCGCTTTACAATTCACAACTAGTTACTCGTCTTATCAACCGCGTTATGCTTGATGGTAAACGTGGTACAGCTGCTTCAATCGTTTACGGTGCTTTTGAGCAAATCAAAGAAGCTACTGGTAACGATGCACTTGAAGTATTTGAAACAGCTATGGAAAACATCATGCCTGTACTTGAAGTACGTGCACGTCGTGTTGGTGGTTCTAACTACCAAGTCCCAGTTGAAGTTCGTCCAGAACGTCGTACAACACTTGGCCTTCGTTGGTTGGTAACAATCGCTCGTCTTCGTGGTGAACACACAATGCAAGACCGTCTTGCAAAAGAAATCTTGGATGCTGCTAACAACACTGGTGCAGCTGTTAAGAAACGTGAAGACACTCACCGTATGGCTGAAGCTAACCGTGCATTCGCACACTTCCGTTGGTAAGAATAAGATACTAAGGGCGTTAAAAAAGCGACTGAAAATTAGGAAGCTTGACGCGGAATCAACGATTCTAGGAAAGCTTGTCTATTTTCCAAGCTTTTAACCTGAGTTCAATTGAGCTCAATCAGCTCTTAGCTACAACTCAACTTACCATCTCGTAAGTTGAAACCAACAATAGCATGAAAACATTGAGAACGGGTAGGTCCTGCCTATCCGTTTTTATTAAAATCGTGTTATAATAGAATAGAAATCAAAAATAAATAGGAGAAATAAACCTCATGGCACGCGAATTTTCACTTGAAAAAACTCGTAATATCGGTATCATGGCTCACGTCGATGCTGGTAAAACAACAACTACTGAGCGTATTCTTTACTACACTGGTAAAATCCACAAAATCGGTGAAACTCACGAAGGTGCGTCACAAATGGACTGGATGGAGCAAGAGCAAGAACGTGGTATCACTATCACATCTGCTGCGACAACAGCTCAATGGAACAACCACCGCGTAAACATCATCGACACACCAGGACACGTGGACTTCACAATCGAAGTACAACGTTCTCTTCGTGTATTGGATGGTGCGGTTACCGTTCTTGACTCACAATCAGGTGTTGAGCCTCAAACTGAAACAGTTTGGCGTCAAGCAACTGAGTACGGAGTTCCACGTATCGTATTTGCAAACAAAATGGACAAAATCGGTGCTGACTTCCTTTACTCTGTAAGCACACTTCACGATCGTCTTCAAGCAAATGCCCACCCAATCCAATTGCCAATCGGTTCTGAAGATGACTTCCGTGGTATTATTGACTTGATTAAGATGAAAGCTGAAATCTATACTAACGACCTTGGTACAGATATCCTTGAAGAAGATATTCCAGCTGAATACCTTGACCAAGCTCAAGAATACCGTGAAAAATTGGTTGAAGCAGTTGCTGAAACTGACGAAGAATTGATGATGAAATACCTCGAAGGTGAAGAAATCACTAACGAAGAATTGAAAGCTGGTATCCGTAAAGCGACTATCAACGTTGAATTCTTCCCAGTATTGTGTGGTTCTGCCTTCAAGAACAAAGGTGTTCAATTGATGCTTGATGCGGTTATTGACTACCTTCCAAGCCCACTTGACATCCCAGCTATCAAAGGTATTAACCCAGATACAGACGCTGAAGAAACTCGTCCAGCATCGGACGAAGAGCCATTTGCAGCTCTTGCCTTCAAGATCATGACAGACCCATTCGTAGGTCGTTTGACATTCTTCCGTGTTTACTCAGGTGTTCTTCAATCAGGTTCTTACGTATTGAACACTTCTAAAGGTAAACGTGAACGTATTGGACGTATCCTTCAAATGCACGCTAACAGCCGTCAAGAAATCGACACTGTTTACTCAGGTGATATCGCTGCTGCCGTTGGTTTGAAAGATACTACTACTGGTGACTCATTGACAGATGAAAAATCTAAAATCATCCTTGAGTCAATCAACGTTCCAGAACCAGTTATCCAATTGATGGTTGAGCCAAAATCTAAAGCTGACCAAGATAAGATGGGTATCGCCCTTCAAAAATTGGCTGAAGAAGATCCAACATTCCGCGTTGAAACAAACGTTGAAACTGGTGAAACAGTTATCTCTGGTATGGGTGAGCTTCACCTTGATGTCCTTGTTGACCGTATGCGTCGTGAGTTCAAAGTTGAAGCGAACGTAGGTGCTCCTCAAGTATCTTACCGTGAAACATTCCGCGCTTCTACTCAAGCACGTGGATTCTTCAAGCGTCAGTCTGGTGGTAAAGGTCAATTCGGTGATGTATGGATTGAATTTACTCCAAACGAAGAAGGTAAAGGATTCGAATTCGAAAACGCAATCGTCGGTGGTGTGGTTCCTCGTGAATTTATCCCAGCGGTTGAAAAAGGTTTGGTAGAATCTATGGCTAACGGTGTTCTTGCGGGTTACCCAATGGTTGACGTTAAAGCTAAACTTTACGATGGTTCATACCACGATGTCGACTCATCTGAAACTGCCTTCAAGATTGCGGCTTCACTTGCCCTTAAAGAAGCTGCTAAATCAGCACAACCAGCTATCCTTGAGCCAATGATGCTTGTAACAATCACTGTTCCAGAAGAAAACCTTGGTGATGTTATGGGTCACGTAACTGCTCGTCGTGGACGTGTAGATGGTATGGAAGCACACGGTAACAGCCAAATCGTTCGTGCTTACGTTCCACTTGCTGAAATGTTTGGTTACGCAACAGTTCTTCGTTCTGCATCTCAAGGACGTGGTACATTCATGATGGTATTTGACCACTACGAAGATGTACCTAAGTCAGTACAAGAAGAAATCATTAAGAAAAACAAAGGTGAAGACTAATCAGTCCTCACTCTAGAAGGAAGTCACTTGGTGGCTTCCTTTTGTCTTTAGAAAATGTCTCTAAATATGGTAAAATAGTAGGAGAATAATGTGAGGAAAATGAATGTCAAACAGTTTTGAAATTTTGATGAATCAACTGGGGATACCTACTGAAATGAGACAGGCTCCTGCTTTAGCACAGGCCGATATTGAGCGAGTTGTGGTTCATAAAATTAGTAAGATATGGGAGTTTCATTTCGTATTTTCTAATGTTTTACCGATTGAAATCTTTTTAGAATTAAAGAAAGGTTTGAGTGAGGAATTTTCTAAGACAGGTAATAAAGCAATTTTTGAAATCAAGGCTCTGTCTCAAGAATTTTCAAATCAACTCTTGCAAGCCTATTATAGAGAAGCTTTTTCTGAGGGCCCATGTGCTAGTCAAGGTTTTAAATCTCTTTATCAAAATCTGCGAGTTCGTGCTGAGGGAAATCAACTCTTTATTGAAGGTTCAGAGGCGATTGATAAGGAACATTTTAAGAAGAATCATCTTCCTAATTTAGCCAAACAACTTGAAAAATTTGGTTTTCCACCTTTTAACTGTCAAGTAGAGAAGAATGATATGCTGACTCAAGAGCAGGAAGAAGCCTTTCATACTGAAAATGAGCAGATTGTTCAAGCTGCTAATGAGGAAGCGCTTCGTGCTATGGAACAACTGGAACAGATGGCACCACCTCCAGCGGAAGAGAAGCAAGCCTTTGATTTTCAAGCTAAAAAAGCTACAGCCAAACCGAAGCTGGATAAGGCGGAGATTACTCCTATGATTGAAGTGACGACTGAGGAAAATCGTCTGGTCTTTGAAGGGGTTGTTTTTGATGTAGAGCAAAAAGTGACCAGAACAGGTCGTGTTTTAATCAACTTTAAAATGACGGACTACACTTCAAGTTTTTCTATGCAAAAATGGGTTAAAAATGAGGAAGAGGCTCAGAAATTTGATCTAATTAAGAAAAATTCTTGGCTCCGAGTGCGTGGGAATGTGGAGATGAATAACTTCACACGCGATTTGACTATGAATGTGCAGGATGTGCAGGAAGTTGTTCACTATGAGCGGAAAGATTTGATGCCAGAAGGTGAGCGTCGGGTTGAATTTCATGCTCATACTAATATGTCGACTATGGATGCTCTGCCAGAAGTAGAGGAGATTGTTGCGACAGCTGCTAAGTGGGGACACAAGGCGGTTGCCATCACCGACCATGGAAATGTTCAATCCTTCCCACACGGCTATAAGGCGGCCAAGAAAGCGGGAATCCAGCTGATTTATGGGATGGAAGCCAATATTGTGGAGGACAGGGTTCCTATCGTTTACAACGAAGTGGAGATGGACTTGTCAGAAGCAACCTATGTGGTCTTTGACGTGGAAACGACGGGTCTATCAGCCATCTATAATGACTTGATTCAGGTTGCAGCCTCTAAGATGTACAAGGGGAATGTTATTGCCGAATTTGATGAATTTATCAATCCTGGGCATCCCTTGTCAGCCTTTACCACGGAGTTGACTGGAATTACAGATGATCATGTTAAAAATGCTAAACCATTAGAACAAGTTCTGCAAGAATTTCAAGAGTTTTGCAAGGATACAGTCTTAGTTGCTCACAATGCGACCTTTGACGTTGGATTTATGAATGCTAATTATGAGCGTCATGGTCTTCCAAAGATTAGTCAGCCAGTTATTGATACGCTGGAGTTTGCTAGAAATCTCTATCCTGAGTATAAACGTCATGGTTTGGGGCCTTTGACCAAGCGTTTTGGTGTGGCTTTGGAACATCACCACATGGCCAATTACGATGCGGAAGCTACTGGTCGTCTGCTTTTCATCTTTATCAAAGAGGTGGCAGACAAACATGGTGTGACAGACTTGGCTAGACTAAACATTGATTTGATTAGTCCAGACTCTTATAAAAAAGCTAGGATCAAGCATGCGACCATTTATGTCAAGAATCAGATAGGTTTAAAAAATATCTTTAAGCTGGTTTCTCTGTCCAATACCAGGTATTTTGAAGGGGTACCACGGATTCCGAGAACGGTTCTAGATGCCCATCGAGAGGGCTTGATTTTAGGATCAGCTTGTTCAGAGGGGGAAGTTTTTGATGCAGTTGTTTCCCAAGGTGTGGATGCAGCGGTTGAGGTGGCCAAGTATTATGACTTTATCGAGGTCATGCCACCAGCTATCTATGATCCCTTGATTGCTAAGGAGCAGGTTAAGGATATGGAGGAGCTCCAGACTATTATCAAGAGTTTGATAGAGGTTGGAGACCGCCTTGGCAAGCCCGTTTTGGCTACGGGAAATGTCCACTATATCGAACCAGAAGAAGAAATTTACCGTGAAATTATTGTCCGTAGTTTGGGTCAGGGGGCGATGATTAACCGAACTATTGGTCATGGTGAACATGCCCAACCAGCTCCTCTCCCTAAAGCTCATTTTAGAACGACAAATGAGATGTTGGATGAATTTGCCTTCTTGGGGGAGGATTTGGCTCGTAAACTGGTTATTGAAAATCCAAATGCCTTGGCAGAGACCTTTGAACCTGTTGAAGTTGTAAAAGGGGACTTGTATACGCCTTTCATTGACCAAGCTGAAGAAACAGTTGCCGAGTTGACCTATAAGAAGGCTTTTGAGATTTATGGAAATCCGTTGCCAGATATTGTTGATTTGCGGATTGAAAAAGAATTAACTTCTATTTTGGGGAATGGATTTGCCGTGATTTATCTAGCTTCGCAGATGCTGGTGCAACGTTCCAATGAACGGGGTTACTTGGTTGGTTCTCGTGGGTCTGTTGGGTCCAGTTTTGTTGCAACCATGATTGGGATTACGGAGGTTAATCCTCTCTCTCCTCACTATGTCTGTAGGAAGTGTCAGTACAGTGAGTTTATCACCGATGGTTCTTACGGATCAGGTTTTGATATGCCTAATAAGGACTGTCCAAAGTGTGGTCACAAACTCAGCAAAAATGGGCAGGATATTCCGTTTGAGACCTTCCTTGGTTTTGATGGGGATAAGGTTCCCGATATTGACTTGAACTTCTCGGGAGAAGACCAGCCTAGCGCCCACTTGGATGTGCGTGATATCTTTGGTGAAGAATATGCCTTCCGTGCAGGAACGGTTGGTACGGTGGCTGCTAAGACTGCCTATGGATTTGTCAAGGGCTATGAGAGAGATTATGGCAAGTTTTATCGTGATGCAGAGGTGGAGCGTCTCGCCCAAGGGGCGGCTGGTGTCAAGCGGACGACGGGACAACACCCAGGGGGAATCGTTGTTATTCCTAACTATATGGATGTCTACGACTTTACGCCTGTTCAGTATCCAGCGGATGACGTGACGGCTGAATGGCAAACGACTCACTTTAACTTCCACGATATCGATGAGAATGTCCTCAAACTCGATGTGCTGGGGCATGATGATCCGACCATGATTCGGAAACTGCAGGACTTGTCTGGGATTGACCCAAATGAAATCCCTATGGATGACGAAGGCGTGATGGCCCTCTTTTCAGGGACCGATGTGTTAGGGGTAACACCTGAGCAAATCGGCACTCCGACGGGTATGCTGGGAATTCCAGAGTTTGGAACCAACTTTGTACGTGGGATGGTAGACGAGACGCATCCGACGACCTTTGCGGAGTTGCTTCAGCTGTCTGGATTATCCCATGGTACCGATGTCTGGTTGGGAAATGCTCAGGATTTAATCAAGCAAGGGATTGCGGACCTATCAACTGTTATCGGTTGTCGGGACGACATCATGGTTTACCTCATGCATGCTGGTCTCGAGCCTAAGATGGCCTTTACCATCATGGAACGGGTACGTAAGGGCTTGTGGTTGAAGATTTCCGAAGAGGAACGAAATGGCTATATCGAAGCCATGAAAGCCAATAAGGTGCCAGAGTGGTATATCGAGTCATGTGGGAAAATCAAGTATATGTTCCCTAAAGCCCATGCGGCAGCCTACGTTATGATGGCCTTGCGTGTGGCCTACTTCAAGGTTCACCATCCCATTTATTACTACTGTGCTTACTTCTCCATCCGTGCTAAGGCCTTTGATATCAAGACCATGGGTGCGGGCTTGGATGCTATTAAGCGCAGAATGGAAGAAATCGCTGAAAAACGGAAGAACAATGAAGCCTCTAATGTGGAAATTGATCTTTATACAACTCTTGAGATTGTCAATGAGATGTGGGAACGTGGTTTCAAGTTTGGGAAACTCGATCTCTACCGTAGTCAGGCGACAGAGTTCCTTATCGATGGGGATACCCTCATTCCGCCATTTGTTGCTATGGATGGTCTGGGAGAGAACGTTGCCAAGCAATTGGTGCGAGCGCGTGAAGAGGGAGAATTCCTCTCTAAAACAGAACTACGCAAACGTGGCGGACTCTCATCAACCTTGGTTGAAAAGATGGATGAAATGGGGATTCTTGGCAATATGCCCGAGGATAACCAGCTCAGTTTGTTTGATGAGTTGTTTTAAGAAGGCAGACTAGCCTCAATTTTACAGAGATGTTTGATAATAAAAAAATAACAGG
Source organism: Streptococcus mitis (assembly GCF_000722705.1). Lineage (GTDB taxonomy): Bacteria > Bacillota > Bacilli > Lactobacillales > Streptococcaceae > Streptococcus > Streptococcus mitis_P. Next base: position 13,431 of record NZ_JPFW01000004.1, read on the forward strand.
ACATCAGATAATCCTGTTATTTTTTAAATGTAAGCATAAATATACAATAGTTACAGATTACTAATCCTCTAAGACTATATCCTCTTCTTTTAGGTCTTCTATCAGCTTCTGCTTATAATGAGTCAGAGAGAGTGTATGTTGGCCGACCCAAGATTCTCTAAATAAGTCAAATAATTCTTTGTTTTTAATGAGGTGTTTTGGTTCTATAATTTCTCCTACTAAATAATTCTCTTCACAAAATGATATTAGGGGACTATCATCTATTGTACGGTAGTAAGTATAATCAATAGTATTTTTAAAAAAATAATAAACAAAACGCTGAAGTTTATCATGTGGTTCGTAAACTACTAATCTAAGAGATGGGGTTCCAGAATCTAGAGAAATTTCAATTTTTACGGGGAAATTGAGAATGTAATATTCAAATAAGTCTTTTTCACCAGATTTAGATTCTTCAAACTTATTTAATAAAGGAATTAAGATATTATTATTAAAGCGCTGAGTACTCATATCCTCTAACATAGGAAATACCGAATCTGCACTAGTGCTAAATTTTCCTGATTCTATTAAAAGAAAGCTGTAGTCACGCATCTTACTATCCGTTTGTATATTTAGAAAATAAGCAACAAAATATTCTTGGAAAGAACGATGGGTGAATTTATAACGGTTACCTTCTCTGTATAGTACACACAGAGCGTTTCCTAAATCGTCAATAAAATCGCCTATATTGAGAACGTTTTTAATTCGAGGAGGAAATTTTTTAAAAATTTCGTCAATCTCTGGGAAGGTAAACTCTGTTTTTGCTTTTTGATATGTTAGAAAACAGAAGATTGCAAAGCACTCTTTAAAAGTATCTGAACTTAAATCTGATAACATTTTTCGTCGATAACTTTTTGTAGCATCGTGCTTCGAGAGCATGGTATCAAAGGCTTGATAGTAGAATAGGTGTAATTTTTGCGGAATTTCTGCATAGTCATTGTAAGTGGAGAGCATAATATTTAGCAACAGAGGGTTTGAAGCAAAGGACTTATGTCTATCATATAAACCACTCTCTAAATCACGTATAAATTTATCTTTAAGTTCCTCATCTGGATATTCAATTTTAGTAATAAGACTAATGGCTTGTTCTTTAGTAAAAGAAACAGCTTTTAAAACTGTGAACCGCTGAAATTCAATGAATTCAGATTCGCTATAAGGTCTTGAAGAAAGGATATAATGGTTTTCAGGATATTTGTCACAAAAATCATTTAACTTCTTGAAAAATTCTTTTTGGTTTTCGCTGTACAATTCATCATAGCCATCCAATAGGAATAAAAAGCATCCAGATTGAAGTGCATAATCTAAATATTCTTCTTGGAATGTATTATGAAATTGATTTAGTTTTTTTAGCAGTAATTTCTCAAGGTCTAAATGGCCCTCTTCGTTGAAATCTTTTAATTCAATAAAAATAGGAATATAGTCTTTCAATTTTAATTCACTTAGAAAAAGGTGTTTCATGAGAGTGGATTTACCAATTCCACCAGAACCTTCAATGATTAAAAATTTTGAGAGATCGGTCAGTATTTTTGTTGTAGTGGGCTTGATGATGTCTGAGCCCTTTTTTAAAAATGGAATTTCAAAAAAATCATATAGTTTTTTTGGTTCAATTCCGTAGATAATCGTTTTGATTTTACTGTATTTTTCATAAGAATTTGTTAAATAAGCTTGGAAAGGAATTTCTAGATCAATTTTTACCTCATTATAGGTAATTTTTAGTTTATTAGCTATTTTTGAAATTAGAGGTGAGAGATACTCATCAAAAATGGCATTCATAAATTTACTTGCTAAGTCATTGTTAAAGTTTTCGTCCATTATCTTTTTGCTCCGTGTATTTTGGGGTATTTTTATAAAGAATAGCACATCAGCTTTTTTATGTCAATATATTTGAAGAGGGAACCTCATTCGATTTGTCTATTGAAGGTGTTGTATGTCTGTTGTATGTGTTTTGTATTTACATCGCTTGCCATTTTTGTTAAAATAATAAATAGAAAGAGGGTGAGAGTATGTCAAAGACGAGCATGAGCATCCGTTTGGATAGCGAGGTTAAGGAGCAAGCCCAACAGGTGTTTAATAATCTGGGAATGGATATGACGACTGCCATCAATATTTTCCTTCGTCAGGCTATTCAATATCAGGGTTTACCTTTTGATGTTAGACTAGACGAGAATCGGAAGTTGCTCCAAGTGTTAACGGATTTAGACCAAAATCGTAATATGAGTCAGTCTTTTGAATCAGTCTCAGATTTGATGGAGGACTTACGTGCTTAAGATTCGTTATCATAAACAGTTTAAAAAAGATTTTAAGTTGGCTATGAAGCGTGGTTTGAAGGCAGAATTATTAGAAGAAGTTTTAAATTTTCTTGTTCAAGAAAAAGAACTTCCTGCTAGATATCGTGATCATCAATTGACGGCATCCAAGTATTTTCAAGGAGTTCGTGAATGTCATATCCAGCCAGATTGGCTTTTGGTTTATAAAGTAGACAAGGAAGAATTGCTTTTAAACTTGCTGAGGACAGGAAGTCATAGTGATTTATTTTAAGATATTTTAAGGAGTTCAAGATGAAACTAAGAATTTTTGCGGAAGACAAGCCAGCTGAGAAGGTGTTTGAGTATCAATTGGAACTTGCTGATCAGACAATGCTTCTATCGACAGCACTCTTGTCAGGTGCTATTGCTTTGGCAGGATTATTTTCTGCTTTGAAAGAAAAATAAAAATAGAAAAGGACAAATAAAATGGTTTTACCAAATTTTAAAGAAAATCTAGAAAAATATGCAAAATTGTTGGTTGCAAATGGAATCAACGTGCAACCTGGTCACACTTTGGCTCTCTCTATCGATGTGGAGCAACGTGAGTTGGCTCACTTAATCGTCAAAGAAGCTTATGCTTTGGGTGCGCATGAGGTTATTGTTCAGTGGACAGATGATGTCATCAACCGTGAGAAATTCCTCCACGCACCGATGGAACGTTTGGACAATGTGCCAGAATATAAGATTGCTGAGATGAACTATCTCTTGGAGAACAAGGCTAGCCGTCTTGGGGTTCGTTCTTCTGATCCAGGTGCCTTGAACGGAGTGGATGCTAACAAGCTATCAGCTTCTGCTAAAGCTATGGGACTTGCTATGAAGCCAATGCGAATCGCAACTCAATCCAACAAGGTTAGCTGGACGGTGGCAGCTGCTGCTGGACTTGAGTGGGCTAAGAAAGTCTTTCCAAATGCTGCGAGCGACGAAGAGGCAGTTGATCTCCTTTGGGACCAAATCTTCAAAACTTGCCGTGTCTATGAAGAAGATCCTGTTAAGGCCTGGGAAGAACACGCGGCCATTCTTAAGAGCAAGGCAGATATGCTTAATAAAGAGCAATTTTCAGCTCTTCACTATACAGCGCCAGGGACAGATTTGACCCTTGGCTTGCCAAAGAACCACGTCTGGGAATCAGCTGGTGCTATCAATGCGCAAGGAGAAGGATTCTTACCAAATATGCCGACAGAGGAAGTTTTCACAGCACCAGACTTCCGTCGCGCAGATGGTTATGTCACTTCTACAAAACCGCTTAGTTATAATGGCAACATCATTGAAGGCATTAAGGTAACCTTCAAGGATGGACAAATCGTAGACATTACTGCTGAGAAGGGTGATCAGGTCATGAAAGACCTTGTCTTTGAAAATGCGGGTGCGCGTGCCTTAGGTGAATGTGCCTTGGTACCAGATCCAAGTCCAATTTCTCAGTCAGGCATTACCTTCTTTAACACCCTTTTTGATGAAAATGCTTCAAATCACTTGGCCATCGGTGCTGCCTATGCGACTAGCGTCGTTGGTGGTGCAGAGATGAGTGAAGAAGAGCTTGAAGCTGCTGGTCTTAACCGTTCAGATGTTCACGTGGACTTTATGATTGGGTCTAGTCAAATGGATATCAATGGTATCCGTGAGGATGGAACGCGAGTACCTCTTTTCCGTAATGGGAATTGGGCAAATTAAGGAGCCAAGATGATAGGAAGTATGTTCGTTGGTCTCCTAGTGGGATTTTTAGCAGGTACTCTGACCAATCGTGGAGAACGCATGGGTTGCTTTGGGAAAATGTTTCTAGGCTGGATTGGTGCCTTTATAGGCCACTTGCTTTTTGGGACTTGGGGACCGATAATAGCAGGAACTTCCATTATTCCGGCAGTACTAGGTTCCATGATTGTCTTAGCGATTTTCTGGAGACGAGGAAGTTAATTTCTTAAATCTGATACTCAATGAAAATCAAAGAGCAAACTAGGAAACTAGCCGCAGGCTGCTCAAAGCACTGCTTTGCGGTTGTAGATAGAACTGACGAAGTCAGCTCAAAACATGGTTTTGAGGCTGTAGATGAAACTGACGAAGTCAGTAACCATACATACGGCAAGGAAACGTTGACGCGGTTTGAAGAGATTTTTGAAGAGTATGAAACGAAAAGGAGGTTGGTCATTGTACCAGCCTCCTTTTGATATGATATAATAGTTCTATGAGATTAGATAAATTTTTAGTTGCCTGCGCTGTGGGGAGTCGGACTGAGGTCAAAAACTTGCTCAAGGCTGGGCGCGTGATGGTAAATGGTAAAAAAGAAAAATCAGCTAAACTGCAGATTGATGAAGAAAGAGATGAGATTCGTTTTGATGGGCAAGTGCTGGAATACGAGGAGTTTGTCTACTACATGATGAACAAGCCCCAAGGAGTTATTTCAGCGACTGAGGATCCCAAGCACAGAACGGTTCTGGACTTGCTGGATGATATTGCTCGGACCAAGGAAGTTTTCCCAGTAGGACGCTTGGATATCGATACACATGGTCTCCTACTCTTGACCAATGATGGCCAGCTGGCTCATGCTCTTCTTTCGCCCAAGCGTCATGTGGACAAGACTTATCTGGCTCAGGTCAAGGGAATCATGACCCAAGAAGATGTGGAGACATTTGCTAAGGGAATTCCTCTCAAGGATTTTACCTGTCAGCCTGCTAGACTGGAGCTTGTGTCTGTAGATACAGAAAAGAATCAAAGCCAAATCCGAGTGACCATTGCAGAAGGGAAGTTTCATCAGGTCAAGCGTATGGTGGCTTACTGTGGCAAGGAAGTAGTGGATCTACAGCGTTTGACTATGGGAACTTTAGTTTTGGATGAGAATTTACAAAGAGGAGAATGGCGTCGTTTGACCAAGGAGGAATTGGAAAATCTTCTTGCGAGTATTGCTTAATTTGGTTTATATTCAAAAAAGGTGAGGAAGAATATCCTTGCCTTTTATGTTTTTCAGTTGCTTACTTTGTGAAAAGCGTTATAATAGACTGTAGAATAAAAGGAGGAATCTATGAACGCGATTCAAGAATCATTTACTGATAAATTATTTGCCAACTATGAAGCAAATGTCAAATACCAAGCGATTGAAAATGCTGCTAGCCACAACGGAATTTTTGCAGCTCTAGAACGTCGCCAAAGTCATGTAGACAATACACCTGTTTTCTCATTGGATTTGACCAAGGACAAGGTTACTAACCAGAAAGCGTCTGGTCGTTGCTGGATGTTTGCGGCCCTCAACACCTTCCGCCATAAACTCATCTCTCAATACAAACTGGAAAACTTTGAGTTGTCACAGGCCCATACCTTCTTCTGGGACAAGTATGAGAAATCAAACTGGTTCTTGGAACAAGTCATTGCGACTGCAGACCAAGACCTAACTAGCCGTAAGGTTAAATTCCTACTTCAAACACCACAACAAGATGGCGGTCAATGGGATATGGTAGTTTCTCTCTTTGAGAAATACGGTGTCGTGCCTAAGTCAGTTTATCCTGAATCTGTTTCATCTAGCAGCAGCCGTGAGCTAAATGCCATCCTCAACAAATTGCTTCGCCAAGATGCTCAAATCTTGCGTGACTTGCTTGCTTCTGGTGCAAACCAAGCGACTGTTCAAGCTAAGAAAGAAGACCTCTTGCAAGAAATCTTTAATTTCCTTGCTATGTCTTTAGGACTTCCACCACGTAAATTTGACTTTTCTTATCGTGATAAGGATAACAACTACCAAAGCGAAAAGGGTATTACACCACAGGAATTTTACAAGAAATATGTCAATCTTCCACTAGAAGACTATGTTTCTGTTATCAACGCACCAACTGCTGACAAGCCTTACGGCCAATCTTACACAGTTGAGATGTTGGGAAATGTGGTTGGTAGCCGTGCAGTTCGCTACATCAACGTACCGATGGAGCGATTGAAAGAATTGGCGATTGCTCAAATGCAAGCAGGCGAGACTGTTTGGTTTGGTTCTGATGTTGGTCAGCTCAGCAACCGTAAAGCTGGAATCCTTGCGACAGATGTTTATGACTTTGAATCAAGCATGGACATTAAACTCACTCAAGACAAGGCTGGACGTTTGGACTACAGTGAAAGCTTGATGACCCACGCCATGGTCTTGACAGGTGTGGACTTGGATGAAAATGGCAAATCAACCAAGTGGAAGGTTGAAAACTCTTGGGGAGACAAGGTCGGTACAGATGGTTACTTTGTTGCCTCAGACGCTTGGATGGACGAATACACATATCAAATCGTTGTTCGTAAGGAATTGCTGACAGCAGAAGAACAATCTGCTTATGAAGCAGAACCAATCGTACTTGCACCTTGGGATCCAATGGGTGCCTTGGCTGAATAATACTCAATGAAAATCAAAGAGCAAACTAGGAAGCTAGCCGCAAGCTGTACTTGAGTACAGTAAGGCGACGCTGACGTGGTTTGAAGAGATTTTCGAAGAGTATAAAAGCATAGAAAAAAGGAATCAGGTTTAGAACCTGGTTCCTTTTAAGTTGCTTGATTACATGATACCGAAGAAACGAGCTGCGATACCTACTGCAAAGAGAGCAAGGATGATTGAGATTGGTGATACTTTTTTCTTAAGTAACCACATGCAAAGGAAAGTAAGGAGAAGTCCCATTAATCCTGGAATCAATGAGTTCAACTGACCTTGAAGGGTTTGTGGTTGAATCTTATCTAGGCTCAATCCACCAAGTGCTTGACCAAGGATACCTTTCAATTCAGCACCCGATACAGGACCTTCTGGGAAGTTGATGTAGGCACCTTCAGCCAATTGTTTACCTGGAAGGTTAACAGTGAAGTTGATCGATACCCAACGTTGTACAAGAACGGCAAGAATGAACATACCAAGGATAGAAGCACCTTTAGTGATGTCTTTCAAGATACCACCAGACATGTCTTTAGTGATTTCAGAACCAGCCTTGTAACCAAACTCTTGTGTGTACCATAGGAAGGCCATACGGATCGCATTCCATCCGAAGAAGAAGAGAAGTGGACCAACCAAGTTACCAGATGCAGCAAGGGATGCACCAAGAGCTCCAAGGATAGGACGAACTGTAAACCAGAATACTGGGTCACCGATACCAGCAAGAGGTCCCATCATACCGATTTTAACCCCTTGGATAGCAGCGTCATCAATTTCAACACCGTTAGCACGTTCTTCTTCAAGTGCAAGAGTAACCCCCATGATTGGAGCAGCTACGTATGGGTGAGTGTTAAAGAACTCAAGGTGGCGCTCAAGAGCAGCAGCTTGGTCTTCTTTAGTAGTGTACAATTTTTTGATAGCTGGGATCAATGAATAAGCCCAACCCAAGTTTTGCATACGCTCGTAGTTCCAAGAACCTTGAAGGAATTGTGAACGCCACCAAACTTTTTTACGATCTGATTTTGATAATTGAAGTTTTTCAGTCATGATTGTTCCCCTTTCTAGTAGTCTTCTAGGATATCACCGATTGGGTCGTTAGAAGTCGCAGCTCCGCCGCCACCGTTACCACCTTGTTTTGAAAGGTTAAGGTAGATGAAGGCAAGGGCAACACCGACTACACCAAGGGCAATCAAAGTCAATTGAGAAATGGCAGCAAGAGCAAAACCGATAGCGAAGAATGGCCATACTTCACGAGTTGCCATCATGTTGATAACCATAGCGTAACCAACGGCAACGACCATAGCACCACCGACAGCCATACCACCATTCAACCAGTCTGGCATCAATTTAAGAGCGTCTTGAACGGCAGAAGCTGGGATAGCGATAAGGAAGGCTGCAGGGATAGCAATACGAAGACCTTGAAGAAGAAGTGCGATAAAGTGAGCACGTTCAACAGCTGCAATATTTCCTTCTTTAGCAGCAGCATCTGCAGTGTGAACCAAACCAACTGAGATTGTACGAACAATCATAGTCAAGAAAAGTCCAGCTACGGCAAGAGGGATAGCTGTTGCTGTTGCAACGGCGATACCTTCAGTAGTAAAGTTACCACCTTTGATCAAGATGATTGCTGCGGCAACAGATGCAAGAGCAGCGTCAGGAGCTACGGCAGCTCCGATGTTTGCCCAACCAAGGGCAATCATTTGAAGTGATCCACCAAGCATAACCCCTGCTTCGAGGTTACCAGTTGCAAGTCCGATAAGGGTACATGCGACGATTGGTTGATGGAATTGGAATTGGTCGAGGATACCTTCAAGACCTGCAAGGAAGGCAACAACTACAACCAAGACAGCAGAAATAATTGAAATATCTGACATGGTTTTATTCCTTTTCTATTTAATGATAATAAAGTGAAAAATTTTCTTAGAATTCTTCTATAGTTTGATATTTGTTATTGAACGTTGGCTTTGCTAATCAAGTCAAACAAATCTTTTTTAGTGTCGTTTGGTACTTTACGTACATCAAATTCAACACCGAGGTCACGCATTTTTTCAAATGTAGCAACGTCATCTTTGTCCATAGACAAAACGTTGTTGACCATTGTTTTACCTGTTGAGTGAGCCATTGATCCTACGTTAAGGGTCTTGATTGGCACGCCACCTTCGATTGCACGAAGCGCATCTTGAGGTGTTTCAAACAAGATAAGGGCATGTGTTTCTCCAAAGCGTGGGTCTTTTGAAACCTCAATCAATTTTTGAATTGGAACCACATTGGCTCTGACATTATTTGGAGCTGCTTGTTTAATCAATTCTTTACGAAGATCGTCGTTGGCAACGTTATCTGAAGCAACGATAATACGGTCTGCTTTTGAATCTGGAGTCCAAGCAGTTGCAACCTGACCGTGAAGGAGACGTGTGTCAAGACGAGCAAGATTGATTTTCAATTTACCATCCCCGATAACAGTTCCTTCTGGGATAGCAGCTTGGGCAACTGGAGCAGCTGCAGCACTTGCAACTTCTTCAGCTGGATTGAGCTCTTCTGGAAGAGCTTTGATGCCATCTTTGGCTTCTTTAATAATATTAGCAGCGACTTTTTCTACACCTGCAGCAGCGTCCATCAGGCGCTCTGTGTAGGCTTGAATTAACATCGGTAAGTTAAGTCCTGTGATGATGGCAAACTTACGCTCAGGATTTTCTCCCATCACGCGACTAGCTTGGTTAAATGGAGATCCACTCCAAAGGTCAGCCAAAACTAGAACCTCATCTTCTGCGTCAAATGCAGCAACAGCGTTATTAAACTTAGCGTATAAATCATCAGGACCTTCATTTGGCATAAAGGTTACAACTTGAACCTTTTCTTGTTCACCAAAGATCATAGATCCTGACTGATGAATACCCGCAGCAAATTCGCCGTGGCTCGCAATAATGATTCCGATACTCATTATTGTCATTCCTCCTTTTTTGTTTTAGTTTTCGTTTAAGAAAACTTTAAGACTAAATAAGTATAAACCGTTTTCATCTAAAAATCAACTATTTATCATAAAATAATTAAAAAGCTTATATCTGAAAATGTTGATATATTAAGTTTTAAGAGAGGTTTTTTTTGAATCACTATTTAAAAATTTAATATAAAAAAGTTGGAAGTAGCTTCCAACTTTTAAAATAAGTTTCTATTAGATTAGTGGGTGAAGTCGAGTACCATACGTCCTTGGATTTGACCTTTTTCCATTTCGTCGAAAATGGCTACGGCATCTTCTATTGGACGTTTTTGAACAACTGGAACTACCAAACCTTCTGCACCGAATTGGAAGGCTTCTTCCAAGTCTTTACGAGTTCCAACAAGAGAACCGATGACTTGGATTCCATCTAGAACTGTTTTCACGATGCTGAGTTCCATCATTTCAGAAGGAAGACCAACAGCGACTACGCGACCACCAGCACGAACTGAGTCAACAGCCTGGTTGAAGGCAACTTTAGATACAGCAGTTACGACCGCTGAATGAGCACCTCCATTAGTTTTTTCCTTGATGAGTCCAGGTACATCTTCAACTTCGAGGCCGTTAATAACAATGTCAGCGCCTACTTCTTTTGCAAGGGCAAGTTTGTCGTTGTTGATATCAACTGCGATGACATGAGCATTGAATACTTTTTTAGCGTATTGAACAGCTAGATTACCAAGTCCACCAGCACCGTAAAGAACAACCCATTGGCCTGGTTCAACTTTTGCTTCTTTTATAGCTTTATAGGTTGTTACACCAGCACATGTGATAGAAGAGGCTTGGGCTGGATCAAGTCCGTCAGGAACTTTAACAGCATAGTCTGCAGTTACGATACATTGTTCAGCCATACCACCATCTACTGAGTAGCCAGCATTTTTCACTGTACGGCAAAGAGTTTCACGGCCAGTAGTACAGTATTCGCAAGTGCCACATCCTTCAAAGAACCAAGCAACGCTGACGCGGTCGCCGACTTTAAGGCTTTTTACATCTGGGGCAATCTCTTTAACAATACCAACACCTTCGTGACCTAGAACACGGCCTGGTACTTGACCAAAGTCACCATGGGCAACGTGGAGGTCAGTGTGGCAAACACCACAGTATTCAATTTCTACAAGTGCTTCCCCAGTTTCAAGTGGACGGAGTACTTTTTCTTCAACAGCAACACCAGTGCTTTCTGGATTTACAACAACAGCTTTCATAGCTATCCTCCTTGATATTAACTGAGAGCAGGAGAAACAGGACTGGATTGATTTTGTGTCAACAGAGTCGAGTGTGACGAGCTCTCTTGTATTTATATGTGAAGTATATCACAAAAGAAAACCTTTTCCAAGGTCTTGGAGGTAAAAAGTAGAATAATCGATTAACCGGTTGATAAGACTGTGAAAAAAGCACAAAGACCAGCTTGAAAGCTGGTCAGTATGGACTATAAGAATAAGTCTTGCAGGGTTTTGGCAACCCCATCTTGGTCGTTGGTCAGGGAAATTTGCTCATCTGCAAAAAGGAGTAGCTCTGGATTGGCATTTTTCATTGCATAACCCTTCCCAGCAAAAGCTAGCATTTCGGTATCGTTGTGTTCATCTCCAAAAGCAATCAAATCATTTTTGTCACGGTTCATTACCTTGAGCAAGTAGTCCAAAGCAAAGGCCTTGTTGACACCTTTTGGGGTACATTCAAGGATATTGAGCGGACCTCCCCAGGTATTAATAGAAAGTTGATGCTGGTAGAAGGCGTTCATTTCTTGTGCCAAGGCATATTTGTCACTGGCTCTGGTCTGTAAAAGTATACAGTTAGGATCTTTGGTTACCAACTCAGGCTGGAATTGATCTTCAGGCTGGAAAGCTTCTACACCAAATAGTTTGGGATTAGCAATTTCTTCATTAGGATTTGTAATGTAGAATTTTTTACGATATTCTCCAGCGATAAAATCGGCTTGAATGTCCTCTGAACGTCGAACCATATCTAGCAGATATTTTTTGTCTACAGTCAAACACTTTTCAAAGTCCCAAGTTTGGTCTGGTAAATGAGTGAGGGAGCCGTTGAAGTTAATCATAGGAGTGTCTAAGCCCAGTTCATGGTAAAAATCTTTTGACATACGGTAAGGGCGACCTGTCGTAATAATAACCTGATGGCCTTTTTCAACAACTTTTTTAATGGTTTTTTTGGTAAAGTCAGAAATTTGACTGTCTGAGTTGAGTAGGGTTCCATCCAGGTCAACTGCAATAATTTTTTTCGTCATAGGGACCTTTCTAGTGTCTTTTCAGATAAGATGTCTACTATTATAACAGAAAGCAGGCAGAAAATCAGATTCGAAACCAAAAAAGAAATTTCATCAAATTCTTAAATAAATCAAACAAAGATATTGAAAAAGTGAATGATAAATGATATAATTCTATTATTGTTCGTAAAAATTAAAAGGAGATTAATAATGGACAAATTATTTAAACTAAAAGAGAACGGTACAGACGTTCGTACAGAGGTTCTCGCTGGTTTAACAACCTTCTTTGCAATGAGTTATATTCTCTTTGTAAACCCACAAATTCTTTCGCAAACAGGAATGCCTGCTCAAGGTGTCTTCCTAGCGACGATCATTGGTGCAGTAGCAGGTACCTTGATGATGGCCTTCTATGCTAACTTACCTTATGCCCAAGCGCCAGGTATGGGACTCAATGCCTTCTTTACCTTTACAGTCGTATTTGGACTCGGTTATTCTTGGCAAGAAGCCTTGGCTATGGTCTTCATCTGTGGAATTATCTCACTGATTATTACCTTGACAAATGTTCGTAAAATGATCATTGAATCGATTCCAAATGCTCTTCGCTCAGCTATTTCAGCTGGTATCGGTGTCTTCCTTGCCTACGTAGGAATTAAGAATGCTGGATTTTTGAAATTTACGATCGATCCAGGTAACTATACTGTTGTAGGAGAAGGGGCTGACAAAGCTAAAGCAACGATTGCAGCAAACTCTTCAGCAGTTCCAGGATTGGTTGACTTTAATAACCCAGCTGTTTTGGTGGCACTTGCAGGACTGGCCATTACAATCTTCTTTGTTATCAAAGGAATTAAAGGGGGAATTATCCTCTCTATCTTGACAACAACTGTTCTTGCTATCGCAGTTGGTTTGGTAGATTTGTCAAGCATCGATTTTGCTAATAACCATGTTGGTGCAGCTTTTGAAGACTTGAAGACAGTCTTTGGTGCAGCTCTTGGTTCAGAAGGTTTGGGAGCTTTGATTTCAGATACAGCTCGCTTGCCTGAAACTCTGATGGCTATTCTTGCCTTCTCATTGACAGATATTTTTGACACGATTGGTACCTTGATTGGTACAGGTGAAAAAGTTGGTATCGTAGCGACAAATGGTGAAAACCACCAATCAGCTAAGTTGGATAAGGCTCTTTACTCTGACTTGATTGGTACTTCAATTGGTGCCATCGCTGGTACTTCGAACGTAACGACTTATGTCGAGTCTGCTGCTGGTATCGGTGCAGGTGGACGTACTGGTTTGACAGCCTTGGTCGTGGCAATCTGTTTTGCGATCTCAAGCTTCTTTAGCCCACTTCTAGCGATTGTACCAACAGCCGCTACAGCTCCAATCTTGATTATCGTTGGGATTATGATGTTGGCTAGCTTGAAAAATATCCATTGGGATGATATGTCTGAAGCGGTTCCTGCTTTCTTCACATCTATCTTTATGGGATTCAGCTACTCTATCACTCAAGGGATTGCAGTTGGTTTCTTGACTTACACTTTGACTAAGCTTGTTAAAGGTCAAGCTAAAGATGTTCATGTCATGATTTGGATTTTGGATGCCTTGTTTATCCTTAACTACATAAGCATGGCCTTATAATAGGATAACCCAGGGGGATTTTCCCCCTTTTTGAATACAAAGGAGATAGGTGATGAAAGAGAAAAATATGTGGAAAGAATTATTGAATCGTGCAGGTTGGCTGTTAATCTTTTTTCTGGCGACAATTTTATATCAGATTCCTTTAGCAGTTACTGCAATTTTAGCTTTACATCAAGTACCACTGTTACAGTCAGGGCTGATAGTTGCTGGTATTTCAATTGTGGTTTTAGCGCTATTTATCATTGGAGCTCGTAAAACGCAATTAGCAAGTTTTAATTTTTCTTTTTTTAGAGCTAAGGATTTGGCACGTTTGGGCTTGAGTTATTTAGTCATTATCGGGTCAAATATACTTGGTTCCATTTTATTGCAACTGTCAAATGAGACGACAACAGGGAATCAGTCTCAGATTAACGATATGGTTCAGCATAGTTCTCTGATTTCCAGTTTCTTCTTGCTGGCCTTGCTTGCTCCGATTTGTGAGGAAATCTTGTGCCGTGGGATTATTCCTAAAAAGATTTTCCGAGGCAAGGAAAACTGGGGATTTATAGTTGGTACGATTGTGTTTGCTTTATTGCATCAACCAAGTAATTTACCTTCTTTATTGATTTATGGAGGTATGTCAATCGTTCTATCTTGGACAGCTTACAAGACCCAACGTTTGGAAATGTCTATCTTACTTCACATGATTGTGAATGGGGTTGCTTTCTGTTTGTTGGCTCTTGTGGTGATCATGAGTCGGACATTAGGGATTTCTGTTTAAGATTTTTGACAATTGCTTACTTGTTTCTATTGGGAAAAAGATGAATGCAATCGTGTCCATCTTTTTATTTTTATGGTAAAATAGAGAAATAATATGGTGAAAAGCCTTGAGGGAGTGACCGATATGTTAAGTAAAGCCAATCGTGCAAAGACAGCTATTTGCGGAATTATCAATGTAACCCCAGACTCCTTTTCGGACGGTGGTCAATTTTTTGCTCTTGAGCAGGCACTCCAGCAGGCTCGTAAATTGATAGCAGAAGGAGCCAGCATGCTAGATATCGGTGGAGAATCAACTCGGCCGGGAAGAAGTAGCTATGTTGAGATAGAAGAGGAGATCCAGCGTGTTGTTCCAGTGATTAAAGCGATTCGTCAGGAAAGTGATGTCCTTATTTCTATCGATACTTGGAAGAGCCAGGTGGCAGAGGCTGCTTTGGCTGCTGGTGCTAATCTAGTTAATGATATCACTGGTCTTATGGGTGATGAGAAAATGGCAGATGTGGTTGCTAAGGCTGGTGCGAAAGTAGTCATTATGTTTAATCCAGTCATGGCGCGACCTCAGCACCCTAGCTCGCTCATCTTCCCTCATTTTGGTTTTGGTCAAACCTTTACAGAAAAAGAGTTAGCTGACTTTGAAAAAATGCCAATTGAAGACTTGATGGAGGCTTTCTTTGACAGAGCCCTATCGAGAGCGGACGAAGCTGGAATCGCACAAGAAAATATCCTGTTGGATCCAGGAATCGGCTTTGGTCTGACCAAGAAAGAAAATTTGCTTCTTTTACGGGATCTGGATAAACTACATCAGAAGGGCTATCCAATCTTTCTTGGAGTGTCGCGTAAGCGGTTTGTCATCAATATCCTTGAAGAAAATGGCTTTGAAGTCAATCCTGAGACAGAACTTGGTTTCCGCAATCGGGATACGGCTTCGGCTCATGTAACCAGTATCGCTGCGAGACAGGGTGTGGAAGTTGTGCGCGTGCATGACGTAGCCAGTCACAGGATGGCAGTTGAAATTGCCTCCGCTATTCGTCTAGCTGATGATGCGGAAAATCTAGATTTAAAACAATACAAATAAGATGAAAGAAATTAAAAACAATCAATGGATTGCCAACTATCGGACGGACCAACCGCATTTTGGCTTGGAACGCATGGTGGAACTATTAGCTCTGCGTGACAATCCCCATCTCAAACTCAAGGTCATCCATATCGGAGGAACCAATGGCAAGGGTTCGACCATTGCTTTTTTGAAAAATATGCTAGAAAAGCTAGGGCTGAGAGTTGGGGTGTTCAGCTCGCCCTATCTCATTCACTACACAGACCAGATTAGTATCAATGGGGAATCTATCCCAGAAGCGAGACTAGAATCCCTCATGGCAGACTATCAGTTTTTGCTTGAGGGGGAAGCGGCTGCCAATTTGCAGGGGACAACCGAGTTTGAGATAATCACAGCCATAGCCTATGATTACTTTGCCTCAGAGCAAGTAGATGTGGCCATCATGGAAGTGGGCATGGGTGGCCTCTTGGATAGTACCAATGTCTGCCAGCCCATTTTGACAGGAATTACAACTATTGGCTTGGATCATGTAGCCCTACTTGGGGACACCTTGGAGGCCATAGCAGAGCAGAAAGCTGGTATTATCAAACAAGGGATTCCCTTGGTAACAGGTCGTATCGCTCCAGAAGCTTTGGTTGTGATTGACCGCATTGCGGAAGGGAAAGATGCGCCGATACTTGCCTATGGGAAAGATTATCAGGTCAGTCACCAAGAGATTGTGGTAACGGGTGAAGTATTTGATTATACCAGTTTTGCCAGACAAGGTCGTTTCCAGACTGGTTTGCTTGGTTTGCACCAGATAGAGAATGCTGGGATGGCCATAGCTTTACTTGATACTTTTTGTCAAGAAGATGGGCGAGAACTAGCGAGTAATGACTTGATTGCTCAAGTCTTGGAAGAAACAAGGTGGCCAGGGCGTTTGGAAATCGTGTCAAGAGATCCCTTGATGATCTTGGATGGGGCTCATAATCCTCATGCTATCAAGGCTTTATTGGCAACCTTGCAAGAACGCTTTGCGGATTATCATAAGGAAATCCTCTTTACTTGTATCAAAACCAAGGCCTTGGAGGATATGTTGGACTTGTTGGAGAAAATCCCAGATACCGAGCTTATCCTGACACATTTTGATGATAGTCGGGCGACTGATGAAAGCGTACTGAAAGAGACAGCTAAGTCTAGAAATCTCAGCTACCAGGAGTGGCAGGATTTTCTAGAGCAGAAATTAACAGATAAAAAAGAAGAGAAAAAAACAGTTAGGATTGTCACAGGTTCCTTGTACTTTTTGAGCCAAGTGAGAGCCTATCTGATGGAGAGGAAGAACGAGAATGGATACACAAAAGATTGAAGCAGCTGTAAAAATGATTATCGAGGCTGTGGGAGAGGACTCTAACCGCGAGGGCTTGCAGGAAACACCTGCTCGTGTAGCCCGTATGTACCAAGAGATTTTTTCAGGTCTTGGTCAAACTGCGGAGGAACATTTGTCAAAATCCTTTGAGATTATTGATGACAACATGGTAGTAGAAAAGGATATCTTTTTCCATACCATGTGTGAGCACCACTTTCTGCCATTTTATGGTAGAGCGCATATTGCCTACATTCCAGATGGTCGTGTGGCAGGCTTGTCTAAGCTAGCCCGTACGGTTGAAGTTTATTCTAAGAAACCACAAATTCAAGAACGGTTGAATATCGAAGTGGCCGATGCCTTGATGGAGTATCTGGGTGCTAAAGGAGCCTTTGTTGTCATTGAGGCAGAACATATGTGTATGAGTATGCGTGGTGTCAGAAAACCAGGTACTGCAACCTTGACGACAGTAGCTCGTGGTCTATTTGAAACAGATAAGGACCTTCGAGATCAGGCTTATCGTTTAATGGGACTATAATACTCTTCAAAAATCAAATTCAAACCACGTCAGCTTCCATCTGCAGCCTCAAAACAGTGTTTTGAGCAGCCTGCGGCTAGCTTTCTAGTTTGCACTTTGATTTTCATTGAGTATAAAAAGAATCCGCTTGAAGCGGATTTTTCTAGAAAGGAATCATTATGGATCAACTGCAGATTAAGGATTTGGAAATTTTTGCCTATCATGGTCTTTTTCCTAGTGAGAAGGAATTGGGGCAGAAGTTTGTCGTTTCAGCCATCCTATCCTATGATATGACCAAGGCAGCGACAGACTTGGATTTGTCAGCCTCTGTCCATTATGGAGAACTGTGTCAGCAGTGGACGACTTGGTTTCAGGAAACCACTGAGGACCTGATTGAAACGGTAGCCTATAAACTGGTAGAACGTACCTTTGAGACCTATCCCCTTATCCAAGAAATAAAGCTAGAACTGAAAAAACCTTGGGCGCCAGTTCATTTGCCACTAGATACTTGCTCGGTGACCATTCATCGACGCAAGCACCGAGCCTTTATCGCCCTGGGAAGCAACATGGGAGATAAGCAAGCGAACTTGGAACAAGCCATTGAGAAAATGCGAAATCGAGGCATCCATATTCTCAAAGAGTCCAGTGTCTTGTCGACGGAGCCTTGGGGTGGAGTGGAGCAGGATAGCTTTGCTAATCAAGTGGTTGAGGTGGAAACCTGGCTTCCAGCTCCAGTCTTGTTAGAAATCTTGTTAGCCATTGAGTCAGAGATGGGACGGGTGAGAGAAGTGCATTGGGGACCTCGTTTGATTGATTTGGACTTGCTTTTTGTAGAGGACCAGATCATTTATACAGACGACCTCATCTTGCCTCATCCTTACATAGAGGAGCGCCTTTTTGTCCTTGAGTCCTTACAGGAAATTGCACCTCATTTTATCCATCCTACATTAAAGCAACCTATCCGTCACTTGTATGATGCTTTGAAAAAATAGAAAAACTCTAGTTTTCAGTCACTTGCAACTGAAGGCTAGAGTTTTTAAAATAGGTCATTTTCTTCTGGGAGAAGGATAGTTTCTCTACCATCCATATCTAAAATCAATACTCTCGGAGGATAAAGAGGGTCGAAAGGATGATTAAAGTCAAAATCAATGGCTGTAGGGAGGTGTTGGCTTGAAAAGTGGAAGGTAATTTTTCCTTGGTTATTGAGCAATTGAAACTCGAGTTCTTCTTCTAATTCAAAGACATTTTTTAAGAAGTGGTCAATAATATACCAAAAAGAGTCAATGACATCATCAGGCAAGCTGGTAACAATGCCAAAACTAGCCGACCGCATCTGGGTATTGGTAAAAGCCATATCTCTGCCCCCTTTCTTTTCCCTTATCATACAGCAAATAGGATTAAAAATCAAGAAAAGGTTATTTTTTCTTCATAAACATAGTTTTCTATGAAATTTTTTTCAAACAATCTTCAAAAAATGCTTGAAAGTGTTTACAAATAGTGATAAAATGGAATAAGTAGAATCATGAAAACGAAATTTTCATACCGTCTCTTTTTTGGAGTCTCGTGAGGTATGATATAGAAAGGAAATGGAATGAATACAGACGATACAGTAACGATTTATGATGTCGCCCGTGAAGCAGGAGTTTCAATGGCGACGGTTAGCCGTGTAGTCAATGGCAATAAAAATGTAAAAGAGAATACTCGTAAAAAAGTGCTTGAGGTGATTGACCGTTTGGATTACCGTCCAAATGCCGTGGCGCGTGGTCTTGCAAGTAAAAAGACAACCACTGTCGGTGTCGTGATTCCGAATATTACCAATGGTTATTTTTCAACGCTTGCTAAAGGGATTGATGATATCGCTGAAATGTACAAGTACAATATCGTCCTTGCCAATAGCGATGAGGATGATGACAAGGAAGTTTCAGTTGTCAATACACTGTTTTCTAAGCAAGTGGATGGTATCATCTTTATGGGATACCACTTGACTGAAAAAATTCGTTCAGAGTTTTCTCGCTCTCGGACACCAGTTGTTCTTGCAGGGACAGTGGATGTAGAACACCAACTTCCAAGTGTCAATATTGACTATAAACAAGCTACGATTGATGCAGTAACCTACCTTGCTAAAGAAAATGAGCGCATTGCTTTCGTAAGCGGTCCACTAGTGGATGATATCAATGGTAAGGTTCGTTTGGTTGGCTACAAGGAAGCCTTGAAAAAAGCAAGTATTTCTTATAGCGAAGGATTGGTATTTGAGTCTAAATACACTTATGAAGACGGTTATGCCTTGGCAGAACGCTTGATTTCATCAAACGCAACTGCAGCAGTTGTAACAGGTGATGAGTTGGCAGCAGGTGTCTTGAACGGCCTTTCTGATAAGGGTGTGTCAGTACCAGAAGAGTTTGAAATCATTACTAGTGATGATTCACAAGTGTCTCGCTTTACCCGTCCAAACTTGACAACGATTGCCCAACCTCTTTATGACCTTGGCGCTATTAGCATGCGTATGTTGACGAAGATTATGCACAAGGAAGAGTTGGAAGAACGCGAAGTTCTCTTGCCTCATGGTTTGACAGAACGTCGTTCAACACGAAAACGTAAATAGAAAAAATCAGGGAATCGTAAAGATTTCCTGATTTTGCTTTCTAGAGAAGGAGTTAGCCTTCCATATAGTCTTTCAAAGCCTGTCCTGTTAGTCCGGCATTGAGGGCGATGAGGAGTTTCAAACGGGCTTTTTGGGCGTTGAGTTCTTTAACAAAGAAGACACCAGATTTTTGCAACTGCACGCCCCCACCTTGGTAGGCATAAACAGGTTCAGCAATACCGTTAAAGCATCGTGATACTAGAGCGACTGGAATTCCTTTTTGTAGAAGGCTTTCTAATTTTTGAGCCGTTTCTTTGGGAATATTACCAGCTCCGAAGGCTTGGATAATCAAACCGTCCAATTGTTTCAAATCCAGCATATCAATCAGCTCATCTGTCATACCAGCATAAGCTGAGATGATAGGGACTAATCCTTGTATGTGGTCAAGGTCAAAGCGGACACGGGGCTCAGCTGTTTTAAAGTAGAGGATTTCCTGTTTCATGATCAGACCAAGTGGTCCGTGTGTTGGAGTCTGGAAGGTGCCGACATTGGTCGTATGTGTTTTGGTAACATACTTGGCAGCGTGGATTTCATCGTTCATAACGACCAAAACTCCTTTGTCAGCAGCCCTGTCATCGCTAGCCACCCGTAAAGCACTCAGATAATTATAAACACCATCACTGCCGAGTTCATTGGAGCTGCGCATGGCACCTGTTAGAACGATAGGCATATGGGGAACTTCCATGGTGTCAAGGAAATAGGCTGTTTCCTCTAAAGTATCGGTCCCGTGTGTGATCACCACTCCATCGTAGTTAGCAGCTTCCTCTTTAATTTTCTGGTAGAGGGCCAGCATATGCTTGGGTTTGATATGGGGGCTCGGCAGGTTAAACAAGTCCAAGGCGTGGACTTGGATTCCTTCAAGTGGGTTGGATACATGGTTCATGGGATTATCTGAACTAGTCACAACAGCGCCAGAAGCATCGGCCTGCATGGAAATAGTTCCACCCGTATGTAAAACAAGGATTTTCTTAGGCATGATTTACTCACTCTTTCTGAAATGTGGTATAATCATTGTATCACAAAAGGGGAGATTGGGATAGGATGGAAGTCAAAGCGGTTTTTTTTGATATTGATGGAACCTTGGTCAACGATCGCAAGAGTGTTTTGAAATCCACTAAGGACGCGATTAAGATTGTCAAAGAACAAGGGGTGTTGGTTGGTGTAGCGACAGGACGAGGACCTTTTTTTGTTAAGGAATTGATGGACGATTTGGATCTGGATTTTGCGGTAACCTACAATGGCCAGTATATCTTTACTAAAGAAAGAGTCTTGTTCACGAGCCCTATTTCCAAGTTACACTTGCGCCAGCTCATTACTTATGCTAAAAAAGAGGGCAAGGAGATTGCCCTAGGGACCAAGGATGCCATGCTGGGTTCTAAAATCATGTCTTTTGGTCTTGGGTCTTTTTCTCAACGAATTAGTCGCTTCGTTCCCTCTGTTTTAACCCGTACGGTGAGTCATTCCTTTAATCGTATGGTCAGCAAGGTTGTTCCCCAAAAGGAAGAAGACCTGCTTGATCTGATGAATCAGCCTATCTACCAAGTTTTGATGCTGATGACACCAGAAGAATCTGAGAAGGCGGCAGCTGATTTTGAAGACTTGAAATTGACACGTAGCAATCCATTTGCAGCAGATGTCATCAATCAAGGAAATTCTAAATTGGAAGGTATTCGCCGAGTCGGGAAAGAATATGGCTTTGACCTCAACCAAGTCATGGCCTTTGGTGATTCGGATAACGACCTAGAAATGCTAGCGGGTGTTGGTATGTCGGTCGCTATGGGAAATGGTAGTAGCAGTGTCAAGGAAGTTGCCAAGCATATCACAACCAGCAATCAGCAAGACGGAATCCACAAGGCCTTGGAACATTTTGGTGTTTTGGCTTCAGAAAAAGTCTTTGTCAGCCGTGACTATCATTTCAATAAGGTCAAGACCTTCCACCATATGATGGATGAACGGACTCAAGAAGAACCTCGAGCTTGGGATTTGGAAGGTGCAACCCACAGGGCTGGCTTTAAAATAGAAGAATTGGTGGAGTTTGTTCGAGCTGCCAGTCCTTCTGAAGAGGACTTTGGTCAAGCTCTATCGCAACTTCATCAAGCTCTTGATAAGGCAGCAGATAAAGTAGCTAAGAAGACACCTGCTCAGCAAGATTTGATAGGGCAAGTGGATGCCTTGATTGACACGCTTTACTTCACCTATGGTAGTTTTGTCTTGATGGGGGTGGACCCAGAACGTATTTTTGATATCGTCCATCAGGCTAATATGGGGAAAATTTTCCCAGATGGCAAGGCTCATTTTGATCCAGTGACCCATAAAATCTTAAAACCAGATGATTGGGAAGAAAAATATGCTCCAGAACCTGCTATTAAAAAGGAACTGAAGCGTCAGCTCAAGGCTTACGAACGCCATAAAGAGAGAAAAAATACTCAATGAAAATCAAAGAGCAAACTAGGAAATTAGCCACAGGCTGCTCAAAGCACTGCTTTGAGGTTGCAGATAGAACTGACGAAGTCAGTAACATATATACGGCAAGGCGACGTTGACGTGGTTTGAAGAGATTTTCGAAGAGTATAAATAGTAAACAAAAAGGAGCGCTGAGCTCCTTTTCTTTGTGATTATAAGGTTTTTTCTTGTTCTCTCACAACCAGCAAATCGACCTTAGCATGGCGGAGAATGTATTCAGATGAAGAGCCAACCAAGAGGCGTTCAAAGGCGTTGAGACCAGTTGCGCCAACGAGGATGAGGTCCACTTCCTCAGCATCTGGAATAGTACGTGCCAGTAGGGTCTTTGGATTTCCCATTTCAATGACGATATGAACATCTGCCACACCAGCATCTTTAGCACGTTTTTCGTACTCTTTCATCAGACTTTCAGCGTCAACTTGGAGTTGTTCGTAAACTTCAGCATCAAAGGTGGATACGCTTTGGAGAGCGCGTGTGTCAATGACATGGGCGATGGTGAGTTTAGCGTCGTTTCGTAGAGCAGAATGAACTCCCTTGATAAAAGCCAAGTCTGCTTCCTTAGAACCATCGATTGCGACCATAATATTTTGGTAACGTTGTGCCATAATGAAACCTCCTGAAATTTTCTTACTATAATTGTAAACCTTTTCACTATAGAAGTAAAGCAAAAAAAGTATTTTTTAAAAGAATGTTAGCACTTAAAATCTATATAAATATATGATAAAATAAAAGAAAGGATAGCAGGAAAGAAGTGAAGGGAGGGAGAATGATGAAAAACTCTTTTCAAGAAACAAAAAATTCAAATTTCCTTTATTATGGAATCATCCTAGTTTCAGTCTTGCTAGAAGTGATCATGATCTGGCAATTAGAGAGTCTGGTACCGCTTCTCTATCCAGGTTTTATTGGATTTTTAGTCTTTCACCTACTCTACCATTTGGTATTATTCCTAGTCGCTAAAAGAAGTGGTCGCTGGGATTACTTGATGATATGGGGGCTTTTCCTCATGTTCAATCTTCTCTATGACTCCTTTTTAGGCTTGCTTTTTCTAGGTTTATCTTTTGGTATGTGATGTTTTTTTGGCAAAACACCTGCTATCTTCCCTGTTTGACCTCGCTTTTAGTGAGGTTTTTCTTCTGTAGGATTTTAGTAACAAATTTCAGTAAACTTGTCGCATTTTCTTTCTAGTGGTATAATGTTACTATCCTGATGAATTGAGGAAACAAGATGAAAGAATATAACAAGTCTAGTAAGTTAGAGCATGTTGCTTACGATATCCGTGGTCCTGTTTTGGAAGAAGCCATGCGAATGCGAGCAAACGGAGAAAAGATTTTACGTCTGAATACAGGAAATCCAGCAGAATTTGGCTTTACAGCGCCAGACGAAGTCATTCATGACTTGATTATGAATGCGCGTGATAGTGAGGGATATTCTGACTCCAAAGGGATTTTTTCAGCCCGTAAGGCCATCATGCAGTATTGCCAATTAAAGAAATTCCCAAACGTAGATATTGATGATATTTACCTTGGAAATGGTGTCAGTGAGCTGATTGTCATGTCCATGCAGGGACTTTTGGACAATGGAGACGAGGTCTTGGTGCCTATGCCAGACTATCCTCTTTGGACAGCTGCTGTTAGCCTAGCTGGAGGAAATGCCGTTCACTATATCTGTGATGAAGCTGCAGAATGGTACCCAGATATTGATGATATCAAGTCAAAAATCACTTCCAATACCAAGGCAATCGTCCTTATCAATCCAAACAACCCGACTGGAGCCCTTTATCCTAAGGAACTCTTATTGGAAATCATTGAAATTGCCCGTCAAAACGATTTGATCATCTTTGCGGACGAAATCTATGACCGCATGGTCATGGATGGGCATGTGCATACGCCTGTGGCGAGCTTGGCACCTGATGTCTTCTGTGTCAGCATGAATGGTTTGTCAAAATCGCACCGTATCGCTGGTTTCCGTGTAGGTTGGATGGTCTTGTCTGGACCTAAGACTCATGTCAAAGGCTATATCGAAGGGCTCAATATGCTGTCCAATATGCGCCTTTGCTCTAACGTTTTGGCCCAACAAGTCGTCCAAACTTCCTTGGGTGGCCACCAATCAGTCGATGAATTGCTCCTTCCTGGTGGACGAATCTATGAACAAAGAAACTTCATCTACAATGCCATTCAAGATATTCCAGGTTTGTCTGCGGTTAAACCCAAGGCTGGGCTCTATATCTTCCCTAAAATCGACCGCAATATGTACCGTATCGATGATGATGAGCAGTTTGTCCTTGATTTCTTGAAGCAGGAAAAGGTTCTCTTGGTTCATGGTCGAGGCTTCAACTGGCAGGAGCCAGACCACTTCCGTATCGTTTACCTTCCTCGTGTCGATGAACTAGCCCAAATCCAAGAAAAGATGACTCGTTTCTTGAAACAGTATCGCAGATAGGGCTTACATCAGAAAAAGGGCTAAAAAGCAGGAAACATTTGCTTGGAACTATTGACAAAAGTGAAAGAATCAGATAGAATAGTAAAGTATGTTTAGTAACTGATCACTTTATAGCCGGCTAAACGAATACAAAATCTATGAGGAGGTATTCATCGTGAAACGTACTTATCAACCAAGTAAACTTCGTCGTGCGCGCAAACACGGATTCCGTAACCGTATGTCAACTAAAAACGGTCGTCGCGTATTGGCAGCTCGTCGTCGTAAAGGACGCAAAGTTTTGGCTGCATAATCCAAACGAATTCTATCAAAAATCAGTAGGAACTCGAGTCTACTGATTTTTATTTTTGTAAAAAAGTACAAAAAGCTTTATATTTTTGCTTGAATAGTGTATAATATTTCACATACTGTAAAAAATGGAGAATAATCATGAAGAAATCAAAAGTGATGCTGTTTGGAGCTATGGCTTTGACAGCAGGTCTAGCTCTAGCAGCGTGTGGATCATCTCAATCAAGTAATGCTGACAAGACTTACTCTTATATCTTTGTCAATAACCCAGATACCTTGGATTATATTACCTCTACCCGAGACTCTACATCTAGTATCACAACCAACTTGATTGATGGTTTGTTGGAAAATGACCAGTATGGCAATCTCATTCCATCTATGGCTGAGTCATGGACAGTGTCAAAAGATGGCTTGACTTATACTTATAAAATTCGTCAGGGAGCTAAATGGTACACTTCTGAAGGAGAAGAGTATGCGGATGTAACAGCTCATGACTTTGTGACTGGTCTTAAGTATGCGGCTGATAAAAAGGCTGAAAACTTGTACTTGGTGCAAGACTCTATCAAGGGGCTGGCAGACTATGTTGAAGGGAAATCATCTGATTTTGGAACTGTTGGTGTGAAGGCAGTGGATGATTACACACTACAATACACCCTCATCCAACCTGAAACTTATTGGAACTCTAAAACAACAGCAAGTATCCTTAATCCTGTAAACGAAGCTTTCTTGAAGTCTAAGGGAGATGACTTTGGAAGTGTGACGCCATCAAGTATCTTGTCAAATGGTCCTTACTTGTTTAAGTCCTTCACATCAAAATCTTTGATTGAATTTGATAAAAATCCTAACTACTGGGATAAGGACAATGTTAAGATCGAGAAAGTGAAGCTTTCTTTCTTTGACGGTTCTGACCAAGACAGCATTGCAAGAGGATTCTTGGAAGGAAACTATACAGATGGTCGTATTTTCCCAACCAGCTCAGTCTTTGCTGAACTCAAAAAGGGAAATGAGGACAAGATTACCTATACACCACAAAACTCAGTTACCTTCTACTATCTTTTCAATGTCAACCGCCAAAGCTACAAGCAGACTATGAAACAGTCTGATAAGGAAAAGACAGATTCACGCGCAGCTATGCAGAATAAAGATTTCCGTCAGGCCATCAACTTTGCCTTTGACCGTCATGCTTATGCAGCACAGACAAATGGTGAAGATGGAGCAGACCGTATCTTGCGTAACACGGTTACACCAAGTAACTTTGTCCAAGTTGGCGGTAAGAACTTTGGTGATATTGTCAATGAAAAAATTGTCAACTACGGTAAAGATTGGGCAAATATCAACCTAAACGATGGTAAGCAAGCCTTCTTGAATCCTGATAAGGCCAAAGAGAAGTTTGCTAAGGCCAAAGAAAGCCTGCAAGCACAGGGAGTAACCTTCCCAATTCATTTGGATATGCCAGTTGACCAGACTGCTAAGTTGGATGTGCAACAAGCTGGCTCTTTCAAGCAAACAGTAGAAGCAACTCTTGGTAAGGATAATGTGGTTATCGATGTTATCCAACTTTCTCCAGATGAAAAAGACCAAGCAACCTACTTTGCAGATACAGCAGAACAAAAAGACTATGACATCGACATCTCAGGATGGGGCGGAGATTACTCAGATCCTAAGACTTACCTAGCGATCCTTGATCCAGAAACAGGTTCTCAGTTGAAAAATATGGGCTTGTCTGAAGGAAAAGACAAGGAAGTCAAGGACAAGATTGGTCTTTCTGACTACAAGAAACTCTTGGATCAGGCTGACGCGGAAATCACAGATACTCAAGCTCGCTATGAAAAATATGCTGAAGCCCAAGCTTGGTTGACAGATAGCGCTTTGTTCCTACCAGTTCAAAGTGGTGGAGCTAATCCGATCTTCCGCAAGACTGTACCGTTTACAGGTCCATTCTCATTCGTTGGGAATAAAGGAAATTCAGACAATTATAAATATGTTGAACTGCAAAAAGAGCCAGTAACTGCTAAACAGTACCAAGAACTCTATGAAAAATGGCTGAAAGAAAAAGCTGAGTCAAATAAAAAAGCTCAGGAAGATTTAGCTAACCACATTCAATAGTATTCCTAGTCATTCTTTTCAGTTAATACTCAATGAAAATCTCTTCAAACCACGTCAGCGTTGCCTTACCGTATATATGTTACTGACTTCGTCAGTTCTATCTGCAACCTCAAAACAGTGTTTTGAGCTGACTTCGTCAGTTCTATCTGCAACCTCAAAACAGTGTTTTGAGCTGACTTCGTCAGTTTCATCTACAACCTCAAAGCAGTGCTTTGAGCAGCCTGCGGCTAGCTTCCTAGTTTGCTCTTTGATTTTCATTGAGTATAAGCATAGTGACTGGATTCAGAAAAAGGCCTTACCAGACGGTTTTGATTCTGGTAAGGCCTTTTCTTTATTCTTTTAAGTGATAGGAGTAGCTAGCGACAACGACGTCTTGGTGCCAACGAAGGGCGTATTTGAGTTTGAGACTCATTTGATTGTGTAGGATATTTTGCCAAGGTTTATTAGGGATAAACTGGGGAACGAGGACAGTGACTGTATAGTTCTTTTTCTGGGCATCCTCAGAGATTCGTTTGACATACTTGACAGTAGGCGTGATAATGTCACGATAGCTGGTCTTGATGTTTTTCAGAGTAATGGTTGGGAAGTAATCGGCAAATTCTTGGAGAATTTCTTGATCTTTTTCTGCTGTTTCCTTAGTAGAAATATGCATGGCTAAGACTTCATCTCCGATACTTTGGGCGTAGTTAATGGCTCCGACGCTTACACGGGTGACATTTCCTACTAGGACCAGAACCAGATTGCCATCGTAGGTACGTTTTTCGATTCCTTCATAGAGACGCAATTGTTGGGCCACTTTTTGGTAATGACTGTGAATGGCCAAGAAGAGTAAGGTGAGTACGAGAATAATCGGGAAGAAAGGCCAGATATCACTGAGACGGAAAAAGAGCAGGATGAGCACGATAGCGTAGCAAATGATTGCCCCAATGATATTAGCAAGAGCAGGTTTTAAGAAATTTGCTCCCTTTTCTTTTTTCCAATGACGAATCATCCCAGTCTGAGATAGGGCGAAGGGAACGAAGACCCCGATAGTATAAAGAGGAATCAAACGTTCGGTATTGCCATTAAAAATGAGAAGAAGAATCATAGCCCCAAAAGCCAGAGTTAAAATTCCATTAGAGTAGCCTAGGCGGTCTCCTTTTTCCATAAAGAGGTGGGGCATATATTTGTTTTTAGCCATATTGTAGGCCAGCATAGGGAAGGCTGAAAAGCCAGTATTGGCAGCTACGGCTAAAATCAAGGCTGTGGAGAATTGGAAGGTATAATAGCCAAGGTGGCCTAAGAAGGAAGTACCAAGGATGCCTTGAGCCATCTGTGAAAGAATAGTTTCTCCGTGTTGAGGCATAATCCCCATCCAGTAGTTTAGGAAGGTGATACCAGCAAAAAGAAAACCTAAAATCAATGACATGATGGTCAAGGTCTGAGCGGCATTCTTTTCTTTTGGAGCCTTGAAAAAGGGAACGGCATTTGAAATAGCTTCAACCCCTGTCAGAGAGGCAGATCCGCTGGTAAAGGCTCTTAGAATGAGAACGATAGACAGACTCGGCACAGCGTGTCCGATAGGAGAAGTCGACTGATAGCTGAGAGAACCTGTCATTAGTTGAAAAATTCCGTAGAGCAAGAGAAAGACAGTACTGATGATAAAGAGATATACAGGAATCATCAGTGAGCTGGCAGATTCTTTCAACCCTCGTAAGTTCAAGAGCATGAGCAAGCAAACTAGAAAAATGGAAATGTGGAGGTTGTAAGGGTGGAGAGCAGGGAGAGCTGCTGTGATAGCATCAGCTCCAGATGCAACAGATACTGCTACGGTCAACATATAGTCAACCAGCAGACTGCCTCCAGCAATCAAGCCAAGTTCGGGAGATAGATTTTCTCGAGTAACCATATAGGCCCCTCCCCCTTGAGGGTAGGCATGGATGATTTGACGGTAGGAGACGGTCAGGCTAGCTAGGAGCAGGAGGACAAAGAGGCCGATAGGAAGGCTCCACCATATAGCTAGTGGAGAGAGGCTAGCCAAGACGAGGACTACTTGCTCAGGTCCATAGGCAATGGAGGACAGAGCGTCGCTTGATAACATGGCCAAGGCCTGCATTTTTCCCAGTAGTCCCCCTTCGCCTTCGGTTAAGGACTTAAGAGGACGACCGATAAAGGTCTGTTTTAATTTTGTAAACATAGTTGTTTCCTTTGTTGAAAAATTCAATAAGTGTTATTATACTGCTTTGGAAAAAGAGCGTCAAGAGATGATGATGGATTTTAGAATATTTTTTACAGATGAGGAGAGAGGTCAGTTTTTTTGCTATAATAGTAGATAGAAAACGAGGTTAGAAGAGATGATTTTTGATACACATACACATTTGAATGTAGAAGAATTTGCGGGTCGTGAGGCAGAAGAAATTGCCTTGGCTGCTGAGATGGGGGTGACACAGATGAATATTGTAGGTTTTGATAAACCGACGATTGAGCGTGCCTTGGAGTTGGTAGATGAGTATGACCAACTTTACGCGACTATTGGTTGGCATCCTACAGAAGCTGGGACTTATACAGAGGAGATTGAAGACTACTTGCTTGATAAGCTCAAGCATCCCAAGGTGGTTGCCTTGGGTGAGATTGGTTTGGACTACCATTGGATGACAGCGCCAAAAGAGGTGCAGGAGCAGGTTTTTCGCCGTCAGATTCAGTTATCTAAGGACTTGGATTTGCCTTTTGTGGTCCATACTCGTGATGCGCTGGAAGATACCTATGAGATTATCAAGAGCGAGGGAGTTGGTCCTCGAGGTGGCATCATGCATTCTTTCTCAGGAACTCTTGAATGGGCAGAGAAGTTTGTAGAGCTTGGTATGACCATTTCCTTCTCAGGTGTAGTGACTTTCAAGAAGGCAACTGACATCCAAGAAGCAGCTAGAGAACTTCCTTTGGACAAGATTTTGGTGGAGACGGATGCTCCCTACTTGGCTCCTGTTCCTAAACGTGGTCGTGAAAACAAAACAGCCTATACGCGCTATGTAGTAGATTTTATCGCGGATTTGCGTGGCATGACGACAGAAGAGCTAGCGATGGCAACGACCGCAAATGCAGAACGAATTTTTGGATTGGACAGCAAGTAATGAAAGAAAAAATTTCCCAAGTCATCGTGGTCGAAGGTCGCGATGATACGGCCAATCTCAAACGTTATTTCGAGGTAGAGACCTATGAGACTCGAGGTTCTGCCATCAATGATCAGGATATAGAGCGGATTCAGCGCCTGCACAAACGCCATGGAGTCATTGTCTTTACAGACCCGGATTTTAATGGGGAGCGGATTCGTCGCATGATTATGACGGCTATTCCAACAGTGCAACATGCTTTTCTCAAACGAGATGAAGCTGTTCCTAAATCCAAGACCAAGGGGCGGTCTCTGGGAATTGAGCATGCCAGCTATGAAGACCTAAAAACGGCTCTAGCTCAGGTGACAGAACAATTTGAACATGAGAGCCAGTTTGATATCAGTCGTAGCGACTTGATTCGTCTTGGTTTTCTAGCGGGAGTAGATAGCCGTAAGCGACGAGAATATCTTGGAGAGGCTCTCCGAATTGGCTATTCCAACGGCAAGCAACTCCTCAAACGCTTAGAGTTGTTTGGGGTCACCTTGGCAGAAGTGGAAGAAGCTATGAAATCTTATGAGTAGGAAAGATGTAGCAGTTACAATTTTTTAAGTTTCACAGTATTTTTCGAAGCAGGTAGAAGAGGAGGCGTCTGATGTTAATTGGTCAAAAAATTAAAGAGATTCGGATAGAAAAAGGAATTAGTCGTCCAGATTTTTGTGGAGATGAGCAAGAACTGACAGTTCGTCAACTGTCGCGAATTGAAAGTGGAGCTTCGCAACCGAGTTTGCCGAAGTTAGACTATATTGCTCGTCGGTTAGGAGTTCCAGCTTATAGCCTTATGCCGGATTTTTCAGCTCTTCCTTCTGCTTATTTAGAATTGAAATACCAGATTTTACGTGAACCAATCTATGGTAAAGAAGAGGAATACGATAAGAAAGAAGCGTGTTTGGAAGAGATTTATAAAACATACTTTGATAATCTTCCTAAAGAAGAACAATTAGCATGTGAAGTATTGCAGGCGTGTTTAGATACTTCTAGAACTAGAAGGCCTGAATACGCAGAGTTAATACTTGAGGAACATATGCCTCAGATTATTGAAAAAGAAGTTTATTCAATAAATGATATGTTGTTGATTCGTTTGTTTTTTTATCAAATACTCATTAGAAAAGATCTTGCCAAATTTGTGAATCAAATCGAAAAGCTAATGTTCTTTCTTTTAGAACAAAAGAAGGTAACTCAATTAGAAAACTTCTTTATAATTAGAGATACTCTTATTTCAGGAATGTGTTGTCTTGAAAAGATAGGAGTGACTGATTGCTTTAATGACTATCTATCGTGTTTACAAGAAATTATGGATAAAACTCAAGATTATCAAAAGAAACCCCTTGTATTTATGTTTTTGTGGAAGCAAGCATTAAGAGAAGAAAGAGATTTTAGTTTAGCTGAATCATTTTATCAGTCTTCTAAAACATTTGCGCAGCTAATTGGAGATGAATTTCTAGTAAAGAAATTGACAGAGGAATGGCAAGAGGATGTAAAAAAATATTTATAAATATCGTGAAGCAATGACAAAAATGTTCTTGTTCTTGTATCAAAACAGTTCTAAAGTTCGTCTTTAGGGCTGTTTTTTTATATATAAGCTAAAAATGACACGAAATGGTTATATTTTAGGGACATTGGTGTCCTTGGAGTTTATTGATATAAGTTTTATAATAGATGACATAGAAATAAGGAGGAATGCTATGTTTGGTTTCATCATGTTTTTAACAAATTTTAGTTTTGGAGATTGGTGGCACGGATAGAAAGGAGAATGTAATGAGGTGTTGCTTTAAAAAGGTCTATGATCCATGACTTGGTTTTACTTACAAACGAAAATGGACAATATATAATAAATATTTACGATAAAATAAAAAATAGAGGAGTATCAATATGAAACAAACAGTTAAAAAATTAGCCCTTGTAGCGAGCATTGCAGCAACATTAGGTGGAAGTGTAGCAGTAGTATCGGCCGCGGTTAAGTATCCAGATGGTGGTGTCTGGACGTATGGTTCAGGTGACGGAGGTGCTTACTCAAACTACTATCACTCTTCAGAATATCATAGCTCAACAGTTGTTAGTAGAAAAACTGGTTCATCTGATAAAGGATATGCTGGTGCTGGAGGGACTTCTCGTGCATGGATTCGTACTTCTTGGGGAGAGAAAGTTGCATTCTACTATAATGTTTAGAATGGTATAGCCCTATTGTTTAGCTTTACTTGGTCACCTTCTCACTAAGTGACCAAGTAACTTTTTGGAGGAAATGATGAAACGTTTATTTATTTTGATTTCAATGGTATTGGTATCGCTTTATATGGTGATAACTTCCGTTGACCATCGAGAAGAGATTTTATTTGGTAACTATCTCTCTGTTGATGTGACAGGAATGGTAATAAATCAACCAGTAGCTAGTCGCGAAGAGGTGGCAGAGGCTTTGAGTCACTTGGCGGTAGAGCATAATAGTCTCATCGCCCGTCGGATCGTTGAGCCAAATGAAGCTGGAGAAACACGCTTTACCTATGCCACTTATGGTCAGGGAGAGCTTCCAGAAGGTCTGACCATTTCCTCCAAGGAGAGTGCAGAAACGAGTGATTTATTAGGGTCTTACTTGATTGTGTCAGGAAGTTTGGATGGAGTGAGCTTACAGACCACCTTGAAAGAACTTGGCTATCAAGGATTTGTTTCGAATGGAGAAGATCCATTTTCGATAGTCTTACTATTGGCTGTCACCCCTATGGTGCTACTGAGTTTAGCTATTTTTCTGCTGACCTTTATGAGTTTGACTCTGATTTATCGGATAAAATCCCTCCGTCAAGCAGGGATTCGTTTAATAGCTGGTGAGAGCTTGTTTGGGGTTGCTCTCAGACCAGTATTAGAAGATATGAGACAGCTTATCTTCTCGGTGCTGGTATCCAGTTTTTTGGGATTGGGGATTCTCTGGTATCAAGGTGCCTTGTTTATGGCAACGGTGCAACTGGTCATCATTGGTCTTTTGCTTTATGGATTGGCCTTGGTAGGGATTTCTACCTTACTAAGTGTCGTGTATCTACTTGGTTTACAGGAAAATAGTCTGGTGGATCTATTGAAAGGGAAACTCCCTCTCAAACGTATGATGACATTGATGATGGTGGGGCAACTCTTGGCCATGCTGGTGGTCGGCTCGAGTGCGACTGCTCTCCTACCCCACTACCGTGAAATGCAAGAAATGGAGAGAGCTAGCGATAAATGGAGTCAGTCCTCAGATCGTTACCGTCTATCCTTTGGTTGGTCTAGTGCATTTGCCGATGAAGAAGGAATGCGTAAGGATAATCGTGAGTGGCAGATATTTACTGAAGAACGGTTAGCCAATACAGACTCTTTTTATATCATGAGCAATGTTGACAAATTCTCAAATGGCGCAGAAGTGGACCTAGATGGCAATCGTCTCAATGACTACACACCGTCAGGGAATGTCATCTATGTCTCACCGCGCTATCTAACAGAAGAGAAGGTTGCCGTATCTCCTGAGTTCATGGAGAAGATGCAAAACTTGTCTGAGGGAGAGTTTGGTCTGATCTTACCTGAGAGCTTGAGAGAGCAGTCTGCCTACTACCAAGGATTATTTACAGATTACCTGCAAAATTTTTCATCTGAAAGTGTAGAAGTGACGAGTCAGAAACACTACCTCCCACAGGTAACGCTAGCTTTTACAGAAACAGGAAAGGAACGCTTCCTCTATAACGATGGGTACAAGACGACACGTCAATACCTAAAAGATCCGATTATTGTGGTTCTCACGCCGCAAGCGACTGGAACAAGACCTGTTGCAGGGATGTTGTGGGGAACTACAGCTAATAGTGCCTTGAAACTAGATCGATATGGAGATAGCATCACAGCTCTAAAAGAGCAAGGTATGTATCACAAGGTCTCTTATTTGGTAAAAAGCCAGCTATTTTTTGCCAAGGTACTAAATGACAAACGGATGGAGTTCTACTCTCTCCTTATAGGAACTATTTTGACCCTATCTACGGCTATCTTGTTATTTGATTCCATGAATCTTCTCTATTTTGAGCAGTTCAGACGGGAGATCATGATTAGACGTCTTTCTGGTATGACAATCTATGAGCTTCATGGCAAGTACTTACTGGCGCAAGGAGGAGTTCTCTTGCTTGGCCTAGTCCTATCTAGTGTTTTGACAGGAGATAGCTTGATTAGCGCTTTAGTTGTAGCTTTATTTACTCTTAACGCCCTCTTGATTTTAGTAAGGCAGGATAAAAAAGAAGAAGCTGGTAGTATGGCAGTATTGAAAGGAAAATAAGATGATTGATATTCAAGGATTGGAAAAGAAGTTTAATGACCGCGCGATTTTCTCTGGTTTGAATCTCAAACTGGAGAAGGGCAAGGTCTATGCCTTAATCGGAAAGAGTGGAAGCGGAAAGACGACTTTACTTAATATCTTAGGAAAGCTAGAAAAGATAGATGGTGGAAGGGTTCTCTATCAGGGGAAAGATTTAAAAACCATTCCCACTCGTGAGTATTTTCGAGACCAGATGGGCTATCTCTTTCAAAATTTTGGCCTCTTAGAAAACCAATCAATCAAAGAGAATTTGGATTTGGGCTTTGTTGGTCAGAAAATCTCAAAAGTAGAACGTTTGGAAAGGCAAGTGGAGGCTTTAGAAAAGGTTAATCTAGGGTATTTGGATCTAGAACAAAAAATTTATACTTTATCTGGGGGAGAGGCCCAACGAGTTGCCCTTGCTAAGACTATTTTGAAAAATCCACCCTTGATTTTGGCAGATGAACCAACAGCAGCTCTTGATCCTGAAAATTCAGAGGAGGTTATGAATCTCTTGGTGGATTTGAAAGATGAAAATCGAATTATCATCATTGCGACCCATAATCCCCTAGTCTGGAATAAGGCCGATGAAATCATTGATATGAGGGAGCTTGCTCATGTGTGAAAAAATTCGTATTCGCAGGGTATCTGATTATCCTAGTGCCAGAGGTGGTTTAGAAGATATTCTCATCATGGAAAACATGACCAATCATCTCCTTTTGGTTCAAATCCGAGTGAATGGCTATTTGCTTGATTTTGCTAGTATTGAAGGTCAAAGACAAAAGCATTATCGTTTGAAAAATTTACCTCAAACGGTTGAACTGACAGTGGATGATGTGGAGGAGGATGTAGATTTGACCCTACCCGAAAATCGAAGTTATCAGGAAGCTGATTTTTTCGAACGGATGTTTCGAGAGAACCGCTAAGGCCACTTTTAAAGATTTCCAAGACTATCTTTCTTCATGAGGAAAGATAGTTTTTTGGTATGATTTTCACCCCCAAATACAAGGGGAATGTGTTACAATAGTAGTAACAGATAATAGAAAAGAGAATAGATGAGAATTGCAGATTATAGCGTGACCAAGGCAGTGCTGGAGCGTCACGGTTTTACCTTTAAAAAGTCCTTTGGGCAAAATTTCTTGACGGACACCAATATCCTTCAAAAAATCGTGGATACGGCTGAAATTGATGACCAGGTTAATGTTATCGAAATCGGGCCAGGTATTGGTGCCTTGACAGAGTTTTTGGCTGAGCGTGCAGCAGAGGTCATGGCCTTTGAGATTGACCACCGTTTGGTACCGATTTTGGCAGATACTCTTCGTGATTTTGACAATGTAACAGTGGTTAACGAGGACATTCTCAAAGTTGATTTGGCGCAGCATATTCAGAAATTCAAAAATCCTGACCTGCCCATTAAGGTGGTAGCCAACTTGCCTTATTACATCACGACGCCTATTCTCATGCACTTGATCGAGAGTGGAATTCCTTTTAGTGAGTTTGTCGTCATGATGCAAAAAGAAGTGGCGGATCGCATCTCCGCTCAACCGAATACCAAGGCTTATGGTAGCTTGTCGATTGCGGTTCAGTATTACATGACTGCCAAGGTTGCCTTTATCGTGCCGCGTACGGTCTTTGTGCCAGCACCAAATGTGGATTCAGCCATCTTGAAAATGGTGCGTCGTTCAGAGCCAGCTGTAGCAGTAGAAGACGAGAACTTCTTCTTTAAGGTTTCCAAGGCTAGTTTTACCCATCGTCGCAAGACCTTGTGGAATAACTTGACAGGTTACTTTGGCAAGACTGAAGAAGTTAAGGAGAAATTGACCAAGGCCTTGGATCAAGCGGGCTTGTCACCAAGTGTGCGTGGGGAAGCTCTCAACTTGGCAGAGTTTGCCAGTCTAGCAGACGCACTTAAAGGGCAAGGACTCTAAGATGCAGGGACAAATTATTAAAGCCTTGGCAGGCTTCTACTATGTAGAGAGTGAGGGCCAGGTTTATCAGACGCGCGCGCGTGGAAATTTCCGTAAAAAAGGCCATACCCCCTACGTTGGGGATTGGGTAGATTTTTCTGCCGAGGAAAATTCAGAGGGCTATATCCTCAAGATTTACGAACGGAAAAACAGTTTGGTTCGTCCGCCCATTGTCAATATCGATCAAGCTGTGGTAATCATGTCCGTCAAGGAACCTGATTTTAACAGCAATTTGCTGGATCGTTTCTTGGTTCTTTTGGAGCACAAGGGCATCCATCCTATCGTTTATATTTCCAAAATGGATTTGTTGGAAGATAGGGGAGAGCTGGATTTTTACCAGCAGACCTACGGTGCTATTGGTTACGATTTTGTGACTAGTAAAGAAGAACTTTTGCCTTTGTTAACAGGAAAAGTGACGGTCTTTATGGGACAGACAGGTGTTGGGAAATCAACCCTCCTCAACAAAATCGCACCGGACCTCAATCTCGAAACAGGAGAAATCTCAGATAGTCTAGGTCGTGGTCGCCATACCACTAGAGCTGTTAGTTTTTACAACCTCAATGGGGGTAAAATCGCAGATACGCCAGGATTTTCATCTCTGGATTATGAAGTGTCAACGGCTGAAGACCTTAATCAGGCTTTTCCAGAGATTGCTAGTGTTAGCCGAGATTGTAAGTTCCGTACTTGTACCCATACCCATGAGCCGTCTTGCGCAGTTAAGCCGGCTGTTGAAGAGGGTATCATTACCACCTTCCGTTTTGACAACTACCTGCAATTTCTCAGTGAAATTGAAAATCGCAGAGAAACCTATAAAAAAGTCAGCAAAAAAATTCCAAAATAAGGAGAAACCTATGTCTCAATACAAGATTGCTCCGTCAATTCTGGCAGCAGATTATGCCAACTTTGAACGTGAAATCAAACGCCTAGAAGCAACTGGGGCAGAATATGCCCATATCGATATCATGGATGGGCACTTTGTGCCACAAATCAGTTTTGGTGCAGGTGTGGTCGAGGCTCTTCGTCCTCATAGCAAGATGGTCTTTGACTGCCATTTGATGGTGGCGAATCCTGAACACCATCTGGAAGACTTTGCGCGTGCGGGAGCAGATATCATCAGCATCCATGTGGAAGCAACGCCTCATATTCATGGCGCCCTCCAAAAAATTCGTTCACTCGGTGTTAAACCTTCGGTTGTCATTAACCCTGGTACACCTGTTGAGGCCATTAAGCACGTGCTTCACCTAGTTGACCAAGTCTTAGTCATGACAGTGAACCCTGGCTTCGGTGGACAAGCTTTTCTGCCAGAAACTATGGATAAGGTTCGTGAGTTGGTTGTCATTCGTGAGGAAAAAGGTTTGAAATTTGAGATTGAAGTGGATGGTGGGATTGATGACCAAACTATTGCTCAAGCCAAAGAAGCTGGTGCGACCGTTTTTGTAGCAGGTTCCTATGTCTTTAAGGGAGATGTCAATGAGCGAGTACAAACTCTCAGAAAACAACTGGACTAGGGTTGCCGTTTTTGCAGGCGGAGACCGCGGTCATTATCGGACAGATTTTGATGCTTTTGTTGGTGTGGATCGAGGCTCGCTCTGGGTTTTAGAGGAAGACCTTCCTCTCGCCCTAGCAGTTGGGGATTTTGATTCGGTAACCGCAGAAGAGCGACAGGTAATTCAAAAAAATGCCCAGAATTTTGTCCAAGCCCGACCAGAAAAAGATGATACTGATTTGGAATTGGCTCTCTTGACCATTTTTGAGAAGAATTCTCAGGCCCAGGTCACTATTTTCGGTGCTTTGGGTGGTCGTATTGACCATATGCTGGCCAATGTCTTTCTACCTAGCAATCCCAAGTTGGCTCCCTATATGCGCCAGATAGCGATTGAGGATGGGCAAAACTTGATTGCCTATTGTCCAGAAGGGACCAGTCAGCTAGAACCTCGTTCAGACTACGACTATCTAGCCTTTATGCCAGTTCGGGATAGCCGGCTGACCATTCTCGGGGCCAAGTATGAGTTGACAGAGGAGAATTTTTTCTTTAAAAAAGTGTACGCTTCTAACGAATATATAGATAGGGAAGTTTCGGTGACTTGCCCAGATGGCTATGTGGTTGTCTTACATAGCAAGGACAGGAGGTAGGATGGAAAGTTTACTTGTTCTATTATTAATTGCCAACCTAGCTGGGCTTTTTCTGATTTGGCAAAGGCAGGATAAGCAGGAAAAACACTTAAGTAAGAGCTTGGAGGATCAGGCAGATCATTTATCAGACCAGTTGGATTATCGCTTTGAACAAGCCAGACAAGCCAGCCAGTTAGACCAAAAAGATTTGGAAGTGGCTGTCAGTGACCGCTTGCAAGAAGTGCGAATAGAATTGCACCAAGGCCTGACGCAAGTCCGTCAAGAAATGACAGATAATCTTTTGCAAACTAGAGACAAGACCGACCAACGTCTTCAAGCCTTGCAGGAATCAAACGAGCAACGTTTGGAACAAATGCGCCAAACGGTCGAGGAAAAGTTAGAGAAGACCATACAGACGCGCTTGCAGGCTTCCTTTGAGACAGTTTCCAAGCAACTGGAGTCAGTCAATCGTGGTCTGGGAGAAATGCAGACAGTTGCGCGCGATGTTGGAGCCCTCAACAAGGTTCTCTCTGGGACCAAAACGCGAGGAATTCTGGGAGAATTGCAATTGGGGCAAATCATCGAAGATATCATGACACCTGCCCAGTACGAACGAGAATACGCAACGGTTGAAAACTCTAGTGAACGAGTGGAGTATGCCATCAAGTTGCCCGGACAAGGTGATCAGGAATATGTCTACTTACCAATTGACTCCAAGTTCCCACTAGCAGATTATTACCGCTTGGAAGAAGCCTATGAAGCAGGTGACAAGGATGAAATCGAACGCTGTCGTAAATCACTTCTAGCAAGCGTCAAGCGCTTTGCTAAGGATATCAGGAACAAGTACATAGCACCGCCTCGGACAACTAATTTTGGAGTTTTGTTTGTTCCGACAGAAGGACTTTATTCAGAAATTGTTCGCAATCCTGTCTTCTTTGATGATTTGAGGCGGGAGGAGCAGATTATTGTCGCAGGACCAAGTACCCTATCAGCCCTCCTCAATTCCCTATCAGTTGGCTTCAAAACCCTCAATATCCAAAAGAGTGCCGACCATATCAGTAAGACCCTTGCTAGTGTTAAGACCGAGTTCGGCAAGTTTGGTGGCATTCTGGTCAAGGCACAAAAGCATCTCCAACATGCCTCTGGCAATATTGATGAATTATTAAACCGTCGCACTACAGCTATCGAGCGGACGCTCCGTCACATTGAGTTATCAGAAGGTGAGCCTGCGCTTGATCTACTCCATTTCCAAGAAGATGAGGAAGAATATGAAGATTAGTCACATGAAAAAAGATGAGCTGTTTGAAGGCTTTTACCTAATCAAGTCAGCTGATTTGAGACAGACACGAGCTGGGAAAAACTACCTGGCCTTTACCTTCCAAGATGATAGTGGCGAGATTGAAGGGAAACTCTGGGATGCCCAACCTCATAACGTTGAGGCCTTTACAGCAGGTAAGGTTGTCCACATGAAAGGGCGCCGAGAGGTTTATAATAACACCCCTCAGGTCAATCAAATCACCTTGCGCTTGCCTCAACCTGGCGAACCCAATGATCCAGCTGATTTCAAGGTCAAGTCGCCAGTTGATGTCAAGGAAATCCGAGAGTATATGATTCAGATGATTTTCAAAATAGAAAATCCTGTTTGGCAACGAATTGTCCGAAATCTCTACACCAAGTATGATAAGGAGTTCTACTCTTATCCAGCTGCCAAGACCAACCACCATGCCTTTGAGACGGGATTGGCCTATCATACGGCGACCATGGTGCGTTTGGCAGATGCTATTAGCGAGGTCTATCCTCAGCTCAATAAGAGCCTGCTCTATGCAGGGATTATGCTGCATGACTTGGCTAAGGTCATTGAGTTGACGGGACCAGACCAGACTGAGTATACAGTGCGAGGCAATCTCCTTGGACATATCGCTCTGATTGATAGTGAAATTACCAAGACAGTGATGGAACTCGGTATTGATGACACCAAGGAAGAAGTCGTTCTGCTCCGCCACGTTATCCTCAGTCACCACGGTTTATTAGAGTACGGAAGTCCAGTTCGTCCACGTATCATGGAGGCAGAGATTATCCATATGATTGATAATCTGGATGCTAGTATGATGATGATGTCAACAGCTCTGGCTTTGGTGGATAAAGGAGAGATGACCAATAAAATCTTCGCTATGGACAATCGTTCCTTCTATAAACCAGATTTAGATTAATAATTTAAGAAAAATGAGCATTTTTTGGGATAAGAATGTTCGTTTTTTTATGTGAATATGGTATAATGGATAAAATATCAAAATTAAATGAAATGGGAAATAGAAATGAAATTAAGAAGAAGTGATCGGATGGTTGTCATTTCCAACTATTTGATTAATAATCCTTATAAACTAACTAGTCTCAATACTTTTGCTGAAAAGTATGAATCTGCTAAATCATCCATCTCAGAAGATATTGTGATTATCAAACGCGCCTTTGAGGAAATTGAAATCGGTCATATCCAGACAGTAACTGGTGCTGGAGGAGGTGTCATCTTCACACCTTCTATTTCAAACCATGATGCCAAGGAAATGGTGGAGGACTTGCGTGCCAAGTTGTCAGAAAGTGATCGTATCTTGCCAGGTGGCTATATCTACCTGTCTGATTTGCTTAGCACACCAGCTATCTTGAAAAATATTGGTCGCATTATTGCCAAGAGCTTTATGGACCAAAAAATTGACGCGGTTATGACAGTAGCGACCAAGGGTGTGCCACTTGCAAATGCAGTTGCCAATGTCCTCAATGTTCCTTTTGTCATTGTGCGCCGTGACTTGAAAATTACCGAAGGTTCAACTGTCAGCGTCAACTATGTTTCAGGTTCAAGTGGTGACCGTATTGAAAAAATGTTCCTTTCAAAACGCAGTCTCAAGGCAGGCAGCCGTGTCTTGATTGTGGATGACTTCTTGAAAGGTGGCGGAACAGTCAACGGGATGATCAGTCTTTTGCGTGAGTTCGATTCTGAACTAGCTGGTGTAGCCGTCTTTGCAGATAATGCCCAAGAAGAACGTGAAAAGCAGTTTGACTACAAGTCACTCTTGAAGGTAACCAATATTGATGTCAAGAATCAAGCCATCGATGTTGAGGTTGGCAATATCTTTGATGAAGATAAATAAGAGATAGAACTAAAGGTTGGAACGATTGTCCCAGCCTTTCTTTGCAAATAGAATAGAAGGAAGCTTATGAAAACACCATTTATCAATAGAGAAGAGTTAGAAGTGATTGTTGCCGAGTTCCCGACTCCCTTTCACTTGTATGATGAGAAGGGGATTCGTGAGAAGGCAAGAGCTGTTAACCAAGCCTTTTCGTGGAACAAGGGATTTAGGGAATATTTTGCAGTTAAGGCAACTCCAACACCAGCTATCTTGAAAATTCTCCAAGAGGAAGGTTGCGGAGTGGACTGCTCTAGTTATGTAGAGCTCTTGATGAGTCACAAACTGGACTTTCCAGGGTCTGAGATCATGTTCTCCTCTAACAACACGCCAGACAAGGAATATGCCTATGCGCGTGAATTGGGTGCAACCATTAACTTGGATGCCTTTGAAGATATTGAACATCTGGAGCGAGCGGCAGGCATTCCAGAAATCATTTCTTGTCGTTACAATCCTGGTGGTGTTTTTGAACTGGGAACAGATATTATGGACAATCCTGGCGAGGCTAAGTTTGGAATGACCAAGGACCAGCTCTTTGAAGCCTTTGCTATCTTGAAGGAAAAAGGCGCTAAGACCTTTGGAATTCACTCCTTTCTAGCATCCAATACCGTCACCCATCTCTATTATCCAGAGTTGGCTCGTCAGCTTTTCGAATTGGCTGTTGAAATCAAGGAAAAGTTGGGCATTTCACTAGACTTTATCAATCTTTCTGGCGGTATTGGTGTCAATTATCGTCCAGACCAGGAGCCAAATGATATTGCCTTGATTGGCGAGGGAGTTCGTAAGGTGTATGAAGAGGTTCTTACGCCAGCAGGTCTTGGTCAGGTTAAGATTTTCACCGAATTGGGTCGCTTTATGCTAGCCCCTCATGGTGCTTTGGTCACAAGAGTTACTCATAAGAAGAAAACCTACCGTACCTATCTAGGTGTGGATGCATCAGCAGTCAACCTTATGCGTCCAGCCATGTACGGAGCCTACCACCATATCACCAATCTGACACATCCAGATGGGCCAGCTGAAGTGGTAGATGTGGTCGGTTCACTCTGTGAAAACAATGATAAATTTGCAGTGAATCGTGAACTGCCTCATACAGAAATTGGTGATTTGCTGGTAATTCATGATACAGGTGCCCACGGTTTTTCAATGGGCTACCAGTACAACGCCAAACTTCGCTCTGCGGAAATCCTTTATACTGAAGAAGGCAAAGCCCGTCAAATCCGCCGTGCAGAGCGCCCTGAGGACTATTTTGCAACCTTGTATGGTTTTGATTTTGAAGAATAAAATGATAATTAATTGAAAATGAAATTGAAAAACAGATTGCTTTCTAAAAAATAGGCAAAAATCTTGTTTTTCCTTCAAGTCATGATATAATAAAACTATAAAACGTTTTCAAGGAAGGTAACGATATGTCTGAAGAAACAATTGATTATGGACAAGTGACAGGAATGGTGCATTCAACGGAGAGCTTTGGTTCGGTAGACGGACCTGGTATTCGCTTTATTGTCTTTTTGCAGGGCTGTCACATGCGTTGCCAGTATTGCCACAACCCAGATACTTGGGCTATGGAGTCCAATAAATCACGTGAACGGACGGTAGATGATGTCTTGGCAGAGGCCTTGCGCTACCGTGGTTTCTGGGGAAATAAGGGTGGTATTACAGTCAGTGGGGGAGAAGCCCTCTTGCAGATTGATTTCTTGATTGCCCTCTTTACCAAGGCCAAAGAACAAGGAATCCACTGTACCTTGGATACCTGTGCCCTGCCTTTCCGTAATAAACCACGTTACCTTGAGAAGTTTGACAAACTCATGGCTGTCACTGACTTGGTTCTCTTAGATATCAAGGAAATCAACGAAGAACAGCACAAGATTGTTACTAGCCAAACCAATAAAAACATCTTGGCCTGTGCCCAGTATCTATCAGATATTGGAAAACCTGTCTGGATTCGCCACGTGCTAGTTCCAGGATTGACAGACAGAGATGATGACTTGATTGAACTTGGTAAGTTCGTTAAGACCCTCAAAAATGTTGATAAGTTTGAAATCCTTCCTTATCACACCATGGGTGAGTTCAAATGGCGTGAATTGGGAATTCCTTATTCCCTCGAAGGGGTTAAACCACCAACAGCAGATCGCGTGAAAAACGCTAAAAAACTCATGGATACCGAAAGTTATCAAGACTATATGAAACGTGTACATGGATAATATAATAAAGAAGCCTGATGGAGACATCGGGCTTTTAAGTTTACACAAATCTAGATAATTAAATGATATAAAATTTTAAAGATTTTAAATCCTGAAAAAAATCCGAAAATAAATGTGTAAGATAAAGTTGCTTTGGAAATATTAAATAGAATAGGAGAACATGATGGGACAAAGTATTACTATTAAAAATTTATGTAAGTCGTATGGCCAAACTCAAATTTTAAAAGATATTTCTTTTGAAGCAAAAGCAGGTAGAGTGACTGCTTTCCTGGGTCCAAATGGAGCTGGTAAAAGTTCAACCTTACGTATTTTATTAGGATTAGACAAAGCAACATCTGGTCTTACCAAAATTGGAGATCAAACTTATAAGGAATTAAAATTTCCTCTAAAGA
Source organism: Streptococcus mitis (assembly GCF_000722705.1). Taxonomy (GTDB): domain Bacteria; phylum Bacillota; class Bacilli; order Lactobacillales; family Streptococcaceae; genus Streptococcus; species Streptococcus mitis_P. The sequence continues at coordinate 57,872 of NZ_JPFW01000004.1, forward strand.
CTGTAGGAGCTTCATTTGACAGTGTAGGAGCTCCTAATGATCGGACTGTTTATCAACATTTGAAAATTGTTGCTGCTAGTAATGGGATATCCAGTCAGCGAATTGAGCAAGTCTTGGATATGGTGGATATTAGCCATAAGAAAAAATCTAAAATTGGAAAATTATCATTAGGCGAAGGACAACGCTTAGGAATTGCAACAGCTCTATTAGGAAATCCTCAGTATTTGATATTGGATGAACCGACAAATGGATTGGATCCAAGAGGAATTCGGTGGTTTAGAGAGTTTATAAAAAAACAAGCTCAAGAAGGGAAGACGGTCTTGCTATCATCTCATATATTATCGGAAGTGGAAGCAGTAACAGATGATGTAGTTATCATAAATAAAGGAAAAGTTCTTATAAAAGGAACTTTACAAGAAGTGATGAAAAATCTTTCTTCACTAGAGGAAGTCTTCTTTAGTTTAACAGAGGGAGGGAAGTGACATGGCGCTTATTTACTCTCTTCATTCTGAAATATTGAAATTACTTTATAAGAGAGCTACTCATGTTGTACTATTCTTGATACTGGTATTTCAAACTTTTTTAGCAAATATTGGTGCTTCTCAAATTGTTTCAGTTGGTATTCATGCTACACCAGCGACAAATCCAGAATTAGCAGAAGCTATACCTCCTATTGAATTTTTAGGTTTTGATGTCACTTTATTTGGTGTTTTTATTATGATTATCCTAGGCTCAATTTACGGAGCCGAGGAGTATAAATGCTCTGCTATTCGTACAAGCCTCCTCTCTATTACAAATCGAAGTATTTTCCTAGTTTCAAAAACATTAGTTTGGCTTGTATTTTCTTTCATCATTTCCTTTCTATCAATATTCCTTACGATTAACATGACACATTATGTTTTAGGACAAGATGGCTTATTGCTTTTTTCACTAAATGGAACAGTTTGGTTCTATATATTTTTAGCCAGTATAGCTTGGACTTTGTTGGGACTGCTGGCCTATATTATGGCTTTGACATTTAAAACAGCCATTGTCCCTCTATTATTTTTGCTTCCTCAAGTCTACAATTTAGGAACATTCTTAGCAAACTATATATCAGCTGCAAAATTTCTTCCAGTTGCATTGGGGCAAGGATTGATTGCTACATCTCCTCAAATTTTAGAACAGAATAGTTTACAACATATTTTACTTTTACTTTGTTGGAACTTCTCATTCTTGGCTTTAGCAATTTACCGCTTACTTAAGTCAGATATCGGAGGAGGTGAATAAGTTGAAAGAGCAACTTAAAAGTGAATATCTCAAGTTTATGATGAATCCTTGGCACTGGTTGATTATAGGTGCTCTATTACTGTGTGTTCCGACGATGGTTGTTTTTTTAAATAGTAAGCCAGACCAGTTGACTCTACAGTTTGTTTTGGAACAGCTACTGCAAAGTCTCTATTTAGGACAGGCAGGTTTCGTTAGTCTAGCGGTATTATTTATAGGTCAAGAATTTACAGGTTCTAGCCTTCGTACCAGTTTTCTTACCTGTCCAAACCGTTTGAAATTTATAATATCTAAACTAGCTATTCTATTATGTATGGAAATTGTATTATTGGTTGCTGTAATATCATTATGCATACTAATCGCGCAAGGATATTACAATATCAATCTTTTGAGCGATATTAAACATGTTCTAACAATTCTATTTCCAGCTTGTATTTCTATTCTAACCTTCTCTCTTTTAAGTGGTATTTTTGTATTTATTTCCCAGTCTTTTATCTTAATTCTGGGAATCAGTTTATCCCTTTTATTGGGGTTGGGACAAATGTTACTACAATTCAGTTCTTTTTTTAGAAATTTACCATTACTAGCTAGTATGAATTGTTTTTATACCCATCCCTTGTCGCTTTATTATCCAGTGTGGCAAGGCTTAGGGATACAAATAGTTTGGTTATTAATTGTTTTTGTATTTGCTACACTGATACTTATAGGAAGAAATGTAGGCTAAAGACAGGGGATATCCTGTCTTTTTCTCGGTTAGTGTTATAATATGGTTAGGAGGGTGAGTTATGGCTTATAAAATTTTGGTGGTAGATGATGATCTTGCTATTCTTCGCCTAATAAAAAAAGTACTAGAATATGAAAAATACGAAGTAGTCATACGAAATAAGATAGAAGAGATTGATCTTTGTGATTTTACAGGATTCGATTTGATTTTATTAGATATTATGATGCCTGTTAGTGGTTTAGAAATCTGTCGGATGATTCGCGAGCAGATAACTGTTCCTATCTGTTTTATAACTGCTAAGGATATGGATGAAGATTTAGTAGCTGGAATCAATGCAGGTGCTGATGATTATATTATGAAGCCCTTTAGTATGCAAGAATTGTTAGCACGTGTTAAAATGCACTTACGTCGTGAAGAACGGACTAAAGGAAATGTTCATCAAATAAAGATTGGGAAGCTTATACTATATACGGATAGTAAGGAACTATTTGTAAACGATGATAAGATTGCCCTGACAAGGAGGGAATTTGACATAGTGAATCTTTTGGCAAGCAACCCAAGTAAAATATATTCTATTGAGGAAATTTATAATTATCTATATCCACAAAGTTCAGAAGCGCTTTTACGTTCGGTTTCAGAGTACATTTATCAAATTCGTCAAAAGCTGAAACCTTATCAATTAAATCCAATTAAAACCTTGTATGGTGGAGGATATCAATGGGTAGAATCAAAAGTTTTAGACAATTAATTCGAGAAACCTGTTGGAGAATTATTTGGCAGTTTAGTCTTGGCTTACTAATGGTCTATCTTATTCCCTTAGCTTCAGTATCTATACAAATAAATGAAGATGGGAAACCTCTAAACAATAGTGGTGTTCTATCAATCTTTTTTAATGTGTCATCATGGATATATATTTGTGTTTTATTGATTATTCTAATAAGCTATCACATAGGAAAATTGTTGAAAAACCTGAGTTATGAAATGACTTTGATTTATGAAAATAGTATATGGTTAGAGCGGGAATGTACAGAAAGATTAACGGTTAAAGAATTTCGTGAGACAGGAAATCGGATTATTGTGATGCAAGATAGAATTCGACAATTAATAATTGATGAGAAAGAACAGAAAGAAGATTTGATGTTTCAGGTTTCAGCAGCTTCTCATGATTTAAAAACTCCCTTAACCATTATTAGGGGGAATGTGGAATTTTTGCAGGCGATAACTGAAAACGACCAATCTCAAGAATGCTTAGCAGATATAGAAAGAGCTAGTCAACAGTTACTAGATTATTTCAATCAATTGATTCACTATTCCAAAACCTATTATGATGATGAGACAGGTTGGACGGAGTATTCCTCTTCAGATTTTATCAATGAATTAGAGAAAGAAGTCTCTTTTTTGATAAAAAATCAGATGAAGTTTTCTTTTGAACAAAATGTGAAAGGAACTGAAAACTATTATATAAATCCATCTCTTCTGATTCGTGCAATACAAAATATTTTAACAAATGCTTTGGAATACGCCGATAAACAGAATCCTAAAATTAAAATTAGAGTAGAGCAAGAGGGAAAGGAATTGAAAATAGGTATATGGAATAATGGCTCTGAATTTCCAGATGAAGTTTTAACTAATTTTGGAAAGCTATTTTATCGTATGGATAAAGCTAGATCGTATAAAGAGCAACATTATGGTATTGGGCTTAGTTTTGTATGTAGAGTTGCAAAACTACACAAAGGCCGAGTTGAGCTTAGAAATAGAGACGAGGGAGCAGAAGTTTTAATAACTGTGAAGTGTATTAAATCATAGTCATGCGAGGACTGTTCGTTTATGGGGCATTTTTAAACGATGCGAGCGTCATATCTTTCTAAGAGTCTTACTGACTACATAGATTTCATATGGGGATTCAAAACAAGGCTTTGTCTAACTTTGTAAAGCTTTAGTGGGTACGTTTTGCTTCTTATTAATCAGTGTTTTTCCTATTTTTGATATCGCAAAAAGACTTAGCAAACTAGCTAAGCCTTTTTCTTCTTATCTCGAACGTTGTTTTCCAGCGTTGCGATTTTTGTGTTTTTTCTTGCTTGTGATAGCAGTTGGTTGTTCAGGGGTCACGTCTTTTCGTCCGTTTGCTGTTGAGAAAGCACTTGCTTTTGGTGGGTTCTTCGCCAATTCTTCACGGACTTTTTTGCGAAGTTTTGGACGAACGATATAGTTGACGATAAACTGTTGGAGAATCATCATGAAACCACCGACAACCCAGTAAAGTGTGACACTGGCTGGTGAAATGAGGGAGAAGACGACAATCGTGATTGGGCTCACGTAAGCCATTTTCTTGATTTGATCTCTTTGCGTTTCATCTTCTACTCCGTGAAGTGAAAGGAGTGATTGAAGATAGTAAAGGACACCAGCGAAGGCAACCAACATCATACTTGGAGAACCTAGAGGAATGCCTAGGTAGCTTGCTTGAGCAACCCCTTCAGTATGTTGGGCAGCAAAGTAAATTGCAGAGAAGAAAGGCATTTGAAGGAGGATAGGGAAACATCCTACACCACCAAACATGCTGATGCCGTGTTCTTTTTGAGCGGCAAAGAGAGCTTGTTGAGCTTCTAGTTTTTCTTCTTGAGTTGTTGCTTCCTTGAGACGAGTTTGGTGTGGCTCGAGGACGTGCTTAAGGGCGTTCATCTTTTCAGAGTGAAGTGTCGCCTTCCATGATTGGTAGATACCAAGTGGCAAGATAATCAAGCGTACGATAATAGTTACGATAATGATAGCCATACCAAAGCCTAGCCCTTGATCAGTAGCGAAGTACTTGATAGCTTCAGCCATAGGGGCTCCGAAAGTATTCCAAATAAATCCTGTGGGTTCTCCTGTGGCTTTATCGACGCTAACACAGCCAGTCAAAACAAGCAACATAGCCACTCCCATAGCCGAGAGTGCAAAACGTTTAATAGATTTCACTGTTTTTATTCCTTCTTTAAAAATTATACCTTTCTATTCTACTGTTTTTTTACAAAATATACAATAGTTCTAGAGACCTAATTTTCGATTTTGAAGTCAGGGTAGGGAGGGAAGTTGCTCAGTTGGACATCTAAGTAGCTGACTTTTGAAAAAGGTGTGGGTCCTTTTCGGATTTCTTGGATAAATTTCGCCATGGTAGCAGATGAGTCTGCTTGGGCTAAGATTTCCACTGTACCGTCGTCATTGTTCCAAACTCGTCCAGTAATACCACCGATTTCAAGCGCCAGGCTGTAAACACCCCAACGAAAGCCGACTCCCTGCACCCTACCTTGGGCAATCATTCTAACCTTTTGCATACCAAACCCCTTTGATTGTGTTATAATATTTCTATGACTATTATAACCTCAAAAGCCAATTATGTGGTAAAAAATGCCAAGAAATTACACCAAAAAAAATACCGCAAGTCTTCCTATTTGATTGAAGGTTGGCACTTGTTTGAAGAAGCTGTTCAAGCTGGAGTGACGATTGAGAAGATCTTTGCCCTAGAAACTTACCGAGACAAGTTAGCCTCTTTTTCGCAAACTGTCTGGGTGTCAGAGGATATTTTGCTAGATTTGTCAGATTCTCAGACTCCACAGGGAATTGTTGCCGTCGTTCAAAAAGAAGAAGTAGGACAAGTTGATATGAGTCAGGGCAAGTTCTTGTTTTTGGAAGATGTGCAAGATCCTGGTAATGTGGGAACCATCATTCGGACCGCGGATGCAGCAGGCTTTACAGGAGTGATTGTTTCAGATAAGTCGGCAGACATCTACAGTCTCAAGACCCTCCGTTCTATGCAAGGCAGTCATTTTCATCTGCCCATTTATCGAATGTCTAATCAAGCGCTTCTCGATGAAGCTAAAAAGGCGGGTATTTCAGTCCTAGCGACCACTCTTTCCAAGGATTCTAAAGACTATCGTGACTTGCCTCATTTAGATCAGTTTGTCTTGGTTATGGGAAATGAGGGTCAAGGAATTAGTCCCCTCATGGCGGAAAGTGCAGACCAGTTGGTCCATATTAGCATGAAGGGTCAGGCGGAGAGTCTCAATGTTGCAGTTGCAGCAGGTATTTTGATTTTCCATTTAAGCTAATTTTAACTTTCTTTGTTATAATCAAGGAAAGATGTTCATAGAAAAGGAGAAAAGATGAATCACACTATTATTCACGACCGCGCAGGTCTCAATCAATTTTACGCTAAGGTTTATGCATTTGTTGGTCTGGGAATCGGACTATCCGCTTTGGTATCAGGTCTTATGTTGACGGTCTTTCAGTCTCAGTTGGTTTACTTTTTGATGCAGGGGCGTCTCTGGTTGACCATTGCAACCTTTGCAGAGCTAGCTCTGGTCTTTGTTGCCAGCAGTATGGCTTCAAAGAATAGTCCAGCTGCTCTTCCAGTATTTTTACTTTACTCAGTATTAAACGGCTTTACCCTTAGTTTTGTGGTAGCCTTCTATACTCCAGGTACAGTTTTATCAGCCTTTGTGTCGAGTGCCCTTCTCTTCTTTGTCATGGCGGCAGTTGGTATGTTCACTAAGAAAGACTTGAGTGGGATTGGTCGGGCAATGATGGCGGCTCTTATTGGTTTGCTGATTGCCATGGTAGTTAATATTTTCTTGGCTAGCGGTTTCTTTGATTATATGATTAGCGTAGCCATGGTTTTGGTCTTCTCTGGGCTGATTGCTTGGGACAACCAAAGAATTCGCCTTGCCTATGAACAATCACAAGGTCGTGTAGCGACAGGTTGGGTTGTGTCAATGGCTCTCAGTATCTATCTTGATTTTATCAATCTTTTCCTAAGTATTCTACGTATCTTTGGCCGCAATGATTAAAAGGTCTATGAAATCAGTGTTTTGAGTGACACTGATTTTTTTAAATTTTCTCTTTTCTTTTCTTGGAAATAGGTGTATAATGCTTTTAATTAAATTTTTGAGGAGTAGTTTATGAAGAAAAGTTTTATCCATCAACAAGAAGAAATTTCCTTTGTTAAAAACACTTTTACCCAGTATTTGAAAGACAAGCTAGAAGTTGTCGAAGTTCAAGGTCCTATCTTGAGCAAGGTCGGTGACGGGATGCAGGATAACCTGTCTGGTGTGGAAAATCCAGTATCTGTCAAGGTTTTGCAGATTCCTGATGAAACCTATGAAGTGGTGCACTCACTTGCTAAATGGAAACGTCATACTCTGGCTCGCTTTGGTTTCGGTGAGGGTGAAGGTCTGTTCGTCCACATGAAGGCCCTTCGTCCAGACGAAGACTCGCTGGATGCAACCCACTCTGTCTTTGTGGATCAGTGGGACTGGGAAAAGGTCATTCCAAATGGTCAACGCAACATTGCTTACCTAAAAGAAACAGTTGAGAAGATTTACAAGGCCATTCGTTTGACAGAACTAGCTGTTGAAGCTCGCTATGACATCGAGTCTATCTTGCCAAAACAAATCACCTTTATCCATACAGAAGAGTTGGTAGAACGCTACCCAGACTTGACTCCAAAAGAACGTGAAAATGCGATCTGTAAAGAATTCGGAGCTGTCTTCCTGATTGGTATCGGTGGCGAGTTGCCAGATGGTAAACCACACGATGGACGTGCACCAGACTACGATGACTGGACAAGTGAGTCTGAAAATGGCTACAAGGGTCTTAACGGCGATATTCTTGTCTGGAATGAGTCTCTAGGTGGAGCCTTTGAGTTGTCTTCTATGGGGATTCGTGTAGATGAAGAAACCCTTCGCCGTCAGGTAGAAATCACTGGTGATGAAGACCGCTTGGAATTAGAATGGCACAAGGCTTTGTTGAATGGTCTATTCCCATTGACAATCGGTGGAGGAATTGGACAATCTCGTATGGCCATGTTCCTACTTCGCAAGAAACATATCGGGGAAGTGCAAACAAGTGTTTGGCCTCAAGAAGTTCGCGATACTTACGAAAATATTTTGTAGAGAATCGAACCGCAAGGTTCGGTTTTCTTTCTCTTTTCGCCCATAATTTGGTATAATAAACGGTATGAAAATCGTATCAGGAATCTATGGGGGACGCCCCCTCAAGACGCTAGAAGGCAAGACGACAAGACCTACTTCGGATAAGGTTAGGGGAGCCATTTTTAACATGATTGGTCCCTACTTTGAGGGGGGACGAGTCTTGGACCTGTATGCAGGTAGTGGTGGTTTATCTATAGAGGCAGTCTCGCGTGGCATGTCCAGCGCTGTTTTAGTGGAGCGAGACCGTAAGGCTCAGGCCATCGTGGCTGAAAATATTCAGATGACCAAGGAAGTTGGAAAATTTCAACTCCTCAAGATGGATGCAGAAAGAGCCTTGGAACAGGTATCTGGGAAATTTGACCTCATTTTCTTAGACCCTCCTTATGCCAAGGAACAAATCGTAGCAGATATTGAAAAAATGGCTGAGAGGGAGCTTTTTTCTGAAGATGTCATGGTCGTGTGTGAGACGGATAAGGCCGTTGAACTTCCAGAAGAAATTGCCTGTCTAGGCATCTGGAAGGAAAAGATTTATGGAATTAGTAAGGTGACAGTCTATGTCAGATAAGATTGGCTTATTCACAGGCTCATTTGATCCGATGACAAATGGGCATCTGGATATCATTGAACGGGCTAGCAGACTTTTTGATAAGCTCTATGTCGGTATTTTTTTCAATCCCCACAAACAGGGATTTCTCCCTCTTGAAAATCGTAAACGGGGGTTAGAAAAGGCTGTGAAACATTTGGGAAATGTTAAAGTCGTGTTTTCGCATGATGAATTGGTGGTCGATGTCGCAAAAAGACTGGGGGCTACTTGCTTAGTGCGAGGCTTGAGAAATGCGTCGGATTTGCAATATGAAGCCAGTTTTGATTACTACAACCATCAGCTGTCTCCTGATATAGAGACCATTTATTTACATAGTCGACCTGAACATCTCTATCTCAGTTCATCCGGTGTTAGAGAGCTTTTGAAGTTTGGTCAGGATATTGCCGGCTATGTTCCTGATAGTATTTTGGAGGAAATAAGAAATGAAAAAAAAGATTAGATGGCCCTTATATGTCATTGCGGCCTTGATTGTGACTTTCTTGGCATTTGTAGTGCCCTTGCCCTACTATATAGAGGTTCCAGGTGGTTCGGAAGATATTCGCCAAGTCCTTAAAGTCAATGACAAAGAAGATAAGGAAGCTGGGGCCTATCAATTCGTTACGGTTGGTGTCCAGCATGCTACTTTAGCCCATATGATTTATGCGTGGTTGACGCCTTTTACAGATATTCGTAGTGCTCAGGAGACTACAGGTGGCTCTTCCGATGTTGAATTTATGCGGATTAATCAATTCTACATGCAAACATCACAAAACATGGCCAAGTATCAAGGACTAAAAACAGCTGGTAAGGATATTGAACTAAAATATCTTGGGGTTTATGTTTTGACTGTGACGGATAATTCGACCTTTAAAGGGATTCTCAATATCTCTGATACGGTCACAGCAGTCAATGATCAGACCTTTGATAGTTCCAAAGATTTGATTGATTATGTCAATTCTCAAAAATTAGGGGACTCCGTCAAGGTCACCTATGAAGAGGATGGGCAAACCAAATCTGCAGAAGGAAAGATTATCACCTTGGAAAATGGTAAAAATGGTATTGGAATCGGTTTGATTGACCGTACGGAAGTGACCAGTGATGTCCCAATTCGCTTTTCAACAGCTGGTATCGGCGGTCCAAGTGCAGGTCTCATGTTTAGTCTGGCAATCTATACCCAAATAGCTGACCCTGGTCTTCGTAATGGTCGTATCGTTGCCGGTACCGGAACTATTGACCGTGATGGTAATGTGGGGGATATTGGAGGTATCGATAAGAAAGTTGTAGCTTCGGCTAGAGAAGGTGCTGCGATTTTCTTTGCCCCGGATAACCCTGTTAGCGAAGAAGAACAAAAAGCGCATCCGGATGCGAAAAACAACTACCAAACAGCCCTAGAAGCAGCCAAAACAATCAAGACAGATATGAAAATCGTGCCTGTTAAAACTCTACAAGATGCAATTGATTACTTGAAAAACAATCCTTAGTTTTTAAGTGAAGTTTCCAAACTAGCGCACAAACAGAGAAGATGGTATAATAGTCAAATGGTTCAATTATTATTCACTCTAAGCAGTCACATGCTCTTTATTTATGTGAGTTTTTACCTTTTAAAGAGTCTTGTTAGATGGGAAAAGGTCTTAAAAGTGACAGCTGAGAACACAGGAAAAGTTCGTTTATTAGTAGCCTTTTTCAGCATTGTAATGGGCTATATCATGAGTTCTTTCTTTATCAGCCTCTATCAGTTGTGGCAAGAAGCGTTTAGAGGATTATTATAAAATCAAATGTAAAGGAAATAAGTATGGAAAAAATTGTGGTTCAAGGTGGCGATAATCGTCTGGTAGGAAGTGTTACGATTGAAGGGGCAAAGAATGCAGTCTTGCCTTTGCTAGCTGCAACTATTCTAGCCAGTGAAGGAAAGACCGTCTTGCAGAATGTTCCTATCTTGTCAGATGTTTTCACTATGAATCAGGTGGTTCGTGGTTTGAATGCCAAGGTGGATTTTAATGAAGAAGCTCATCTTGTTGAGGTGGACGCGACTGGTGATATCACTGAGGAAGCTCCTTACAAGTATGTCAGCAAGATGCGTGCATCTATCGTTGTCTTGGGACCAATTCTTGCCCGTGTAGGTCATGCCAAAGTATCCATGCCAGGTGGTTGTACGATTGGTAGCCGCCCTATTGATCTTCATTTAAAAGGTCTGGAAGCTATGGGGGCTAAGATTAGTCAGACAGCTGGTTATATCGAAGCCAAGGCTGACCGCTTACATGGTGCCCATATCTATATGGATTTCCCAAGTGTTGGTGCTACGCAGAACTTGATGATGGCGGCGACGCTGGCTGATGGGGTGACAGTGATTGAGAATGCTGCGCGTGAGCCTGAGATTGTGGATCTAGCTATTCTCCTCAATGAAATGGGAGCTAAGGTTAAGGGTGCTGGTACAGAGACCATTACCATTACTGGTGTTGAGAAACTTCATGGTACGACTCACAATGTAGTCCAAGACCGTATCGAAGCAGGAACCTTTATGGTAGCTGCTGCTATGACTGGTGGTGATGTCTTGATTCGAGACGCTGTCTGGGAGCATAACCGTCCCTTGATTGCCAAATTGCTTGAAATGGGAGTGGAAGTGACAGAGGAGACTGAAGGAATTCGAGTTCGCTCTCAACTAGAAAATCTAAAAGCTGTTCATGTGAAAACCTTGCCCCACCCAGGATTTCCAACAGATATGCAGGCTCAATTTACAGCCTTGATGACCGTCGCAAAAGGGGAATCAACTATGGTGGAGACAGTTTTCGAAAATCGTTTCCAACATCTAGAAGAAATGCGTCGCATGGGCTTGCACTCTGAGATTATCCGTGATACAGCTCGTATTGTTGGTGGTCAACCTTTGCAGGGGGCAGAAGTTCTTTCTACTGATCTTCGTGCCAGTGCAGCCTTGATTTTGACAGGTTTGGTAGCACAGGGAGAAACTGTAGTTGGTAAATTGGTTCACTTGGATAGAGGTTACTACCGATTCCATGAGAAGTTGGCGCAGCTAGGTGCTAAGATTCAGCGGATTGAGGCAAGTGATGAAGATGAATAAGAAATCAGGCTACGTAGTCAAGCGTTTACTTTTAGTCATTCTAGTACTGTTTTTAGGTGCACTAGCCCTAGGAATCGGTTTAATGGTCGGTTATGGAATCTTGGGCAAGGGTCAAGATCCGTGGGCTATCCTGTCTCCAGCAAAATGGCAGGAATTGATTCATAAATTTACAGGAAATTGAGGCTGAGACAAAAAGATTTTTATTTTAGGAATTCTTTATTATAAAATTTTAAAATCAATAGATTAGACAAAAAAAGCGATCAAAACAGAATTCTAAGTTTCAGATAACTCGTTTTGTTCGCTTTTTATATTTAAGGTTAGACTTTTGTCCCAGCCTCTTTTATAAAGATAAGGAGAAATATGAACAAAAAAACAAGACAGACACTAATCGGACTGCTAGTGTTATTGCTTTTATCTGCAGGGAGCTACTATATCAAGCAGATGCAGTCGACACCTAATAGTCCCAAAACCAAGCTTAGTCGGAAAAAACAAGCGTCTGAAGCTCCTAGTCAAGCATTGGCAGAAAGTGTCTTAACAGATGCAGTCAAGAGTCAAATAAAAGGGAGTCTGGAGTGGAATGGCTCAGGTGCTTTTATCGTCAATGACAATAAAACCAATCTAGATGCCAAGGTTTCAAGTAAGCCCTACGCTGATAATAAAACAAAGACAGTGGGCAAGGAAACGGTACCAACCGTAGCTAATGCGCTCTTGTCTAAGGCTACTCGTCAGTACAAGAATCGTGAAGAAACTGGGAATGATTCGACTTCATGGACTCCTCCAGGCTGGCATCAGGTTAAAAATCTAAAGGGGACTTATACTCATGCAGTCGATAGAGGTCACTTGTTAGGTTATGCCTTAATCGGTGGATTGGATGGTTTTGATGCCTCAACAAGCAATCCTAAAAACATTGCTGTTCAGACAGCCTGGGCAAATCAGGCACAGGACGAGGATTCGACTGGTCAAAACTACTATGAAAGTATGGTGCGTAAAGCCTTGGACCAAAACAAGCGTGTCCGTTACCGTGTAACTCTTTATTATGCTTCAAACGAGGATTTAGTTCCTTCAGCTTCACAGATTGAAGCCAAGTCTTCAGACGGAGAATTGGAATTCAATGTTCTAGTTCCCAATGTTCAAAAGGGGATTCAACTGGATTACCGAACTGGAGAAGTCACTGTTACTCAGTAAAATACAAAATAAACTCCTATGTCACTTGTGGATATAGGAGTTCTTTTTTGGACAATTTAAGTAGAACTAGAATAGACACTGAGAAAAAATAATATGTACTGAGCTAATTTTTGTGATATAATAAGTGACAAGATACTATTTTAGGAGAAGAACTATGGAAGACCCAAGTAGTCAGAATTTGTTGCTACAATTTGTTTTATTGTTTATCTTGACGGTGTTAAATGCCTTTTTCTCAGCCACAGAAATGGCCATGGTTTCACTTAACCGTGCGCGTGTTGAACAAAAGGCAGAAGAAGGAGATAGACGCTATATTCGTCTGCTGAAGGTACTAGAAAATCCTAACCACTTTTTATCAACCATTCAAGTAGGGATCACCCTGATTACGATCTTATCAGGGGCGAGTTTGGCAGAAACTCTGGGACGAGAAATTGCATCTTGGCTTGGAAATGGCGAAACAGCTTATGCCGTTGCAAGTTTTCTATCTTTAGCATTTTTGACTTATATTTCCATCGTTTTTGGGGAATTGTACCCTAAGAGAATCGCTCTTAATCTAAAGGATGCTTTAGCGATTCGTACAGCGCCAGTTATCATTGGCTTGGGGAAACTAGTTAGTCCCTTTGTTTGGCTCTTGTCTGCATCTACCAATCTTTTGAGTCGTTTGACTCCTATGACCTTTGACGATGCTGATGAAAAAATGACCCGTGATGAAATTGAGTACATGTTGACCAATAGTGAAGAAACACTAGATGCTGACGAAATTGAGATGCTACAGGGTGTCTTTTCGCTTGATGAACTGATGGCACGAGAGGTTATGGTTCCTCGGACGGATGCCTTTATGGTCGATATTCAGGATGATAGTCAAACCATTATTCAAAGTATTTTAAAACAAAATTATTCTCGAATCCCTGTCTATGATGGGGATAAGGACAATGTGATTGGGATCATTCACACCAAGAGTCTCCTTAAGGCGGGCTTTGAGGACGGTTTTGACAATATTGTTTGGAAGAAAATCTTACAAGATCCACTTTTTGTTCCTGAAACTATTTTTGTGGATGACTTGTTAAAAGAATTGCGCAATACCCAAAGACAAATGGCAATCTTGCTGGATGAATACGGTGGGATGGCTGGTTTGGTGACCTTAGAAGACCTCTTAGAGGAAATCGTTGGGGAAATCGATGACGAAACAGATAAGGCTGAAATCGAAGTCCATAAGATTGGAGAAGATACTTATATCGTTCAAGGTACCATGAATCTCAATGATTTTAATGACTACTTTGATGTTGAACTGGAAAGTGATGACGTTGATACCATCGCTGGTTACTATTTGACAGGAGTTGGGACCATTCCAACGACTGAGAAACTCAGCTATGAATTGGTCAGCCAAAACAAACAACTTATCCTAACCAATGATAAAGTGAAAAATGGACGTGTTACCAAGGTAAAAGTCCAAATTACCGAAGTTGAAATAGAAGAAGAAACAGAGTAAACTAGAGGCTTTTGTCACCAGGAGTGACAAAGCTTTTTTCAGTTGATTTCAAAAGAGAATTGTGTCCTCGAAAAACTCAGCCCTAACCTAGTCCCAAAAGTTTTTTAAAGTTATACGTATTTATTCGAGGAAAAAGAAAAAAGCCCTTTAAATTGGGCTTTCTGTTTAAATGGAACCTGATAAATCAAGTTATAGAAGGCGGTAGACGGATTTGAACCGACGATCAAGCTTTTGCAGAGCCGTGCCTTACCACTTGGCTATACCGCCTTAACGTTTATTATTATACCTTGAAAATCATTCTCAGTCAATACTTTTTTCAGATTTTTTGTATGAATAAGCCTAAATATTCTGAAAATTCGTTTACTTTTCTTGAAATCTATGATATAATTGATAACAACCTATATTTTATAAGAGGAGTAAAAAATGAAAAAAAGTCAAGTGCTTGCTGTAGCGGGAGCTACCTTATTAACGTCAGGAGTTCTAGCTGCGTGTTCAAACACTAGTTCAAATAATGCTAAACTAGCAAAAGATTACCAATATGTTTATCAAACAGATCCAGAAACCTTGGATTATATCGTCAGCAATATCGATTCAACATCATTCATCACAACAAATGCTGTAGATGGTTTGTTGGCTAACGATAAATATGGTAATCTGGTTCCTTCTATCGCTGAATCATGGACAGTTTCAAAAGATGGTTTGACTTATACCTATAAAATCCGTAAGGATGCTAAATGGGTAACTGCAGAGGGAGAAGAATATGCTCCTGTAACTGCTAAAGACTTCGTTACTGGTTTGAAACACGCCGTAGATGGAAAATCAAAAGGACTTTCAATCGTTAGCTCTTCTATTAAGGGATTAGAATCATATATCAAGGGTGAAACAAAAGACTTTTCAACGGTTGGTGTAAAAGCACTTGATGATCAAACTTTAGAATATACCTTGAATCAACCAGAAACTTTCTGGAATGATAAGACAACTAGTGGTGTCATGATGCCAGTTAATGAAGAGTTTTTAGCTTCAAAAGGTGAAGGATTTGGTGCTCCAACAGATGCTAACTCTATTCTTTATAACGGTCCATTTGTTTTGAAAGCTGTAACTCCAAAATCATCTATCGAGATGGCAAAAAATGACGCTTACTGGGACAAAGAAAACGTAAAAATTGAGAATGTTAAGTTCACTTTTTGGGATGGTAAAGATCAAGATGTGATTGCTAAAGGTTTTGCTGATGGTCAATATAGCAAGGCTCGTATCTTCCCTACAAGTTCTACATATGAAAAATATGCAGCAGACTTCAAAGACAATATTTACTTTAACGAACCAGGTGCAGGTGTTGCAACCGTCAGCTTAAACTATGGTCGTACAGCTTATAACCACACAGCTAAGACAAGTGAAGCACAAAAGACCTCTACTCAAAAAGCCTTGTTGAACAAGGAGTTCCGTCAAGCCCTGAACTTTGCGGTAGATCGTAATTCTTATTCAGCTCAAACAAATGGTACTGAGGGTGCTGCAGTAGCCATCCGTAATACATTTGCACCATATAATCTTCAAGTTGGTAAGAAAACATTTGGTGAATTGGTACAAGATAGCTTGGCTAAGACAAATTCTTCTACTTGGGCTAAGGTTTCTCTAGCTGATTCTCAAAATGGGCTTTATAATGAAGAAAAAGCTAAAGAAGTCTTTGATAAAGCTAAATCAAGCCTGCAAGCTGAAGGTGTTGAATTCCCAATCCACTTGGATGCCTTGGTTATCCAAGAATCAACAGCGGTTGTAAACCGTGTTCAATCATTGAAACAATCAATTGAAAAAGTATTGGGTTCAGATAATGTCGTTGTAGACTTACAACAAATGACTCAAGCAGAAGCTTTACCAATTTCATTTAGCGCTCCAACAGCTAAAGAACAAGACTGGGATATTCATACCTTGCTAGGATGGAACCCTGACTATCAAGATCCTTCTACTTTCTTGGATCAGTTCGTCATTAAGGGAGGAAATACTCGCCTTTACCTTGGTATTGACCAAAACACTGATGCATCAGTAGTAAGCAAACTTGGTTTAGCTGACTATGGAAAATTACTTGATGACGCAAACAGCGAAAACCAAGACGTTCAAAAACGTTATGAAAAATATG
The DNA here is from genome assembly GCF_000722705.1 of Streptococcus mitis. Taxonomy (GTDB): domain Bacteria; phylum Bacillota; class Bacilli; order Lactobacillales; family Streptococcaceae; genus Streptococcus; species Streptococcus mitis_P. The sequence goes on from NZ_JPFW01000004.1 coordinate 74,289, forward strand.
CAGTAGCACAAGCTTGGTTGACTGACAATGCTTTGACAATTCCAGTAATGGCTTCTCCTAAAGAAACAGCCGTTTCATATGTTTCAAAAGTTCTACCATTTAGCTCTTCATATTCAGTAGCCGGCCTTAAAGGTGAAAATTCAGGATACTTGAAGTACACTGAAGTTGGTGAAAAAGCAATCACCAAAGAAGAGTATGAAAAAGCTCGTGAAAAATGGTTGAAAGAAAAAACTGAGTCAAACGAGAAAGCTCAAAAAGAATTGGCAAGTCATGTGAAGTAAATAATTTTCAATAGAACTTTCTCTCCATGAGGAGAAGGTTCTTTTGGGATTTTTAAAGGAAATGATATGAAAAAATATATTTTTATGCGTGTCTTACGGTCATTGGTTTCTATCTTTTTAGTAACAACCTTGACTTACACGATTATCTATACAATGGTTCCTCGAAAATTGATTTTCAAACAGGATACCAACTATAACAAGATTGCGACAACTGCTGATAAACGTGATAACTATGAAAATACAGTTTATGAGCGTATGGGCTATATCGAGTACTACGATACCAAAGAGTTGCAAGAAAAAGCTAGCCAGATGGATGCCTCTGTAACCGTTGAAGCCAATGATACTAACAAGGCTATCTACGAAAAATACATCAAACAAATCGGTCATGGTTGGACTTTGGGAGAATTTACTGAAAGTGGCCAATTCTACGCTACTCGTGAAATCCCAATTTTTGAACGTGTTTTCAAATTCTATGCTAACTTGATTGATATTGACCATACAAATAAAATTCAAGACCCTGAGAATCCAGATTTGAAACGCTACCTTCGTTTTGAAAATGATCCAGCGATTGGATGGTCCTTGGTCGGTTCAGGTACTAAACACAAATATCTCTTGTACTTCAACAGTCAATTCCCATTTGTGCATCAAAATTTTGTGAACATTAATTTAGGTGACTCTTATCCAACCTATGCTAATAGCCCTGTTTTACAGGTTATTACTCAAGGGCAAGGGCAAACAAAAACATCTCAAGTTCAGTTCCCAACAGGTAAGAAAACTTCTTCTGTAAATATTTACTCAAGAACCTACAAATCACCTAGTCAGGCTGACTCTCGTGAAGTAGCCAATTACGGAAAAGATGATCCTTACACAGCTACTGAAAGTAACTACCAATATCCTTCTATGATTGCCAGCTCTGCTGTCGTTGGATTGATTGGTTTGGTGATTTCTTATGCGATTGCCGTGCCACTTGGTTCAGCTATGGCTCGCTTCAAGAACACTTGGATTGATAGCTTCTCAACAGGGGCTTTGACCTTCTTGATGGCTCTTCCAACCATTGCCTTGGTTTATATTGTCCGTTTGGCTGGTTCTTCAATCGGTTTGCCAGATTCATTCCCTATCTTGGGTGCTGGAGATTGGCGTTCTTATGTTTTACCAGCAGTTATCCTTGGTTTGTTGGGTGCTCCTGGTACAGCTGTTTGGATTCGTCGTTATATGATTGACTTGCAATCACAAGACTTTGTACGTTTTGCTCGTGCCAAAGGTTTGTCTGAAAAAGAAATTTCAAACAAACACATCTTTAAAAATGCCATGGTTCCGCTGGTTTCAGGAATTCCTGGTGCTGTTATCGGGGTTATCGGTGGTGCAACCCTTACTGAAACAGTCTTCGCCTTCCCAGGTATGGGTAAAATGTTGATTGACTCTGTAAAAGCATCTAATAACTCTATGGTCGTTGGTCTTGTCTTCATCTTTACATGTATTTCTATCTTCTCACTTCTTTTGGGAGATATTTGGATGACTATTATTGACCCACGTATTAAATTGACTGAGAAAGGAGGCAAATAATGTCTACAATCGATAAAGAAAAATTTCAGTTCCTAAAACGTGACGATTTTGCCTCTGAAGCCATTGATGCTCCAGCTTATTCATACTGGGGTTCAGTGTTTAGACAATTCATGAAGAAAAAATCAACTGTAGTCATGTTGGGAATTTTGGTGGCTATCATTTTGATGAGTTTCATCTACCCAATGTTTTCTAAGTTTGATTTCAATGATGTCAGCAAAGTAAACGACTTTAGTGCTCGTTATATTAAGCCAAATGCTGAGCATTGGTTCGGTACAGACAGTAATGGTAAATCTCTCTTTGACGGTGTCTGGTTCGGAGCTCGTAACTCTATCCTCATTTCTGTGATTGCGACAGTGATTAACTTGGTTATCGGTGTCTTTGTCGGTGGTATTTGGGGTATTTCAAAATCAGTTGACCGTGTGATGATGGAAGTTTATAATGTCATCTCAAACATCCCATCTCTTTTGATTGTCATTGTCTTGACTTACTCAATCGGAGCTGGATTCTGGAATCTGATTTTTGCCATGAGTGTGACAACATGGATTGGGATTGCCTTCATGATTCGTGTGCAAATCTTGCGTTATCGTGACTTGGAATACAACTTGGCGTCACGTACTTTGGGAACTCCAACCTTGAAGATTGTTGCCAAGAATATCATGCCTCAATTGGTATCTGTTATTGTGACGACGATGACTCAAATGCTTCCAAGCTTTATCTCATACGAAGCCTTCTTGTCTTTCTTCGGTCTTGGATTACCGATTACAGTGCCAAGTTTGGGTCGTTTGATTTCGGATTATTCACAAAACGTAACAACCAATGCTTACTTGTTCTGGATTCCATTGACAACTCTTGTCTTGGTATCCTTGTCCCTTTTCGTAGTTGGTCAAAACTTAGCGGATGCTAGTGATCCACGTACACATAGATAGGAGTAGAAATGACAAAAGAAAAAATGTAATTTTGACTGCTCGCGATATTGTCGTGGAATTTGACGTTCGTGACAAAGTATTGACAGCCATTCGCGGAGTTTCCCTTGAACTAGTTGAAGGAGAAGTATTAGCCTTGGTAGGTGAGTCAGGATCAGGTAAATCTGTTTTGACAAAGACCTTCACAGGTATGCTTGAAGAAAATGGTCGCATTGCTCAAGGTAGCATTGACTATCGTGGTCAGGATTTGACAGCCTTGTCTTCTCATAAGGATTGGGAACAAATTCGTGGTGCTAAGATTGCGACTATCTTCCAGGACCCAATGACTAGTTTGGACCCAATTAAAACCATTGGTAGTCAGATTACAGAAGTTATTGTAAAACACCAAGGAAAAACAGCTAAAGAAGCGAAAGAATTGGCCATTGACTATATGAATAAGGTTGGGATTCCAGACGCAGATAGACGTTTTGATGAATACCCATTCCAATATTCTGGAGGAATGCGTCAACGTATCGTTATTGCTATTGCTCTTGCCTGCCGACCTGATGTTTTGATTTGTGATGAGCCAACGACTGCCTTGGATGTGACTATCCAAGCACAGATTATTGATTTGCTAAAATCCTTGCAAAACGAGTACCATTTCACAACAATCTTTATCACCCACGACCTTGGTGTAGTAGCAAGTATTGCGGATAAGGTAGCGGTTATGTATGCAGGAGAAATCGTTGAATATGGAACTGTTGAGGAAGTCTTCTATGACCCTCGCCATCCATATACATGGAGTCTCTTGTCTAGCTTGCCTCAGCTTGCTGATGACAAGGGGGAGCTTTACTCAATACCAGGAACACCTCCGTCGCTTTATACTGACCTGAAAGGGGATGCCTTTGCCTTGCGTTCTGACTATGCAATGCAGATTGACTTCGAACAAAAAGCTCCTCAATTCTCAGTATCAGAGACGCATTGGGCTAAAACTTGGCTTCTTCATGAGGATGCTCCAAAAGTAGAAAAACCAGCTGTGATTGCAAATCTTCACGATAAGATCCGTGATAAAATGGGATTTGCCCATCTGGCAGACTAGGAGGAAGGAAATGTCTGAAAAATTAGTAGAAATCAAAGATTTAGAAATTTCCTTCGGTGAAGGAAGTAAGAAGTTTGTCGCAGTTAAAAATGCCAACTTCTTTATCAACAAGGGAGAAACCTTCTCGCTTGTAGGTGAGTCAGGAAGTGGGAAAACAACTATTGGTCGTGCTATCATCGGTCTTAATGATACAAGTAATGGAGATATCATTTTTGAAGGTCAAAAGATCAATGGTAAGAAATCGCGTGAACAAGCTGCGGAATTGATTCGTCGTATCCAGATGATTTTCCAAGACCCTGCGGCAAGTTTGAATGAACGTGCGACTGTTGATTATATTATTTCTGAAGGTCTTTACAATCATCATCTGTTCAAAGATGAAGAAGAACGTAAAGAGAAAGTTAAAAATATTATCCGTGAAGTAGGTCTTCTTGCTGAGCACTTGACTCGCTACCCTCATGAGTTCTCAGGTGGTCAACGTCAACGTATCGGTATTGCCCGTGCCTTGGTCATGCAACCAGACTTTGTTATTGCGGATGAGCCAATTTCAGCCTTGGACGTTTCTGTTCGTGCCCAAGTCTTGAACTTGCTTAAAAAATTCCAAAAAGAGCTCGGTTTGACCTATCTCTTCATCGCCCATGACTTGTCGGTCGTTCGCTTTATTTCAGATCGTATCGCAGTTATTTATAAGGGTGTTATTGTAGAGGTTGCAGAAACAGAAGAATTGTTTAACAATCCAATTCACCCATATACTCAGGCCTTGCTTTCAGCGGTACCAATTCCAGACCCAATCTTGGAACGCAAGAAGATCTTGAAGGTTTACGACCCAAGTCAACACGACTATGAGACTGATAAGCCATCCATGGTTGAAATCCGTCCAGGTCACTATGTTTGGGCTAATCAAGCCGAATTGGCACGTTACCAACAAGGACTAAACTAATAATGGTTTTATAATTTCCATGTCAATTTTTATGGGAATTATAAAACTTTTTTTGTTAGATTGATTTGAAAAAACTTTGAAAGAATTTTCGAAAAATTTTAAAAAATTCTGAAATATTCTTGACAGCTGATGAAAAAGGTGGTAAGATAGGAAACATCAAAAAAGAAAGCAGAAAAAGAAATGAATAAAAGACAAGCTGTAACAATGAATCAAAACTTTTACTTTAGCTACTTTAGATAGTGTTTGTAGACATGTCACCATGGATGCAAACAGTTCAAGCAATTTGTTTGTATCTATGTGGCTAAGATTTTTGATTGTGGTCCATATAGATGAATATCTAAATGGACTAGCTAAGTTGTAACTTGTTAGATTATTTCAAGCATCCGTTTAGATAGTATCTAGGCGGTTTTTTGTTTTATCTTTTCTGAGAAGGAGTTTCATTATGAAAGTTATTCGAAAATTACTAGCCCCCCTCTTGGTAGTGGGGATCCTCTTGACCTCTCTAATCAGTTTGCATCAGTTGAAGGCAGATAAGAAAAAAGATGTGTTTCGTATCGGTATTTCGCAATTTATTACCCACCAGTCCCTAGACGCTACTAGAGAAGGATTTGTGGATGAACTGGCTAAACAAGGCTATGTTGAGGGGGAAAATATTGAGATTAATTTGCAAAATGCACAGGGAGAGCAAAGAAATCTAAAAACGATTTCCCAGCAACTAGCAGAATCCAGTGATGTCGTTCTAGCAATTGCAACGCCTTCTGCTCAGAGCTTGGCCAATACGACGCAAACGACACCAGTTATCTTTTCAGCTGTAACAGATCCAGTCAGTGCCAAGTTGGTTGAGTCAAGAGAACATCCTGGAGGCAATGTAACTGGGACAAGTGACCAGTCATCAGATGCCATTTCAACCCAAATCAATTTAATAAAGAAAGTGTTACCAAAGGCTAAATCAATTGGAATTCTTTATACTCAGAGTGAGCCAAATTCGGTTGTTCAAAAGGATGAAGCTAAGCGACTTCTGGAAGAAAAAGGCTTTACCGTTGTTGAAAAAACAATCTTGGATAGTAACAACGTCAAGGCGGCAGCAGAGAGCTTGATGACAGAGGTGGATATGGTTTTTGTACCAACGGACAATATCATTTCGTCAACCATGGAAACAGTCAAGCAGGTTTCTATTAAACACAAGGTACCAGTATTTGGTGGTTCAACAGAAATGGTTGCGGTTGGTGGTTTGTATAACTACGGAACCAATTATGAAGAATTGGGACGTCAGACAGCACGAATGCTGGTTCGTGTTTTAAAAGGTGAGAAGCCAGAAAATATAGCAGTTGAGTTGCCTGAAAAACTGGAATTGCATACCAATCAAGAAATGGCGACTGCACTAGGAATTGATATTAGCAAGTTAGAAAGCAAGGAATAAGGAGGTTTAAGATGAATTTTGTGTTATCTAGTTTATCAGAAGGTTTGTTGTGGTCGATTATGGCCATTGGGGTCTACTTGACTTTCCGTATTTTGGATATTGCGGATATGACTGCTGAGGGAGCCTTTCCTCTGGGAGCAGCTGTCGTTGTATCTCAGATACAGGTAGGGACAAATCCTTGGATTGCGACCTTACTGGCTTTGCTGGCAGGCATGGTAGCTGGTCTTGTATCAGGAATGCTCCACACCAAGATGAAAATCCCAGCTCTCTTGACAGGGATTGTGACCTTGACAGGGTTCTATTCGATCAATATTAAAATCATGGGAAGTGTGCCCAACCTTTCCTTGGGAGATTCTGCAACTGTCTTTAAACAATTGGCGAGCTTGGGGCTGACAAACGAAGAAGCTGTTTTCTCACTTAGTTTAGCCTGTCTCTTACTTGTTTGTTTGGTCTTGACCCTTTTGATGAAAACGGAGATTGGCCTTGTCTTGCGTTCGACTGGGGACAATATTCCGATGAGTGAGGCAAATGGAGTCAATGTAGACACCATGAAGATTGTTGGTTACATGATTTCAAACGGCTTGATTGCCCTATGTGGTTCCTTGTTTGCTCAAAATGATGGATTTTCAGATGTGACTTCTGGGACAGGAACCATCGTTGTTGGTTTGAGTGCAGTTATTATTGCGGAAGTTTTGATACACGACTTGACCATTGGAGGTCGCTTGTTATCCATCGGAATCGGTGCAATTGTTTACCGTTTGATCATTTTAAATATCTATGAAATTCCAAATCTAGATCAAAACCTGGTTCGTCTCTTTAATGCAATCTTGCTAGCCTTGGTTCTATTTGCACCAGAATTGCAAAAGAGATTAAAGATTCGTGGTTTGAAACTAAGAAATGAATAGGAGGAGAAAGTTATGGCAAGCTTGTTAACACTTGAAAATATTCACAAAACATTTGAAGCAGGGACGATCAATGAGAACCATGTCCTCAAAGGATTAGATTTAGAGGTTGAAGAGGGAGATTTTATCTCTGTGATTGGTGGAAATGGCGCAGGGAAATCCACTTTAATGAATATCTTGGCTGGAAATCTATCTGTGGACGAAGGGGATCTTTTGTTGGAAGGGAAATCCATTAAAAATCTGAGTGTACGAAAGAGAGCCAAGGATATTGCCCGTGTTTTTCAGGATCCTAAGATGGGAACAGCTTCTCGTTTGACGATTGAGGAGAATATGGCTATTGCCTTGAGGCGCGGACAGAAGAGAGGACTTGGCTGGGGCGTGAAGGAGAAGGACAGAATCCAGTTCCAAGAGGCCTTGAAAGAGTTGAATATTGGTCTTGAAAATCGTTTGAAAGTGGATACTCAATACCTTTCAGGAGGACAAAGACAGGCCTTGACCCTAGTCATGGCAGCCTTGGTAAAACCTAAGCTCTTGTTGTTGGATGAACACACTGCGGCACTTGACCCGAAAACGAGTCAAATGGTGATGGACTTGACGCAAAAGATTGTGGAACACCATCAGTTGACTACTCTGATGATTACCCACGATATGAACCATGCGATTGAATACGGCAATCGTCTCATTATGCTCTATCAAGGCAAGATAGTGGTGGATGTCAAAGGAGAAGAGAAAAAGCATCTGACAGTTGAAGACCTCATGCATCTCTTCCAGAAAAATAGTGGCCAAAGCCTCGTCAGTGATGAATTGGTTTTGGGATAAAGAAAAAGGCTGAAATCTAGTGTTTCAGTCTTTTATTTCTTACACTGGCTATCTATGTAAATTAAACTTAGCAAGGAGCCCTCTTTCTCAGAAAAGCAGGGTTCTTTTTGCTGTCTATTCCATCCCTGAAAGTGTAGAACAAACTGGTCAGGGTGGCTAGTTTATGGTATAATGAAAGAGACTCAAAAAGAAACAGGAGAAAAATGATGGATTTACTATTAGCAATTGTATTGATTGTGCTAGCTTTTCTAGGAGGAGCTCTTGGAGGGATGTACTTGGTTCGTAAGCAAATTGAAAAAGAATTCGCTGACAACCCACGTTTGAATGCTGAAGCAGTTCGTACTCTTTTGAGTGCAAATGGTCAAAAACCAAGCGAAGCCAAGGTGCAACAAGTTTACCACCAAATCATCCGCCAACAAAAGGCAGCCCTTGCCAACAATAAAAAGAAAAAATAAATAAGGAAAAGTCTGGGATGAAAGTTCCAGACTTCTCACTATGTTGGCTATGGTTTAGGGATGAGACTTTTTCCTTGCATTCTATTGATATTTGATTATGATTAAGATAGATAGTTGCTGATGAAGCTGTTCTTCAGTTCTTAAAGACAAGTAATCATAATGAACTATCAATCAGAAAAAAGACTAGAAAGAAGACTGTATGGATAATCGACCAATTGGTTTTTTGGATTCGGGTGTCGGGGGCTTGACCGTTGTGCGCGAGCTCAAGCGCCAGCTTCCCCATGAAGAAATCGTCTATATTGGAGATTCGGCACGGGCGCCTTACGGGCCCCGTCCTGCTGAGCAAATTCGGGAATATACTTGGCAGTTGGTCAACTTTCTCTTGACCAAGGATGTCAAGATGATTGTCATTGCTTGTAACACTGCGACTGCGGTCGTCTGGGAAGAAATCAAGGCTCAGCTAGACATCCCTGTCCTAGGTGTAATTTTGCCAGGAGCTTCGGCAGCCATCAAATCCAGCCAAGGTGGGAAAATCGGGGTCATTGGAACGCCCATGACGGTACAATCAGACATCTACCGTCAGAAAATCCATGATCTGGATCCGGACTTACAGGTGGAGAGTTTGGCCTGTCCCAAGTTTGCCCCCTTGGTCGAGTCGGGTGCCCTGTCAACCAGTGTCACTAAGAAAGTAGTCTATGAAACCCTGCGTCCCTTGGTTGGAAAGGTGGATAGCCTGATTTTAGGCTGTACCCATTACCCACTCCTTCGCCCTATCATCCAGAATGTCATGGGGCCAAAGGTTCAGCTCATTGATAGTGGGGCAGAGTGCGTACGGGATATCTCAGTCTTACTCAATTATTTTGAAATCAATCGTGGTCGCGATGCTGGACCACTCCATCACCGTTTTTACACAACAGCCAGCAGCCAAAGTTTTGCACAAATTGGTGAAGAATGGCTGGAAAAAGAAATTCATGTGGAGCATGTAGAATTATGACAAATAAAATTTATGAATACAAGGATGACCAGGACTGGTATGTCGGGTCCTATAGTATTTTTGGTGGCGTCCGGACGTTGACGGATGAAGACTTGGATTTTCCTCTGGTTGGATTGGCCAAAATCTTTCGAGATGAGGAGCGAGGTTTTCCTATTTCGGTTACTGTTTTACGCTATGGTTCTCGCTACCGTTTATTGTCTTTTGTGGTAGATATCCTTAGCCAAGAAATGGGCCGAAATTTGGAAGTCATTCAACGTCAGGGGGCTCTGCTCTTGGTTGAAAATGGCCAACTCTTGTATGTGGAATTGCCCAAAGAAGGGGTCAATGTTCATGATTTCTTTGAGACAAACAAGGTTAGAGAAACCTTGTTGATTGCGACTCGTAACGAGGGCAAGACCAAGGAATTTCGAGCTATCTTTGACAAGCTAGGCTACGATGTGGAAAATCTCAATGACTATCCTGACCTACCTGAAGTAGCAGAAACAGGCATGACCTTCGAAGAAAATGCCCGCCTTAAGGCAGAAACTATTTCTCAATTAACGGGCAAGATGGTTCTGGCGGATGACTCTGGACTTAAAGTAGATGTTTTGGGCGGTTTGCCAGGTGTCTGGTCAGCTCGTTTCGCAGGTGTGGGTGCAACTGACCGTGAAAACAATGCTAAACTCTTGCACGAATTGGCCATGGTCTTTGAACTCAAGGACCGCTCGGCTCAATTCCATACAACCCTAGTCGTAGCCAGCCCAAACAAGGAAAGTTTGGTTGTTGAAGCAGACTGGCCAGGCTACATTAACTTTGAACCTAAGGGTGAAAATGGATTTGGTTACGATCCTCTCTTCCTTGTAGGAGAGACAGGCAAGTCCTCAGCTGAATTAACCCTTGAAGAAAAAAATAGTCAATCTCACCGTGCCTTAGCCGTTAAGAAACTTTTGGAGGTATTTCCATCATGGCAAAGCAAACCATCATTGTAATGAGCGATTCCCATGGAGATAGCTTGATTGTGGAAGAAATCCGTGATCGCTATGTGGGCAAAGTTGACGCCGTTTTTCATAACGGCGATTCTGAACTGCGTCCTGATTCTCCCCTTTGGGAGGGAATCCGTGTTGTTAAAGGGAATATGGACTTCTATGCAGGCTACCCAGAACGTTTGGTGACTGAGCTTGCTTCGACCAAGATTATCCAAACCCATGGACACCTGTTTGACATCAATTTCAACTTTCAAAAGTTGGACTACTGGGCTCAGGAAGAAGAAGCCGATATCTGCCTTTATGGCCACTTGCATGTGCCAAGTGCTTGGGTGGAGGGCAAAACCCTCTTTCTAAATCCAGGTTCAATCAGTCAACCACGTGGGACTATCAGAGAATGTCTCTATGCTCGCGTGGAGATTGATGACAGTTACTTCAAAGTGGACTTTTTGACACGAAACCACGAGGTGTATCCAGGCTTGTCCAAGGAGTTTAGCCGATGATTGCCAAGGAGTTTGAGACTTTCTTGCTAGGGCAAGAGGAAACTTTTTTGACCCCTGCTGAAAATCTAGCTGTGTTGATTGATACCCATAATGCGGATCATGCGACCCTCTTGCTCAGTCAGATGACCTATACCCGTGTTCCCGTTGTGACAGATGAAAAGCAGTTTGTTGGGACTATTGGGCTCAGAGATATTATGGCTTATCAGATGGAGCATGACTTGAGTCAAGAAATCATGGCAGATACGGACATTGTCCACATGACGAAAAGGGACGTAGCGGTTGTTTCGCCTGATTTTACCATTACGGAGGTCTTGCACAAGCTGGTAGATGAGTCTTTCTTACCGGTTGTGGACGCAGAGGGGATTTTCCAAGGGATTATTACGCGCAAATCTATCCTCAAGGCAGTCAATGCTCTCTTGCATGATTTTAGTAAGGATTATGAGATTCGATGCAGATGAGAGATAGGATTTCAGCCTTTTTAGAGGAAAAGCAGGGCTTGTCTGCCAATTCCAAGCAGTCCTATAAGTATGATTTGGAGCAATTTTTAGACATGGTGGGCGAGCGGATTTCTGAGACCAGTCTCAAGATTTACCAAGCCCAGCTAGCCAATCTAAAAATTAGCGCCCAGAAGCGAAAGATTTCGGCCTGTAATCAATTTCTCTACTTTCTCTATCAAAAAGGAGAGGTGGATAGCTTTTACCGTTTGGAATTAGCTAAACAAGCTGAAAAGAAGAACGAAAAGCCAGAATTGTTAGATCTAGACTCGTTTTGGCAGGAAAGCGACTATCCAGAGGGACGCTTACTGGCGCTTCTTATCTTGGAAATAGGGCTCTTGCCAAGTGAGATTTTAGCCCTCAAGGTTGCGGATATTAATCTGGATTTTCAGGTGTTGCGAATTAACAAGGCTTCCCAACAGAGGATTGTCACCATTCCCACGACCTTGCTTTCAGAATTGGAACCCTTGATGGGACAAACCTATCTCTTTGAAAGGGCAGGGAAAGCTTATTCTCGTCAGTGGGCCTTCCGTCAGTTAGAAGCTTTTGTCAAGGAGAAAGGTTTTCCAAGCTTATCCGCTCAAGCCTTGCGGGAACAGTTCATTCTAAGACAAATAGAAAACAAGGTCGATTTGTACGAAATTGCAAAAAAATTAGGATTAAAAACAGTCCTGACCTTAGAAAAATATAGATAATGGATATTAAATTAAAAGATTTTGAAGGGCCTCTGGACTTACTCTTGCACCTAGTCTCAAAGTATCAGATGGATATCTACGATGTGCCCATCACAGAAGTCATCGAACAGTACTTAGCCTATGTCTCAACCCTGCAGGCCATGCGTCTGGAAGTGACGGGTGAGTACATGGTCATGGCCAGTCAGCTCATGCTGATCAAGAGCCGCAAGCTCTTGCCAAAGGTAGCAGAAGTGACAGACTTGGAGGATGACCTAGAGCAGGATCTTCTCTCTCAAATCGAAGAATACCGCAAGTTCAAGCTCTTGGGGGAGCACTTGGAAGCCAAGCACCAAGAACGGGCCCAGTACTATTCCAAAGCGCCGACTGAGTTGATTTACGAAGATGCGGAGCTTGTGCATGACAAGACGACCATTGACCTCTTTTTGGCTTTTTCAAATATCCTAGCCAAGAAAAAAGAGGAGTTTGCACAGAATCACACGACTATCTTGCGAGATGAGTATAAGATTGAGGATATGATGGTTATCGTGAAAGAGTCCTTGACTGGACGAGATCAGTTGCGCTTGCAGGATTTATTCAAGGAAGCCCAGAATGTCCAAGAGATCATTACCCTCTTTTTGGCAACCCTAGAGTTAATCAAAACCCAGGAGCTGGTTCTCATGCAAGAGGAGAGTTTCGGAGATATCTATCTCATGGAAAAGAAGGAAGAAAGTCAAGTAGCCCAAAGCTAGACTTGATAGAGAGGAAAGATGAGTACTTTAGCAAAAATAGAAGCGCTCTTGTTTGTAGCGGGTGAAGATGGGATTAGGGTCCGCCAGTTAGCTGAACTCCTCTCTCTGCCACCGACAGGCATCCAACAGAGTTTAGAAAAATTAGCCCAGAAGTATGATAAGGACTCTGATTCCAGTTTGGCTCTGATTGAGACAGGTGGGGCTTATAGATTGGTGACCAAGCCTCAGTTTTCAGAGGTTTTGAAGGAATATTCTAAGGCACCTATTAACCAGAGCTTGTCTCGGGCTGCCCTTGAGACCTTGTCCATCATTGCCTACAAGCAACCCATCACACGGATAGAGATTGATGCCATCCGTGGTGTCAACTCGAGTGGGGCTTTGGCAAAGTTGCAGGCTTTTGACTTGATTAAAGAAGACGGGAAAAAAGAAGTGTTGGGTCGCCCCAACCTCTATGTGACTACGGATTATTTCCTAGATTACATGGGAATTAACCATTTGGAAGAATTACCAGTGATTGATGAGCTTGAGATTCAAGCCCAAGAAAGCCAATTATTTGGTGAAAGGATAGAAGAAGATGAGAATCAATAAGTATATTGCCCACGCAGGTGTGGCCAGTAGGAGAAAAGCAGAAGAGTTGATCAAGCAAGGCTTGGTGACGGTCAACGGCCAAGTAGTGCGTGAACTCGCAACGACCATCAAGTCAGGCGACAAGGTCGAAGTGGAAGGTCAACCTATCTACAACGAAGAAAAGGTTTATTATCTGCTTAACAAACCGCGCGGTGTGATTTCCAGTGTGACAGATGACAAGGGGCGCAAGACGGTTGTCGATCTCTTGCCCAATGTGAAAGAGCGCATCTACCCTGTAGGTCGTTTGGACTGGGATACATCAGGAATCTTGATTTTGACCAATGATGGGGATTTTACGGATGAGATGATTCACCCTCGTAATGAGATTGATAAGGTTTATGTCGCGCGTGTTAAAGGTGTGGCCAATAAGGACAATCTTCGTCCCTTGACCCGTGGACTTGAGATTGATGGCAAGAAAACCAAGCCGGCTGTCTATGAGATTCTCAAAGTGGATCCAGTCAAAAACCGCTCTGTGGTACAGTTGACCATCCATGAAGGGCGTAACCACCAGGTTAAAAAGATGTTTGAAGCTGTCGGTCTCCAAGTGGACAAGTTGTCACGGACACGTTTTGGACATCTAGACTTGACAGGACTCCGTCCAGGAGAATCCCGTCGTCTTAACAAAAAAGAAATCAGCCAACTACACACCATGGCTGTAACCAAGAAATAATGAAACGAATCTTAATAGCGCCTGTGCGCTTTTACCAACGTTTTATCTCGCCAGCCTTTCCAGCCTCTTGTCGCTTTGAGCCGACTTGTTCCAATTACATGATTCAGTCTATTGAAAAACATGGTTTCAAGGGTGTCTTGATGGGTTTGGCTCGGATTTTACGTTGCCATCCCTGGTCGAAAACAGGCAAGGACCCCGTCCCAGACCATTTTTCCCTTAAACGGAATCAAGAAGGAAAATGAGGTTGGGCAAAAGGTTTTAGAATGTCAAAATTTTACTTAAATTGAGTTTGAAGCGGCTTATTTCAAAGCTTTTTGAGCGTCTTCAATCATGAGTTTAGTTGATTCAAGCCCGCCACCGCTTAGATACCAGAGGTCTGGTGTTAGTTGGATAATCTTACCATTTTTAGCGGCAGGTGTTTCAGCGATAAGGGCATTTTCTAGGACGCCATCGTTACTTGAGTTGTCACCACCGATAGCAAGGGTACGGTTGATGATAAAGAGGATATCAGGATTGATTTCTTTGACACTTTCAAAGCTGACTTCTTGTCCGTGGCGAGAATCTTCAAATTGAGTATCAGTTGGCTTGAATTTCAAGGTTTGGTACAAGAAAGAAAAACGAGATTGGGCACCAAAGGCAGCCATTTTTCCTTCATTGAGGAGGATGGCAAGGGCTTTTTTGTCAGAACTTTCATTTTTAGTTGCGACTTCTTGGATGCTTTTGTCTAGCTTGGCCAATTCTTCCTTGGCTTTCTGTGTACCAGTTTCACCAAAGGCGCTTGCTAGGGATTCGATATTAGTCTTGGTAGAAGTCCAGTAGTCATCTTTGCCTGCTTGGAAGAGAACAGTCGGAGCGATTTCGTTGAACTTATCTACGAATTTTTGGGTACGTGGTGAAGCGATAATTAGGTCTGGTTCAAGAGCAGCAAGGGCTTCTAGGTCTGGCTCAACCATAGAACCAACATTTTTAACTTTTCCAGCTAGGTCTTTAAGATAAGTCGGAACAGTTTTTGTAGGCATTCCGACGATATTCTTTTCAAAACCTAAAGCGCGAATAGTATCCGCAGCACCGAGGTCAAAGGTCACAATCTTTTCAGGGACTTTTGAAAGTGTGACTACACCTAGTGAACTTTTAATGGTTACCTCTGTTGGAGCAGAGCTACTTGACTCCGTCTTACTAGTGCTTGAGTTTGTACTACATGCACCAAGTAGGAGCAAGAAACTGGCCACTAGGGCAGTAAGATAAAATTTAAGGGATGTTTTCATGATTTCTCCTTTTTAAAATGTGATAACGATGTAGGGAGTCTCTTAGATAGGTTTGTTAGCTAAGAGACAGAGGGTTCTCTAACTCGAATTTCTGAGTTGCTAGCTATAGATGCAGATCTTTTTACCATTGATATCAGCCAGCGTGATGGGAATCTCGTAAAGTTGACTGAGCAGGTCAGCCTGCATGATTTGATCGGTTCTTCCCTTGCTAAAGACTCGACCGTCCTTGAAGGCGACAATTTCATCCGCATATTGACTGGCCATGTTGATATCGTGGAGGACGATGATAATGGTCTTCCCTAGTTCCTCCACCAGTCGCCGAAGAATCTGCATCATGCTGACACTTTGCTTGATATCGAGATTGTTGATCGGTTCGTCCAGCAAGATAAAGTCTGTATCCTGGGCCAGTACCATGGCGATAAAGACACGTTGGAGCTGTCCACCAGACAGACTATCGATGTAACGGTCTTTTAAGTTGGTCAGTTCCAGATAGTCCAGAGTTTCTCGGATTTTTTCCCAGTCATCTGCTCTCAGTTTACCACGACTGTAGGGAAAACGTCCAAAACTGACCAGTTCTTCAACGGTTAATTTGGCTTGGTAATTGATTTTCTGCTTTAGGATAGTAAGTTCTTTGGCTAGTTCTTGGGAATTCCAGCTTTCGATTTCACGACCTTTGATACTGAGAATTCCCTGATCTTTCTTGGTCAGTCTGCTCATGATGGAGAGGAGAGTCGATTTTCCAGCACCATTTGGACCAATAAAGGCTGTCAGTTTCTGAGGACTGACTTCAAGGGTAATGCCTTGCAAAATATCCTGTTTTTGAATGGATTTGTCAATGTTTTCCAGTTTCACCGACGTGCCCTCCTGTAAAGTAAGATAAAGAATAAGAAGCCCCCCACACTCTCAATGATCATGCTGATGCGAATTTCTAGTGCAAAGACTCGTTCGATGAGAGCTTGCCCCAAGGTCAAACTAATAAATCCAATCAGAATTGCTACGATAAAGAGCAACTTGTGCCGATAATCTTTGACGATTAGGTAGGTGAGGTTGGCCAGCATAAAGCCGAAGAAGGCCATAGGCCCTACCAAGGCAGTGGCCGTTGAGGTCAAAAGCACGATTCCCCAGAGGAACTCTCTCTGTTCTTTTTCAACATCGAGTCCCAGTATCTGAGCCGTTTCTCTTTGCAGGTGCAAGACATCCAGAATGACTGCTTTCCGAAAGAAAAAGATAGTCAAGACGAGGATGATCAAAGAACCGATGGCTAGGATGGAAGTGTTGAGATGCTGAAAGGAGGCGAAGAGACTGTTCTGCAGTTTATCGTATTCATTTGGATCCATCAGGACTTGGAGGAAGGTACTGATATTTCGAAAGAGACTTCCGAGGGCTAGACAGATTAGCAGAATGAAGACCAGATCTTGCTTCATCAGCGTCTTCAAGTAGCCTTGTAAGACGAGAAAGAAGAGGGATTGAAGCAAAAGTAAGACTAGGAATTCTAAGATAGGAGACTTCCCAAGTTGAAGAAATTTGCTTTCAAAAACCAGTAGTAGGGTTTGTAGCAGGACGTAGAAAGATTCGATTCCCAAAATACTAGGTGTCAGGAAGCGATTTTCTGTCAGGGTTTGAAAACTAATGGTTGAAATCCCAGTCGCGATGGCCACCAAGAGATAAACGACGATTTTTTGGGAACGTAACTTCCAAGCAAAGGCAGACAAGTGAGTGATGGGCCAAAAGTAGAGGAGACAAGCTCCGATAGCCAGAATAATGAGAAGGCTGAAGAGCTTGGTATGTTTGCTTTTAGACTGCATCTTTTCGTCCCCCTCTCCAAAGAAGTAGGATAAAAACGAGGCTACCAATGATTCCTAGTAGAAGACTGACAGACAGCTCATAGGGCCGAATCAAGACTCGAGAGAGGATGTCGCAGGCCAGAACTAGATTGGCACCGACCAGTACGACCATGAGTTTGGTCTGGTTTAGATTATCTCCATAGCGCTTGCGAACAAGATTGGGAACGATGACTCCAAGAAATGGCAAGCCACCCACGGTAATCATGGTGACACTTGTCGTTAGCGCGACCAGAAAGAGGGCCAGTTTTTCAAGCAGGGAGTAAGAAATCCCCAGACTCTCACTGGTTTCCTTGCCCAGATTCATGATGGTAAAGGTTTGGGACAATTTCCAAACGGCAATCAGGATAATGAGGCCTAAGAAGAGCCACTCATACTGATGAGTCTGAATCATGGAGAAGGAACCTTGGATCCAAGCAGTCATACTCTGAACCAGATTGAACCGATAGGCGATAACTTCTGTCACAGAACCGATAATTCCACTATAAATAATCCCAATTAGAGGCAACATCCACCTTTCCTTTACAGTAAAAATGGTCATAAAGGCTAGAAAGAAGAGGGTGAATACGATGGATGAAACAAAAGCAAAGACCATCTTTTGGGTCAGACTAGCCGATGGAAAGACAAAGAGGCTCAATACCATTCCTAGTTTGGCGGCTTCAGTAGTCCCAACTGTACTCGGAGCAGCAAACTGATTTTGGGTAATAGTCTGCATGAGAAGTCCTGCCATACTCATACTAGAGGCCGTTAGGAGAATACTAATCGTCCTTGGAAGACGAGACTCTTGAAAGAGGAGCCAAGTCTGCTGATCAAAAGCAAAGAGTTTTCCCCATGAAAAATCACTGGTTCCAATGCTAATAGAGAGAAAGACTAGGAGTAGAAGTAAGGCAATTAAATAATGAGAAAGTTTCATACCCAGTCCTTTCATGTAGATTTGGTATCGAAAGATACCTGCAGATATAAATGTAACACGATTTTTTTAATCTGTCAATAAATTTTCTGACAATTTAACAAATAAAGCAAGGAGAGAGTACCAGGACTTTCTCCTCTGTTATCTTATTCCAAAATATTTTTACCCTCTTTAACTCGCCAACGATAGTCTGATAAAATAATATCTTCGAGGGAGTAGCTAGCCTGCCAGTTAAGAAATTGTTTAGCTTTTGATGCATCTGCTAGGACGCTAGCTGGGTCACCAGCACGACGAGCAACAATCTCGTGTGGGATTTTTTGATCCAGCAATTTTTCAGCAGTTTTAAAGATTTCTTTGACAGTATAGCCTTTCTCAGTTCCTAAGTTAAAGATTTGAGAAGAACTGTCTTCTTGGAAGAGGTAATTCATCCCTTTAACATGTGCTTGTGCAAGGTCCAAGACATGAATGTAATCCCGAATACATGAACCGTCACGTGTATCGTAGTCATCTCCAAATATTTTTAGACTCTCATTTTGTCCCAATGCGGTCTTGTTGATGTTGGGAATGATGTGAGTTGGATTTTTCACACGCAGACCGTTTGAAGCATCCATTTCAGCCCCAGCTACATTAAAGTAACGGAAAATGACATATTTCCAGTCGTAGCGATTGGCCATCCAGTAAATCATTCGTTCACCCATCAGTTTTGTCTCTGCATAAGGGTTGACAGGATCAAGCAGGGTGTCTTCAGTTGCTGGCTTGTCAATACAGTTATTGCCATAGAGAGAAGCGGTTGAAGAGAACATAATTTTTTGAATGCCAACTTCAGATAAGACTTTGAGAACTTGGTTCATACCAGCAACATTGGCAGTGAAGTATTTGCTTGGATTTTCAATACTTTCGCTCACAACAATTTCACCTGCACAATGAAGAACAGCATCAATCTTATTTTCTTCCAAGTAAGTTTTTAAGGCACTAGCATCATAAACATCCAGTTGTTTAAAGCTAGCACGACTATCCACAGCCGAACGATTTCCTGTAGAGAGATTATCTAGGACATGCACCTTGTAGCCTGCATTTAAAAGAGCTTTAACGGTATGGGAGCCAATATAGCCAGCTCCACCTGTAACAAGAATTGTTTTTGTCATGATTTTTTCCTTTTCTAATTTTGTACTATTTTAAAGAAAGAAGAAGGGAAAGTCAATTATTTTCTGTTATTGTTTTATAAAAAACTGAACGAATATATCGTTAGATTGTTTTTTTGTTTGGGAATTAATGATTGGGTTAATCTTGGAATATTTCTTAAATTTCACCTCACATGTAAGAGAATACTATCCTTTTCTAAGATACAGCAAGAATATGATACTAATTTAGAAATCCACCTTCCCACTATCCTTCTCCTATAAAAAGTGGTAAAATGGATGAAAGAAAGAAGGAATTGAAATGACAACATTATTTTCAAAAATCAAAGAAGTAACAGAACTTGCTGCGATCTCAGGTCATGAAGCGCCTGTCCGTGCTTATCTTCGTGAAAAGTTGACACCGCATGTGGATGAAGTGGTGACAGACGGCTTGGGTGGTATTTTTGGTATCAAGCATTCAGAAGCCGCGGATGCACCGCGCGTCTTGGTCGCTTCTCACATGGACGAAGTTGGTTTTATGGTCAGCGAAATCAAGCCAGACGGTACTTTCCGTGTCGTTGAAATCGGTGGTTGGAATCCTATGGTGGTCAGCAGCCAACGTTTTAAACTCTTAACACGTGATGGTCGTGAAATCCCAGTGATTTCAGGCTCTGTTCCTCCACATTTGACTCGTGGAAAGGGGGGACCAACCATGCCAGCCATTGCGGATATTGTCTTTGATGGTGGGTTTGCGGACAAGGCTGAGGCAGAAAGTTTTGGCATCCGTCCTGGTGACACCATTGTCCCTGATAGCTCTGCTATCTTGACAGCCAATGAAAAAAATATCATCTCAAAAGCTTGGGATAACCGCTACGGTGTTCTTATGGTAAGTGAGCTGGCAGAAGCTTTATCAGGTCAAAAACTCGGAAATGAACTCTATCTTGGCTCTAACGTCCAAGAAGAAGTTGGGCTTCGTGGTGCCCATACATCTACAACCAAGTTTGACCCAGAAGTTTTCCTCGCAGTTGATTGCTCACCAGCAGGTGATGTCTACGGTGGTCAAGGCAAGATTGGAGATGGAACCTTGATTCGTTTCTACGATCCAGGTCACTTGCTTCTCCCAGGTATGAAGGATTTCCTTTTGACAACGGCTGAAGAAGCGGGTATCAAGTACCAATACTACTGTGGTAAAGGCGGAACAGACGCTGGCGCAGCTCATCTGAAAAATGGTGGTGTCCCATCTACAACTATCGGTGTCTGTGCCCGTTATATCCATTCTCACCAAACCCTCTACGCTATGGATGACTTCCTAGAAGCTCAAGCATTCTTGCAAGCCTTGGTGAAAAAATTGGATCGTTCAACGGTTGATTTGATTAAAAATTATTAAACATAAGGGAGGTGGTAGGGATGGTAGAACCAAACCTAGAAAGCCTTATAAAAGATCTTTACAATCATGCTCGACATGATTTGAGTGAAGATTTAGTTGCTGCTCTCCTAGAGACTGCTAAAAAACTGCCTACTACAAATGAGCAATTGCTGGCAGTTCGTCTCTCAGGTCTGGTCAATCGTGAATTGCTCCTAAAACCCAAACATCCAGTACCTGAGTTGCTCAACTTGGCTCGTTTTATCAAAAGAGAAGAAGCCAAGTACAGAGGAACTGCAGCTTCTGCGCTCATGTATGGAGAGCTCTTTAAAATGCTTTGATTCCATTGTGAATCAAAGCATTTTTTTATATGGCAGAAAAGCTATTCTTGATGAGGAGAAGAAAAAAGCCATCCCATTTAGGATAGCTTCTTGGTACTTATACTCAATGAAAATCAAAGAGCAAACTAGGAAACTAGCCGCAGGCTGTACTTGAGTACGGCAAGGCGACGTTGACGTGGTTTGAAGAGATTTTCGAAGAGTATTAGATTTGTTCAGCAATGACCTTTTCAGCCAGATTCATAGCGTGGTCTGATACACGAGTGTAGTGGGAAATGATGTCAATAAAGTTGACCCCAGCTTGTGTTGAACACTCACCCTTGTTGAGACGTTTGATATGGGTCTTTCTGAGAACACGTTCTATATTGTTGATTTCTTTATGGCGTTCAATCAGACTTTGAGCTTTTTCGATATCATTGTTTTCCACGCTATCAAGGGCATCCTTGATAAAGCCAGTAGTTTTTTGATAGATATCAGTCAATTCCTGCAAAGCAGCTTCAGAGAACTCAACATTTTTACGTTGAAGGTAGTCAGTTAGATTGATTAGCGCTTCTGCGTGGTCCCCAATCCGTTCCAAATCGCGGGATGAATCAAGGATATTGGTGAGCACTTCACTTTCTTTCTGGCTAAGGGCTTCACTTGAAAGAGTAATCAGGTAACGAGTCAATTTTTCATCAATGGTATTGATGGCTTCTTCTGTCTTGTGTCCTTTTTCAGCAACCTTTTCATTAAGGTCAATGATGTAGTTGTATGAAAGGTCAAAGGCTTTAGAAGCATAATTTCCCAAGTGAAGGAGTTCTTTTTTAGCATTTCCAAGAGCGATTGATGGAGCTTGTTTAATCAAATGCTCATCAAGATAAAGTGGCTCGTACTTCACAACTTCATCTTCACCAGGGATGAGCTTGATTACAAAGAAAGCCAAGGCTCCGATGAATGGAAATTGTACAATGGTGTTACTTACGTTAAAGGCACCGTGCGAGAAGGCGATGGTCATCTCAGGTGAGAGGTGAAAGAGTGCTTGGAAGTACTCAATCATAGACGTAAATGGACCTAATAAGATTAAGCAAAGGATAGTTCCTAAAACGTTAAAGGTAACGTGGGTTGCTGCAACGCGTTTCGCAGAGACATTGGCTCCAGCTGCCGCGATGATAACGGTTAGGGTTGTTCCGATATTATCCCCGAAGAGAACTGGTAGAGAACCTTTAAGGTCAAGGAATCCACCTGCATAGAGACCTTGCAAAATCCCGATTGTCGCAGAAGAAGCTTGGATGAGAACGGTAATCACTGCACCAGCAAAAACTCCTAAAATAGGATTTTGTCCCAAGGTTACCATATATTCCTTAAATTGTGGTAAATCTTTAAGAGGACTCATACCAGCACTGATGAGGTTGAGGGCGTAGAAGATTCCCCCTACACCAAACAGGATGCGCCCGATATTGTTTGCTGTTCTGTTTTTTGTAAAGAAGAGGAACATGGTTCCAAGGAAAATCAGGGGTAAAGCATACTCACCAAGCTTGAAACCGATGATAAAGGAAGTAACGGTAGTTCCGATGTTGGCTCCCATGATAATTCCGATAGCCTGTCTAAGAGTTAGAAGACTAGCACTGACCAGTCCAACTGTGATAACTGTAACCCCTGTACTTGACTGAATAAGGGCAGTTACGACAATCCCGACTAGAACACCTAAAAAGGGATTGCTGGTGTACTTGTCAATGTAAAAACGAAGGCGATCTCCAGCAGCTTGTTGCAAACCGTCTCCCATGGTCTTGATACTATACAAGAATAGTCCCAGACCACCTAAAAAGTGAAATAAAATTTCCTGCCAATTAATGGACATTTCTTTTTCCTCCGAAAAATAATAACGGAATATCTCCTATTCTATTTTAAAGGATAAAAGTAAATCTAACAAGTGTTAAGATGAAATTTTAGAAAGAAAATTTGTGAGAAAAAGCAAAAATAATATACTTTAGCATGTCACAAAGATTAAATATCGAAAAATCTTGTGAAATCTTTCCTTATATTTCCAAAGTGTGATATAATAGTTTTGAATAAAATAAATAAAGGGGTTTTTGTAACATGGCAAAACTTACTGTTAAAGACGTTGACTTGAAAGGTAAAAAAGTCCTCGTTCGTGTTGACTTCAACGTACCATTGAAAGATGGCGTAATCACTAACGACAACCGTATCACAGCAGCTCTTCCAACTATCAAGTACATCCTTGAACAAGGTGGACGTGCTATCCTCTTCTCTCACCTTGGCCGTGTAAAAGAAGAAGCAGACAAAGCTGGTAAATCACTTGCTCCTGTAGCTGCTGACTTGGCAGCTAAATTGGGTCAAGAAGTTGCTTTCCTTCCAGGTGTCACTCGTGGTGCTGAATTGGAAGCAGCTATCAACGCTCTTGAAGATGGACAAGTTCTCTTGGTTGAAAACACTCGTTACGAAGATGTTGACGGCAAGAAAGAATCTAAAAACGATCCTGAACTTGGTAAATACTGGGCATCACTTGGAGATGGTATCTTCGTAAACGATGCATTCGGTACAGCTCACCGTGCACACGCATCTAACGTTGGTATCTCAGCAAACGTTGAAAAAGCAGTTGCTGGTTTCCTTCTTGAAAACGAAATTGCCTACATCCAAGAAGCAGTTGAAACTCCAGAACGTCCATTTGTGGCTATCCTTGGTGGTTCAAAAGTTTCAGACAAGATCGGTGTTATCGAAAACTTGCTTGAAAAAGCTGATAAAGTCCTTATCGGTGGTGGTATGACTTACACATTCTACAAAGCACAAGGTATCGAAATCGGTAACTCACTTGTAGAAGAGGACAAATTGGATGTTGCGAAAGCTCTTCTTGAAAAAGCAAATGGTAAATTGATCTTGCCAGTTGACTCAAAAGAAGCAAACGCCTTTGCTGGTTACACTGAAGTACGTGACACTGAAGGTGAAGCAGTTTCTGAAGGCTTCCTTGGTCTTGACATCGGTCCAAAATCTATCGCTAAATTTGATGAAGCTTTGACTGGT
This sequence comes from Streptococcus mitis, assembly GCF_000722705.1. Lineage (GTDB taxonomy): Bacteria > Bacillota > Bacilli > Lactobacillales > Streptococcaceae > Streptococcus > Streptococcus mitis_P. The sequence continues at coordinate 98,193 of NZ_JPFW01000004.1, forward strand.
GCCAAAACAGTTGTATGGAACGGACCTATGGGTGTATTTGAAAACCCAGATTTCCAAGCTGGTACAATCGGTGTGATGGATGCTATCGTGAAACAACCAGGTGTTAAATCAATCATCGGTGGTGGTGACTCAGCTGCTGCAGCGATTAACCTTGGACGTGCAGACAAGTTCTCATGGATCTCTACTGGTGGTGGAGCATCAATGGAACTTCTTGAAGGTAAAGTTCTTCCAGGACTTGCAGCCTTGACAGAAAAATAAGATTTTATAAATGAATCAAAGAAGAGAGGGATGAAGGTCCCTCTTTTCTTTTGCTTAAAATAAAAACGCTTCCTCTCAACTATTGCTCATAAAATCACCCAAATTATGATAAAATGGAAATAGAAAGTTGAGATTATGAGTTATTTTAAAAAATATAAATTCGATAAATCCCAGTTCAAACTTGGTATGCGAACTTTTAAAACAGGTATTGCTGTTTTTCTAGTTCTCTTGATTTTTGGCTTTTTTGGCTGGAAAGGTCTTCAAATCGGTGCTTTGACAGCGGTTTTTAGTCTGAGAGAGAGTTTTGATAAGAGTGTTCATTTTGGGACTTCGCGTATTCTTGGAAATAGTATCGGTGGTCTCTATGCCCTGGTCTTCTTCTTATTAAATACCTTTTTCCACGAGGCTTTTTGGGTAACCTTAGTTATTGTTCCAATCTGCACCATGTTAACCATTATGACAAATGTAGCCATGAATAACAAAGCAGGTGTTATTGGCGGTGTAGCAGCCATGTTAATCATTACCCTATCGATTCCGAGCGGTGAAACGATTTTGTACGTGTTTGCGCGTGTATCGGAAACTTTTATGGGAGTTTTTGTCGCAATTCTGGTAAATTACGATATTGACCGCATTCGTCTCTTTTTAGAAAAAAAGAAAAATAATGTTACATTTTATAACATTATCAATTGACGTTTGTCTTTTTTTAGACTATAATAGACAGAAAGAAGGAAATTGTAAATGAAGGAAAAAGAATTTCGCCGAAATATGGCTGTTTTTCCTATCGGCAGTGTTATGAAGTTGACCGATCTATCGGCGCGTCAGATTCGTTATTATGAAGATCAAGAGTTGATTAAACCTGATCGAAACGAAGGAAACCGTCGCATGTATTCCTTGAATGACATGGATCGTCTGCTTGAAATCAAAGATTATATCTCTGAAGGTTATAATATCGCTGCCATTAAGAAAAAATATGCTGAACGTGAAGCGAAATCCAAGAAAGCGGTGAGTCAGACTGAGGTGCGTCGTGCACTTCACAATGAACTCCTCCAACAGGGGCGCTTTGCTTCAGTACGGTCACCTTTTGGTCGCGGTTAGGCAACCGCAAGTAGTCATACATTAAGGAGAAAACTCATGCCAATCACAGCTGCAGATATTCGTCGTGAAGTCAAGGAAAAAAATGTTACCTTTATTCGTCTTATGTTCTCAGATATTTTGGGGACGATGAAGAACGTCGAAATTCCTGCTACAGATGAACAGTTAGATAAAGTCTTGTCAAACAAGGCTATGTTTGATGGATCTTCTATCGAAGGTTTTGTACGTATCAATGAGTCAGATATGTACTTGCATCCTGACTTGGATACATGGACAGTCTTCCCTTGGGGAGATGAAAATGGAAGTGTTGCAGGTTTAATCTGTGATGTCTATACAACAGAAGGTGAACCATTTGCAGGTGACCCTCGTGGTAATTTAAAACGTGCTCTCCGTCACATGGAAGAAGTGGGATTCAAATCCTTCAACCTTGGACCAGAGCCAGAATTCTTCCTATTTAAACTGGACGAAAATGGGGATCCAACACTTGAAGTAAATGACAAGGGTGGCTACTTTGATTTGGCACCTACTGACCTTGCGGACAATACACGTCGTGAGATTGTCAATGTCTTGACCAAAATGGGATTTGAAGTAGAAGCGAGTCACCACGAGGTTGCGGTTGGTCAACACGAGATTGACTTTAAGTACGATGAAGTTCTCCGTGCCTGTGATAAGATTCAAATCTTCAAACTTGTTGTTAAAACTATTGCTCGCAAACATGGGCTTTACGCAACCTTTATGGCTAAACCAAAATTTGGTATTGCTGGATCAGGTATGCACTGTAATATGTCCTTATTTGATGCAGAAGGAAATAATGCCTTCTTTGATCCAAATGATCCAAAAGGAATGCAGTTGTCAGAAACTGCCTACTATTTCCTTGGCGGTTTGATTAAGCATGCCTACAACTATACTGCTATTATGAACCCAACGGTTAACTCATACAAACGTTTGGTTCCAGGTTATGAAGCGCCTGTTTACATTGCTTGGGCTGGTCGTAACCGTTCGCCACTTGTGCGCGTGCCTGCTTCACGTGGCATGGGAACTCGTCTTGAGTTACGTTCAGTGGATCCAATGGCTAACCCATACATCGCTATGGCGGTTCTGTTGGAAGTTGGTTTGCATGGTATTGAAAATAAAATCGAAGCACCAGCTCCTATCGAAGAAAATATCTACATCATGACAGCAGAAGAGCGTAAGGAAGCTGGTATTACAGACCTTCCATCAACTCTTCACAACGCTTTGAAAGCTTTGACAGAAGATGAGGTTGTCAGAGCAGCTCTTGGAGAACATATCTATACTAGTTTCCTTGAAGCCAAACGAATTGAATGGTCAAGTTATGCAACCTTCGTTTCACAATGGGAAATTGATAACTATTTAGATCTTTACTAATATAGAAGAAAGATTGCCTGAGGGCGGTCTTTTTTCTTGTGTTTTATATCGAGGTGTGATATATTTTATATAACGAGATGCGATATATCGAACTGAATAGGAGGTGGCTATAAATGGAATTAACAGATAAGATTCGTCGAGTTTATCTTCCGATGACAGAAACGGGTTTTTATATCTTGTTCTGTCTGCAAAAGGAGCGTCATGGGTATAGTATTACGCAAAAGGTCAAGGAGATGACAGATTCGCAAGTTTCGATTAGTCCTGGAACTATGTATGGAACCTTGTCAAAGATGGAAAAGGATGGTTTGATTTCCTTTGTCCGAGAAGAAGAAAAACGGAAAATCTATCAGATCACAGACTTGGGACGAAAAGTCTTAGATATTGAATTGAAGCGTATTGAACGGCTCTATAGAAACAGTCGGGAGGAAGGATGATGGAAAAGAAGGTTGTTTATAGAATTGCTACCATTGCGGATTATGATAGAGAAGCTTTATATCTTAGAGAAATGCATGCTGAGGGCTGGAAACTTAAGGAAGTAACCTACTCTAACTTAGTAGTTGCGGTTAAGTATACTTTTGAAAAGTGCCAACCGGAGCAGGTGTCTTATCAGTTGGACTTTTATCCCATGAAAAAATCAGAGAGAGCCTCCTATTTACAATTGTTTAAAGACTGTGGCTGGGAACATATTACAGACTTTAATGGGTTTTCCTACTTTAGAAAGCTTCATTCTGGAATTGAGTCGGATGCCGAGTTTGAAATTTATAATGACGCAGCTGGGAAGTTAGCTATGGTCAAACGGATTTTAACGAGGCGGATGTTTCCTATTTTGCTTCTCTTTTTAGCTCTACTACCGGTTTTCTCAAAGTTTGTCACTGGAGGTAGTTCTTTCAGTTGGGAAATGTTTTTGATTGTTATAATAGATAGTGTTTTATTGATAGTTCATGCGATTCAGATTTCTTATATTTTTTGGAGATTGTTTCAAAAGTGGAAAGAATTATCTGATAAATAACGCCAGGCATGTTTTCTAATTTTGGAGTAAGGCAATGAATAGCAGAGTAGAATTTCGGATTTTCACTATTCTTGATTTGGACAAGGAAGAAGAGTATTTGCATGAGATGCACTTGAAAGGTTGGAGGTATAGAACGAGTCGTTTTGGTTTTTTCTATTTTGACCAATGTCAACCAGACGATATCATTTATCGTATCTATGATTCTAGACTTCTTAAAAAATATAAGCATGAACTGCAAGATTTTAGAAATAGAGGTTGGGAATTGATAGAAGCAGGTTCTTGTTCGATTCTTCGTAAATCGTCTTCTAATTTACTTCCAGAGGATCAAGTCTATATGAGTAAGGGGCTCAGATGGGAAGTCATGCGGTATAGACTTCGTTCATGTGCAGCTACTTTCTTAGGTGGTTTGGTTGTTTGTATAAGTTTATTTAAAGAAGAACTTTCTATGTCTTTCTTCGTTATTTTTCTTTTATATGCTCTCTTGATTTCCTATCTAATCTATGGTTTTTTTAGACTTAAAAGGAAATATCAAGTAGATGAACAGTAAGTTTCTAGGTCTTTAGACTGATTTTTAGCACTCTTGATAAAAGAGTGCTAATTTTTTGAGTTTTTATCTTGACATTCTCTTCTAAGGGTGTATAATAGAATCATAAGTTAGCACTTGAGTGTATCGAGTGCTAATCGATCAGACAGAGAGGAGTGATGAGATGGTTACAGAGCGTCAGCAGGATATTCTAAATCTCATTATTGACATCTTTACCAAAACGCACGAACCTGTCGGATCCAAAGCCTTGCAAGAGTCTATTAACTCTAGCAGTGCAACCATTCGTAATGACATGGCGGCTTTAGAAAAGCAAGGTTTGCTTGAAAAGGCTCATACTTCAAGTGGTCGGATGCCAAGTGTTGCTGGTTTTCAGTACTATGTGAAACACTCGCTGGATTTTGACCGACTGGCTGAAAATGAGGTATACGAGATTGTCAAAGCCTTTGACCAGGAATTCTTCAAGCTAGAGGATATTTTGCAAGAGGCAGCTAATCTACTAACAGACTTGAGTGGATGTACGGTAGTGGCGCTGGACGTTGAGCCCAGCAGGCAACGTTTGACAGCCTTTGATATCGTTGTTTTGGGGCAACATACAGCCTTGGCAGTATTTACCCTAGACGAGTCTCGAACGGTTACCAGTCAGTTTCTGATTCCAAGGAACTTCTTACAGGAGGATTTGCTGAAACTGAAGAGCATCATTCAGGAACGTTTCCTCGGCCACACCGTTCTAGATATTCACTACAAGATTCGGACGGAGATTCCGCAGATTATCCAGCGCTACTTTACAACAACGGATAATGTGATTGATCTCTTTGAACACATTTTTAAGGAAATGTTCAACGAAAATATCGTGGTGGCAGGCAAGGTCAATCTCTTGAATTTTGCTAATCTGGCAGCCTATCAGTTCTTTGACCAGCCGCAAAAGGTGGCTCTGGAGATTCGTGAGGGATTGCGTGAAGATCAGATGCAAAATGTCCGTGTTGCAGACAGTCAAGAATCCTGCCTAGCTGACCTAGCGGTGATTAGTAGCAAGTTCCTCATTCCTTATCGGGGAGTTGGAATTCTAGCTATTATCGGTCCAGTCAATCTGGATTACCAACAGCTAATCAACCAAGTCAATGTGGTCAACCGTGTTTTGACCATGAAGTTGACAGATTTTTACCGCTACCTCAGCAGTAATCATTATGAAGTACATTAAGATTGAAATCATTAAAGGAGGCGAAAATGGCCCAAGATATAAAAAATGAAGAAGTAGAAGAAGTCCAAGAAGAGGAAGTTGTGGAAACGGTAGAAGAAACGACTCCTGAGAAGTCTGAGTTGGACTTGGCAAATGAACGTGCGGATGAGTTCGAAAATAAATACCTTCGTGCTCATGCAGAAATGCAGAATATCCAACGCCGTGCCAATGAAGAGCGTCAAAACTTGCAACGTTATCGTAGCCAGGACTTGGCAAAAGCGATTCTCCCTTCTTTGGATAACCTAGAGCGTGCACTCGCAGTTGAAGGTTTGACAGATGATGTGAAGAAGGGCTTGGAAATGGTGCAAGAAAGCTTGATTCACGCTTTGAAAGAAGAAGGAATCGAAGAAATCGCAGCTGACGGTGAATTTGACCATAACTACCATATGGCCATCCAAACTCTCCCAGCAGACGATGAACACCCAGCAGATACCATCGCCCAAGTTTTCCAAAAAGGCTACAAACTCCATGATCGTATCCTACGCCCAGCAATGGTGGTGGTGTACAACTAGGCAATTCTGACGGTAGCTAAATGACGGTAGCTAAAGCAACTCGTCAGAAAACGGCAATCGCTATGGCGTTTGCCTAGCCTCCTTACTAACTCGTCGTCGAAATAAAATCGATTTCGACTCCTCGTGTCGCAATTTACATAATAGAAAACTTGTCCGAAACGACACTAAACTATGAAGAAAGATAAAATATGTTTGGCTTTGCAATAGTGAGCGAAGCGAACCAAAGACGATACTCTTCGCCGTGGCGCTATCTGCGCAAACTTTGAGACCTTAGGCTCAAAGTTTAGTCAAAGAGATTGACGAAGTCAAGCTCTGACGGCGTCGCCACTTAAGAAGAGTATCAAAAAGAAAAAAGAAGATAAATTTAAGGAGAAAAACACATGTCTAAAATTATCGGTATTGACTTAGGTACAACAAACTCAGCAGTTGCAGTTCTTGAAGGAACTGAAAGCAAAATCATCGCAAACCCAGAAGGAAACCGTACAACTCCATCTGTAGTCTCATTCAAAAACGGAGAAATCATCGTTGGTGACGCTGCAAAACGTCAAGCAGTCACAAACCCAGATACAGTTATCTCTATCAAATCTAAAATGGGAACTTCTGAAAAAGTTTCTGCTAACGGAAAAGAATACACTCCACAAGAAATTTCAGCTATGATTCTTCAATACTTGAAAGGTTATGCTGAAGACTACCTTGGTGAAAAAGTAACCAAAGCAGTTATCACAGTTCCTGCTTACTTCAACGATGCTCAACGTCAAGCAACAAAAGACGCTGGTAAAATCGCTGGTCTTGAAGTAGAACGTATCGTCAACGAACCAACTGCAGCAGCTCTTGCTTATGGTTTGGACAAGACTGACAAAGAAGAAAAAATCTTGGTATTTGACCTTGGTGGTGGTACATTCGACGTATCTATCCTTGAATTGGGTGACGGTGTCTTCGACGTATTGTCAACTGCAGGGGACAACAAACTTGGTGGTGACGACTTTGACCAAAAAATCATTGACCACTTGGTAGCAGAATTCAAGAAAGAAAACGGTATTGACTTGTCTACTGACAAGATGGCAATGCAACGTTTGAAAGATGCAGCTGAAAAAGCGAAGAAAGACCTTTCTGGTGTAACTTCAACACAAATCAGCTTGCCATTTATCACTGCTGGTGAAGCTGGACCTCTTCACTTGGAAATGACTTTGACTCGTGCGAAATTTGACGATTTGACTCGTGACCTTGTAGAACGTACAAAAGTTCCAGTTCGTCAAGCCCTTTCAGATGCAGGTTTGAGCTTGTCAGAAATCGACGAAGTTATCCTTGTTGGTGGTTCAACTCGTATCCCAGCCGTTGTAGAAGCTGTTAAAGCTGAAACTGGTAAAGAACCAAACAAATCAGTAAACCCTGACGAAGTTGTTGCTATGGGTGCTGCCATCCAAGGTGGTGTCATTACTGGTGATGTCAAAGACGTTGTCCTTCTTGACGTAACACCATTGTCACTTGGTATCGAAACAATGGGTGGAGTATTTACAAAACTCATCGACCGTAACACAACTATTCCAACATCTAAATCACAAGTCTTCTCAACAGCAGCAGACAACCAACCAGCCGTTGATATCCACGTTCTTCAAGGTGAACGCCCAATGGCAGCAGATAACAAGACTCTTGGACGTTTCCAATTGACAGATATCCCAGCTGCACCTCGTGGAATTCCTCAAATCGAAGTAACATTTGACATCGACAAGAACGGTATCGTGTCTGTTAAAGCTAAAGACCTTGGAACTCAAAAAGAACAAACTATTGTGATCCAATCAAACTCAGGTTTGACTGACGAAGAAATCGACCGCATGATGAAAGATGCAGAAGCAAACGCTGAAGCAGATAAGAAACGTAAAGAAGAAGTAGACCTTCGTAATGAAGTAGACCAAGCAATCTTTGCGACTGAAAAGACAATCAAGGAAACTGAAGGAAAAGGTTTCGACGCAGAACGTGACGCTGCCCAAGCTGCCCTTGATGATCTTAAGAAAGCTCAAGAAGACAACAACTTGGACGAAATGAAAGCAAAACTTGAAGCATTGAACGAAAAAGCTCAAGGCCTTGCTGTTAAACTCTACGAACAAGCCGCAGCAGCGCAACAAGCTCAAGCAGGAGCAGAAGGCGCACAAGCAACAGGAAACGCAGGCGATGACGTCGTAGACGGAGAGTTTACTGAAAAATAAGATGCAAAGCCCGTTAAAACCTCACAGTGAAAATAGGAAATCTGACACAGAAACTTTAGTTTCTAGGAAGATTTGTCTTTTTCACCAAGAGGTTAGGGAGTGCTCGATTTAGCATTACTAGTTTGATTTTTAAAACTCGAACGTCGTAATGATAGGAAGAAATCCAGAGGTTGCAACCCAGCCTCTGTTTTTCGATAAAATAGAGGATGTTGCGTATGAAAAAAGTACTTTGTGTCATTTATCCTAATTTTTCTCTCTATGAGATAACCACTTTAACAAGTACTTTAGCTCTGTCTTTTGATATCACGATTGATTATGTCGCTTCTGAGAATTCGATGGTGGTCTCTGAGGATGGTTTGCCCTGTCAACCGACGAAAACATTGGATCAGATCCGTATAGAAGATTATTCTTGTGTGATTTTGCCAGGAATGGTAAATATAGGTCCTACTCTACAAGATGAGAAATTGATCTCGTTTTTGAGAAGTCTTAATGAGCAAGATGTCTTAATTGCAGCCATTTCTTCAGCGCCCCTTTTATTGGCGAAGGCAGGCTTGTTGAACGACACGAAATTTACAGGTGGAATTTGGCAAAACTTCTTTGATTATTTTGAATTTCTTCCACGTAAGAATTTTCAACCGAAAGTTCTTGTCCAAGATAAACAAATCATTACGGCTATCGGTTTTGCACATCAAGAGTTTGCAAGAAAAGTGATTTTTGGTTTAGGGTTGGCAGAGAATACGGACAACTATTTTAAAGAACAGAACGAGTATGCTGAAGAGGATTTGATATTTACTCTATCAGATGAAGAGTTTAATCAAGTGAAGCAGAGTATAGAAAACAGCCTCTAAAGATTTACATGAAAATTATAGAAAGGAACAACGGTGTTCGTAACTGAACACGGGTTCCCAAATTTCTTACTCAATATAAAAGAAAGGAATTGAACCCGACCTAAATCGAGGTTTGATTCAAAATATCAATAGAAAGGAACAAAGGTGTTCAGGGAATTGAACACGGGCTACGGACTGTGCCAAAAAGATAGTTTTTTCTAGGACGCAAGCGTCCGTCGTCAAAACTCCTATTTTGGCTGTGTCCGTTTGACGCCCTTTGTATCTTGAATTATGAACAATACTGAATTTTATGATCGTCTGGGGGTGTCAAAAAACGCTTCGGCAGACGAGATCAAAAAGGCTTATCGTAAGCTTTCGAAAAAATATCACCCAGATATCAACAAGGAGCCTGGTGCTGAGGACAAGTACAAGGAAGTTCAAGAAGCCTATGAGACTTTGAGTGACGACCAAAAACGTGCAGCCTATGACCAATATGGTGCTGCAGGAGCCAACGGTGGCTTTGGTGGTGCTGGTGGTTTCGGCGGTTTCAATGGGGCAGGTGGCTTCGGTGGTTTTGAGGACATCTTCTCAAGTTTCTTCGGCGGAGGCGGTGCTTCGCGCAATCCAAACGCTCCTCGTCAAGGGGATGACCTCCAATACCGTGTGAATTTGACCTTTGAAGAAGCTATTTTCGGAGCTGAAAAAGAAGTCAAGTACAACCGTGAAGCAAGCTGTCGTACATGTAATGGCTCAGGTGCTAAGCCAGGAACAAGTCCAGTCACTTGTGGACGCTGTCATGGCGCTGGTGTTATTAACGTCGATACGCAGACTCCGCTTGGTATGATGCGTCGCCAAGTAACCTGTGATGTCTGTCATGGTCGCGGAAAAGAAATCAAAGATCCATGTACAACTTGTCACGGAACAGGTCATGAAAAACAAGCTCATAGCGTACATGTCAAAATCCCTGCTGGTGTGGAAACTGGTCAACAAATTCGCCTAGCTGGTCAGGGTGAAGCAGGCTTTAACGGTGGACCATACGGTGACTTGTATGTAGTAGTTTCTGTGGAAGCCAGCGATAAGTTTGAACGTGAAGGAACGACTATCTTCTACAGTCTCAACCTCAACTTTGTCCAAGCAGCTCTTGGTGACACAGTAGATATCCCAACTGTTCACGGTGATGTTGAATTGGTTATTCCAGAGGGAACTCAGACTGGTAAGAAATTCCGTCTACGTGGCAAGGGAGCGCCAAGTCTTCGTGGTGGTGCAGTTGGTGACCAATACGTTACTGTCAATGTCGTGACTCCGACAGGCTTGAACGACCGCCAAAAAGCAGCTTTGAAAGAATTCGCAGCTGCTGGTGATTTAAAAGTCAATCCAAAGAAAAAGGGCTTCTTTGACCATATTAAAGATGCATTTGAAGGAGAATAAAGCAAAAAGAGCCGTCGGGCTCTTTTTACTTATCTTCAATTTCCTGTGTTTCTTTGATCACAGCTAGTCTAGTCTGGATATCCTTTTCCAAGACCTTAAACTTGTAAGTCAGGTCTTCTTGGTATTCCTTAATGAGTTCTTTTTGCTGGTCGATGATTTGCAGGCTGTTTTGGATAATATCCACATCGTCCTTGATAGCTTGAACACGGTCAGTAGTGTTCAAGACTTCATCTGTGATGACTTGGCGATTTTTTGTGACCAAATAACTTCCTGCTGCAGCTCCTGCAAATAGCAGTAGATTAGATAATTTCATGGCAACTCCTTAGGCGTTTTTGATAGTTTTAGCGACTTGAGCGAGTTTGTCAAAGTCTGGTTCGTGGGCGATAAAATCAATCTTGAGGTCATCGTCCGCACTGTAGCGAGGAACGAGGTGCACGTGGGTATGAAAGACTGTTTGACCAGCGATTTCTTCACAGTTGGCAATGATATTCATGCCAGCAGCCTTGGTAGCTTTCATAACTTTTTGAGCCACTTTTGGCACTTGGGCAAGGAGTTGGCTGGCGCTAGTAGCGTCCATTTCCAAAAGATTGCGATAGTGCTCTTTTGGTACGACCAAGGTGTGTCCTGGTGTTACTTGAGAGATATCAAGAAAGGCAAGAACCTGCTCATCTTCATATACTTTTGAAGCAGGAATTTCCCCTGCGATGATTTTACAAAAAATGCAATCTGACATAAAATCTACCTCTACTGTATTGAATTTTGATATAATATAGCTACATTATACCAGATTTGGAGAAAATATGTTAGAAATTAAAAACCTGACAGGTGGCTATGTTCATGTCCCTGTCTTGAAAGATGTGTCCTTTACAGTTGAAAGTGGGCAGTTGGTCGGTTTGATCGGTCTCAATGGTGCTGGGAAATCGACGACCATCAATGAAATTATCGGTCTGTTGACACCTTATAGCGGTTCTATCAATATCAACGGTTTGACCTTGCAAGAAGACGCGACTAACTACCGCAAGCAAATTGGCTACATTCCTGAGACACCCAGTTTGTATGAGGAATTGACCCTCAGAGAGCATATCGAAACGGTTGCTATGGCTTATGGTATCGAGCAGAAAGTGGCTTTTGAGCGAGTAGAACATTTGTTAAAAATGTTCCGTCTGGATCAGAAATTGGACTGGTTCCCTGTGCATTTTTCCAAAGGGATGAAGCAGAAGGTCATGATTATCTGTGCTTTTGTGGTAGACCCGAGTCTTTTCATCGTGGATGAGCCTTTCCTTGGTCTGGATCCGCTGGCTATTTCTGACTTGATTCAGCTTTTGGAAGTGGAAAAGCAAAAGGGCAAGTCTATTCTCATGAGTACCCACGTGCTGGATTCGGCGGAGAAGATGTGTGATGCCTTTGTTATTCTCCACAAGGGAGAGGTGCGTGCCAAGGGGAATCTAACTCAACTGCGCGAAGCCTTTGATATGCCTGAGGCTAGTCTGAATGATATTTACTTGGCTCTGACCAAAGAGGAGGACCTATGAAAGACTTGTTTTTAAAGAGAAAGCAGGCTTTTCGTAAGGAGTGTGTCGGTTATCTGCGCTATGTTCTCAATGACCACTTTGTATTGTTCCTGCTTGTCCTGCTGGGCTTTCTAGCCTACCAGTACAGTCAACTCTTACAACATTTTCCTGAAAATCATTGGCCTATCCTTTTATTTGTAGGAATTACGTCTGTTTTACTGTTGCTTTGGGGAGGAATTGCCACCTATATGGAGGCTCCAGACAAGCTCTTTCTCTTAGTCGGAGAAGAGGAAATCAAACTCCATCTCAAGCGTCAAACTGGCATTTCCCTAGTCTTTTGGCTCTTTGTCCAGACCCTTTTCTTGCTATTGTTTGCGCCCTTATTTTTAGCCATGGGTTATGGCTTACCTGTTTTTCTGGTCTATGTGCTTTTATTGGGAGTAGGAAAATATTTCCTCTTTCGTCAAAAGACTAGTAAATTTTTCATTGAAAATAGACTGGACTGGGACTATGTCATTTCTCAAGAAAGCAAGCGTAAGCAAGTCTTGCTTCGTTTCTTTGCCCTCTTTACCCAGGTAAAGGGAATTTCAAACAGTGTCAAGCGTCGTGCCTATCTGGACTTTATCCTAAAGGTTGTTCAGAAGGTGCCTGGAAAGATTTGGCAAAATCTCTATCTGCGTTCTTATCTGCGAAATGGAGACCTCTTTGCGCTCAGTCTCCGTCTGCTCCTACTTTCCTTGCTGGCGCAGGTCTTTATCGAGCAAGCTTGGATTGCGACAGCAGTGGTAGTTCTCTTTGACTATCTCTTGCTCTTCCAGCTGCTGGCCCTCTATCACGCCTTTGACTACCAGTATTTGACCCAACTCTTTCCACTGGACAAGGGGCAAAAGGAAAAAGGCTTGCAGTCAGTAGTTAGAGGATTGACCAGTTTTGTTTTACTTGTGGAATTAGTTGTCGGCCTTGTGACTTTCCAAGAAAAACTAGCCCTTCTAGCCTTGCTGGGAGCTGGTTTGGTTTTACTAGTCTTGTACTTACCTTATCAGGTCAAACGTCAGATGCAGGACTAATCTTGCCTATATGACACTAAAAAAGAAGTTGAGTTCAGTTTGTCTCAACTTCTTTTATTTTCTACAAGATAATGGTTGGTCCGTAGAGACTCAACTTGGTCTTGACTTGGTCAAAGTGGAAGCGGTCATAGGCCCGCCAAGCGGCGCGTGTAGGAGCATCTGGATTGAGGGCGCTGAGTCCCATGAGAAGACTGGAAGTCTGGTAGAATTTTTCCAGTTCAATCAAGACGCGATTATCCACAGTCTCAGCCTTGGCTAGAAAACCAAGAATAGAGTTTAATTGCTCCTGAAAGCGGACGTCGTCAGCTGTTGCCTGTTTGCATGCTTGATAGGCTTTGTTTAAGTCAGTAATCAAAGTTTGAGCTGTTTTGATTGGGTCTGTCATTTACGTGACCTCCTATATAATTTATATTTTAAGGTAAGGGATTGTGTAAATCTCCTAGTGAGGCACCTATATTATTAGCAACATTGCCAACTATGTTGCCCCAATCAATGATACATTTACCATTATCAAGATTAGCTTTATTATATGAATATCCATTTCTACATAGTACATTATCGCTAATTATATGAAACGGAGAATACCATCCATATGGAATACTACCGCCATTTATATGAGAAAGTTCGATTGATGTTAATTGTTTTGTTTTATTTGACTTGGCCATAATTTTCTCCTTGTTATATTTACGTCAATTGCAATAGAGTATATTTATAGGGTGTTAATCATGGTGGATGTGAATAAATCATATGCAGCCCTCCTTTTTTGATGATTTTTAAAGTTATTGCAAACATAATCTTTCTATAATCATAGTTTATCACTTTTAACTCTTTTTTTTTATTCAAATCTTTAATTGTCATTGAAATGTCTTGAATTGCGCTGAGTGAATTTTATGATAAAATAGTGGTAAGATTATCATGCTTATTTGAGGAACAAGCTACCTTTCAGGAGCGTTGAAGGCCTGTTTAGGATTGGGTGTGCTTGTGTTAGATTTTTTCTGTTATTCTTTTCTTAGGAGGAGAATCCAATGAAACATATGATTATTCAGACACAGAAAACAGTCTATAAAGTAAACGTCGACGATGTCTACTATATCCAAACACATCCAACTAAAGCCCATACTGTACAGATTGTTACAGAAGAAGCTAGTTTTAATATGGTTCAAAATTTAAGTAATCTTGAGAACCAATATGGGGAAACCTTGATGAGATGTCATCGAAATTGTTTGGTTAATCTTGATAAAGTAAAATCGATTGATTTTCAAGAAAGAATCCTTTTTCTTGGAGAAGAAGGTCAATACGCTGTCAAGTATGCCAGACGTCGCTATAGAGAAATTCGTCAAAAATGGTTGAAAGAAGGGGAGTAAAAAGATGAGGATATTTGTTTTAGAAGATGATTTTTCCCAACAGGCTAGGATTGAAACGACGATTGAGAAACTTTTGAAAGAACATCAGATCATTCCCAGTTCTTTTGAAGTCTTTGGGAAATCAGACCAACTGCTGGCAGAGGTGCATGAGAAGGGAGCCCATCAGCTATTCTTTTTGGATATTGAGATTCGAAATGAAGAGATGAAGGGGCTGGAAGTGGCTAGAAAGATTCGGGATCGAGACCCCTATGCCCTGATTGTCTTTGTGACAACTCACTCGGAGTTTATGCCCCTGTCCTTTCGCTACCAAGTGTCTGCTTTGGACTACATTGATAAGGCCTTGTCGGCAGAGGAGTTTGAATCTCGTATCGAGACAGCCCTCCTCTATGCCAATAGTCAAGACAGTAAAAGTCTAGCTGAAGATTGCTTTTACTTTAAATCAAAATTTGCCCAATTCCAGTATCCTTTTAAAGAGGTCTACTATCTCGAAACATCGCCCAGAGCCCATCGTGTTATTCTCTATACCAAGACAGACAGGCTGGAATTTACAGCGAGTTTAGAGGAGGTTTTCAAGCAGGAACCCCGTCTCTTGCAGTGCCATCGCTCTTTTCTCATTAATCCTGCCAATGTGGTTCGTTTGGATAAGAAAGAAAAACTTCTTTACTTCCCCAATGGTGGAAGCTGTATGATAGCGCGTTATAAGGTCAGGGAAGTGTCTGAGGCTATCAATAACTTGCACTAGGTGAGGAGAATTTATGTATATTTTTTGGATGATATTGTATTCACTAGCTATTATTGGGCTAGAAATTATCATGTTCTTTAAGGTAGATGGAATTAGTCTCACTTTCGATAGAATTTTTAAGGCCTTTCTTCTAAAATTTCTTCTAGCAGCAATTGTTACAACTTTTAAATTTTTAGTCTTGACTGACTATCTGTCATACTTTATAGAACCCTTGTTCGGCATCAGCTTGTCTCTCATATTTTTAAGAGGGCTTCCTAAAAAACTCCTTTTCTTTTATGGTCTTTTTCCAGTTGTATTGATGGATATTTTTTACAGAAGTGTCTCCTATTTTGTGTTTCCGTTTTTGGGGAAAGGGATTGTAGATGGATATGGAAATCCTCTCTTTTTGTTGATTATGATATTCGTTTACTCCATAGTATTAGTCTTTTTGAAATGGTTGAACTATGATTTTACTAGTTTGAGAAGGGAGATTCTAGATAAAGCTTTTCAAAAGTCTCTGACTACGATTAACTGGATAATGGGGGCTTACTTTTTTGTCATGGAAAGTCTGTCTTACTTTGAATATGCATACGATATCCAATCAAAGACTGTTCGCCATCTCATCCTAGTGTTTTACCTCCTCTTTTTTATGGGGGTTATCAAGAAATTAGATACCTATTTGAAGGACAAACTCCATGAGAGACTGGACCAAGAGCAGGCCTTGCGCTATAGAGATATGGAACGCTATAGTCGGCATATAGAGGAACTTTACAAGGAAGTACGGAGTTTTCGCCATGATTACACCAACCTCTTGACCAGTTTACGTCTGGGCATTGAAGAGGAGGATATGGAGCAGATAAAAGAGGTCTACGACTCGGTCTTAAAGGATTCTAGTGAAAAATTGCAGGACAATAAATATGACCTTGGTCGATTGGTAAATATTCGTGATAAAGCCCTAAAAAGTCTTCTAGCAGGGAAATTTCTAAAAGCCAGAGATAAGAACATAGTCTTTAATGTCGAAGTTCCAGAGGAGATTCAGGTAGAGGGGATGAGCTTACTTGACTTTCTAACCATTGTGTCTATCCTTTGTGACAACGCTATTGAAGCCAGTGCAGAGGCTAGTCAACCTCATGTTTCAATTGCCTTTTTAAAAAATGGAGCACAGGAGACATTTATCATCGAAAATTCCATCAAAGAAGAGGAGATAGATATTTCTGAAATCTTCTCCTTTGGAGCCAGTTCTAAAGGGGAGGAGAGAGGAGTTGGTCTCTATACCGTTATGAAAATTGTGGAAAGTCATCCCAATACCAGTCTCAATACCACCTGTCAAAATCAAGTCTTTCGTCAGGTTTTAACGGTTCACTTGTTGCCGGTTGGTCATTAGAAAATTTGTGAAAAAATTGGCAGAAGTTAACAGATAAAGTTTGTCTTTATCGAGCCAGACTTTTGCTATAGTATCTGAGGTATATTAAATGAATAAGAAATCCTTTTTTATCATCTGTTCTACGTTGATTATAGCATCGAATCTTCTCATGATTTCCGTGGTGAACAAGGGAGAAGAAACAGGGAGCAACCTGTTTGTGATTGCTATAGCCTGTATTTTATTACCAGCTTTTTTATATGCGGTTGAAAACCGACTGACTTCATTGGTAAGAGTAGAATCAATACTCCTGATTCAGTTGACAGTTATATCCCTACTCCGTCTTATCAACAGAATAGGGAGTACGCCTGAAATCCTCAACATTATCGTTACCCTTATCGCTTTGGCAAGTGGGACAGCTGCTATCCTTGTTGCGATCATGAGAATATATGAGAACATACGGAAGTGAGGGTGAGTAGTTCTCTATTTTGTATTTTCACATTGTCAAGTTCCCCCAGGGCAAGTATGTTTTTCATGCTTGCTTTTTAAATTTTTTAACAATTCAAGATGTTTTGATGACCATTTACGATTTGAGTGATCTAAGAATAAAACGAGTGCTATACTAGCAGTGTAAAGGTTCTAGCTCAACAAAGATTCAGGAGGAAATCTTATGAAGAAAAATATACTTGTCATTTTCATCTTGTATCTAATCATGTCCATCTTTCTTTATCCGTTTAGGGAGAGTACTTGGTATCAGCTATTTTATACCATAGCCTATGTGATTGCAGTGATGATTTATTTTGCTATCATGAAAAAGAAAGGAGAAAAGAAATGAAAACTTTTCTTGCTAAAAAACGGAACATCTTCCTTGCGAGATTGTTCCTAGGTCAGTTGCCCTTACTTGTCTCCACTTATCTATTTCTATCTCGTCAGTTTTTAAATTTTTCCTTAGTCCTACAATTTCTTTTAGTGGTTATTAACTTGGCTTCTATTTTGGTTACTGTTTATCTCACTAGAGAAATGAGGATAAGAGAGTTTGAAGATGATGATTTGGTTAGTCCTAGAACCAATCAACTTATGTATATCGGTTTGACAGGTTTTATGTCCATTATCTGTTTGTATAGAGGTATCACAGCAGGAGAATTCTACCAACAACTTATTGCTTATATAGGCGCTATTCTCTGCTTGCTTATCATGCTTCTGCTCATTTGGGGCTTGAAGTATTATAAAAAGTAGGGAAGAGTTTTCTTATTAATCTGGGACTAGTCTAAAGACTGGCAGGAGGAGGTCATCATGTATAAACACTTATTTTTCCTAGATTCCAAAACCTTAGACTGGTTGACACCTTATATTCTAGTCTTGGCTTCTGACACCATTGCTTTTAATGTTTTTGTGCTAACCTTTGTATCTGCGGTGGTCTTTAATTCCCTAAATCCCATGCTAGCTTTTATGGCTATCTTCTTAGGAGCTGGCTATGTGGCCGGATTTTGGTTACTCAAATGGTTTGTTTTGGAAAGGTTAGAGCGGAAGGATGATGTGTAGGGAGGTTTGTTTCTTGAGGAGGATAATTTTATGGAGTTCTTTGATAAATTTCATGCCTTTTGTTTTGGATTTTTAGTATTACTAATCGTCATTACAGTTCCTTATACGATTAACCACGGGGATTTTTTTCAAAATGAATCTGCATTGATTATTGTAAGTTTTCTAGTAACCTCGCTAAGTGTTGCTTATGCTAGAAAGTTTGAAATGATTTCTTTTGGGATGTTAAGCAAGAAAGAACTTTTGCTGTTCATTGTAATCTTTCTTCTAAGTGTACTTGAGACGTTGGTTTATATTCATTTCTTCGCTGTTTCTTCTGGCGCAGGAGTTCAACACTTGTCGGAAGTTAGCAGAGGAATTTCTCTGTCTTTGATTTTGACTTCCTCAGTTTTTGGACCCATCCAGGAGGAACTCATTTTCAGAGGACTTCTTCAAGGTGCCGTTTTTGACAATTCTTGGTTAGGGATTGTGCTAACTTCCTCTCTCTTTTCTTTCATGCATGGACCTTCTAATGTCCCCTCGTTTATTTTTTATCTACTTGGGGGCTTGTTACTGGGCTTTGCTTATAAAAAGAGCCAAAACCTATGGGTTTCTACTCTAGTTCACATGTTTTACAATGCTTGGCCACTCTTATATTATTTATAAAAATCATGAAAGGTAAGCAGAAGACGGTGCTTGCCTTTTTCTTTCTATAATGATACCCAAGCCAATCTAGAGGCTTTTCTTTGAGAATCGGGTGTGGAGCGGTTGACGAATAGGCCAAAAACTAGTAGAATAGTAAGGAAACTTTATACGGAGGAAAGAAATGGATTTGGGTGATAATGAGCTAACACTGACTCCCATACCTGGGAAAAGTGGCAAAGCTTATATGGGTAGCTATCCTGATGGGAAGCGTATCTTTGTAAAAATGAACACCTCTCCAATCCTACCTGGTCTAGCTAGAGAACAAATTGCTCCACAATTATTATGGAGTCGCCGTTTGGCAGATGGGCGTGATATGTGTGCTCAAGAATGGTTGACAGGCAAGATATTGACCCCCTATGATATGAATCGTAAACAAATCGTCAATATCTTAACCCGTCTTCATCGCTCACGTCCGTTGATGACACAGTTGAGTCGTTTGGGATATGCCATGGAAACACCTGTAGATTTACTACAGTCTTGGCAAGAAACGGCTCCAGATGCTTTGCGTAAAAATCATTTTATCAGTGAAGTGATGGCTGATTTACGTCAGACTATTCCAGGATTTAGAGAGGACTATGCGACCATTGTCCATGGAGATGTACGACATAGTAATTGGATTGAGACAGATAGTGGCTTGATTTATTTGGTAGATTGGGATTCGGTTCGCTTGACCGACCGCATGTTTGATGTGGCCCATATGCTCTGCCATTATATTCCAGAACATCAGTGGAAGGAATGGTTGACCTACTACGGTTACAAGTACAATCAAACGGTATTAACTAAATTGTATTGGTATGGTCAATTGTCTTATTTGAGCCAGATTTCCAAGTATTATATGAACCAAGATTTAGAAAATGTTAATCGGGAGATTCATGGCTTGCGTCACTTCCGAGACAAGTATGGAAAGAGAAGATGAGAGTTAGAAATCGTAAAGGGGCGACAGAATTACTAGAGGCAAATCCCCAGTATGTGGTCCTCAATCCCTTGGAAGCCAAGGGAAAATGGCGGGACTTGTTTGGCAATGACAACCCCATTCATGTGGAAGTTGGTAGTGGCAAGGGTGCCTTTGTTTCAGGTATGGCCAAACAAAACCCTGACATCAACTATATCGGGATTGATATTCAAAAGTCTGTTTTGAGTTACGCTTTGGACAAGGTTCTTGAAGTTGGAGTGCCTAACATCAAGCTCTTGTGGGTGGATGGTTCTGATTTGACGGACTACTTTGAAGACGGTGAGATTGATCGCTTGTATCTGAACTTTTCAGATCCATGGCCTAAAAAACGCCATGAAAAGCGTCGTTTGACCTACAAGAGTTTCCTAGATACCTTCAAGCGTATCTTGCCTGAAAATGGAGAAATTCATTTCAAGACGGATAACCGTGGCTTGTTTGAGTACAGCCTAGTGAGCTTTTCTCAGTATGGCATGAAACTAAATGGTGTCTGGCTAGACTTACATGCCAGTGATTTTGAAGGCAATGTCATGACAGAATATGAACAAAAATTCTCAAACAAGGGTCAAGTTATCTACCGAGTTGAGGCAGAATTTTAAGAAATAGCCTAAAATCAGGCTGTATAAGTGCTTTTGCTTTACATAAGTTGGCAAACGTGCTATACTAATAGTAAGAATATGAGAAAGAGAGGCGGGGAAATATCTTCGCCTCTTGCTTATGAGGAGGTGGACGCAATCGCAACAATCGTAGAATTAGTCAGAGAAGTTGTAGAACCTGTCATCCAAGCACCTTTCGAGCTCGTGGATATCGAGTACGGAAAGATTGGCAGTGACATGATTCTCAGTATTTTTGTAGATAAACCTGAAGGAATTACCTTGAACGACACGGCAGACTTGACAGAAATAATCAGTCCTGTCCTAGACACCATCAAGCCAGATCCCTTCCCAGAACAATATTTCCTAGAAATCACCAGTCCAGGCTTGGAACGTCCTTTGAAAACCAAGGATGCCGTCGCTGGAGCGGTTGGGAAATACATCCATGTCGGGCTCTACCAAGCCATCAATAAGCAAAAGGTCTTTGAAGGAACCTTGTTGGCCTTCGAAGAGGACGAGTTGACCATGGAATATATGGACAAGACGCGTAAGAAAACTGTCCAAATTCCATACAGTTTAGTATCAAAAGCACGTTTAGCAGTTAAATTATAGAAAAAGAAAGGATAGCTTTTGAGGATTCAAAAGTGAAGAGAACATGAGTAAAGAAATGCTAGAGGCCTTCCGCATTTTGGAAGAAGACAAGGGAATCAAAAAAGAAGATATCATCGACGCAGTAGTAGAGTCGCTTCGTTCCGCTTATCGCAGACGCTATGGTCAATCAGACAGCGTAGCTATTGACTTCAACGAAAAAACAGGTGACTTTACAGTCTATACTGTCCGTGAAGTTGTTGATGAAGTATTTGATAGCCGTTTGGAAATCAGCTTGAAAGATGCTCTTGCCATTAATTCAGCCTATGAACTTGGAGACAAAATCAAGTTTGAAGAAGCACCTGCTGAGTTTGGTCGTGTAGCAGCCCAATCTGCCAAACAAACCATCATGGAAAAAATGCGCAAGCAAACACGTGCCATCACCTACAATACTTACAAAGAGCATGAACAAGAAATCATGTCTGGTACTGTAGAACGCTTTGACAACCGCTTTATTTATGTCAACCTTGGCAGCATCGAAGCCCAATTGTCAAAACAAGACCAAATCCCTGGAGAAGTTTTTGCTTCCCACGACCGTATCGAAGTCTATGTCTACAAGGTTGAAGACAACCCTCGTGGTGTGAATGTCTTTGTTAGCCGTAGCCACCCAGAAATGATCAAACGCTTGATGGAGCAAGAGATTCCAGAAGTTTATGACGGAACTGTTGAAATCATGAGCGTGGCTCGTGAAGCTGGTGACCGTACCAAGGTTGCTGTTCGCAGTCATAATCCAAACGTGGACGCTATCGGTACAATCGTTGGACGTGGTGGAGCTAATATTAAGAAGATTACGAGCAAATTCCACCCAGCTCGTTACGATGCCAAGAGCGACCGTATGGTACCAATCGAAGAAAACATCGACGTTATCGAGTGGGTAGCAGATCCAGCTGAATTTATCTACAATGCCATCGCTCCTGCTGAAGTTGACCAAGTTATCTTTGATGAAAACGACAGCAAACGTGCCTTGGTGGTTGTTCCAGATAACAAGCTTTCTCTTGCCATCGGTCGTCGTGGGCAAAACGTTCGTTTGGCAGCTCACTTGACTGGTTACCGTATCGATATCAAGTCTGCTAGTGAATTTGAAGCCATGGAAGAAGCTGCTTCAGTAGATTTGGAAGCAGAAAACGATACTGTAGAAGAATAAAAGCTGCTAGAGGAGGGAAAGATGAAAACGAGAAAAATCCCTTTGCGCAAGTCTGTTGTGTCTAACGAAGTGATTGATAAGCGTGATTTGCTCCGCATTGTCAAGAACAAGGAAGGACAAGTCTTTATCGATCCGACAGGCAAGGCCAATGGCCGTGGCGCTTACATCAAGCTAGACAATGCAGAAGCCCTAGAGGCGAAAAAGAAGAAGGTCTTTAACCGTAGCTTTAGCATGGAAGTGGAAGAAAGCTTTTATGACGAGTTGATCGCTTATGTAGATCACAAAGTGAAAAGAAGAGAGTTAGGACTTGAATAAGCAAAAGATAAGCAATCTCTTGGGACTCGCTCAGCGAGCAGGGCGGATCATATCGGGTGAAGAATTGGTGGTCAAGGCCATTCAAGATGGCAAGGTCAAGTTGGTCTTTCTAGCCCATGATGCTGGACCCAATCTGACCAAGAAGATTCAAGATAAAAGTCAGTATTATCAAGTAGAAATTGTAACCGTGTTTTCAACACTGGAATTAAGCATAGCAGTCGGAAAATCGAGAAAGGTTTTGGCTGTAACAGATGCTGGATTTACAAAGAAAATGAGGTCTCTTATGGAATAGAAGAGGAGGACATGATTTGTCTAAGAAAAGATTGTACGAAATCGCAAAAGAACTTGGAAAAGAAAGTAAAGAAGTTGTAGCGCGTGCAAAAGAGTTGGGCTTGGATGTGAAAAGCCACTCATCAAGTGTGGAAGAAGCTGTCGCTGCAAAAATCGCTGCCAGCTTTAAGCCTGTAGCTGCTCCGAAAGTAGAAGCAAAACCTGCAGCACCAAAAGCAAGTGCAGAAAAGAAAGCCGAAAAATCTGAGCCAGCTAAACCAGCTGTAGCTAAGGAAGAGGCAAAAGCGGCTGAACCAGTTGCTCCTAAAACAGAAAAAGTAGCAGCTAAGCCACAAAGCCGTAATTTCAAGGCTGAGCGTGAAGCTCGTGCCAAAGAGCAGGCAGAGCGACGTAAGCAAAATAAGGGCAATAACCGTGACCAACAACAAAACGGCAACCGTCAGAAAAACGACGGCCGTAATGGTGGAAAACAAGGTCAAGGCAACCGCGACAACCGTCGCTTTAATGATCAAGCTAAGAAACAGCAAGGTCAGCAAAATCGTGGAAATGAGCGCCGTCAACAAGAGGACAAACGTCCAAATCAAGCGGCTCCACGTGTTGACTTTAAAGCCCGTGCAGCAGCCCTAAAAGCAGAGCAAAATGCTGAATATGCCCGTTCAAGTGAGGAACGCTTCAAGCAGTATCAAGCGGCCAAAGAAGCCTTGGCTCAAGCTAACAAACGCAAGGAACCAGAGGAAATCTTTGAAGAAGTGGCTAAGTTAGCTGAACAAACGCAACAAGCACAGCAAGTTCAAGCAGTGGTTGAAGTCGTCCCTGAGAAAAAAGAACCTGCAGTGGATACACGTCGTAAAAAACAAGCTCGACCAGACAAAAATCGTGATGATTATGATCACGAAGAAGATGGTCCTAGAAAACAACAAAAGAATCGAAGTAGTCAAAATCAAGTGAGAAATCAAAAGAATAGTAACTGGAATAATAACAAGAAGAACAAAAAAGGCAATAACAAGAACAACCGTAATCAGGCTCCAAAACCTGTTACAGAGCGTAAATTCCATGAATTGCCAACAGAATTTGAGTATACAGATGGTATGACTGTTGCGGAAATCGCAAAACGTATCAAACGTGAACCAGCTGAAATCGTTAAGAAACTCTTTATGATGGGTGTCATGGCCACACAAAACCAATCCTTGGATGGGGAAACAATTGAACTCCTCATGGTGGATTATGGTATCGAAGCCAAACAAAAGGTTGAAGTGGATAATGCTGATATCGAACGTTTCTTTGTCGAAGATGGTTATCTCAATGAAGATGAATTGGTTGAGCGTCCACCAGTTGTTACCATCATGGGACACGTTGACCATGGTAAAACAACCCTCCTAGATACCCTTCGTAACTCTCGTGTTGCGACAGGTGAAGCAGGTGGTATCACTCAGCATATCGGTGCCTACCAAATTGTTGAAAATGGCAAGAAGATTACCTTCCTTGATACACCAGGACACGCGGCCTTTACATCTATGCGTGCGCGTGGTGCATCTGTTACCGATATTACTATCTTGGTCGTAGCGGCAGATGACGGGGTTATGCCTCAGACAATTGAAGCTATCAACCACTCAAAAGCGGCCAACGTTCCAATCATCGTAGCTATCAACAAGATTGATAAGCCAGGTGCTAACCCAGAACGCGTTATCGGTGAATTGGCAGAGCATGGTGTTATGTCAACTGCTTGGGGGGGAGATTCTGAATTTGTTGAAATTTCAGCTAAATTCAACCAAAATATCGAAGAATTGTTGGAAACAGTCCTTCTTGTGGCTGAAATCCAAGAACTCAAGGCAGACCCAACAGTGCGTGCGATCGGTACAGTTATCGAAGCGCGCTTGGATAAAGGAAAAGGTGCGGTCGCAACCCTTCTTGTTCAACAAGGTACCTTGAATGTCCAAGACCCAATCGTTGTCGGAAATACCTTCGGTCGTGTCCGTGCTATGACCAACGACCTTGGTCGTCGTGTTAAGGTTGCAGGGCCATCAACACCAGTGTCAATCACAGGTTTGAACGAAGCGCCAATGGCGGGTGACCACTTTGCCGTTTACGAGGATGAAAAATCTGCGCGTGCGGCTGGTGAAGAACGTGCCAAACGTGCCCTTATGAAACAACGTCAAGCTACCCAACGTGTCAGCCTTGAAAACCTCTTTGATACCCTTAAAGCTGGTGAACTCAAATCAGTTAACGTTATCATCAAGGCCGATGTACAAGGTTCAGTTGAAGCCCTTTCTGCATCACTTCAAAAGATCGATGTGGAAGGTGTCAAAGTTACTATTGTTCACTCGGCAGTCGGTGCTATCAATGAGTCTGACGTGACACTTGCCGAAGCTTCAAATGCTTTCATCGTTGGTTTCAACGTACGTCCTACACCACAAGCTCGTCAACAAGCGGAAGCTGACGATGTAGAAATCCGTCTCCACAGCATTATCTACAAGGTTATCGAAGAGATGGAAGAAGCTATGAAAGGGATGCTTGATCCAGAATTCGAAGAAAAAGTTATCGGTGAAGCAGTTATTCGTGAAACCTTCAAGGTATCTAAAGTCGGAACTATCGGTGGATTTATGGTTATCAACGGTAAGGTTACCCGTGACTCTAAAGTCCGTGTTATCCGTGACGGTGTTGTTATCTATGATGGCGAACTCGCAAGCTTGAAACACTACAAAGACGACGTCAAAGAAGTTACAAACGGTCGTGAAGGTGGATTGATGATTGATGGCTACAATGATATCAAGACTGATGATGTGATTGAGGCGTATGTCATGGAAGAAATCAAGAGATAATAGAGAAACGATAGCCGATTTGACTCGTCGTCAACAGCGCCTTGATGAACCCTCAGTTCTATCTAAGGCTTGTTTCCTAGATTCAAATGGCTCTAGTTCCTCTATCTAATAAAAATAGCTAGGTCTGCTGGCCTAGCTTTTGGTTCAAAGTAGAGAAAGGAATATCATGGCAAATCATTTCCGTACGGATCGTGTGGGCATGGAAATCAAGCGTGAAGTCAATGAGATTTTGCAAAAGAAAGTCCGTGATCCGCGTGTCCAAGGTGTGACCATCACAGATGTTCAGATGCTGGGTGACTTGTCTGTTGCCAAGGTTTACTACACCATTTTGAGTAACCTTGCTTCAGATAATCAAAAAGCCCAAATCGGGCTTGAGAAAGCAACTGGTACCATCAAACGTGAACTTGGTCGCAATTTGAAATTGTACAAAATCCCAGATTTGACCTTCGTCAAAGACGAATCCATCGAATATGGAAACAAGATTGACGAAATGCTACGCAATCTGGATAAGAATTAAGAAAGAGGGGCAACCCTCTTTTTTGGTGTGTGGCAGTCCTCCTTATGGTATAATAAAATAAATAATATCATTTATAAACGATAATGGAGGTCGTCATGGACAATATCATCGATGTGTCAATTCCTGTTGCAGAAGTGGTGGATAAGCATCCAGAAGTCTTGGAAATCCTAGTGGAGCTGGGTTTTAAACCCCTTGCTAATCCCTTGATGCGTAATACTATCGGTCGCAAAGTATCGCTTAAACAGGGTTCTAAGCTGGAAGGAACCCCTATGGACAAGATTGTCCGCACACTGGAAGCGAATGGCTACGAAGTGATTGGATTAGACTAATGGCAGATGAACGGATTCATGTCCTACGGGATATTTTGTTAGAATTGCATAATGGCGCCTCTCCTGAGTCAGTTCAAGAGCGCTTTGATGCGACCTTTACAGGTGTTTCAGCCATCGAGATTTCCCTCATGGAGCACGAGTTGATGAACTCGGACTCAGGTGTTACCTTTGAAGATGTCATGGAGCTCTGTGATGTCCATGCCAACCTTTTTAAAAATGCTGTTAAGGATGTCGAAGTTGCAGATACCGAGCACCCAGGACACCCAGTTCGCGTCTTCAAGGATGAAAATCTGGCACTCCGCGCTGCCTTGATTCGCATTCGGAGATTGTTAGATACTTATGAGTCTATGGAAGACGAGGAAATGCTGGCAGAGATGCGCAAGGGCTTGGTGCGTCAGATGGGACTTGTCGGTCAATTTGACATCCACTATCAGCGCAAGGAAGAACTCTTCTTTCCTATCATGGAGCGCTATGGACACGATTCTCCTCCCAAAGTTATGTGGGGAGTGGATGACCAGATTAGGGAACTCTTTCAAACAGCTTTAGCGACAGCCAAGTCACTACCAGAAGTGTCGATTAGCACTGTAAAGGAAACTTTTGAAGCCTTTGCGACAGAGTTTGAAAGTATGATTTTCAAGGAAGAGTCCATTCTCCTTATGATTCTCCTTGAGTCTTTTACCCAAGATGATTGGCTTCAGATTGCGGAGGAGAGCGATGCCTATGGTTATGCTATCATTCGTCCGTCAGAAAAATGGGTGCCAGAACGTCAGAGTTTTGTTGAGGAAAAGAGTGCAGAGGAGCAGGTACAGCTAGAAACGGCAGAAGGTCAAGTTCAGCAAGTCATAGATACGCCAGAAGGACAGTTCACCATTACCTTTACTCCTAAGGAAAAGGAAGCAGTGCTGGACCGTCATAGTCAACAGGCTTTTGGCAATGGCTATCTCTCAGTCGAGCAGGCCAATCTCATCCTCAATCATCTCCCTATGGAGATTACCTTTGTCAATAAAGACGATATTTTCCAGTATTACAATGACAATGCGCCAGCTGATGAGATGATTTTCAAACGGACCCCGTCCCAAGTTGGGCGCAATGTCGAACTCTGCCATCCACCTAAGTACTTGGACAAGGTAAAGACCATCATGAAGGGGCTTCGTGAAGGAGTCAAGGACAAGTATGAAATGTGGTTCAAGTCTGAGTCGCGAGGCAAGTTTGTCCACATCACCTACGCTGCAGTCCATGATGAAGATGGAGAATTCCAGGGTGTGCTGGAATACGTTCAGGATATTCAGCCCTACCGTGAGATTGACACGGACTATTTCCGTGGATTAGAATAAGGAGAAAAAATGAGTTACGAACAAGAATTTATGAAGGAATTTGAAGCCTGGGTCAATACCCAGATCATGATTAACGACATGGCGCACAAGGAAAGCCAAAAAGTCTACGAAGAGGACCAAGACGAGCGTGCCAAAGATGCTATGATTCGCTACGAAAGTCGCTTGGATGCTTATCAGTTCTTGCTTGGAAAATTTGAAAACTTCAAGGCAGGTAAAGGATTCCATGACTTGCCAGAAGGCTTGTTTGGTGAGAGAAATTATTAAACGAGATAGATTCTTGATTTTTCACCAAAATCTTGATAGAATATTTATATTAAATCCTTGTTAGAGCAGGGGTTTTTTATTGAAAGGATTTTATCATGTCAAAGAAACTCAATCGTAAAAAACAATTACGAAATAGCCTCCGTCGTGCAGGTGCTTTTTCAAGTACTGTGACTAAGGTTGTAGAAGAGACAAAAAAAGTCGTAAAACGTGCAGAACAGTCAGCAAGCCAAGCTGGTAAGGCTGTTTCTAAAAAAGTTGAACAAGCAGTAGAAGCTACCAAAGGGCAAGCTCAAAAAGTAGCTAATTCTGTAGAAGATTTTGCAGCAAACTTGGGTGGACTTCCACTTGACCGTGCCAAAACTTTCTACGACGAAGGAATTAAGTCTGCTTCAGATTTTAAAAACTGGACTGAAAAAGAACTCCTTGCCTTGAAAGGAATTGGCCCAGCTACCATCAAGAAATTGAAAGAAAACGGCATCAAGTTCAAGTAATCTTTCTTGAGTCTTGCATTTCCGAAAAAATCTTGCTACAATAGAGCCATTAGAGGTGTTTTGAATCCCGCATTTTACAGAAAGTGGCGGCGCTGAGAAGTCCACAAATGTGTCAAAACTGGTTGCTAATGGATGAAAAATTGAAATAAAAGTGTCTTTTTGTTTTAAAGACGAGAGTTGCGGGCAACTGCCCGAAATTGGGTGGTACCGCGGATAACATATTCGTCCCTGTCATGTAGATGGCAGGGCTTTTCTTTTGCGTCATAGTCAAAGGAGGTTGTTATGAAGCAATCTTTTAAAACAAGTAAACTCTACTATGGCTTTCCTATCTTCATTTTGGGGTATCAGGATCAGAATTTTGGACACAATATTACGACCTGTAGCTCCTCCTATAGTTTGGGAAATTGGCTAGTCATCGGTGTTGGTGCTGAGGAAAATGCGGCTGAGCAAATCAAGCATTACCAGAAGTTTACTGTGAATATACCTGATGAAAATCTCATGCTTGAGATGGAGCAGGCTGGTTTTATCAGTCATCGAGAGAAATTGAAACATCTGGGGCTAGACTACGAGATTTCTGAACGGAGCCAGGCACCGATTTTAAATCCCTGTCCAGTCGTTTTAGAATGTCAAGTTGATAGAATTATTGAGGAAGATGGAATCTGTCATATCTTTGCTAAGATTATCGAACGACTAGCTGATCCAGAACTTTTGGATGACAAGGGGAATTTTAAAAATGACCGTTTTGCGCCGACTTACTTTATGGGGGATGGCCACCAGCGCGTTTATCGCTATTTAGATGACCGAGTAGACCCTATGGGGAGCTTCATCAAGAAAGCGAGGAAGAAGGATGGTTAGAGCAACATTACCTGAACGAATCGAAACGGAGCGACTTATCCTACGAGTCCGCACAGTGGCGGATGCTGAGGATATCTTTGACTATGCTAGTCGTCCAGAAGTTTCTTACCCAGCAGGTTTTCCACCTGTCAAGACCTTGGAAGATGAGGTTTACTATCTAGAGCATATCCTTCCTGAGCGTAATCAAAAGGATAATCTCCCAGCAGGCTATGGGATTGTTGTCAAAGGGACTGATAAAGTTATCGGCTCTGTTGATTTCAACCATCGTCATGAAGATGATGTTCTTGAGATCGGCTATACCTTGCATCCAGACTATTGGGGTCGAGGTTATGTTCCAGAAGCAGCGTGTGCCTTGATTGATCTAGCTTTTAAAGAACTTGGTCTTCACAAGATTGAACTAACTTGCTTTGGATATAACCTTCAAAGTCAACGAGTCGCGGAAAAGCTTGGCTTTACCCTCGAAGCTCGCATAAGAGACCGCAAAGATGCCCAAGGGAATCGCTGTGATGATTTGAAATATGGCTTGCTGAGGAGTGAGTGGGAGGTGATTTGATGCATCTTTTCATCATCGGTGCTCCAGCCTCAGGAAAAATGACCATTGGTCAAGAACTATCTCGACTGACGAATGCTACCCTATTTTATAACCATCAAGCCATCGATTTTGCACTAGAAATCTATCAGGATTATACCGAGGAGATGTGGGAATTTATTCGTGGAATGACCTTTTCTTTCCTTGGAGCTAGCGCTAGAAATCAGCGGTCGGTGATTTTAACAGACGTGATTGATTTTTCAAATCAGTACCAGCTGATGTATTTGAAGCAAATTCAGGATTTGTTGAATGGCTATCATCAAGAGATTCTTTTTGTTGAATTGGAAACAAGTCTTGAAGAGTGCTTGCGTCGAAATCGAACGGAGAATCGATTAAAGCACAAACCCTTAAAACGACATATTGAGGTATCTGAAAGAGAAATTTTAGAGACTGCTGAAACACTTCAATTAAATTCCCAACATCAACCGAACGAGTTGCACCACTACTTTAAAATAAATAATACGAATCTGTCTGCAGAAGAGGTTGCTAAGCAGATTCAAGATAAAATAAATACAATAGAGAAAGGACAAACACATGTCTAAAGAACTTTCACCTAAATACAATCCAGCCGAGGTTGAGGCTGGTCGTTACCAAAAATGGCTTGATGCCGATGTTTTCAAGCCTTCAGGAGATCAAAAGGCTAAGCCTTATTCAATCGTGATTCCACCACCAAACGTGACTGGTAAACTTCACCTTGGTCACGCTTGGGATACGACTCTTCAGGATATTATCATTCGTCAAAAACGCATGCAAGGTTTTGATACGCTTTGGCTTCCAGGGATGGACCATGCGGGGATTGCGACTCAGGCTAAGGTTGAGGAGCGCTTGCGTGGTGAAGGCATTTCCCGCTATGACCTTGGTCGTGAAAAATTCCTCGAGAAAGTCTGGGAATGGAAAGACGAGTATGCCACTACTATCAAGGAACAATGGGGCAAGATGGGACTCTCTGTAGACTACTCTCGTGAGCGTTTCACTCTTGATGAAGGTTTGTCAAAAGCTGTTCGCAAGGTCTTTGTGGACCTTTACAAGAAAGGCTGGATCTACCGTGGTGAGTTTATCATCAACTGGGACCCAGCAGCTCGCACAGCTCTTTCTGATATCGAGGTGATTCACAAGGACGTAGAAGGTGCTTTCTACCACATGAACTATATGCTAGAAGACGGCTCACGCGCCCTTGAAGTTGCGACAACTCGTCCTGAGACCATGTTTGGGGACGTTGCGGTTGCGGTTAACCCAGAAGACCCACGCTACAAGGACCTGATTGGTAAAAACGTCATCCTTCCTATCGCTAATAAACTCATCCCAATCGTGGGGGACGAGCACGCAGACCCTGAGTTTGGTACTGGTGTCGTGAAAATCACACCTGCCCATGATCCAAACGACTTCTTGGTTGGTCAACGCCACAACTTGCCACAAGTCAATGTTATGAATGACGACGGAACTATGAACGACTTGGCCTTTGAATTTGCAGGTATGGACCGTTTTGAAGCTCGTAAGGCAGTAGTTGCCAAGTTGGAAGAAATTGGTGCCCTCGTCAAAATTGAAAAACGTGTCCACAGTGTTGGTCACTCAGAGCGTACAGGTGTTGTGGTTGAACCACGCTTGTCTACTCAATGGTTCGTTAAGATGGACCAATTGGCTAAGAATGCTATTGCCAACCAAGACACAGAGGACAAGGTTGAATTCTACCCACCTCGTTTCAACGATACCTTCCTCCAATGGATGGAAAATGTTCACGACTGGGTAATCTCTCGTCAGCTCTGGTGGGGTCACCAAATCCCTGCTTGGTACAATGCTGAGGGTGAAATATATGTCGGCGAAGAAGCTCCAGAAGGCGACGGTTGGACTCAGGACGAAGACGTCTTGGATACTTGGTTCAGTTCTGCCCTTTGGCCATTCTCTACCATGGGCTGGCCGGATGTCGACTCAGAAGACTTCAAACGTTATTATCCAACATCAACTTTGGTGACTGGTTATGATATTATCCCGTTCTGGGTATCTCGAATGATTTTCCAAGGTTTGGAATTTACTGGCAAATCGCCATTCAAAAATGCATTGATTCATGGTCTCATTCGTGATGAGCAAGGCCGTAAGATGTCTAAATCACTGGGCAATGGGATTGATCCGATGGATGTTATTGATAAGTACGGAACAGATAGCCTGCGTTGGTTCCTTTCAAACGGTTCTGCACCAGGTCAAGACGTGCGCTTCTCTTACGAGAAAATGGATGCTTCATGGAACTTCATTAACAAGATCTGGAACATCTCTCGCTACATTCTCATGAACAATGAAGGTTTGACCCTTGAGCAAGCAACGGCTAATGTGGAAAAAGTTGTTAACAAGGAAGCTGGAAACGTCACTGACCGCTGGATTCTCCACAACCTCAATGAAACAATCGGAAAAGCAACTGCCAACTTTGACAAGTTTGAATTTGGTGTCGCTGGACACATCCTCTACAACTTCATCTGGGATGAGTTCGCGGACTGGTACGTTGAGTTGACTAAGGAAGTCCTTTATAGCGATAACGAAGAAGAGAAAGTCATCACACGTTCTGTTCTCCTTTATACTTTGGACAAGATCCTTCGTCTCCTCCACCCAATCATGCCATTCGTGACAGAGGAAATTTTTGGACAAATCTCAGAAGGCTCTATCGTTACAGCGGAATACCCAACTGTTAATCCAGCCTTTGAAGACCTTGCTGCTCACACAGGTGTGGAAAGTCTTAAAGACTTGATCCGTGCTGTTCGGAATGCGCGTGCTGAAGTAAACGTAGCACCAAGCAAGCCAATCACCATCCTTGTCAAGACAAGCGATAGCGACCTGGAAGCTTTCTTTAACAGCAATGTCAACTACATCAAACGCTTCACAAATCCAGAACACTTGGAAATAGCATCGATCATCCCTGCACCTGAACTCGCTATGTCAAGCGTCATCACAGGAGCAGAAATCTACTTGCCACTCGCAGACCTCCTCAATGTCGAAGAAGAACTGGCTCGTCTCGACAAGGAGCTGGGTAAATGGCAAAAAGAACTGGATATGGTCGGTAAGAAGCTCTCTAACGAACGCTTCGTAGCCAACGCCAAACCAGAAGTCGTCCAAAACGAACGCGACAAACAAGCCGACTACCAAGCGAAATACGACGCGACTGTAGCACGTATTGATGAGATGAAGAAGTTAATCTAGCAATCTAAAATTACTTCATCCTTTGTTAGCTCATCTTGCCGTACACAAGTACAGCCTACGATGAGCTGCCTAGGCTGAAGCGGATTTTAATCTTGCTAGATTCCTACAAAACACGGTTAAATGCCGTGTTTTTTGGTATAATAAAATCAATATCTATTGATGGAGAAAGTGATGTCTAAACACCCTCATTATGAATTGTTAAATTTAATTGGCTATGGTCTTGCCAAGTTTGACAAGCTTTTTATAACAGAATTTCAATGTTCTAGTAAGTCGGAGTTTTATCGCTATGTGGTTTCTCTGGGAATTGCTGAAACAACTGGAGTTGTAAAAAATAGAATGGACTTATTCGATCCTTATTTTGACAATAATCGAAAAGGTTGGTGGCAGAAAGCTGAAGTTTACCGTTTTCGTAAAGATTTAATTGATATGATGTTTGGAAATGAAGATGTTCATAGTTATGCTGAAATAGTAAAAATGTTACTTTCCAGTGAAGGAAAGGAAACAGGCATTACTACTATTGAAAAACCAATCATTCGAACTAAATTCAAACGTCTACAGGAAACTGGGATGGAGGCAGAAAATTATTTTATCCTTCATTTTGATAAAGAAGAAAAATTTCAAGGTGGACAATTAACCGACGCCCGCCTCTATGGCGATGGATATGATTTCCAAGTAGATGTTCAAGAACATTCTTATCTTGCCGAAGTTAAAGGAATTCGAAAATCTAAGGGTCGCATTCGATTGACTGCCAACGAATTTGAGAAAGCTAAAGAGTTTCAATCTGATTTTATTTTATCTCTAGTTACCAACCTAGATGATATTCCAAAGCTAGTGTTAATTGATAATCCTTTAAAACATTTTGAGTTTAAAAAGAATATTATCAAAAATGAAATCATTGAATATAGAAGCTTAGAAGATTTGTATTAGTTCCCCTTAACTTTTGACTATTCCGCAAAATTATCGTAAAATAAAGAGTAAATGATAAAATGAGGTCAGAGTCTGTTTGCTCTGGCGATAGTAGTATAAATGAGGAGAAACGCTTTGGAATTAGAAGTATTTGCTGGGCAAGAAAAAAGTGAACTATCTATGATTGAGGTAGCGCGTGCTATCTTGGAACTTCGTGGTCGCGATCATGAGATGCATTTTAGCGATCTTGTAAACGAAATTCAAAACTACCTTGGAACATCAAACAGCGATATCCGTGAAGCTTTGCCTTTGTTCTACACAGAGTTGAACTTTGACGGCAGCTTCATCTCACTTGGAGATAACAAATGGGGTCTTCGTTCATGGTATGGCGTAGACGAAATCGATGAAGAAATCATCGCTCTTGAGGAAAATGACGACGATGAAGTGACACCAAAAGATAAGAAAAAACGTGTCAATGCCTTCATGGATGGTGATTCAGATGCTATTGACTACAATGCGGATGATCCAGAAGACGAAGATGCATACGAAGCAGATCCAGCTCTTTCATACGATGATGAAAATCCAGATGATGAGAAAAATGAAGTGGAAGCTTACGATGCAGAAATCAACGAAATCGCCCCAGATGACTTGGGAGAAGACGTGGATCTCAACGAAGAAGACGACGAGTTTTCTGATGATGACGCTGAAAACATCGAGGAATAAAAGTTAGCTATTGACAATTATCCTATTTTTAGGTATCATATTGTTCGGGCACCTCTTTTAGAGGTCGGGGCTCCCTAGTTCTTAGGGAGCTATTTTTGTTTTTTCAAGAAGTTATCTTCTTGTATTTTAGTTGTGAATCTGGCGCAGTCGTCCCAGATTATCTTATTAGTAGGGTCTTGTTTCCTATGTCCCCTCGTAGTTAACAAGACTTTGAGCATTTTAGAAAGAGGAATCTATGTCTACGAAATATATTTTTGTAACTGGTGGTGTGGTATCGTCTATTGGGAAAGGTATTGTGGCAGCGAGTCTAGGCCGTCTCTTGAAAAATCGTGGTCTCAAAGTGACGATTCAAAAATTTGACCCTTATATCAATATCGATCCGGGGACTATGAGCCCTTATCAGCACGGGGAAGTCTTTGTGACAGATGATGGGGCTGAGACAGATTTGGACTTGGGCCACTATGAACGTTTTATCGATATCAATCTCAACAAATATTCTAACGTGACTACTGGTAAAATTTACAGTGAAGTTCTGCGTAAAGAACGCCGTGGAGAATACCTTGGGGCAACTGTTCAAGTCATTCCTCATATCACAGATGCTTTGAAAGAAAAAATCAAGCGTGCCGCTGTAACGACCGACTCTGATGTCATTATCACAGAGGTTGGTGGAACAGTAGGAGATATCGAGTCCTTGCCATTCCTAGAGGCCCTTCGTCAGATGAAGGCAGATGTTGGTGCGGATAATGTTATGTACATCCATACAACCTTGCTTCCTTACCTCAAGGCTGCTGGTGAAATGAAAACCAAACCAACTCAACACTCTGTCAAAGAATTGCGTGGCTTGGGAATTCAACCAAATATGTTGGTTATTCGTACAGAGCAACCAGCTGGTCAAGGAATTAAAAACAAACTAGCCCAGTTCTGTGATGTGGCACCAGAAGCCGTTATCGAATCGTTGGATGTTGAGCATCTTTACCAAATTCCATTGAACTTGCAGGCGCAAGGTATGGACCAGATTGTCTGTGACCATTTGAAACTAGACGCACCAGTAGCGGATATGACAGAATGGTCAGCCATGGTGGATAAGGTCATGAACCTGAAAAAACAAGTTAAAATTTCCCTTGTTGGTAAGTATGTTGAGTTGCAAGATGCCTACATTTCTGTGGTTGAAGCCTTGAAACACTCTGGTTATGCCAACGACGCAGAAGTTAAAATCAATTGGATCAATGCCAATGATGTGACAGCAGAGAATGTGGCGGAACTCTTGTCTGATGCGGACGGAATCATCGTACCAGGTGGTTTCGGTCAACGTGGTACTGAAGGGAAAATACAAGCTATCCGCTATGCGCGTGAGAATGATGTTCCAATGTTGGGAGTCTGCTTGGGAATGCAGTTGACATGTATCGAGTTTGCTCGTCACGTTTTAGGACTCGAAGGTGCCAATTCTGCAGAGCTTGCACCAGAAACAAAATACCCTATCATTGATATCATGCGTGATCAGATTGATGTTGAGGATATGGGGGGAACCCTTCGTTTGGGACTTTATCCATCCAAGTTGAAACGTGGCTCTAAGGCAGCAACTGCTTATCATAATCAAGAAGTGGTGCAACGTCGTCACCGTCACCGTTATGAGTTTAACAATGCCTTCCGTGAGCAGTTTGAGGCAGCAGGCTTTGTCTTCTCAGGAGTTTCTCCAGACAATCGTTTGGTCGAAATTGTGGAAATTCCAGAAAATAAATTCTTTGTAGCCTGTCAATATCACCCTGAACTGTCAAGCCGTCCAAATCGTCC
Organism: Streptococcus mitis; assembly: GCF_000722705.1. GTDB lineage: Bacteria > Bacillota > Bacilli > Lactobacillales > Streptococcaceae > Streptococcus > Streptococcus mitis_P. The sequence continues at coordinate 134,677 of NZ_JPFW01000004.1, forward strand.
AGAAGAGCTCTACACTGCCTTTGTCACTGCAGCAGTTGAGAACAGCAATTAGCTAGATTATAACCTTTGAGAAGAATCTCAGAGGTTTTTTGCTTGCATATTTAGGATAATGTTTGCAATTTAAAAACATAGTGATATAATTAACATAAAAAATCCTAAGGAGGATCTACGATGAAAAAAATCACATTATTTGGTTTGTCTCTAGCTGGTCTAGCTTTACTGGCTTTTCCACATTCAGGGCAGGCATTTGAGCTTAAAGAAGAATGGGTTGTTAAGTGTGGAGTACAGTATCAAGATGGCAAGATTCTTCGGTTTAACAATGGTCATGAAGTGGATATCAAAGTCTTGGATTTACCAAAAAACGAGAAAATCGAGTGGACAGTTAGTCTCAATGGTCAAGATCAGACAGTCAATTTTCTAGGTCAAGAAAAGGACAAGTCTATGATTGGTATAGAAGGGCGTTACCTGAATTTCTATGTTCCATATGGCTATAGAGGAGATATCAAGGTCGAGGCCAAGAGCGGCAACGAAGTAAAGACCTGGTCAACGAAAGTTGTGGGTGATATTCATAATGATAGTGGAAAGAGAGGCTACTACCATATTAAAGAATCAAATGATCAATACACCTACCTTGATACAAAATGGGATTATCAAACCAAGACTTACACTGCTACCTTACCAGAGACTGTCAATGGTCAAAAAGTCTTTGCTTGGGCAGACTATGGCAATGGCGAGTTGAAACTTGAAAAACTAAAATCTATCAGTCATAAATATGATGGAGAATCTTTCAAAGAACTTTATCCGATTGTAAAAGCAGAAAGCTGGCTAAAATCAGAGCAAAATTGGTACTATCAAAAACAAGGTAAATTAGTGCAGAATACTTGGGTTAAAGACAAGGGAACTTGGTACTTTATGAATGATAAAGGAGTCATGTTCAATCAAACTTGGCTTTATCAAGGTGGCAACTGGTATGCCTTTAAATCATCAGGAGCCATGATTGCTAGTGATTGGCTTTACGATCAAGGCAAGTGGTACTATTTATCAACTTCAGGAGCCATGAAAGCAAGCACTTGGGTTTATGACAAGGGAGAATGGTATTATGTAAGTTCTTCTGGTGCCATGATTGCGAATGATTGGGTCAAAGACAATGGTAAGTGGTATTATCTAGCTTCATCAGGTAAGATGCTTCGCAATACCTACACCCCTGATGGTTACTACGTTGGCAACTCAGGTGCCTGGCAATAAGAATAAGAAGTCCTTTTTCTTAAAGGAAGAGGCTTTTTACTTGCTTTTCTGCTGCTTCCTCATTTGTCCTGAAGCGTTTTTTGTGTTAAAATGAATGGTATGAAAGCTAAAAAAATGTGGATGGCAGGCTTGGCTCTGCTTGGTATTGGAAGCCTTGCCCTTGCTACTAAAAAAGTTGCAGATGACCATAAGCTCATGAAGACTCAGGAAGAGTTGACAGCGATTGTGCGAGACCATTTTTCAGACATGGGGGAAATTGCGACCCTCTATGTTCAAGTTTATGAAAGCAGTCTAGAGAGCTTGGTTGGTGGCGTCATTTTTGAGGATGGCCGTCATTATACCTTTGTCTATGAAAATGAAGACCTAGTCTATGAGGAGGAAGTCTTATGATACAACCAGCAAGTTTAGAAGAATTAGCATCTTTAGTAGAAAAAGATGGCAAGAAGGTCTTTCTTTTTGTAGCAGACTGGTGTGGCGATTGTCGTTATATCTATCCTGCCTTACCAGAAATTGAGGAGACCAATCCAGAGTTTACCTTTATTCGAGTGGATAGAGACCAGTATATGGATTTGGCCAAACTCTGGGATGTATATGGAATCCCTAGCCTTGTTGTTCTAGAAAAGGATAAGGAAATCGGCCGTTTTGTCAATCGCGACCGTAAAAGCAAGCAACAAATTAACGACTTTTTAGCAGGACTGAAATAGGAGAAAAGGAAACAATGATTTTTACATATAACAAAGAACATGTCGGTGATGTCCTTATGGTCATCGTGAAAAACAGCGGAGATGCCAAACTAGATGTGGAACGCAAAGGCAAGGTAGCCCGTGTTTTTCTCAGAGAGAATGGGGAAACAGTGGCTTGGAATATTTTCGAAGTTTCAAGTTTATTTGAAATTGCAGAGCGCGGTCAAGTCTTTTTAACTGATGAGCAAGTCGCTCGTTTGAACCAAGAGTTGCAGGCGGAAGGCTTTGTGGAAGAAATTGTTAATGACAAGGAACCTAAGTTTGTTGTTGGTGAAATTGTCGAGATGGTAGCTCATCCAGATAGTGACCACCTCAACATTTGCCAAGTTGCAGTCGCAAGTGACAAGACAGTGCAAATCGTTGCAGGGGCTCCTAATGCGCGTGTTGGGTTGAAAACCATTGTGGCTCTTCCTGGAGCTATGATGCCCAAAGGCAATCTTATTTTCCCAGGCGAACTTCGTGGTGAAAAGAGTTTTGGTATGATGTGCAGCCCTCGTGAATTGCATTTGCCAAATGCTCCGCAAAAACGTGGTATTATTGAATTATCAGAAGACCAAGTTGTTGGAACACCATTTGATCCAGCTAAGCACTGGACTGTTTAAGAAGTTGTCAGTATCTGATAGACCAGATAGAAGGAAATAAGATGGCAAAAAATGTAGTGATTACAGGAGCGACATCAGGAATTGGTGAAGCGATTGCGCGTGCTTATCTGGAGCAGGGTGAGAATGTCGTTCTAACTGGACGACGGATAGACAGACTAGAAATTCTCAAGTCGGAGTTTGCAGAAACTTTTCCAAATCAAACAGTTTGGACTTTTCTCCTAGATGTCACGGATATGACAATGGTAAAGACTGTCTGCTCTGATATTCTAGAAACGATAGGTCAGATTGATATTCTGGTCAACAATGCAGGCTTGGCTCTAGGTTTAGCACCTTATCAGGACTATGAAGAGTTGGATATGCTGACCATGTTGGATACCAATGTCAAAGGTTTGATGGCAGTCACTCGCTGTTTCTTGCCAGCAATGGTAAAAGCCAATCAAGGACATATCATCAATATGGGCTCAACCGCAGGAATTTATGCCTATGCAGGTGCAGCAGTTTATTCAGCTACCAAGGCAGCAGTTAAGACCTTTTCAGATGGTCTGCGAATTGATACCATCGCAACGGATATCAAGGTGACAACTATTCAGCCTGGAATTGTCGAAACAGATTTTTCGACAGTACGTTTTCATGGTGACAAAGAGCGGGCTGCGACGGTTTATCAGGGAATCGAAGCCTTGCAGGCACCAGACATCGCAGACACAGTAGTCTATGTGACCAGTCAACCTCGTCGTGTGCAGATTACAGATATGACCATTATGGCAAATCAACAAGCGACAGGTTTCATGGTTCATAAAAACTAAAAAATTTTCTCGAAAAGTTACAAATTTCTGTAACTTTTTTTGATTTCCTACGAATAGATAAGTAGGAGGAAGAAAATATGTATAATAAAGTTATCTTGATTGGACGTTTAACGTCTACACCAGAATTGCATAAAACCAACAATGACAAGTCAGTAGCGCGTGCAACTATCGCTGTGAACCGTCGTTACAAAGACCAAAACGGTGAACGTGAAGCTGATTTTATCAATATGGTCCTATGGGGCAGACTAGCAGAAACTTTGGCAAGCTACGCAACCAAAGGTAGTCTCATTTCCGTTGATGGGGAATTGCGTACCCGTCGCTTTGAGAAAAATGGTCAAATGAACTATGTGACCGAAGTTCTTGTGACAGGATTCCAACTTTTGGAAAGTCGTGCCCAACGTGCTATGCGTGAAAATAATGCAGGACAGGATTTGGCAGATTTGGTTTTGGAAGAGGAAGAATTGCCATTTTAAACATTGAAAAGTCTGAGTTGCTCTCAGGCTTTTTTATACTGTCTAAATGTGTTACAATGAACTAGTTGAAACTTTTTGGAGGTTGGAATGAGTAGAGAATATACAAGAACAATCGTCAAAATTATATTTTGTACAGTAGTCGTATTTGTTTTTGCGATTTATACTCATGTGAGTCAGACAGATCCTATTCCGGGACAAATAAAAGTTGGAGCGACTTATATGACGATGAATAGTGAATTTTATAGACATTTACATAATGAGATTCAACGCTATTCTGATTCAGAAGGTCAGATATTGTATACTCGGGACGCAGAGATGAGTGAAGAAAAACAGAGTAAACAAATTGATGAGTTTATAGAGAAGCGAGTGAATGTTATTGTTATTAATCCGGTTAAGAGTGATAGCGAGCAAATTGTAGAAGCGTTAAGTAGGGCAAAGAATTTTGGAATTAGAGTTATAGCAGTAGATAGTCAGTTGAATAATATAAAAGTTGATACGAGCATAGTTTCTGATAATTACCATGCTGGGATATTAATTGCCAAGGATTTGATGAAACGTACCTCAAATGCTCATATTCTTTTGTTAACGCACAAAGATGCTTTATCAGCTAATCAGAGAATAACTGGTTTTTTGGATACAATAAAATCAGAAGAACATTATCAAATTATCTCAGAAAGAGAAACGGTTGGTCAAACAGAGTATGCTATGACTACTGTAGGTGATGCGTTATCTGAAGGTTTACAATTTGATGCTATAGTGGCTTTAAATGATAGAGCAGCTATAGGAGCTTTAGCAGCAATTAAAGAATTGAAAGTAACTTCAAAAAAACTTATTTACGGAATAGATGGTTCACCAGATATGAAGCATTTATTAGCTACAACAGATGAAGTTACGGGAACGGTTGCTCAATTTCCATCTCATATGGGTAGAAAAGTATCGGAAACAATAGATTTATTAGTAAAAAAAGAAGAAGTTGAAGAATTATATACTATACCTGTACAATTTGTTGATAAAAATAATATAATTCAGTTTGATATTAATGGGTGGCAGTAATGAAACAGGTAAAAGGTGTCCAGTACTCTATAATTTTGCTTTTGTTAATTAATTTTCTAACCATTATATACAATGGAGCTTTGTATATACAGATTACAAACTATGTAATTTCAAAGGGACAGATGATACTCTTATTGGGAGAATTAAACAATATTTCAAAATCACCTGACCAGATTTTTTGGTATTCAATTATTTTTTTCGTCGGTATTATTTTTATATCTACCTATAAAATGTATTCAACTGAGAAAAAATGGCCAATTTTTTCAAAATGGAATTTGCTTGAAATAGTATTAATGATTGGTGTTATATGGTCACAAAATCTGTCATACAATGGAATAATATTATTAGTTTTTGCTGATATATTCTATAGTTCAAGAGAGTTTCAAGACTCTGATAGTAAACGTTCTTGGATTATTTTTATTTTCTTGAGTTTTTTAATGTTACTTTTAACAGACTATGAAATCTTGTCACTATTTATAAAAGTTCCCTCTCTTTCTACCTATATCCAATTTTATCCATCGTCCATACGAGGTGTAGTGTTATTTTTAGAAAATACATTGACGTCATTAAATGTTATTATTTTCATCATCTCTTTATTGTCTTATATCCTGTACGTGATTAAAGAACATCATAATATTGAGGAAGAGCTTAAAATGTTATCTAGAGTCAACACTGAATTGAATCATTACATATCGTTATCAGAGAAAATCGCTGAAGATCGAGAAAGGAAAAGAATTGCTCGGGAAATTCATGATACTCTAGGGCATGCGTTGACAGGAATTTCAGCAGGGATTGATGCTGTTTCTGTACTAATTGATGTTCATCCTATCCGTGCTAAAGAACAGTTGAAAAATGTTTCAAATGCAGTTAGAGAGGGGATAAAAGATGTTAGGGGATCATTACATAGACTAAGACCAGGAGCTTTGCAAAATAATGGTTTAAAAGATGCTCTAATATTAATGATTAGTGAGTATGAGTCTCTATCTAAACTCTCTGTCGATTTAAAATATGAATGGGGAAATATTGATTTAGATGTTATACAGGAAGATACTATTTTTAGGATTATACAAGAATCTATTACAAATTCTGTTCGTCACGGACATGCTAGTAAAATGAGCATTCACTTTATGAGTGAGGATAACAACATAATAGTTTTGCAAGATAATGGAATAGGTTTTGACGACTTACAAATTGGGTATGGCTTGAAACAAATGAGAGAGCGAGTTTCTATTTTAGGTGGTTCTATTCATTTTGAAAATAGGGAAGGATTTTACACTAAAATAGTTTTTCCAAAAATAGGAGGTGAAGTATATGATAAAGGTAATGATTGCAGATGATCAGGCGTTAATTAGAGAGTCCTTGCAGATCATTTTATCAGTATATGCTGATATTGATGTGGTATCCGTCGTTGGTGATGGTATTGAAGCTATGGACAACATCATGACTGTAAAACCGGATATAATTTTAATGGATATTAGAATGCCCAGAATGGACGGAGTATTGGCTACAAAAGAAATCAAAAAACGTTTTCCAAATATAAAAATTATAATCTTAACAACATTTGATGACGACGAATTTATTTTTAGTGCTTTAAAATATGGTGCATCTGGCTATTTATTAAAAGGAGTTTCAACAGACGAGTTATACCAAGCCATTCAGACAGTGTATAAAGGTGGAGCTATGATTAATCCTAATATAGCTAGTAAGGTATTTCAATTGTTCTCGCAGATGGCACAGACCAATTTTTCTATTACTGTGAAGGAAGAGAATATTGAAAATATATCACTGACAGAATGGAAAATTATTCAGCAAGTGGCATTTGGAGAATCAAATAAGGAAATTGCCAGTAATCTTTTTTTATCCGAGGGAACAGTGCGCAATTACCTTTCTATCATTCTTTCAAAACTAAATTTGAGAGATAGGACACAGTTAGCCATATGGGCTGTACAAACAGGTGTGACACAAAAGAATTTTTCGAAGGAAATGGATAAATGAAAGTAAAGCAATTGTTTCTAGCGATACTGTTTGTGTTAAGTTGCTTGAGTTTATTTCTTATTTGGGAAAACAAGCAGATAAAGATTATTAGACTGGGTTTTTATTCTGATTCTAGTTGGGGAATTCCTACAGGGAATAACAGCTATGTACTAGATGAGGCTATTAAGAAATTTGAAGAGCTTCATCAAGGGGTTAAAATTGTATATGATTCAGGTATTCCTAAGGAGGAGTATTCTAATTGGATTTCAAGTCAAATTTTAAAAGGTTCTGAACCGGATGTATTTCTATTATCAAGCGACCAATTATCTTTATTTGCATCAAAAGGTATTTTAAAAAACCTAAATTCCTATCTGTCTCAAGAAGATGCCTCTAATTTCTATGATGTATCTTTGCAGGCAGCAAAATACGGAGATGATTTATACGGTCTTCCATATGAAAGCAATCCCATGTTGATGTGTGTAAATCAAGATTTACTTTTAAGAGAGGGCATTGAAATTCCTAAAGTAGGGTGGACACTGAAAGATCTATATGAGATTAGTAAAAAAATTACAAAAGATACCGATGGAGATGGAATCGTTGATCAATTTGGGATAACAGGATATAGTTGGAAAGAATCTCTAGCAGCCTTTGGAGTTACTATTTCTGAGAGTGGGATTCCTCGTATAGATTCGTCAGAAATGAAGGATGCTTTATCCTATATAAGGGGATTGAATCAATTAAACGGACGCTACAAAGTAACCTATAAAGATTTTGATGAAGGACATGTGGCCTTTTATCCAATGAGTTTGGCACAATATCGTACATATAAACCTTTTCCTTATCATGTGGCCAAATATACAAATTTTAACTGGACATGTATTTCGTTGCCAACGACTAAGGAAGACATTCGTTCGACTGTAACAGATACTTCCTTATACGTGGTTTCTTCGCGTGCTCGCAATTCAAACCTTGCCGTATCGTTTATAGAATTTTTAACAATTAATCGTGAAATTCAACAAAATTTATTTAATAAGGGTCAAGGAAGCTCAGTATTACCAGAGGTAGTAACTAGTTTGAAAAGTGAAGAGTTGATGAAGAAAGGAATGATTGGTCAAAATGCCTTAACGACTACTTCACTGGATTATATAATGAAAAATTCAATTACAACTATTTCAAAAGGGATAGATTCAAAATCATTAGTTGGAATAGAAGAAAGATTAGAAGCATTATCTATGGATGAAAATAACACGGATATTGAAGGTAGTCTTATTAAGTTACAAAAAGAACTAGATATAGGAACCCTTAAATAGATATCAAGATTATTATTTCTTAAATAATACGAACATGGCAGATGTCTTTATTGACATTTGTCATTTTTTTATTGACATTTATCAATAAACTTTTGTGACATTTAACAATTATAAAGTGAAGATAAGGATGATAGAATAAAATCAATAAAAGGAGGGAAATATGAAGTATTTGATATTAGTCAGTCATGGAGGACTTGCAGAGGGATTGAAATCATCTCTTTCTATGTTTGCTTCGGATAAGGTAGATGATGTCATAGCGATTGGCTTAAAAGATGGAGAAAGTCTTGCAGTTTTTTCTGTAGAGGTCAAGAATGTTATTGCATCTCTGGATGAAAATGATTCGGTTCTTGTTTTAGCAGATATTGTTGGGGGAAGTCCTTTAACAACTGTTGCAACAGTATTAGAAGAATTTGGAAAATTAGAGAATGCAACTATTTTGGGAGGTATGAACTTAACAATGGCACTTACAGCAGTGGTGATGAAAGACATTCTGACTGGAAGTGAACTTGTTTCTACGATATTAAACGAATCATCATCGGCTCTACAAGAATTTGAAGTAGGATCAGATGATAATCTTAATGAAGAAGACGATATTTAGTTATATAAGGAAAGGGATAAAAAATTATGGTAGTAACATTTGTACGAATTGACGATAGAATGATTCATGGACAAACAGTCACTAGATGGGCAAAAGAACATCCATGTGATGGATTAATTGCAGTAAATGACGCTGCTGCATCTAATAAGGTTTTAATTCAGGCATATAAAGGTGCGTCAGATAAAAAAACATTTGTTTGGACAAAGGAAGCGTTTAAAGAAAAATCATCTAAAGTAACAGAATCGGATAGTAGATATTTTTTGATTACTAAGAATCCAATTGATATGAAAGAAATTTTAGTAGACCAGGGCTTTATTCCAGGAGATGTTAAAGAGATTATTGTAGGACCTGCTAACGATAGACCAGGTGCTATCAAGTTGGGAAATAATCAATCAATTACTCAAGAGGAAGCAGTTGCACTAGAAGCAATTGAAAAAGCAGGATATAAAGTTAGATTCCAATTATTACCAGATGTATCTATTGGCTATTGGAGTGATTTTAAATCAAAATTTGGATTTTAATAATGAAATAAGGAGACAAAATGATGGAAATTTCTTGGATTCAAGCAGCTCTTTTAGGATTGTTTGCAAGTTTAGCATCGATGCCAGGTATGGGGGGATCCAGTATTGGTAACTATACTTTGGGGCGTCCATTAGTTGGTGGTTTAATTGTAGGTTTAATATTAGGAGATATAACAACAGGGGTAATCGTTGGTGTGGCTTTGCAGGTATTATATATTGCCTTAGTGACACCTGGTGGAACTGTATCTGCCGATGTACGGGCAATTTCTTATATCGGAATTCCGTTATCTATCCTATTTGTTCATGCAAATAATATTTCAGGTGAAGTAGCGATTGCAGCAGCAGCAGCGCCAATTGGAGCTGCGGTTGGAACAATTGGAACTGTTTTATTCTATGGTACAGCTACTATGAATTTGCTTTGGCAACACATTGGATGGAAAGCTGTAGAGAAAGGTGATTTTAAGAAGTTATATGCTGTTGATTGGGTATATCCTTGGATTTCACATTTTATCTTTTCTTTCTTACCAACAATGATTATTACAAAATTTGGACCAGATATGGTTGATCTTATGAAATTATATCTTCCGATGGATGGTTTTGTAATGAAGTCTCTATTTACTGTAGGAGCACTCCTTCCATGTGTGGGTATTGCAATACTTTTGAAACAAATTGTTACAAAAACAACAGACTTTATTCCTTTCTTTGTCGGGTTCACGTTAGCAAAATCTTTAGGCTTGAACTTAGTAGCAAGTGGTGTTGTGTCATTAATTTTTGCAGTAATTTATTATGAATTAGAAGTTATTAAATCTGCCCGTACGACAGCGGTTGTCAGTGATATGGGATTTGATGAAGAGGAGGATATTTAGAATGAGTCGAAAAAAAATATCAAGAAAAACATTGACAAAATCATTTCACCACTGGTTCTATGGACATCTGACATGTTTTTCTCAAGAACATATGCAAACTTTTGGATATTTAACTTCTATGCTTCCAATTGTAGAAGAAATGTATGATACTAAGGAAGAGCAAAAAGAAGCTATGCAAACATACACAGCATTCTTTAATACTGAGCCACAGTTGGGTTCTCTAGTAGTTGGGATAACAGCTGGTTTGGAAGAAGCGCGTGCAAATGGAGATGCCGTAGATAGTGAAACCATCAATGGAATGCGAGCTGGTCTAATGGGGCCTATTGCAGGTATTGGAGATTCACTTATTGTAGGAACATTAATTCCTGTTCTTTTGGGGATAGCTCTAGGTCTTTCTAAAGGAGGAAATATTTCTGGTGCAATATTCTATATTATTGCATGGAATCTATTAGTCTATCTTGGAATGCGTTTTGCTTATTTTAAAGGATATGAACTTGGAGATAAAGCAGTAGAATTTTTAGTAGGTCCTAAAGGTCAGGCGCTAAGAAAATCAATTAGTGTTGTTGGTGGTATGGTCATAGGAGCTGTTGCAGCAACTTGGGTATCTGTCACTACGGCGCTAGAGCTGAAAAATGGAGATGGAGAAACATTTTTAAACTTACAAGAAAAGATTGATGGTGTTTATCCAGGTCTTTTAACAGCAGGTTTTATTGTTCTATGTTGGTGGCTGATGGCTAAAAAGAAAGTTTCTCCAAATTGGGTGATGCTATTATTGGTAGTTATTGCACTTGTGGGAGTAGCCTTAGGATTTTTCAATCCAGGATTGAAATATTAATAGCATGTAAAAAAAGCAACGGTTTGTAATCGTTGTTTTTTATATATGCGTAATATAAGGATTTAGAGTTTCGGTATTTTTTATAAAAGAATTAACGAAAATACTAATTCCATGAATCATGTTCGTTAAAATTCTACATTATTAAAGTGCAAAATAGGATAAAGAAATTCATCTATTCATCCTCAGAAAGTCAGACTTTTTTCTTGACTATTTCTGACCAAGTGATACAATAGAACTATAAATTAGCACTCAGATATAAAGAGTGCTAATACTATCTATCTCATTATGGAGGAAATCAGATGTTGAAACCATTAGGGGACCGTGTGGTCTTAAAAGTAGAAGAAAAAGAACAAACTGTTGGAGGCTTTGTTCTTGCAGGTTCAGCCCAAGAAAAAACTAAAACAGCTCAAGTTGTGGCTACTGGACAAGGTGTTCGTACCTTGAACGGTGACTTGGTTGCTCCAAGTGTCAAGGTTGGAGATCGTGTCTTAGTTGAAGCTCACGCAGGTCTTGATGTCAAAGATGGCGATGAAAAGTACATCATCGTAGGCGAAGCTAACATCTTGGCTATCATTGAAGAATAGAAGGAGAAAGTAAGTATGTCAAAAGAAATTAAATTTTCATCTGATGCTCGTTCAGCCATGGTCCGTGGTGTCGATATCCTTGCAGACACTGTTAAAGTAACCTTGGGACCAAAAGGTCGTAATGTTGTTCTTGAAAAATCATTCGGTTCACCCTTGATTACCAATGACGGTGTGACCATTGCCAAAGAAATTGAATTAGAAGATCATTTTGAAAATATGGGTGCCAAATTGGTATCAGAAGTAGCTTCAAAAACCAACGATATCGCAGGTGATGGGACTACAACTGCAACTGTTTTGACCCAAGCAATCGTCCGTGAAGGAATCAAAAACGTCACAGCAGGTGCCAATCCAATCGGAATTCGTCGTGGGATTGAAACAGCAGTTGCAGCAGCAGTAGAAGCTTTGAAAAACAACGCCATCCCTGTTGCCAATAAAGAAGCCATCGCTCAGGTTGCCGCCGTCTCTTCTCGTTCTGAAAAAGTTGGTGAGTACATCTCTGAAGCCATGGAAAAAGTTGGTAAAGACGGAGTCATCACCATTGAAGAGTCACGTGGTATGGAAACAGAGCTTGAAGTCGTAGAAGGAATGCAGTTTGACCGTGGGTACCTTTCACAGTACATGGTAACAGATAGCGAAAAAATGGTAGCTGATCTTGAAAATCCATACATTTTGATTACTGATAAGAAGATTTCAAATATCCAAGAAATCTTGCCACTCCTAGAAAGTATTCTCCAAAGCAATCGTCCACTCTTGATTATTGCGGATGATGTGGATGGCGAAGCTCTTCCAACTCTTGTTTTGAACAAGATTCGTGGAACCTTCAACGTAGTAGCCGTTAAGGCACCTGGTTTTGGTGACCGGCGCAAAGCCATGCTTGAAGATATAGCCATCTTAACAGGCGGAACAGTTATCACAGAAGACCTTGGTCTTGAGTTGAAAGATGCGACAATTGAAGCTCTTGGTCAAGCAGCGAGAGTAACTGTGGACAAAGATAGCACTGTTATCGTAGAAGGTGCTGGAAATCCTGAAGCGATTTCTCACCGTGTTGCGGTTATCAAGTCTCAAATCGAAACCACAACTTCTGAATTTGACCGTGAAAAATTGCAAGAACGCTTGGCGAAATTGTCAGGTGGTGTAGCGGTTATTAAGGTAGGAGCTGCAACTGAAACTGAGTTGAAAGAAATGAAACTCCGCATTGAAGATGCCCTTAACGCTACTCGTGCAGCTGTTGAAGAAGGAATCGTTGCAGGTGGTGGAACAGCCCTTGTAAATGTTATCCCTACCGTAGCTGATTTGGAATTGACAGGAGACGAAGCAACAGGCCGTAATATTGTTCTCCGTGCCTTGGAAGAACCGGTTCGTCAAATCGCCCACAATGCAGGATTTGAAGGCTCTATCGTTATCGATCGTTTGAAAAATGCTGAAGTTGGTACAGGCTTCAACGCAGCAACTGGCGAGTGGGTCAACATGATTGATCAAGGGATTATCGATCCAGTTAAAGTGAGTCGTTCAGCTCTACAAAACGCAGCATCTGTAGCCAGCTTGATTTTGACTACGGAAGCAGTTGTAGCCAATAAACCAGAACCAGCAGCCCCAGCTCCAGCAATGGACCCAAGCATGATGGGCGGGATGATGTAAGCTTTCTATAGAAAACAATTTATAAAAAACACAAAAGGAGGGAATGGCTATCCCTCTTTTTATGATATTCACTTCTAAATTGATTTGAGCTCTCCTAACTTATATGATAAAATAAGACTAGAAAAAGGAGAAGAACATGATCGATGTAGAAGAAATTCTGAGCAAGATGAACCCCAATCAGAAGATTAATTATGACCGTGTCATGCAGAAGATGGTACAAGTATGGGAGAAAAATGAGCAACGGCCAACTATTCTCATGCATGTTTGCTGTGCCCCTTGCAGTACCTATACCCTAGAATATTTGACCAAGTATGCAGATGTGACTATCTATTTTGCCAATTCTAATATCCATCCCAAGGCAGAATACCATAAGCGTGCCTATGTGACTAAAAAGTTTGTCAGTGATTTCAATGAGCGGACTGGAAATATGGTCCAGTATCTAGAAGCTCCCTACGAACCAAATGAATATCGTAAGTTAGTCAGAGGACTGGAAGAAGAGCCAGAAGGTGGCGACCGTTGCAAGGTTTGCTTTGACTACCGACTGGATAAGACAGCGCAAGTGGCTATGGATTTGGGCTTTGACTACTTTGGCTCAGCCTTGACCATCAGTCCTCATAAGAATTCTCAAACCATTAACAGCATCGGAATCGATGTGCAAAAAATTTACACAACCCACTATCTTCCCAGCGATTTCAAGAAAAATCAAGGCTACAAACGTTCAGTAGAGATGTGTGAAGAGTATGACATCTACCGTCAATGTTATTGTGGATGCGTCTATGCAGCCCAGGCTCAGAATATTGATTTGGTTCAGGTTAAGAAGGACGCCACGGCGTTCTTGCTGGATAAGGATGTTGAAAAAGACTATTCCCACATCAAATTTACAGTTACAAAATTAGATATATAGAAATCACCCCAGCTGTAAAGCTGGTTTTTTCAAATAAAAAAACCAGGGCATTCACCCTAGTTTGACAACTTTACCGATTCTTTAGTTCTACATAGCGCTTGTACCAAATGTTTACATAGGCTTCTGAGAAAGGACCACGTCCATTGTTAATCCAATCAACAAGAATTTTAACATGTTCTTTTAAAATATAGTCTAAGTCATCAGAATAATTCATTTTGCGTTTGTGACGCTCATACTCCTCAACGTCCAAGAGACGTTTTTCCCCATCTGTAAAAATTTTAACATCCAAATCGTAATCAATATACTTCAGTGCTTCTTCATCCAGATAGTAGGGGCTAGCCATATTGCAATAGTAGGAAATTCCATTATCACGAATCATGGCAATGATATTAAACCAATATTTCTTGTGAAAGTAAACAATAGCCGGTTCTCGAGTGACCCAACGACGACCATCACTTTCGGTAACAAGTGTATGATCGTTGACACCAATAATGGCGTTTTCTGTTGTTTTTAGTACCATGGTGTCCCGCCAAGTTCGGTGGAGACTGCCATCATGCTTATAACTTTGAATTGTAATAAAGTCGCCTTCTTTTGGAAGCTTCATAACTAACCAACTTTCTACAATTTATAAGTTTATCATTTACTATTGTACCATAAAAATGCCTAAAATCTGTGAATTTTACATGAAAATATTAAAGATATTCTCTGATAGCGCTTGCTATATCCGAAAAATCGTATCCTTTTCGTGCTAAAACTTGAGTTAAACGCTGTTTAAGTTCGTATCCTTCATACTTTCGAGCATACTTAGTATATTGCTTATCAAGTTCCTTGAAGATGAGTTCCTGAGTTGTTTCTCCATCAACTTGACTATCCAAGTCGTCAAAGGCACTTTTAGCTTCAGAGTATGAGAAGCCCTTGTTGGTCAAGTTTTGGATAATCTTTTCTTGCAAGGCACGAGCTGGAAGTTTTCCCTCATATTTTTTCAATAGTTTATTGGCTACACGTTGAGCAACTTCCGAAAAATCAAATTCTTTCAAGTTCTCTTCTATAGTAGATTTTGAAATTCCTTTTTGTGCTAGTTTCTGACTCAGTACATAAGGCCCCTTGTCTCCTGAAAGTTGATTGGCATTGATAATAGCATAAGCGTACTGGCTATCATTAATCCAATTATCTTCTTTAAGATTAGCAATGACTTGAGAAACGATGTTTTTATTAATATCGTATTTTTTTAGATATTCTATGACCTCTTTTTCGGTACGTGCTTTAAAGGATAGGTGGTAGAGCGCTAGATTTTTACCATAAGAAAATTGAGCAAAGTCCTGAATCTTCTTCAATTCCTCTTCGCTTATTACCTTATCTCTTGATAACATAAAACGAACAATTGTATCTTCAGTAATGTAGCATTTGTCGCCATTATCAAGCTCCATCAGATAGAGTCTTTTTTTCTTTTCAAGTTTTGTGATTTTCATAGTTCTATTATAACTCAAAATGTGATAAGATAGGGGTATGAATCTGAAAGTGAAACAAAAAATACCATTAAAAATCAAGCGCATGGGAATTAATGGTGAGGGAATCGGCTTTTATCAAAAAACATTAGTCTTTGTGCCTGGTGCTCTCAAAGGTGAAGATATCTATTGTCAGATTACTTCTATTAAACGCAACTTTGTTGAAGCAAGATTATTAAAAGTTAACAAGAAGTCTAAATTTCGAGTTGTGCCAGCTTGTACTATTTACAATGAGTGCGGAGGCTGCCAAATCATGCACCTGCATTATGATAAGCAGCTGGAGTTCAAGACGGACTTGCTTTATCAAGCGCTGAAAAAATTTGCTCCTACAGGATATGAAAACTATGAAATTCGTCCGACAATTGGTATGTAGGAACCAAAATATTACCGTGCTAAGTTACAATTTCAGACTCGAAAATTTAAGAATCAGGTCAAGGCAGGTCTGTATGCACAAAACTCTCATTATTTGGTAGAGTTGAAAGACTGCCTGGTACAAGATAAGGAAACTCAAGTGATTGCTAATCGTCTAGCAGAATTACTTACTTATCACCAGATTCCAATCACGGATGAGAGAAAAGTTCTAGGTGTTAGAACGATAATGGTCCGACGAGCAAGAAAGACTGGACAGGTTCAGATTATTATTGTTACAAACCGTCAGCTTAATTTAACCCAACTAGTAAAAGACTTAGTTAAAGATTTTCCAGAAGTTGTGACAGTGGCTGTGAATACAAATACAGCTAAAACCAGTGAAATTTATGGTGAAAAGACAGAGATTATCTGGGGAGAAGAGAGTATTCAAGAAGGTGTACTCGATTATGAATTTTCACTATCTCCTCGAGCTTTCTATCAACTGAATCCTGAACAAACAGAAGTCCTTTATAGCGAGGCAGTAAAAGCGCTGGATGTTAGTAAAGAAGACCATTTGATTGACGCATATTGTGGAGTTGGAACAATTGGTTTTGCCTTTGCAAAGAAAGTAAAAACACTCAGAGGTATGGATATTATTCCAGAAGCTATTGAAGATGCCAAGCGAAATGCTAAAAGAATGGGATTTGACAACACACATTACGAAGCAGGGACAGCGGAAGAGATTATTCCTCGCTGGTATAAGGAAGGCTACCGAGCAGATGCTCTGATCGTAGATCCACCACGTACAGGTCTGGATGACAAGTTATTAGATACAATTCTTACCTATGTACCAGAAAAAATGGTCTATATTTCTTGCAATGTTTCGACCTTGGCTCGTGATTTGGTACGCTTAGTAGAAGTCTACGATATCCATTATATTCAGTCGGTCGATATGTTTCCACACACCGCTCGAACGGAAGCAGTTGTAAAATTAATAAAAAAAGTTTAAAAAGTAGTTGACAAAAAACAAAAAGTCGGTATAATAGTAAGAGTTGAAAACAACTCTGGTCCGTTGGTCAAGGGGTTAAGACACCGCCTTTTCACGGCGGTAACACGGGTTCGAATCCCGTACGGACTATGGTATATTGTGGTTTGAAACACTTGATGAAAAAAGTTTAAAAAAGTTTCAAAAAAGTGTTGACAAGCGAAAGTGACTGTGATATACTAATATAGTTGTCGCTTGAGAGAAGCAAGTAACAAAGACCTTTGAAAACTGAACAAGACGAACCAATGTGCAGGGCACTACAACCAAGGTTGTAGTACTGAACAATGAAAAAACAATAAATCTGTCAGTGACAGAAATGAGTGAGAACTCAAACTTTTAATGAGAGTTTGATCCTGGCTCAGGACGAACGCTGGCGGCGTGCCTAATACATGCAAGTAGAACGCTGAAGGAGGAGCTTGCTTCTCTGGATGAGTTGCGAACGGGTGAGTAACGCGTAGGTAACCTGCCTGGTAGCGGGGGATAACTATTGGAAACGATAGCTAATACCGCATAATAGTAGATGTTGCATGACATTTACTTAAAAGGTGCAATTGCATCACTACCAGATGGACCTGCGTTGTATTAGCTAGTTGGTGGGGTAACGGCTCACCAAGGCGACGATACATAGCCGACCTGAGAGGGTGATCGGCCACACTGGGACTGAGACACGGCCCAGACTCCTACGGGAGGCAGCAGTAGGGAATCTTCGGCAATGGACGGAAGTCTGACCGAGCAACGCCGCGTGAGTGAAGAAGGTTTTCGGATCGTAAAGCTCTGTTGTAAGAGAAGAACGAGTGTGAGAGTGGAAAGTTCACACTGTGACGGTATCTTACCAGAAAGGGACGGCTAACTACGTGCCAGCAGCCGCGGTAATACGTAGGTCCCGAGCGTTGTCCGGATTTATTGGGCGTAAAGCGAGCGCAGGCGGTTAGATAAGTCTGAAGTTAAAGGCTGTGGCTTAACCATAGTACGCTTTGGAAACTGTTTAACTTGAGTGCAAGAGGGGAGAGTGGAATTCCATGTGTAGCGGTGAAATGCGTAGATATATGGAGGAACACCGGTGGCGAAAGCGGCTCTCTGGCTTGTAACTGACGCTGAGGCTCGAAAGCGTGGGGAGCAAACAGGATTAGATACCCTGGTAGTCCACGCCGTAAACGATGAGTGCTAGGTGTTAGACCCTTTCCGGGGTTTAGTGCCGTAGCTAACGCATTAAGCACTCCGCCTGGGGAGTACGACCGCAAGGTTGAAACTCAAAGGAATTGACGGGGGCCCGCACAAGCGGTGGAGCATGTGGTTTAATTCGAAGCAACGCGAAGAACCTTACCAGGTCTTGACATCCCTCTGACCGCTCTAGAGATAGAGTTTTCCTTCGGGACAGAGGTGACAGGTGGTGCATGGTTGTCGTCAGCTCGTGTCGTGAGATGTTGGGTTAAGTCCCGCAACGAGCGCAACCCCTATTGTTAGTTGCCATCATTCAGTTGGGCACTCTAGCGAGACTGCCGGTAATAAACCGGAGGAAGGTGGGGATGACGTCAAATCATCATGCCCCTTATGACCTGGGCTACACACGTGCTACAATGGCTGGTACAACGAGTCGCAAGCCGGTGACGGCAAGCTAATCTCTTAAAGCCAGTCTCAGTTCGGATTGTAGGCTGCAACTCGCCTACATGAAGTCGGAATCGCTAG
>NZ_JPFW01000005.1 GCF_000722705.1 Streptococcus mitis
TCGCGTGTTCAAGTCATGTAGCCGGCATTTTTAGATAGAAGAAAACAGTGCGAACGTAGTTCAGTGGTAGAACACCACCTTGCCAAGGTGGGGGTCGCGGGTTCGAATCCCGTCGTTCGCTTAGAGAGGCCGGGGTGGCGGAACTGGCAGACGCACAGGACTTAAAATCCTGCGATTGGTAACGATCGTACCGGTTCGATTCCGGTCCTCGGCATAATATAGAGCACCCTTAGCTCAACTGGATAGAGTACCTGACTACGAATCAGGCGGTTAGAGGTTCGACTCCTCTAGGGTGCATTTTTCTATTTAACTCGGGAAGTAGCTCAGCTTGGTAGAGTACTTGGTTTGGGACCAAGGTGTCGCAGGTTCGAATCCTGTCTTCCCGATTCATGGCGGTGTAGCTCAGCTGGCTAGAGCGTCCGGTTCATACCCGGGAGGTCGGGGGTTCGATCCCCTTCGCCGCTATAACGATCTTGTTGGACCTTTAGCTCAGCTGGTTAGAGCTCTCGGCTCATAACCGAGTGGTCGTAGGTTCAAGTCCTACAAGGTCCATTTGAATAGTATGGAGGATTACCCAAGTCCGGCTGAAGGGAACGGTCTTGAAAACCGTCAGGCGTGTAAAAGCGTGCGTGGGTTCGAATCCCACATCCTCCTTTTGTATTAACGCGGGATGGAGCAGCTCGGTAGCTCGTCGGGCTCATAACCCGAAGGTCGTAGGTTCAAATCCTGCTCCCGCAATAAGGCTCGGTAGCTCAGTTGGTAGAGCAATGGATTGAAGCTCCATGTGTCGGCGGTTCGATTCCGTCTCGCGCCATTTTTACTTATAGTATGTATGCGGGTGTAGTTTAGTGGTAAAACTACAGCCTTCCAAGCTGTTGTCGCGAGTTCGATTCTCGTCACCCGCTTTGAACTTTGTTCAAATTACCAAGTTTTTAACTTGGGCG
Organism: Streptococcus mitis; assembly: GCF_000722705.1. Classification (GTDB taxonomy): domain Bacteria; phylum Bacillota; class Bacilli; order Lactobacillales; family Streptococcaceae; genus Streptococcus; species Streptococcus mitis_P. Next base: position 945 of record NZ_JPFW01000005.1, read on the forward strand.
CGTAGCTCAGGTGGTTAGAGCGCACGCCTGATAAGCGTGAGGTCGGTGGTTCGAGTCCACTCGTGCCCATTAATTGGAGAATTACTCAAGAGGCTGAAGAGGACGGTTTGCTAAATCGTTAGGTCGGGTAACTGGCGCAAGGGTTCGAATCCCTTATTCTCCGTTTTAATGAGAGTTTGTAACTCTCTTTTTTATGGCTCTTTGTCAACTGTAGTGGGTTGAAGAAAAGCTAAGATCGAGAAAGGACACATTTCGTCCTTTCTTTTTTGATATTTAGGGAGATAAAAATCCGTTTTTTGAAGTTTTCAAAGTTCCGAAAACCAAAGGCATTTCGCTTGATAAGTTTAATGAGATTATTAGTCGCCTCCAATTTGGCGTTAGAATAAGGTAATTGAAGAGCGTTGACGATTTTCTCTTTATCCTTGAGAAAAGTTTTAAAGACAGTCTGAAAAAGAGGATGAATCTTCTTTAGATTGTCCTCAATGAGTCCGAAGAATTTGTCAGACTCTTTATTCTGGAAGTGAAAAAGTAAGAGCTGATAGAGATTGTAGTGGTGTTTCAAGTCTTCTGAATAGCTCAAAAGCTTGTCTAGAATCTCTTTATTTGTTAAGTGCATGCGAAAAGTAGGGCGATAAAATCGCTTATGGCTGAGTTTACGACTATCCTGTTGAATGAGCTTCCAGTAACGTTTGATGACCTTATATTCATGAGATTTTCGTTCAAATTGATTCATGATTTGGACACGAACACGACTCATAGCACGGCTAAGATGTTGTACAATGTGAAAACGATCTAGAACGATTTTAGCACATGGAAAAAGCTGTTTAGCTAAGGCATAGTAGGGACTAAACATATCCATCGTAATGATTTTCACTCGACATCGGACGGCTCTATCATATTTAAGAAAGTGATTTCGGATGACAGCTTGTGTTCTCCCCTCAAGAACAGTGATGATATTGATCTTATCAAAGTCCTGAGCAATGAAACTGTGAAGGCATACTCGTCCCAGGACATAATCTCTGGAAGATGAGAAAAATCGTGTTTAAAGTGAAAGTCATTGAGCTTGCGAATGACAGTTGAAGTTGAAATGGCAAGCTGGCTAGCAATGTCTGTCATAGAAGTCTTTTCAATCAACTTTTGAGCAATTTTTTGGTTGATGATACGAGGAATTTGGTGATTTTTCTTGACGAGAGAAGTCTCAGCCACCATCATTTTAGAGCAGTGATAGCACTTGAAACGACGCTTTCTAAGGAGGATTCTAGTAGGCATACCAGTAGTTTCAAGGTAAGGAATTTTCGACGGTTTTTGAAAATCATATTTCTTCATTTGGCTTCCGCAATCAGGGCAAGATGGGGCTTCATAATCCAATTTAGCGATGATTTCCTTGTGTGTATCCCTATTGATGATATCCATAAATTGGATATTTGGGTCTTTAATATCGAGTAGTTTTGTGATAAAATGTAATTGTTCCATATGATTCTTTCTAATGAGTTGTTTAGTCGCTTTTCATTATAGGTCATATGGGACTTTTTTTCTACAACAAAATAGGCTCCATAATATCTATAGGGGGGGACCCACTACAAATATTATAGAGCCTTTTTTATTTTTAGAGACAATAAAACTTCAGATCTGTAAAACTTAATTGAATTACTAATCTGAAGTTATTTTTATATCGTTTATATTATAATTGTGCTATTTCACTTCCAACTATTGAGAGAAATTTCTCCGCTATTTAGCCAGATTTCTTTTCCGTTATCACATTGAACTAAAAGTTTACCACTTTCAGAGATGTCTTTAGCAAGTCCCTTGTAGTCTTTTTGATCTAGTGTAAAAGTAACTTCTTTTCCTAGGACGAATGACTGTTTTTTGTATAGGTATAATAGCTCTTCTGCTGGTGTTTCGAAGAAAGCACGCCATATCTCTATAATTAATTCATTTCTGGTTATAGGTGCTGGTGCTTTAAATAGACTAGCAGCTTTTTCTTTTAATTCCTGGGGGAAGTCTTTAATAGTAAAGTTGATTCCTACTCCAATAATGATATCTGTGACTAGGCCTGTTTCTACAGACGTCATTGCCTCAGTAAGGATTCCTCCAATTTTATGATTGTTTAGGTAGATATCATTGACCCATTTTATATCGACATCTATTAAAGTTAGGTTCTTAATGGCTTTGTAGACAGCTCCAGCTACAAGTAGTGTGTAGGATGGTAATTTGTCATAGGCGAGATTTGGTTTAAGATGGAGTGTCATATAAATACCACCTTGTGGTGAGTAGAAGGAACGTTGAAAACGGCCTCGTCCTGCTGTTTGATAGGAAGCTAGATAGAGAGTGTTTGCTTCATTCCCTAAATCAATTGCTTCTTTTGCATCTAGTTGTGTTGATTTTGTTTCGGGTTTAAAACTGACTTTAATTGGAAGATTTTCTTCTAGAATCTCTGGGAGAATAAGGTCACCATTCATCAGTTTATATCCTTTGTTTTTGATGCTATCAATTTCAATGCCTTCTTGTTCTAGTCGCTTGATGGCTTTCCAAATTGATGTTCGGCTTAGGGATAGTTCTTCTGCAATTTTTTCTCCACTGATATAGTCGGTTTCTTTAGATAGGATTTGGTAGACAGCTTGGTAGGATTTCATAGTGTTGCCTTTCTTTAAGAATAGTATATGATTTGAATCTAGTTTGGATAGTTGCGCCTAATCTATATTTTATTACTACTATTTTAACATATGCCTACTATTTACGGCATGATTTTCTTAGAGAAAATGCAATCAATAAGATTGAGTTTTGAAATCTCAGTATTTTTGCTCCCTTTTTTATCTAGGAAACGTTTCCTTTGTTTTCAAATTGCTAAAAAAGTGGTACAATAAAGGGTAGCTTACTATTATCTGAATCAGCTGATTTGGAGAGAAAGGATTCATTTTGAAATCAATAGGCTTTATTGAAAAGCTGAAAGGGTTGTCTAGTAAAGAGCTGATTTTATTGGGAGTTATCCTGAGTATCTTTTTACCCTTTTATCTTTTTGTAGTTGTATTCTGTTTATATATTATCAGTTTGATTTTTACAGGAGACATGAGAAGTATTCTTCAGAAAATGGAGGAGCATCCGATGCTGCTTCTTTTTCTTGGCTATAGTACTGTTATATCCGTTTTTGCACAAAATTGGATGGGAGTTGTTGCTTCAGTAGGAATGTTTCTATTTACTGTTTTCTTTTTGCACTATCAGTCGATTTTATCACATAAATTCTTTCGATTGATTTTGCAGCTCGTCTTGTTTGGTAGCGTCTTGTCAGCTGCTTTTGCGAGTTTAGAACATTTCCAAATTGTGAAGAAATTTAACTATGCTTTTCTTTCCCCCAATATGCAGGTGTGGCATCAGAATCGGGCAGAAGTGACCTTCTTTAATCCTAATTATTATGGAATTATTTGTTGTTTCTGTATCATGATTGCCTTCTATCTGTTTACAACGACCAAGTTAAATTGGTTGAAAGTATTCTGTGTGATTGCAGGCTTTGTGAATCTCTTTGGTTTGAACTTTACTCAAAATCGAACTGCCTTTCCTGCTATTATCGCTGGAGCCATTATTTATCTCTTTACGACCATTAAAAACTGGAAGGCCTTTTGGCTTAGTATTGGGGTCTTTGCGATTGGCCTGAGCTTCCTATTTTCCAGTGATTTGGGAGTTCGGATGGGGACTTTAGACTCTTCTATGGAAGAACGAATTTCTATCTGGGATGCCGGGATGGCCTTGTTTAAGCAAAATCCTTTCTGGGGTGAAGGGCCATTGACCTATATGCACTCTTATCCTAGAATACATGCTCCTTATCATGAACATGCTCACAGTCTTTATATTGATACGATTCTGAGTTACGGAATTGTGGGAACTATTTTATTAGTTTTGTCTTCTGTTGCTCCTGTTCGCTTGATGATGGATATGAGTCAGGAGTCGGGGAAACGTCCGATTATCGGTCTTTATCTATCTTTCCTTACAGTGGTTGCTGTGCACGGAATCTTTGACTTAGCCCTCTTCTGGATCCAGTCAGGTTTCATTTTCTTATTAGTTATGTGCAGTATTCCATTGGAGCATCGAACGTTGGTATCGGACATGACGGATTAAGTTTTATAAGATTAAAATTCTTCTACCTTGGGTAGGAGATTTTTTACTTGGAAAAATTATTTCTAAATCGAAATAGTTGACAGTTGAAATGATAAGTGTTAGAATTGTGTTATTCATTTCGATATCGAAATAAATTGGAGGTGTCATGAAATATTGTCATTTGCTAGCCCATCATATTCGTTTGTTAAACGGGCGGATTTTTCAAAAGTTACTTAGTCGGGATCCTGAAGCTCTTTATCGGAGTGAACAGGGGAAGATTTTAGCGGTTTTATGGAATAGTGAAACTGGCTGCGCAACTGCGACAGATATTGCTTTGGCGACTGGACTTGCTAATAATACTCTGACGACTATGATAAAAAAGCTTGAGGAACAAAATCTTGTAACCGTTAATCCATGTGAAGAAGATAAGCGTAAGAAGTATTTGGTTTTAACAGAGTTGGGGCAGTTTCAGAAAGAAGTGGGGCATCGTGTCAGTCAGAAATTGGATACGATCTTTTACAAAGGATTTTCAGAAGAAGAAATTCGTCAGTTTGAAGCCTTTCAAGAAAGAATTTTGGCTAATCTGAAAGAGGAGGAAAATGAGATTTAAAATGGAGCAAATTAGCTGTTTATAAGTAAAGGTCACTTTCGACTTTGTTTTCCAACTCTTAGGACAAGGAAACTATGTAGTTAGCTATGGTCAGACTCAGATTGATGGCCTTGCCTATGCCCGGTACGATATCTTTCGACTAGAAAACGGGAAAATTGTGGAGCATTGGGATAATAAGGAAGTCATACCTAAGGTAGAAGACTTGACCAATCGAGGGAAGTTTTAAATTGAGGATACAGAATGATTGAATACAAAAATGTAGCTTTACGTTACACAGAAAAATATGTCTTGAGAGATGTTAATTTACGGATTGAGAATGGGGAATTTATGGTTTTAGTTGGGCCATCTGGCTCAGGTAAGACGACCATGATTAAGATAATTAACCGTCTCTTGGAACCGACTGATGGAAATATTTATATGGATGGCAAGCGCATCAAAGACTATGACGAGCGTGAACTTCGTCTTTCTACGGGTTATGTTTTACAGGCTATTGCTCTGTTTCCTAATCTAACGGTTGCGGAAAATATTGCTCTGATTCCTGAGATGAAGGGCTGGACTAAGGAAGAAATTGCGAAGAAAACAGAAGAGCTTTTGGCTAAGGTTGGCTTGCCAGTAGCTGAGTATGGGCATAGACTTCCTAGTGAATTATCTGGTGGAGAACAGCAAAGGGTCGGTATTGTTCGTGCCATGATTGGTCAGCCTAAAATTCTCCTCATGGATGAACCTTTTTCAGCATTGGATGCGATTTCGAGAAAGCAGTTGCAGGTTTTGACGAAAGAATTACATAAAGAGTTTGGAATGACAACTATTTTTGTGACCCATGATACGGATGAAGCCTTGAAATTGGCGGACCGTATTGCTGTTTTGCAGGATGGAGAAATTCGCCAGGTGGCGAATCCTGAGACTATTTTAAAAGCTCCTGCCACAGAATTTGTAGCAGACTTGTTTGGAGGTAGTGTTCATGACTAATTTAATTGCAACTTTTCAGGATCGTTTTAGTGATTGGTTGACGGCTCTATCTCAACATTTGCAGTTGTCACTTTTGACCCTGTTACTAGCTATTTTTATCGCGATTCCTTTGGCTGTTTATCTTCGCTATCATGAGAAGTTGGCGGATTGGGTTTTGCAGATTGCAGGGATTTTCCAGACTATCCCGTCTTTGGCCTTGTTAGGGCTCTTTATTCCCTTGATGGGAATTGGAACCTTGCCTGCTTTGACAGCTCTAGTGATTTATGCGATTTTTCCGATTTTGCAAAATACCATCACTGGGCTAAAGGGAATTGATCCGAGTCTGCAAGAGGCTGGGATTGCCTTTGGGATGACCAGATGGGAACGTCTCAAGAAATTCGAAATTCCACTTGCTATGCCTGTTATGATGTCTGGGATTCGGACGGCAGCGGTCTTGATTATCGGTACGGCAACCTTGGCTGCCTTGATTGGTGCAGGGGGGCTGGGTTCCTTTATCCTTTTGGGAATTGACCGTAATAATGCCAGTCTGATTTTGATTGGGGCACTTTCTTCTGCAGTGCTTGCTATTGCCTTTAACTTCCTACTAAAAGTGATGGAAAAAGCAAAATTGCGAACGATTTTCTCTGGTTTTGCCTTGGTGACAATATTACTTGGTCTATCTTATAGTCCAGCCCTTTTGGCTCAAAAAGAGAAAGAAAACTTGGTTATTGCTGGGAAATTGGGTCCAGAACCAGAAATTTTGGCCAATATGTATAAGTTGCTGATTGAAGAAAATACTAGTATGACTGCGACTGTTAAACCAAATTTTGGGAAAACAAGCTTTCTTTATGAAGCTCTGAAAAAAGGCGATATTGACATCTATCCTGAATTTACTGGTACGGTGACTGAAAGTCTGCTTCAACCATCACCGAAAGTGAGTCATGAGCCAGAGCAGGTTTATGATGTAGCGCGTGATGGCATTGCCAAACAGGATCATCTAGCCTATCTCAAACCCATGTCTTATCAAAATACCTACGCTGTAGCTGTTCCGAAAAAAATTGCTCAAGAATATGGCTTGAAGACCATTTCGGACTTGAAAAAAGTGGAAGGGCAGTTGAAGGCAGGCTTTACACTTGAATTTAATGACCGTGAAGATGGCAATAAGGGCTTGCAATCAATGTACGGTCTCAATCTCAATGTGGCGACCATGGAGCCAGCTCTTCGCTATCAGGCAATTCAGTCAGGCGATATCCAAATTACGGATGCCTATTCGACAGATGCAGAGTTGGCGCGTTATGATTTACAGGTCTTGGAAGATGACAAGCAACTTTTCCCACCTTATCAAGGGGCACCACTCATGAAAGAAGCTCTTCTCAAGAAGCATCCTGAGTTGGAGAAAGTTCTCAATAAATTGGCTGGTAAAATTACTGAAGGCCAGATGAGCCAGCTCAACTACCAAGTCGGTGTTGAAGGCAAGTCAGCAGGACAAGTAGCCAAGGAGTTTCTACAAGAAGAAGGTTTGTTGAAGAAATAGTTTGAAAATGTCAAACTCAACTTGCTTAAACGACTATAGAAAAGAATGCTCAGACAATGTCGTCTGGGCTTTTTTGATTGTTGAAAAGATAAAAACTCAGTAGCCTAGAAATAAGGCAACTGAGCTCTACTCTGTATTCAATTTTTAGGAATGAGAAGGTCTAGATAAAACTGGACAACTTCCTGGTATGTAAAGTCTTGTCCTTTTTTGAGCCACCAAGTCAATGTCTCGATAAAGTTGGACACGACCAAGTGTTGGAGGTAAGAAGTAGGCAGATTAGTGTGGGCTTCTTTTAAATCATCAGCCATTACGGAATAGACATGGTGTTCTAGCTCTTTATGGAGTTGACGGAGGAAGTAGTCATTTTTGGAAAATAGCAGACTGGTGATATGGTCTTGGTTTTTCTGAAAATGGAGAAAGAGGTGGGCGAGGTAGTCCTCAGTTGAAATGGGTTGCTCTCTTTCAAAGAGATGATGGAAGAGGTAGCGGCAAAGCTCGTCCAGAAGTAGTTCCTTACTCTCATAGTGACAGTAAAAAGTGGAACGTCCTACGTCTGCGAGATCAATGATATCCTGAACCGTAGTGGATTCGTAGCCCTTATCGTTCAAAAGTTGTAGAAAAGCTTGATAGATGGCTTTTTTTGTTTTACTGATACGACGGTCGATTTTAGTCATATGGACACTTGAGGCAAAATGTTCAGAACTGAATAAAGTTGACGCTTTGCTTCTATCCTTTCATTGAGTTTTAGTGGATAATGATAATGAACAAAATGTTCATAAATCTATTATAACAAAGGAATGAGAAAGATGAAGGCAAAATATACTGTTTGGATAGCTTTTTTCTTAAATTTAAGCTATGCTATTGTTGAGTTTATCGCAGGAGGAATATTTGGTTCGAGTGCCGTTCTCGCTGATTCTGTTCATGACTTGGGAGATGCTATAGCCATTGGCATATCAGCCCTTCTAGAAACAATCTCCAATCGTGAAGAAGATAGGCATTACACCTTGGGTTACAAGCGATTTAGTCTTTTAGGGGCCCTGGTGACTGCTGTGATTCTTATCACAGGATCCATCCTAGTGATTTTGGAAAATATAGCGAAAATCTTTCATCCACAATCGGTCAATGATGAGGGGATTTTCTGGTTAGGAATTATTGCGATTACTATCAATGTGCTAGCGAGTCTCGTCATTCGCAAAGGACAAACCAAGAACGAATCCATTCTCAGCCTGCACTTTCTGGAAGATACCTTGGGTTGGGTGGCTGTCATCCTGATGGCCATTGTTCTTCGATTTACCGATTGGTATATCTTGGATCCGCTCTTGTCTCTTGCTATTTCCTTCTTTATTCTGTCAAAAGCCCTTCCACGTTTTTGGAGCACGCTCAAGATATTCCTCGATGCAGTGCCAGAAGGAGTAGATATCCAGAAGATCAAGACGGATTTAGCAGAATTGGATCATGTCGCTAGTATCAATCAGCTTAATCTCTGGACTATGGATGGTTTGGAAAAAAATGCCATTGTCCATGTTTGTTTAAAAGAGATGGAGCATATGGAAACTTGTAAAGAATCTATTCGAATTTTCCTCAAAGATTGTGGCTTTCAAAATATTACCATTGAAGTTGATGTTGACCTAGAAAGTCACCAAGCACATAAGCGAAAGGTGTGAGTTGGAGCGGAATCATAGAGATTATAAGAGAAACAGCCTTGCTAGAGGTCGTTTTGTAATTCTAATCATTCCTTGTGCTTTCTCTCAATGTCAGTCTGGTTCCCAGCATGGTCAGGCTAGGGATTTTGCGACCGTGGAGTACTTCCTTGTTAAGAATATCCATACCTGCTCGGCCCATTTCTTCAGTATAAACCGTGATGCTAGAAAGGGGAGGATAAACTTGCTTGGTCAGGCTGGTGTCGTTAAAGGAAATGAGGCTGACACGGTCTGGTAGGCTAATTCCAGTTTCTTGGAGGGCACGGAGGGCACCGATAGCTAAACTATCGCTAGCTGCAAAAAATGCTGGTGGGAGTTGATCTCCTAAACTCTGAATAGCCTCCTTCATCAAGTCATAGCCAGACTGGGCAGTAAAACTTCCTTGAAAGACCAGTTCATCATGATAGACTCCCTTTGCTTGACTGTAGTTTCTGAAATTTTCAAGTCGCTTATCCTCAATGATTTCTTCTTGGTCGGTTGTTTCTTCAAGGCCTGTTAGAATCCCGATACGGTCCATCCCTTGGCTAAGGAAATAATCGACAACCTGTTTTATGGCAGTGTAAAAGTCCGTGATAATACAGGTATGCCCCAATGAGAGGGTATCGCTGTCTAAAAATACAAGAGGCTTTTGGTATTCTTCAAAGGCAGAAATCTGTGCACGGCTAAACTTTCCGATGCAGAGAATCCCAATCACTTCCTCGCTGAGAGTAAAAGGATGGTCATTGAAATAGCGTAAGATATCATAGTCCAATTCATGGGCTCTTTTTTCTATTCCTAGGCGAATCTGGTAGTAGTAGAGGTCGTCCAGCTCCCCTTGTTCGCTGACCCATTGGATAATGGCAATCTTTTGCTTGGGCTTATGGGACTCGCCTGTCTTGAGGTGCTTGGTGTAACCCAGCTCTTCAGCGACAGTTAAAATACGGTGTCTGGTTTCTTCGGTAACAGATAGGCTCTGGTCGCGATTGAGGACACGGGATACGGTCGCGATAGAGACAGAAGCTAGTTGTGCAATGTCTTTTAAAGTAGCCATAAATCCTCCTTCTTTAAGGTTAGTATATCATATTTTTCTACTTTTTACTGATAGTTTAGTAAAATTTTAGTAAAAAGGATTGACCTTGGGAAATCCCTTGGATACAATAGAAGAAAACGATTACACGTTAAGGTGACTTAACGGACAGTAAAAGGAGAAATCATATGACACAACATCTTACTGCTGAAGCTCTTCGTAAAGACTTTCTTGCTGTTTTTGGTCAAGAAGCAGATCAAACCTTCTTTTCACCAGGTCGTATCAACTTGATTGGTGAACACACGGACTACAACGGTGGGCACGTTTTTCCTGCTGCTATTTCCTTGGGAACTTATGGGGCGGCTCGTAAGCGTGACGACCAAGTCTTGCGATTCTACTCAGCCAACTTTGAGGACAAGGGCATTATCGAAGTGCCTCTTGCTGACCTCAAGTTTGAAAAAGAGCACAACTGGACCAACTATCCAAAAGGAGTTCTTCATTTCTTGCAAGAAGCTGGGCACGTGATTGACAAAGGTTTTGATTTTTATGTTTATGGGAATATCCCAAATGGTGCTGGTTTGTCTTCTTCTGCATCTTTGGAACTCTTGACAGGGGTCGTTGCTGAACATCTCTTTGATTTAAAACTAGACCGTTTGGACTTGGTTAAAATCGGAAAACAAACAGAAAACAACTTTATCGGAGTCAACTCTGGTATCATGGACCAATTTGCTATTGGTATGGGAGCTGACCAACGTGCTATTTACCTTGATACTAACACCTTAGAGTATGATTTGGTACCACTTGATTTGAAAGACAATGTCGTTGTTATCATGAACACTAACAAACGCCGTGAATTGGCGGATTCTAAATATAATGAACGCCGTGCTGAGTGTGAAAAAGCAGTGGAAGAATTGCAAGCAGCCTTAGATATTCAGACCTTGGGTGAATTGGACGAGTGGACCTTTGACCAATATAGCTATCTGATTAAAGATGAAAATCGTTTGAAACGTGCTCGTCATGCTGTGCTTGAAAACCAACGTACCCTCAAAGCTCAAGCAGCCCTTCAAGCAGGAGATTTGGAAACATTTGGTCGTTTGATGAATGCGTCACACGTCTCTCTAGAACATGATTATGAAGTAACTGGTTTGGAATTGGATACCCTTGTTCACACAGCTTGGGCACAAGAAGGAGTTCTTGGTGCTCGCATGACAGGGGCAGGTTTTGGCGGATGTGCCATTGCCTTGGTGCAAAAAGACACTGTTGAGGATTTTAAGGAAGCTGTTGGCAAACATTACGAGGAAGTAGTTGGCTACGCTCCAAGCTTCTATATCGCTGAAGTTGCAGGTGGCACTCGCGTCCTTGACTAGTCCAAAGGAGGCTCTATAGTGACCTTAGTAGATAAATTTGTAACACATATCATTTCTGAAAGTTCATTTGAGGAAATGGATCGAATCTACCTGACCAATCGTGTCTTGGCACGAGTGGGCGACGGTGTTTTGGAAATTGAGACCAATTTGGATAAATTGATTGACCTCAAGGACCAGTTGGTTGAGGAAGCGGTTCGATTAGAGACGATTGAGGATAGTCAGACTGCGCGTGAAATCCTTGGTGCTGAACTGATGGACTTGGTGATCCCTTGTCCCAGTCAGATTAATCGTGACTTTTGGGAAACCTATGCCCACTCTCCTGAGCAAGCGATAGAGGATTTTTACCAACTCAGTCAGAAGAATGACTACATCAAACTCAAGGCTATTGCTAAAAATATCGCTTATCGTGTTCCGTCTGATTACGGTGAACTTGAAATTACCATCAATCTCTCTAAGCCTGAAAAGGATCCCAAAGAGATTGCGGCAGCCAAGTTGGTGCAAGCTAGCAATTATCCTCAGTGTCAGCTTTGTCTAGAGAACGAGGGCTACCATGGTCGAATCAACCACCCAGCTCGCAGCAACCACCGTATTATCCGTTTTGAAATGGCTGGTCAGGAGTGGGGTTTCCAGTACTCGCCCTATGCTTATTTTAATGAGCACTGTATTTTCTTAGACGGGCAACATCGCCCTATGGCTATTAGTCGAAAAAGTTTTGAACGTCTGTTGGCTATCGTAGAGCAGTTTCCAGGCTATTTTGCTGGCTCTAATGCCGACTTGCCGATTGTGGGAGGTTCTATTCTAACCCATGATCATTATCAGGGAGGCCGTCACGTATTTCCTATGGAATTGGCTCCCTTGCAAAAGACTTTCTCTTTTACTGGTTTTGAGCAGGTCAAGGCTGGGATTGTCAAGTGGCCCATGTCTGTTCTACGTTTGACTTCGGCTTCCAAAGAGGATTTGATCAACTTGGCTGATAAGATTTTGCAGGAATGGCGCCAGTATTCAGATCCTGCAGTGCAGATTTTGGCAGAAACAGACGGAATACCGCATCATACCATCACACCGATTGCCCGTAAACGCGATGGACAGTTTGAGTTGGACTTGGTCTTGCGGGACAATCAGACTTCTGCAGAACATCCTGATGGCATCTATCATCCTCACAAGGATGTCCAACATATCAAGAAGGAAAATATCGGCTTGATTGAGGTCATGGGCTTGGCTATCTTACCACCTCGTTTGAAAGCAGAAGTGGAGCAAGTCGCCAGCTATCTTGTAGGAGAAGCTGTTACGGTTGCCGATTATCATAAGGAATGGGCAGACCAACTCAAAGCCCAACATCCAGATCTAGCGGATAAAGAAAGAGCCCTTGAAATCGTTAAGGACTCTGTGGGTGCTATCTTTGCGCGTGTACTTGAGGACGCAGGAGTCTACAAGCAGACAGAGCAAGGACAGGCAGCCTTTATGCGCTTTGTGGAGCAGGTCGGAATTTTACCAGGCTAGGAGCTTTCTCCTTGCACACTCCTATAAAAAGTAGTATCATAGTGTCGTTTGAACTATCAGGAGGAAACGATGAAAGATTTTCATTTTGACGCTATATCTGCCTTTGAAAATTACGAAATTGAACAAATGAGAGATGGTCACGTTGTGGTGACGACCAAAGTAGTGGACTCGTCGCTCAACTACTATGGCAATGCCCATGGTGGTTATCTCTTTACCCTTTGCGACCAGATCAGCGGTTTGGTGATTATCTCGCTGGGGCTTGATGGAGTGACTCTCCAATCCTCTATCAACTACCTCAAGGCAGGAAAACTCGATGATGTGCTAACCATTAAAGGAGAATGTGTCCATCAAGGTCGCACAACCTGCGTAGTAGATGTCGATATCACTAATCAAGAAGGCAGAAATGTCTGCAAAGCAACCTTTACCATGTTTGTCACAGGCCAGCGGTCAGAAGACAGACAGGTGAGGATATAACACAAAAAAGAGGCTCACACCTCTTTTTCTTATTATGTGACTTTCAGTTCGTCTCGCTCCGTTAGGTGCGAGACAAAAAAACCACCCGCTAGACGGGTGGTCATGATTGTGTTCTTCCGATGAAATGGTCGTCTGACAATGTCAGCCACCGTGTCAGGCACGGGAAATTTAGAATTGACCTAAAAATATGATTTCAGGTCTTTGCGATCTCAGATAGTGTATACACACTATCGTAAAAATAGAACTATCAGTAAAGGTCAGAATGATACTTTTGGACTGATGGTTCTATTTTATTTTGGGGAGAATCCCCAAGCCTCTATCTATATTGTTATTGCTTTATTGCTATCATGACTTGTTCAGCAATTGCTTTAGCTAGCAACGGTGGGACAGCGTTACCTACCTGAGTAAATTGAGGTGTTTCTTTTGCTCGCTTATCGCCCCCAGTAGTACGCTTTCCTAGAAATACAAAACTATCGTCAAATGATTGTAGACGCGCCATTTCTCTTACAGTCAACACACGGTTAAAAAATGGGTGGATATAGTCATCTGGTAATGTTACCATGGTTGGAGAAACGGTATCTTGGTTAAGACGAACTCGAATACTCTTTTTAGTAAAGATTGCTTCAATTGCTGCAGGAGTTAATTCTCCATTTCTCAACATGTTTGAAAATTGATTTTCAGTGATTTCTGTATTCAGCCGATTTTTGATTTCATTCCAAAAGAGTTCTGCATCTTCAAATGATGTTTTTAATCTAAGAGCAAGTGATTTTAAAATATGGTGTTTTCTTAAGTTGTCATTATCATTCATAGACAATAAACCTAGTTGGCGATTTGTAAATTGTAGCCATTTTTCAGATTGAAAATTTTCTTGAAGCAAACCTTGTTTTTTTAGTTGCTTTAGAATGATAGGTTGGTTTGTTTTACCATTGAGTTGAAATAAACTTTCTGTGAATAAATGTGGGCAATCTCTTTGTAATTCCAATCCTTCCAATTGGATTCTATTAGCAGCTTTGGCTCTGTTCTCACCTTGCTGATATAGTGAAAATCGTTGTGTGACAATATCATCATGTCTTGAGAATTCCATATTTAACAGATTAGCATTTATAATAGGCTGTCCATCAGTGTTAGGAGTTCTTCCTAATCGGCTTTGTACGGAGTAATCTGTTTCGTAATCAAATTCCCCGTCATAAAGATCACCTAAAGCATCATAAACAGTAACGCTTGGAATATCGTTGTCACTTTCTGGATATTCGATAGGAGTTACATCGTTACGGTATGCTAAAAATACAACTCGATTTCTTTGTTGTGGAACACCAAAGTTTGCAGCGTTTAGAACCTGAACATCAAGTAGAGTATATCCTAACTCGTCTAACTCATTTCTAAGAATGGATTGAACTAAATTCTGTCCTTTGTAAATTCTATCATCAAGTACGCTTGGAAAGTCAAGCATCTGCATATCTAAAATACCTGTTACGTTTTCCATAACGACATAACGCGGCATAACGTCTTTAATGATACGCAAATATTCGTGGAAGAGCATGTTTCTAGGGTCTTTAGAATCTCTTTTCCCTAGACGGCTAAAGCCTTGACAAGGAGGACCACCAAAAATAACATCTACAGAACCTCTTTCAAAGATATTTCCATATTTCAATGAGTTTATTGATTGAAATATTTTGTCAGAAGTAAGTTCTTTTATATCAGAAAGTTCAAAGTGAGTGTCAACCCCGTCAACTAAGCCTAATTGTTGATGTCGGTTTGTATATGTTTCTTCTACCATAGGGCTTTTATCGCTGGAGAAGATAATATTGAATCCAGCTTGTAGGATTCCTTCGCTAAATCCTCCAGCGCCACAGAATAAGTCTATTGCATACGGCATAATTTACCTCGAATTTTGTATTTTCTACCTTAGTAGTATATCAGAAAATTATTGAAAAGTCCAGGAGTTACTCCCCTATAATAGATATTCGTTAAATATTTGAGAAAACCAGTAAAAATGTAAACTAAAGTGAATTTTATTTATGTTGAAAGTTATAAAATAAAGAAAATGATAATTGGAGAATTGTTATGGAGCGTCATATCAAAGAAAATATTGAGCGATTACTTTATTCGAGTAAACTATCGCAAAGTGAGTTATCGAAAAAGACAGGACTTAGCAGGCAGACGATTAACAAATTATTATCTCCAAATACTAATTATAGTCCTAAACTTTCGACCTTGGTAGTGATTGCTAATGCTTTATCAATCAATTTTCCAGAACTTTTGATTAGAACCGACAAGATAAGTGCTTCCAAAGAATTTTTTTCTAATTCTGTGGAGGAATATCAAAATATTCTTATACAAAATATCAAGCTATATTTGAGAAGATGGAATCAATTTTCATTGAGTACTTCAGATGGAGTTAGAGAGTCTACTATAAGCAATCTTGTAAATGGTAAATATTCAGATATTTATTTTTCAACAATAGAAAGTCTTGCAGATGAAATGGGAGTTTCACTGGCTGATTTATTTAAGAGAGGAGAAAACTAATGCAATTTATTCCATATGACGACGAATTAGAAGTTATCAACGCTATACATAAGTATAATTCTAATGATTATACTGTTATCAGACTGACGCAAACTATGTTAAGTAAAAGTATTATCGATGCAAATGGTTTTTTAAGGAAGTTGTTGTTAGATAATGATTTATTGGATTTCGAAAAATTGACTGACAAAGTTTATTTAATGGCTAATCTTGTATTGGAAGACCAGCAACATGAAGTGAAAATAAGCTTCTATAAAGCCAATAAAAGAGGCGATGAGCGATTTTGGATATCTGGATTGGGAGAGTTCATTAAGTCATCTCAAATCCATGTAAACGACTTGATTTATATAACCGTAAATAATCAAAAAGAACTTACATTATTTAATGTTACACATAGCATTCCTCAAAATAGCACTATTATAGAACTATTTGGACAAGATAAAGTTGAAGATTCACTAAATAGGTTAATTCCACAGATTAAAGCCATAGCAAGACAAGGCTTTCATAATAATTCTAAGGGGATAGGTAAGATTGCACCGAAAGACGCCGGAGATACCTTAGAATCACTTTTGGGAATTCAAACCAATAATAGCCAAGAAGCTGATTTTGAAGGAATCATCGAGCTGAAATCAAAATCTGCTAAAACACTAGATACTCTATTTACTCTACGTCCCAATTTTGAAGGAACACCTGTTGCAGAGTTTGAACCGAATGATAGAAGTAGGGTATCAGCATTTGCTCGCCTGTATGGCTATGATTCAGATAAGCATTTGGGATATAAAAGTCTATACATTACAATAGGTTCAGAGGAAAATCCTCAAAATAATCAAGGGTTTTATCTGGAAGTTAATGATAGAGATAATATTGTTGAGCTACGGAAACAGGAAAACAAGAAAAGTATTCTAGCTGCCTTTTGGACATTTAAAGCACTAGAGGAAGAATTACATAAAAAACACCCAGCTACCTTATGGGTGAAAGTTGAATCCAAGATGGACGATGAAGTAGCACAATTCAAATATATTGAAGCTGAGTTAACCCGTTCACCACAATTTATGACTTTTCTTTCCCTGATAAAATCAGGAGCAATTACCTATGACTGGCGAGGATATACAACGCTATCAGGAAAGTATGCAGGAAAAAATCACGGTAATGCTTGGCGGATAAAAAACAAACAAAGAAATTTGTTGTTTGGTAGTACAGAAGTAATTGATTTAAACATTTAGCAAGATGGAGACGTTTTATGGCAAAAGACAATGGTGGAGCAATTGCGCAAAAGGGATTCAATTATCAAAATTGTGTTATATCTTTAGTTGCGATTAGAAACTATAATAAGTCCAATTTTTCAATATATGTTGAGACGGATGAGGATTTTGAAGTTACTTATGATGATAGCTATCATGCTTATATACAGGTCAAAGGTCAGAAAAACATGAGTCTCAAAAAGTTATTACAAGAAACAAAGGAACGACCTTCTATCTTTGAAAAGAATCTTTCTTCAGGGACAAGCGATTCTATTTATAAAATTGTAGTATATAATTTTAAAGAAAGCGATTTAAAAGAAATGCAAGAACAGATAGATACAGAAGAACTTTTTTCTAGTTCATGGCTGTTATCTGATAATCAAAAGAAGGAAGTTAATAATCCGAAGGTAGATAATTTTGCTTTGGTAAAAACTGCTTTTGATAATAACATTATCAATGCTAAAACATTTTTAAAGGGAGAGATGGCAAATCAAAGGGTTTCTATTGATAATAGAGATGATGTAATTATTAACGAATTATTGCAGCAAATTGTCCAAAAATCTGAAAAAGAAGTGCATACGATTGCAGATAAAGAACTCAAAAAGATTACATCAGAAGAGCTAAATTTAATCTTACAAAAAGTAACTGCAAAGGCACGATTTGATAAAGAACTTGATAAATTTGGTTTTACTGAAATTAAGAATGAGAAAATAAAGAAAGAAGAAAAAAAGATTATATTAGAATATATAACTGCTAAAAAATCTGTCGTTAATTTTTTGAACAGTGATAAAAATAGTTTAGAAAATGAATCGGTAACAACGTTAATACCTAAAACATTTATGTTATCTGAAATGGGAACATTATCAGAAAACAGTAGATATGCTGTAGGAATATCGGCGTATTGCGATATTTTGGAGGGAATTGCTAATGAGTAGGATGACCATAAAAAGTCTTTTAATAGCAGATTACGAGAACGAAAAAGCGAATAAATTTGTATTTTCTGATTCAGCAAACCTAATAGTTAGTAGTACGAATGGTGAAGGGAAATCTAGTCTAGTTAAATCAATTTACTATTCCTTAGGAGCAAACCTCAAATCATTTCCCAAGGGTTGGAATGCGGACAATTTTATTTTTCAATTAGAAGTTTTTATTGATGGTAATGAATTTTTGATCAAGAGACATAATAAAGTTATTTCTGTTTTAGATAATAATGAAGTCAAACTGTTTGAAAACTTTGCAGAATACTATTTGTGGTTTCAAGAGAAACTTAAAATGAGGCTGGAATTAGTCAACAAAAGCAGTGATAAAGCAAGTTTAGCTTCTGTTGAAGCCCTTTTTAGTCCAATGTATATTGATCAGGATAAAGCATGGGATGGTAAATTATTTAAAGATTCATTTGAAAGTTTAGGACGGTATAAATCAAATGATTTTCCCAAAAATGTTTTTGATTATTATCTAGGCATATCTGATAGTCAAATCGTTGATAAAGAAAGTAAAAAAAATGAGTATTTAAGGCAATTAGAATTAGTAACTGGAAGAATCAATCAGGTTCAATCAGTATATAAAACATATCGTACTAAAAATAAAATTACTGAGACAGTTCCTAAAGATTTCAAAGACCTACAAAAAGAATTAGATTTTTATATTACCGAAACAGATAAGTTTTCTATAAAAATTACCGATAAGACTGGGGAATTATCTAAAGAAAAGGTAAATCTTGATATATTAAATCAAGATTTAGAAGAGCTTAAAAAGTTATCAAGTAAGATTAAGGAGAGATTTTCTGAAATTAGACATGAATGTGTTTATTGCCATTCTATCTTAACTAGACAACAATCATCCCTAACACGCTTAGAACTGGAAGACAATGAACTTGCAATCAAGAGTCGAATAGATAGTATTTCTCAGCAAATTATGAAATCTAAAAGAATAGTTCAAGAAAAAGAAGAAGCTATAAAACAGCTACAAGAACAGTTTAATAAATATCATGAACGTTTAACTGAACTGAAACAATTATCTGATATTGATGAGTATGTGAATCAAAATGTTTTATCTGAACTAAAAAAGTTAGAGATTCAAGAAACTTCGGAAAAATCAAATCTTGACAAATTGATTGGTGACATTACAAAAGAAATAAGGATGCTCAAAAAAGAGCTTAATCAGAGAGCGAAAACAATTGAAGGAGATTATGAAGCACTTAAAAATGAACTTTCAATTCTAATTGGTTCAACAGGTATCACAGATAAAAAATTCCGTAATTTTGATAAGTTAAAGGGCAGTGGAACAAATTTAAATAAAGATTTATTGGTAATTTTTCTCGTTTATATGAACTTGATTGATAGTAAATCTATCACAAGTCTGCCATTTGCTATTGATTCATTCGTAAAAAATGAAACTGATGAAAAGGTTTTGAAAAAAATGTTCGACGCAATAAATTCAAAATTTCTAAGTTTAAAAAGTCAAACGTTCTTTTCGATTATTAGAGATAATTTGAAATATGTTGATTCGAAAGTTAATCAGGTTAACATAGAAAGCCCATTATTAAAGCGTGAATATTATAGCGATCTGTCTAAAGAAATTATATAAGTTAGAATCAAAAGTATACTTACTAAAACAAGTAGGCTACAAAAAAGCGGTCTTCAACGAAAAGTTGACAACCGCTTTTTAATTATGCGACTTTCATGATTTCTTTTTATGATTTAATACGGCGTTGAGGACAATGGCAAGTAGGCTGGCTACGACGATTCCGTTTGAGAAGAACATTTGGAAGGCTGTCGGCATGCTGACAAAGAGATTGCTGTTGTTGAGTCCGACACCTGCAGAGATTGAAACCGCTGCGATGAGGAAGTTATGTTCATTGTTAGCAAAGTCAACACGGGCGAGGATTTGCATCCCTTGAATCGATACAAAACCAAACATCACTAGCATGGCACCACCGAGGACAGGGCTCGGAATGATTTGGGCAAGGGCGCCAAACTTAGGAAGGAGTCCAAGGAGAACCAGGAACCCAGCTGCGTAGTAGATTGGCAGGCGTTTCTTGATGCCTGACAATTTAACCAAACCAACGTTTTGTGAAAATCCTGTGTAAGGGAAGGTGTTAAAGATTCCTCCGAGAAGTACTGCCAAACCTTCTGCGCGGTATCCGTTGCGAAGGCGTGTGCTGTCGATTGGGTCTTTCGTGATATCAGACAAGGCTAGGTAAACACCAGTCGACTCAACCATAGACACCGTTGCAATGATACACATCATGACAATAGATGAGATTTCAAAGGTTGGCATCCCAAAGTAGAGAGGAGTTGGGACATGGACAAGTGGTGCTGCTGCAACAGGAGAGAAGTCAACCAAGCCCATGGTAGCAGCAATGGCAGTTCCAACAACTAGACCAATCAAAATGGAGATAGATTTGATAAATCCTTTGGTAAAGATGTTAATCAAGAGGATAATCAGAACAGTGATAGCTGCAAGCAAGAGACTTTGACCAGTTGGCTCTGGAACGTTATTTCCCATATTTCCAATAGCGACAGGAATCAAGGTTAAACCAATCGTGGTAATAACAGAACCTGTTACGATAGATGGGAAGAGGTTGGCTACTTTTGAGAAGATGCCTGAAACAAGAACCACGTAAATCCCTGATGCGATAAGGGCACCAAACATAGCGCCACTACCATGGCTTTGACCAATCATAATCAAAGGAGCGACTGATTGGAAAGCAACTCCAAGAACGACTGGGAGTCCAATCCCAAAGTATTTGTTGAGTTGGAGTTGGAGGAAGGTCGCCACTCCACACATGAAGATATCTGTGGAAATCAGGTAGGTCAACTGCTCAGCTGAATAGCCAAGGGCTGTCGCAATCATGATAGGGACCAGGATGGATCCTGAGTACATGGCTAGTAAGTGCTGCAAGCCAAGAACGGCTGCTTGCGAGTGTTTTTCTTGAGTTTGCATTAGAGATCTGCCTCCTTAAAAATAACTTGACCATTTTCAAAACGATCCAAACGAGCGAGTGATAGGACAGGATAGCCTGCTTTTTCAAGCAAATCACGGCCATCTTGGAAGGATTTTTCAATCACAATACCGATAGCTTCGACTGTTGCTCCAGCCTGTTCGATGATTTGAATCAAGCCTTTAGCCGCTTGACCATTAGCAAGGAAATCGTCGATAATCAAGACCTTGTCCTCTGGTGAGAGGAATTTTCCAGCGATAGAAACGGTGCTGGTCACTTGCTTGGTAAAGGAGTAAACTTCGGCAGTTAAGATTCCTTCGTTCATAGTGATGTTCTTAGCTTTTTTGGCGAAAATCATGGGAACGTTTAAGGCTTCCGCTGTAAAAACGGCTGGGGCAATGCCTGACGCTTCAATGGTCACAACCTTGGTAATGCCAGCAGTAGCGAATTTTTCCGCAAAAACCTTACCAATCTCTCTCATCAAGCTAAAGTCAACTTGGTGGGTTAAAAAGGAATCCACCTTGAGGATGTTGTCACCCAAGATATGCCCATCCTTGAGGATGCGCTCTTCTAATAATTTCATAAGACCTCCTAAAGTCTAAAAGCCAATCCATTTGCTTGTTTCAGATTTCTATCTAGTAAAACTGATAGAAAAAGGACCTACTTAATCTCTAAGTAAGTCCCCAAAATAGGCATGGCAAAAAAGACCATACCTCACTTCTGACTTACTTATTGTTAGGTGTTCCGGCACCTTGTAGAAACGTCGTGCCAATTCACGACATAAACAAGTAAAACGATATTCAATTTTAAATAGGCTTGAGCTAATGTTTTTATTTTACACTAAATAGCTTTAGAAATCAAATGTTTTGTTAGTATTTTACTTAAAAAACGAACATATATAATAAAAATGGGTAAAAAATCAGTTATTGGCTAACGTTTAGAAGATTTTTCCATCATGAAAGGCATATTATCAAGATTTTTCAAGACCTGACAATATGCCTTTTTCTAACTTTAAAGACTTTACCCAGTCTCTATTATTCTACTCGCTAAATCTTAAAAAATAGCCATCTGGATCCAAAACTGCAAATTCATGAGGATAGATATAGTGATCCCCAACACGAAATTTTCTTTTGGTTAAGGGACGATAAATAGGATAGTTTGCCTCCATCACTTTTTGATAGAGTTTTGGAACATCCTTTATGCCAAAGGAGAGATTGACACCGCGTCCGAAAGGATAGGTCAGCTGAGCTAATTCTTCTACGCTGCCTTCTTCTAGCATAAGTTGGCAGTCTTCAAGCGAGAAGAAGAGAAATTTCTCCTCTGGACGCTCGTATTCGACAGAGAATCCTAGCAGGTCGCAGTAGAAGTGGCGTGATTTTTCGATGTCAGATACTACAAATTCAGGAATGACAGCTTGATAGTCCATTCGTTTTCTCCTTAGAGTTCAATCTCCAAGACAATGGGTGTGTGGTCTTGGCGCGCACCGGAGTCAATCATATCAGACTTGGTCACCTTGTCAGCCACGCGGTTGCTTGTCAGCCAGTAGTCGATTCTCCAGCCTGTATTGTTGATTTTAGAAGTCTTGCTACGTTGTGCCCACCAAGTGTAGCGTTCTGGAACATTGCCATGAACATGACGGAAGGTGTCGGTAAATCCAGTTGCCAAAAGGTTGGTAAATCCAGCACGCTCCTCGTCGGTAAATCCTGGTGAACGGCGGTTGCTGGCAGGGTTTGCAAGGTCGATTTCATTGTGGGCTACGTTGTAGTCACCAGTCGCAAGGACTGGTTTTTCTTTGTCTAGTTCAGCCAAGTACTCTGCATATTTGACATCCCAGACTTGACGTTCTTCCAAGCGTTTGAGACCATCGCCAGCATTTGGTGTGTAAACTTGGGTAACGAAAAATTCATCAAATTCTAGAGTGATGATACGACCTTCCAAGTCCATGGTAGAAGGAGCACCGATTTCTGGGAATCTGATAGTGGGTGTGAGTTCTTTCTTATAGAGGAACATAGTACCAGCATAGCCTTTGCGGGCAGGTTCTTGGGAAGAGCGCCACGTATTTTCGTAGCCTGGGAAGAGTTCCTCTAAAATTTCCAAGTGTTTCTTTGTAGGACCCTTGGCAGAAAGCTTGGTTTCTTGGATAGCGATGATATCAGCATTTTCAGCGACCAAGGTTTGTAGGACTTCTTGGGACAATTTCGCGCGAGCTGAGTCACTAGTTAGGGCTGCGTTGAGGGAATCAATATTCCATGAGATGAGTTTCATAGTATGTACCTTTTCTAGATGTATTTCTTATATTTTATCAAAAAAAAGTAAAGCCAGCGAGTTTCTAGTTTGGAAACTTATTCTTTATATTCTATCCTTAGAAAACAAAAACTCTTGAAACTATTTTGAAAAAAATCTAAATAGTTCTTGTATTTAGAATGGAAAGGTGTATAATGTTATTTAGAAAAACATCTAAATAGAAAGCGAAGTGTACATATATGTCAAATAAGAGAACAATCCTTCTTTTTGTGGTCTTGGCTTATTCCCTTGCTTGGATAATATGGCTGGCACTATGGCTAAGTGGTGTTGGTCTAAATTCTCCATGGAGTCAGCTTGCTAGTATTGTAGCCATGTGGATGCCTGCGCTTGCAGTCTTTCTCTTAGGGAAAATCACGAATCAACCTAGTGGAATCAAATCTAAATTAGTCGTGAATCTCAAGAGTAACTGGCGCTTTTACTTACTAGCTATCTGGTTACCAGCAGTCATCAGTTTTTTAGGAGCAGGACTTTATTTTCTTGTATTCCCTAGCAATTTCAGCCTTGATTTTGAATCTATTCAAGCCATCTTACAAGAAAAAGGTGTCTCTCAATCAGCCATTCCCTTATCTTCCTTGGTCTTGATTCAAATCCTAGCTAGTTTGACCTACGCTCCTTTTCTTAATAGTTTCTTTGCATTGGGAGAGGAAATTGGTTGGCGTTGCTATCTTTACCCAGCTCTAAGAGGACGCTTTTCAATAGTCCATACTCATGTCTTGCTTGGTCTCATTTGGAGTCTTTGGCATCTACCAATCAATTTGCAAGGCTATAATTATGGACTATCTTATTTTGCTTATCCTGTTTTGGGAGTTGTCGCCATGTTTCTATTTTGTTTTAGCGTAGGAATATTGTTGAGCTGGTTGTTGGAAAAGACAGGTTCTATCTGGGCTTCTGCCCTATTTCATGGGGCAATCAATGCAACTGCAGGTATTGGTTCACTCTTTCAATTACCAGGAGAAAAAGTTTCAAGCCTCTTGATTTTAGGCCCACCACCGACAGGAATGCTATCAGTTCTACCTTGCTTAGTCCTAGCCCTACTAATATTACAAAGGGAAAGGAGTCATTATGAGTTTTGCAAATAGCTTTAAAGCCTTATCTCATCCAGTTAGGAGAGAGATTTTGAATTTACTCAAAACAGGTAGATTACCTGCAGGAGAAATTGCCAGTCAATTCGAGTTGACTAGTGCAACTATTTCACATCATCTCACGATTTTGAAAGCAGCGGATTTGATTCATGAAATGAAAGAAAAAAACTTTATTTATTATGAGTTAAATACATCGGTTTTAGAGGATATAATGGTTTGGTTAGCAGATCTGAAAGGAGATCATTTTGATGAAGATAAAAGTCAATAAGAAATTGGTATTATTTACGAGCATTCTCATCCTACTACCTTCCCTTGTAGGTTGTGTTTTCTGGAATCAATTACCAGAGGAGATACCCACTCATTTTAATCTACTGGGTCAAGCAGATGGCTACAATCATAAAATGTCTGCTATCTTTGGATTACCTACTCTCATGCTTTTGATGCATTGGTTGCTTCTA
Organism: Streptococcus mitis; assembly: GCF_000722705.1. Classification (GTDB taxonomy): domain Bacteria; phylum Bacillota; class Bacilli; order Lactobacillales; family Streptococcaceae; genus Streptococcus; species Streptococcus mitis_P. The sequence goes on from NZ_JPFW01000005.1 coordinate 25,724, forward strand.
TTTTTAATGATTAAGGATCCTAAATCTAGCAATATCAGTTCAAAAATACAAGTTTTGATTTACTGGATTATTCCTTTTGTATCTTGTCTATTAATGATTTCTATCTTTGGAGAATCTTTGGGTTATTCCATGATGAGTGGGCTACTAGCTCAGATTTTTATGGGAGTCGTTATGATCGTAATTGGAAATTATCTACCAAAAACACACCGAAATTATATAATCGGTATTCGACTTCCGTGGACCTTGGAGAGTGATAAAAACTGGAGAAAAACACATCGATTAGCTGGAAAAATTTGGGTGTTAGGAGGATTGTTATTGTTTCTAAATTCCTTTGTACAACTATATGTTTACTGGGTATTCTTCTTGACACTTTTCTTTGTAGTGATAATTCCTAGTGTCTATTCTTATCAATTATCAAAATTAGAATCTTGAAACAGGTATTTGAGTCATTAGTTAGAGAAATTGGTCTGATAAGTCTATTTCCCCAACGTATGGCTTGAAAAATCACTCTCTTTCGTTTATAATGAAGAATGATTTTATGAAAGGGAGTGAAAATAAATGAAATTTTACTCATATGACTATGTGCTTAGCCAAATCAGTCAACAAAATGGCATCATGATTGGCTTTGGAATTGTTCTCCTAGCTATCACAGGATTTTTTGCTTTTAAGGCCTATCGAGATAAAAAGGGGACTAAGTTTCGGGAATTGGTCATGATTTTGGCCTTGACCTTAGTGGCCATGCTTTTGGTGACAATTTCAAAATACCAGACCAATCAAGCCTCTAACAACCAATTTCAAACTTCACTTCATTTCATAGAGGTTGTTTCCAAAGACTTGGGAGTGGATAAATCAGAAGTTTATGTCAATACTTCTGCAGCCACTGATGGAGCGCTTGTCAAGGTAGGTTCAAATGTCTATCGTGCCATGAACGGGAGCCAACCAGACAAGTATCTTTTAGAGAAATTAGAATTGCATCAAACAGACGCTATTGAATTGGTGGAGGTAAACAAATGACACTCAATTATATGGAAATTTTAATCAAACTGGCCTTGGGGCTCTTCTCGCTGGTTTTTGTTATCAATGTGACAGGAAAGGGGAACCTAGCACCTAACTCTGCGACAGACCAAATTCAGAACTATGTTCTCGGTGGTATCATCGGTGGGGTGATTTACAATAGTTCTATCAGTATTCTCCAGTATGCAGTGATTTTGATGATGTGGACGATTTTGGTCTTGACCCTCAAGTGGCTCAATAACAATGTTCGTTTTGTCAAACGCTTGATTGATGGTAAACCGACTCTGCTCATCAAAAATGGGCAGATTGACCCAGAAGCCTGTCGTTCAGTTGGTTTGTCTGCGGCAGATGTTGCTCTCAAACTTCGTAGCCAAGGAATTTTCCAGATGAAGCAAGTTAAACGAGCTGTGCAGGAGCAAAATGGCCAACTCATCGTGGTCCAAATGGGAGATGAAAATCCTAAGTATCCAGTTGTGACTGACGGTGTGATCCAAGTCGATGTCTTGGAATCGATTGGCCGTAGCGAAGACTGGCTGCTTGATAATCTCAGCAAGCAAGGGCATGACAATGTAGCTAACATCTTTATCGCTGAGTATGACAAGGGTGCGGTCACAGTCGTAACCTATGAATAAGAAAAACCTGGGGTCTTGGCCTCAGGTTTCCATTTGCAATCAGAAAGGGATTTTATGTCCATTATTCAAAAACTTTGGTGGTTTTTCAAGTTAGAAAAACGCCGTTATCTAGTCGGAATTGTGGCCCTGGTCTTGGTTTCCGCTCTAAATCTTATTCCACCTATGGTTATGGGGCGGGTTATTGATGCTATCACATCGGGACAATTAACCCAACATGATCTCCTTCTTGACCTATTTTACTTGCTTCTTGCAGCCTTTGGTATGTACTATCTGCGCTATGTTTGGCGTATGTATATCCTCGGGACTTCCTACCGTTTGGGACAGATTATGCGCTCTCGCTTATTTGAGCATTTTACAAAAATGTCTCCAGCTTTTTATCAGACCTATCGGACGGGGGACCTGATGGCGCACGCAACCAATGATATCAATGCCCTAACGCGTTTAGCAGGTGGCGGTGTTATGTCTGCCGTGGATGCCTCTATCACGGCGCTGGTGACCTTGATGACCATGCTCTTTAGCATTTCCTGGCAGATGACCTTGGTTGCCATTCTTCCCTTACCTTTCATGGCTTATGCGACCAGTCGTTTAGGTAGAAAGACACATAAGGCCTTTGGCGAATCACAGACTGCCTTTTCTGAACTCAATAACAAGGTGCAGGAGTCCGTATCAGGTATCAAAGTGACCAAGTCTTTCGGATACCAGGCGGACGAGTTGAAGTCTTTCCAGGCGGTCAATGAATTGACCTTCCAAAAGAACCTCCAAACCATGAAATACGATAGTCTCTTTGACCCCATGGTTCTCTTGTTTGTTGGTTCCTCCTATGTTTTAACCCTCTTGTTTGGCTCCTTGATGGTTCAGAAAGGGCAGATTACAGTCGGAAATCTGGTCACCTTTATCAGTTACTTGGATATGTTGGTCTGGCCTCTTATGGCCATCGGATTCCTCTTTAATATCACCCAGCGAGGGAAGGTTTCTTACCAGCGGATTGAGGAACTTTTGTCTCAGCAATCACCTGTACAAGATCCAGAGTTTCCTTTAGATGGTATTGAAAATGGATGCTTGGAGTACGCCATTGATCGTTTTGCCTTTGAAAATGAGGAGACACTGACGGATATTCACTTTAGTTTGGAAAAAGGGCAAACTCTGGGCTTGGTCGGACAGACAGGCTCTGGGAAAACATCCTTGATTAAACTCCTCTTGCGTGAATACGATGTGGATAAGGGTGCTATTTACCTAAACGGTCATGATATTCGGGACTATCGTCTGACAGACCTTCGCAGTCTCATGGGATATGTTCCTCAGGACCAGTTTCTCTTTGCGACTTCTATCCTCGAGAATGTTCGTTTTGGAAATCCAAGTTTAACAGTTCCACAAGTGGTAGAAGCGACGAAGCTTGCTCAAGTCTATCAAGATATTACAGAGATGCCTCAGGGATTTAATACCATTATCGGTGAAAAAGGGGTCAGCTTATCGGGTGGACAAAAACAACGTTTGGCCATGAGTCGGGCTATGATTTTAGACCCCGATATCTTGATTTTAGATGATTCCTTGTCCGCCGTGGATGCTAAGACAGAGTATGCGATTATCGACAACCTCAAGGAAACGCGCAAGGACAAGACAACCATTATCACAGCTCATCGCCTCAGTGCAGTTGTCCATGCAGATTTGATTTTGGTTCTGCAAAATGGCCAAATCATCGAACGGGGCACACACGATGACTTGCTAGCTCTGGATGGCTGGTATGCCCAAACCTACCAGTCTCAGCAGTTGGAAATGAAAGGAGAAGAAGATGCAGAATAAACGAGAACAATGGGCTGTATTGAAGCGCTTGATGTCCTATCTCAAACCTTATGGACTCCTGACTTTTTTGGCACTCAGTTTTCTCCTAGCAACGACAGTCATTAAAAGTGTTATTCCTCTTGTGGCCTCCCACTTTATCGACCAGTACCTCAGCAATCTTAACCAACTGGCCGTTACCGTTTTACTGGCCTACTATGGCCTTTATATCCTACAAACTCTAGTTCAGTATGTCGGCAATCTTCTCTTTGCGCGCGTGTCTTACAGTATTGTTAGGGATATTCGTCGCGATGCCTTTGCCAATATGGAGAAACTAGGCATGTCTTATTTTGACAAGACGCCAGCAGGCTCCATCGTCTCTCGTTTGACCAATGATACCGAAACCATCAGCGATATGTTTTCGGGGATTTTATCCAGCTTTATCTCAGCAGTTTTCATCTTTCTGACAACCCTTTATACCATGTTGGTGTTGGATTTTCGTTTGACAACCTTAGTCTTGTTCTTTCTCCCCTTGATTTTCCTTTTGGTCAATCTCTATCGGAAAAAGTCAGTCAAGATTATCGAAAAAACTAGAAGTCTCTTGTCGGATATCAATAGTAAGCTGGCAGAGAATATTGAGGGAATCAGGATAATCCAGGCCTTTAATCAAGAGAGGCGCCTGCAGGCAGAATTTGATGAAATCAACCAAGAACACTTGGTCTATGCCAATCGTTCTGTAGCCTTGGATGCCCTCTTTTTGAGACCTGCCATGAGTTTACTGAAACTTATGGGTTATGCTGTCTTGATGGCCTATTTTGGCTACCGTGGTCTTTCTATCGGGATAACGGCCGGAACTATGTATGCCTTTATCCAGTACATCAATCGCCTCTTTGATCCCTTGATCGAGGTGACGCAAAACTTTTCAACCCTTCAAACGTCCATGGTATCTGCAGGGCGTGTATTTGCCTTGATTGACGAGAAGATCTATGAACCTTTTCAAAAAGATGGGCAAGCCAAAGTCCAAGAAGGCAATATCCGTTTTGAACATGTGTGTTTCTCTTATGATGGCAAGCACCAGATTCTGGATGATATTTCCTTTTCCGTTAACAAGGGTGAGACCATTGCTTTTGTGGGGCATACAGGCTCGGGGAAATCTTCCATTATCAATGTCCTCATGCGCTTTTATGAATTTCAGTCAGGGTGGGTCCTCTTGGATGGTGTGGATATCAGGGATTTCAGTCAGGAAGAGCTGAGAAAAAACATCGGGCTGGTCTTGCAAGACCCCTTCCTCTATCATGGAACCATCAAGTCCAATATCGCCATGTACCAAGATCTCAGTGACGAAGAGGTTCAGGCTGCGGCTACCTTTGTCGATGCAGATTCCTTTATCCAAGAACTTCCACAGGGATATGATGCACCTGTGTCTGAGCGTGGTTCGAGCTTTTCAACTGGTCAACGCCAGCTTCTTGCTTTTGCCAGAACAGTCGCTAGTCAGCCTAAAATCCTGATTTTGGATGAAGCGACTGCCAATATTGACTCTGAAACAGAAAGTATGGTTCAAGCTTCTCTGGCGAAGATGAGACAGGGGCGGACAACCATTGCCATTGCCCACCGTCTTTCTACCATCCAAGATGCCAACTGTATCTATGTTTTGGATAAAGGACGCATTATCGAGAGTGGAACCCATGAGGAACTCTTGGCCTTGGGAGGAACCTATCACAAGATGTATAGCTTGCAGGCAGGGGCCATGGCCTAATATTCTTTGATTTTCATTGAGTATGAGAATGAAATCCTTCAAATTACAGATTTCTTTCACCGCCTTTTCCATTTTGTGGTATAATGAAAAATGTTGACAAATAGTATAATAAAAACAAAGGAGAAACAGCATGCTGAAATGGGAAGACTTGCCCGTGGAAATGAAATCAAGCGAGGTTGAGTCTTACTACCAGCTTGTCTCTAAAAGGAAGGGTTCGCTGATTTTCAAGCGTTGCTTGGACTGGGTTTTGGCCTTGGTTGTACTGGTTCTGACCTCTCCCATCTTTCTCATCTTGAGCATTTGGATCAAGTTGGATAGCAAGGGGCCAGTGATTTACAAACAAGAGCGCGTGACCCAGTACAACCGTCGGTTCAAGATTTGGAAGTTCCGTACCATGGTGACGGATGCGGATAAAAAAGGGAGTCTGGTAACTTCTGCTAACGACAGCCGTATTACCAAGGTTGGAAATTTCATCCGCCGTGTGCGTTTGGACGAACTGCCTCAGTTGGTCAATGTCCTTAAAGGCGAAATGTCCTTTGTCGGTACACGTCCTGAAGTGCCACGTTATACAGAACAGTATAGCCCTGAAATGATGGCGACCTTGCTTTTGCCAGCAGGGATTACCTCTCCAGCCAGCATCAACTACAAGGATGAGGACAGCATCATCAGTCAAATGACTGAAAAAGGTCTGTCAGTTGATCAAGCCTATGTAGAACATGTTCTTCCTGAAAAGATGCGCTATAATCTCGCCTATATCCGAGAGTTTAGTTTCCTTGGAGACATCAAAATCATGTTTCAAACCGTGTTTGAAGTGCTAAAATAAAGTAGTCATGAGAAAATGAGTACAGATAAAAGGAGCAAATCGATGCCAAATTACAATATTCCATTTTCACCACCCGATATCACAGAAGCAGAAATTGCTGAAGTAGCGGATACCCTGCGTTCTGGTTGGATTACAACTGGTCCAAAGACAAAAGAACTAGAGCGTCGCTTGTCTCAATATACACAGACACCTAAGACTGTCTGCCTCAATTCTGCGACAGCCGCGCTTGAGTTGATTTTGCGCGTCTTGGAAGTTGGACCTGGTGATGAGGTTATCGTTCCAGCCATGACCTATACAGCTTCATGTAGTGTCATCACACACGTAGGAGCAACCCCTGTCATGGTGGATATTCAAGCAGATACTTTTGAGATGGACTATGACTTGCTTGAGCAAGCTATCACTGAAAAAACCAAGGTGATCATCCCAGTAGAGCTTGCGGGGATTGTTTGCGACTATGATCGTTTGCTCCAAGTCGTGGAGAAAAAACGTGACCTCTTTACTGCTGCAAGCAAGTGGCAAAAAGCCTTTAACCGTATCGTGATTGTTTCTGATAGTGCCCACGCTTTGGGGTCTACTTATAAAGGACAACCAGCTGGATCAATCGCCGACTTTACTTCCTTCTCATTCCACGCAGTTAAGAACTTTACAACTGCGGAGGGAGGAAGTGCGACTTGGAAAGCCAATCCAGCGATTGATGACGAAGAGATGTACAAGGAATTCCAAATCCTTTCCCTTCATGGTCAAACTAAGGATGCTCTTGCCAAGATGCAACTGGGCTCATGGGAGTACGATATCGTCACACCAGCCTACAAGTGCAATATGACTGATATCATGGCTTCGCTTGGTTTGGTACAATTGGACCGTTACCCTGGTTTGCTAGAGCGTCGTAAAGACATCGTGGACCGTTATGATCGTGGTTTTGCAGGTTCTTGCATTCGTCCATTGGCACACAAGACTGATAGTGTCGAATCTTCACGCCACCTCTACATCACCCATGTAGAAGGAGCAAGTTTAGAAGAACGCAACCTCATCATCCAAGAATTGGCCAAAGCAGGAATTGCAAGTAACGTCCACTACAAACCGCTTCCGCTCTTGACAGCCTATAAGAATCTTGGTTTTGATATGGCAGATTATCCAAGAGCCTATGCCTTCTTTGAAAATGAAATTACCCTTCCTCTTCACACTAAATTAAGCGATGAAGAAGTGGACTATATCATTGAGACTTTCAAAACAGTTTCTGAAAAAGTGCTAACTTTATCAAAAAAATCGTAAAAAAGTCTTGACAAAGAAAAAACAAAGTATTAAAATAAGTTCAATAAATCAGAAAAGTAACTATTTTTGATCTTCAGGGAGCCTGTGGTGATTGTGAACAGGTGGTTGGAAGTAGTGAAAGTGGGCTGATTTTAAAAATGAATTTGAAACAATGAAAATTCGGTGCGCACACCTTACAGTGCAACTTGTTGTTAGACAAGGTAGAGATGTAAAGGGGATAGTCCCTTTATAATTGAGGTGGCACCGCGTTACTAACGCCCTCACACGGATTTAATTCTGTGTGTGGGCGTTTTTCTATCCGTCATTTTGTTTATCTTTTATTAGGGCGTTAAGTCGCTTTGATGAACTTGAGTTCTATCTGCAGCTCCTTGCCTACTACTAAAAGCAAACAAAAAGGCCGGATTCATACGGAAAGAGGAAAATTTTTATGACAACTAAAGGTTATTTTGGACAATTTGGTGGTAGTTTTGTACCGGAGCCGATTCAGGCTTTGTTGGATGAGTTGGAAGTGACATTTGACAAGTACAAGGATGATCCAGAGTTTTTGGCAGAGTTTCGCCATTACTTAAAAGACTATTCAGGTCGCGAAACACCGCTCTATTTTGCGGAAAGTTTGACAGACCACCTAGGTGGCGCTAAGATTTATCTCAAGCGCGAAGATCTTAACCATCTGGGTTCTCACAAGCTTAATAACGTTTTAGGACAAATTCTTCTTGCTAAACGTATGGGCAAAAAACGAGTGATCGCAGAAACAGGAGCTGGTCAACATGGTGTTGCGACAGCAGCGGCTGCAGCCAAGTTTGGTATGGCCTGTGATGTCTACATGGGGGCAGAGGATGTGGAACGTCAACGTCTCAATGTCTTCCGAATGGAGATGATGGGAGCAACTGTTCACGCAGTTGAAACAGGGACTCGTACCCTTAAGGATGCGGTTGATGCAGCCTTTGGAGCATGGATGAATGACCTTGAAGCCTTCTACGTTTTGGGATCTGCCGTAGGCCCTCATCCTTATCCTACAATTGTTCATGAGTTCCAAAAGGTCATCAGTGAAGAATCTCGTCGTCAAATCTTAGAAAAAGAAGGTCGTTTACCAGACTACGTTATTGCCTGTGTAGGTGGTGGTTCCAATGCTATCGGTGCTTTTTCACAATATGTGGCTGATGAAGAAGTCAAATTGGTTGGGGTCGAAGCTGCTGGTCATGGACTTGATACAGACAAGCACGCAGCTACTATGACAAAAGGTAGTATCGGAATTGTCGACGGTATGAAGACCTATGCAGTCTTTAAGGAAGATGGAGAGCTGGCTCCAGTTTACTCTATCTCAGCTGGTTTGGACTATCCAGGGGTTGGCCCAGAACACGCCTACTTTAAAGATTCTGGTCGCGTGGAATATGTGGCAGCGACAGATGAAGAAGCTGTTCAAGCCCTGCTCCTTCTAAGCAAGACAGAAGGAATTATCCCAGCGATTGAAAGTTCGCACGCTATCGCAGAAGCGGTTAAACGTGCACCAAAACTAAGTAAAGACGACATTATCATCATCAATGTCTCTGGTCGTGGAGACAAGGACGTAGCTGCAATTGCAGACTACCTAGAAGCTAAAAAATAATAGATGGAAAAATTACAGTCCTTTCTCTCACAGAGAGCTTGTGGTTGCTGGAAACAAGCAGAGAAAGTTGTAAGGTTGGGTCCATCTGAAACGAGAGAAGAAAACATAATTCTCAAGGGAGTGCCCTTTATCGCACAGCCTGTTACAGGAGGTATCTGAGACAGGAATGAGAGATAGGAGAAATCCTATAATTGAGGTGGCACCGCGAATTTCGTCCTCACGCAAGTTATTTTGCGTGGGGATTTTTCATACAGTCGCCACGGACTAGAAGTAGAACTGAAAGGGAAATTACAATGGAACGAATCATTCATGGAGATGTCTTATCACCAATCTTGGCTTATATGCGCCTAAAGGGGCAACACAAGGTTATCTTAGAGAGTATTCCGAGAGACAAGGAAACCGCTCGTTTTTCTATCTTAGCCTATAATCCTGTTTTTGAGATTAAGTTTGAAAATGGGGTACTTTATCAAAATGGTCAAGTGATTGATCGGGATCCTTTGGATTTCCTTTATGAAGTGACTCATAAGAGCCAGCACCATTCAGATCTACCTTTTGGTGGGGGAGCTATTGGCTTTGTCGGTTACGATATGATTTCTCTTTATGAAGAAATCGGTCAAATCCCTGAGGATACAATTGGAACGCCAGACATACATTTCTTTGTTTATGAGAGCTACATGGTTTTTGACCACAAGAAGGAAAAAATCCATGTTATCGAGGATGCTCTTTATAGCAATCGCAGTCAAGAAGACTTGGAAAAAGCCTTGAACCAAGTGCTTGAGGAATTACGCATCCCTGCTCCAAATGAATTTGAAGACTTGGATTTATCTCCGCTGGACTTCAAACCGCATATTGCCCCTCAGAAGTTTGAAGAAATGGTGGAAACCGCTCGTGACTTGATTCGTAACGGGGATATGTTCCAATGTGTACTCAGTCAACGCTTCTCAGCAGAAGTTACTGGCAATCCATTTGACTTCTACAGAAATCTTCGCGTGACCAATCCATCTAATTACCTCTATTTCTATGACTTTGGGGGTTATCAAATCATCGGAGCTAGTCCTGAAAGTTTGGTTTCAGTTAAAAATGGCATCGTGACAACCAATCCGATTGCAGGTACACGACCAAGAGGAGCTACGGATGAAGAGGATAAGACCTTGGCAACAGACCTCCTCTCTGATGAGAAGGAAACAGCAGAACATCGGATGTTGGTAGACTTGGGACGCAATGATATCGGCCGCATCTCTGAAACGGCCAGTGTCCAAGTCACCAAGTATATGGAAGTGGAGCTCTTCCGCTATGTTATGCATTTGACCAGTGTGGTGAAAGGGCGTTTGCTTCCAGAACTCACTGCTATGGATGCCTTGAAATCAACACTTCCAGCTGGAACAGTTTCAGGAGCACCAAAGATTCGAGCTATGAGACGCATCTATGAACTGGAAACGGAAAAACGGGGTGTATACGCAGGAGCAATTGGCTACTTGTCTGCGACGGGTGATATGGACTTCGCCATTGCCATCCGAACTATGATTCTCAAAAATCAAACAGCCTATGTGCAGGCTGGGGCAGGGATTGTCTATGACTCTATCGCAAAAAACGAATACCAGGAAACCATTAACAAGGCTAAATCTATGACTAGAATTGGAGAACTAAGACTATGATTTTATTGATTGACAACTATGATTCTTTTACCTATAACTTGGCGCAGTACATTGGGAATTTTGCAGAAGTGCAGGTCTTGAGAAATGATGATCCTAAGCTGTATGAAGAAGCTGAAAAAGCAGATGGTCTGGTCTTTTCTCCTGGTCCTGGTTGGCCAGTTGATGCTGGAAAGATGGAAGATATGATTCGTGACTTTGCAGGCAAGAAACCGATTCTAGGGATTTGTTTGGGTCACCAAGCCATCGCAGAAGTCTTTGGTGGGAAGTTAGGCTTGGCACCAAAAGTCATGCATGGGAAACAGAGCAATATCAGCTTTGAAGCGCCATCTGTTTTGTATCAAGGCATTGAGGATGACCGTGCGGTCATGCGTTACCATAGTATTTTGATTGAAGAAATGCCAGAAGACTTTGAAGTGACAGCTCGTTCGACTGATGACCAGGCCATTATGGGAATTCAACACAAAACACTTCCAATTTATGGCTTCCAGTACCATCCAGAAAGTATCGGAACGCCAGATGGCTTGTCTTCTATTCGGAATTTTATCGAAAAGGTTGTAAAGTGAGGAAACTAGGATGAAAGAGATTATTGAAAAATTAGCAAAATTTGAAAATTTATCAGGTGTGGAAATGACGGACGTCATTGAGCGTATCGTAACTGGACGTGTAACAGAGGCACAGATTGCTTCTCTCCTTTTGGCTCTTAAGATGAAGGGGGAAACACCTGAAGAACGCACTGCCATTGCCCAAGTCATGAGAGGGCATGCTCAACATATTCCAACTGAGATTCATGATGCCATGGACAACTGTGGTACAGGTGGGGACAAGTCCTTCAGCTTTAACATTTCGACAACTGCAGCCTTTGTCTTGGCTGGTGGTGGTGTTCACATGGCCAAGCACGGTAACCGTTCGATTTCTTCTAAATCTGGTTCTGCGGATGTCCTCGAAGCCTTGGGTATCAATCTAGACCTCAAACCAGCTGAACTAGGTAAGGTATTTGATAAAACTGGCATCGTCTTTCTCTTTGCTAAAAATATGCACCCAGCCATGAAATACATCATGCCAGCTCGTTTGGAACTAGGAATTCCAACGATCATGAACTTGACTGGTCCACTTATTCACCCAATGGCTTTGGAAACTCAGCTTCTTGGGATTAGTCGTCCAGAACTGCTAGAAAGTACAGCTCAGGTTTTGAAAAACATGGGTCGCAAACGTGCCATCGTGGTTGCTGGACCAGAAGGTCTTGATGAAGCTGGCTTGAACGGAACAACCAAGATTGCTCTTCTTGAAAATGGCGAAATCACCTTGTCAAGCTTTACTCCAGAAGATCTGGGGATGGAACGCTACGCTATCGAAGATATCCGTGGTGGCAATGCTCAGGAAAATGCAGAAATTTTGCTTAGCGTTCTTAAAAATGAACCAAGTCCATTCTTGGAAACTACAGTCTTAAATGCTGGTCTTGGTTTCTATGCTAATAGTAAGGTAGCTAGTATCAAGGAAGGAGTTGCCTTGGCCCGTCAAGTGATTGCTAGTGGCAAGGCCCTTGAAAAACTCAGACTGTTACAGGAGTACCAAAAATGAGTCAGGAATTTTTAGCACGAATTTTGGAGCAGAAGGCGCGTGAGGTTGAGCAGATGGAGCTGGAGGAAATCCAGCCCCTGCGTCAGACCTATCGCTTGGCTGACTATCTAAAACAACACAAAGACCGTTTACAGGTAATCGCTGAAGTCAAGAAGGCTAGCCCTAGTCTGGGAGATATCAATCTCGATGTGGATATTGTGCAACAGGCCCAGACTTATGAAGCAAATGGCGCAGTGATGATTTCGGTTTTAACAGATGAGGTTTTCTTTAAAGGACATTTGGATTATCTACGAGAGATTTCCAGTCAGGTAAACATTCCGACGCTCAACAAGGACTTTATTATCGATGAAAAGCAAATCATCCGTGCTCGCAATGCCGGTGCGACAGTTATCTTGCTCATTGTGGCTGCCTTGTCAGAAGAACGTCTCAAGGAACTCTACGACTACGCGACAGAGCTTGGTCTAGAAGTCTTGGTGGAGACTCACAATCTAGCTGAACTAGAAGTGGCCCACAGACTTGGTGCTGAGATTATTGGGGTTAATAATCGCAATTTGACCACCTTTGAAGTCGACTTGCAGACCAGTGTAGATTTGGCCCAGCACTTTGAAGAAGGTCGCTATTACATTTCTGAATCTGCTATTTTCACAGGGCAGGATGCGGAACGAGTAGCACCATACTTTAACGGAATTTTGGTGGGAACAGCTCTCATGCAGGCAGAGGATGTAGCCCAGAGAATCAAGGAGTTGCAGATTGACAAAGGTTAAGATTTGTGGACTATCTACCAAAGAAGCGGTGGAAACAGCCGTTTCAGCAGGAGCAGACTACATCGGTTTTGTCTTCGCACCTAGTAAGAGACAGGTGACCTTGGAAGAGGCTGCCGAGCTGGCAAAGCTCATTCCTTCAGATGTAAAAAAGGTTGGTGTATTTGTTTCACCAAGTCGGGCAGAATTGCTAGAAGCGATTGAAAAAGTTGGATTGGACTTGGTTCAAGTTCACAGTCAGGTGGCAGATGATTTGTTTGAGAATTTGCCTTGTGCCAGTATTCAGGCTGTGCAGGTGGATGGAGAGGGTCATGTCCCCAATTCTCAGGCAGATTATCTACTCTTTGATGCCCCTGTGGCAGGGAGTGGTCAGACCTTTGACTGGGGCCAACTGGATACGACAGGACTAGCTCAGCCATTTTTTATCGCAGGTGGGCTTAAGGAAGACAATGTAGCAAAAGCAATTCAACACTTTACTCCCTATGCAGTCGATGTATCGAGCGGAGTGGAGACAGATGGACAAAAAGATCAGGAAAAGATTAGAAGATTTATAGAGAGGGCAAAGAATGGCATATCAAGAACCAAATAAAGATGGATTTTACGGAAAATTCGGCGGACGTTTTGTCCCAGAAACATTGATGACGGCAGTTTTGGAGTTGGAGAAGGCTTATCGTGAAAGTCAGGCAGACCCAAGTTTCCAAGAGGAATTGAACCAACTTTTGCGCCAGTATGTGGGACGTGAAACTCCTCTTTACTACGCAAAAAACTTGACCCAGCATATCGGCGGAGCCAAGATTTATCTCAAACGGGAAGACCTTAACCATACAGGGGCTCACAAGATTAACAATGCCTTGGGACAAGTTCTTCTGGCTAAACGCATGGGCAAAAAGAAAATCATCGCTGAAACTGGTGCTGGTCAGCACGGTGTAGCAACTGCAACAGCTGCGGCCCTCTTTAACATGGAATGTACCATCTACATGGGTGAGGAAGATGTTAAACGCCAAGCCCTCAATGTCTTCCGTATGGAGCTTTTGGGTGCCAAGGTCGAGGCCGTGACAGATGGTTCGCGCGTGCTCAAGGACGCGGTCAATGCAGCCCTTCGTTCATGGGTGGCAAATATCGATGATACCCACTATATCCTTGGTTCTGCCTTAGGACCTCATCCATTCCCAGAAATCGTTCGTGACTTCCAAAGTGTCATCGGTCGAGAAGCCAAACAACAGTACCGTGACTTGACAGGCCAAGATTTACCAGATGCCCTAGTAGCCTGTGTCGGTGGTGGTTCTAATGCCATTGGTCTCTTCCATCCATTTGTAGAAGATGAGTCAGTAGCCATGTATGGGGCTGAGGCAGCAGGACTTGGTGTGGATACAGAGCACCACGCAGCGACCTTGACCAAGGGACGTCCAGGTGTCCTCCACGGTTCTCTCATGGATGTGCTCCAAGATGCTCATGGTCAAATTCTTGAAGCCTTCTCTATCTCAGCAGGTTTGGACTATCCTGGTATCGGTCCAGAACACTCTCACTATCATGATATCAAACGTGCCAGCTATGTTCCTGTGACAGACGAGGAAGCTTTGGAAGGATTCCAACTCTTGTCTCGTGTGGAAGGGATTATCCCAGCCTTGGAATCTAGCCATGCCATTGCCTTTGCGGTGAAATTGGCCAAAGAACTCGGCCCAGATAAGTCCATGATTGTCTGCCTATCAGGTCGTGGGGACAAGGATGTGGTCCAAGTCAAAGACCGCTTGGAAGCAGATGCAGCAAAGAAGGGAGAAGCTCATGCCTAAGACATTAACAGAAAAATTAAATGCTATCAAAGCAGCTGGAAAGGGAATTTTTGTTCCCTATATCATGGCTGGAGACCACGAGAAAGGTTTGGATGGACTCGCTGAAACAATCCACTTTTTAGAAGATTTGAATGTCTCTGCCATTGAAGTGGGCATTCCCTTTTCAGACCCTGTTGCAGATGGACCTGTTATCGAAGAAGCAGGCTTGCGCAGTCTAGCTCATGGGACTTCTACCCAGGCTTTGGTTGAAACCTTGAAAACCATTCAAACAGAAGTTCCACTGGTCATTATGACCTACTTTAACCCCCTTTTTCAGTACGGTGTTGAGAAATTTGTCAAAGATTTGGCAGATACAGCGGTTAAGGGCTTGATTATCCCAGACCTGCCTCATGAACATGCCAACTTTGTGGAGCCCTTTTTGGCAGATACAGATATTGCCTTGATTCCCCTAGTTAGCTTGACAACAGGACTTGAGCGACAGAAAGAGTTGATTGAAGGGGCAGAAGGCTTTGTCTATGCCGTTGCCATCAATGGGGTGACAGGGAAGTCAGGAAATTACCGTGCAGACTTGGACAAGCACTTGGCGCAATTGCATCAAGTAGCTGACATTCCAGTCTTGACAGGTTTTGGTGTATCAAGTCAAGCTGATGTGGAACGTTTCAATGCGGTGTCAGATGGCGTGATCGTCGGTTCGAAAATCGTAAAAGCTCTCCACCAAGGAGAGCCGATTGAGGACTTTATCAAACAAGCAGTAGCTTACCAAAAATAATCAAACAAGCAGCGAGTAAGAGGAAAGGCACGAAAGGAAGTCTTTCCTTTTTCTTTTGCAGGAGAAAGGCTAGGATGCCTGTTGCAGAAGCGAACTGAATCAAGATCAGTAGTTCAGTCGCACTAAATACGAGAGCGCAAGAAGCTAGAAAGAGAAAATCCCCTGCGCCCATGCGGATATCGATAAAATGAGCCAAAATTCCAAGGATAAGGAAGAAGACCATGACCAGATTCCAGCCAGAGCAGACCATTAGGATTAGGTGGAAAGTCATCCAGACTAGTAAGGGATATTCCTGATGGCGAAAGTCGTAGATGCCCAAGGTCAAGCCAGCAGTGATGAGGATGACTTGTCCTATGGAAATCCAGCCCCATGACCAAGTCAGAAAGAGAAGTCCCAAGCCTAGTTCAAAGAGGGCATACCAGACAGGATAGCGAGCCTTGCAGTAGTGACAGCGAAAGCGACCAATTACTTGAGAGAGAATAGGAATCAAATCTAACGGACGCAAGCGAGTCTGACAGGCATCGCAGTGACTAGCCGGATGGATAATGGATTGCTCAGGAAAACGGTCAATGACCAGACCAAGAAAGGAAGCGATAATGCTCCCGACAAGAAAAAAATAAATATCAATCATACTTATCTATTCGTAAAAAATAGGAGAAGTAGTATAATGGAGAAATATAGATAAGGTGGTGAGGTCAAGATGACAATTCGTTTTGAAGAAAAGGTGAGCAGAGAAAACGCTCAGCTCGTATGCCAATGGTCCAACTCCCTTGGCAAAGCTTTTCAAGAACAATGGATGGGACCAAAGATTCCTTTTCCACTGACCCTTCAAGCCTTGCAAGATTTAGAAGGAGTTTTTTCAATCTTTGAAGGACAAGAGTTTGTGGGGCTTGTCCAGAAAATCAGGCTAGAAGACAGGAATCTTCATATAGGGAGATTTTTTATCAATCCCCAGAAACAGGGTCAGGGCTTAGGTAGCCAGGCTTTAAGGAAATTTGTTAGTTTGGCCTTTGAAAATGAAGACATAGATACTATTTCTCTAAATGTCTTCGAGGCAAATCAAGCAGCCAAGCACCTCTATCAAAAAGAAGGATTTGAAATCGTAGAAATCATTGAGTCACCCGAACGGAAATACATCATGAAAAAGAGTAGATAAAAAGTTTCCAACTATATGAATTGGAAACTTTTACTACTTTTAGCAACTAATTATCTTGCGCTAAAAACTCTGAAATCAAAACTTCTTGACTAATTGTTTCAGCTAAAGCTTGTTTAAAAGCTAATTTTCCTAAAGAATAGGATTTGTGGTCTATGGTTGGGAGTTTCAACAGTTGTCCAACTAATAAATGTTCCTGCCCAATCATATAGGGATATATTTTCCCACTTTCTTCATATCCTTTTATAAGCCCCGCAGCAACTTCATCGCTTGTAGCTAAAATACCGTCAATACGAGCATCGTTTATCAATTGATACGATAGGTTCAGGCCATCATTAAAATCATGAATATTTCCAAATACTGCATGTGGAGTCGATTGTTGCCCATAAACATGGTGATAAGCTAATAGTGCTGATTGATATGTGGCAGATGATTCATTGTTTCTGGAAAATAACAATACTAACTGTTTCAGCCCTCGTGCTTTCATGGCAGAAAAAGCATCCACAAATGAAGAGTAGCGGTCAAGGTAAGCATAGGACAAGAGATTAGATTCCTGCAATTTTTCACAAACGACTATTCGTCCATATTTTGCATAAGTTTCAATAATCTCAAGGCTAATTGCTCTTGAAGTGAAGATTAGAGCATCAATAGCTTCCATTTTGAGTTGCTTCAGATAGGAAATTTCTAATTCTTGATTGTAATCTGAAGGCATCATGACAAGTTGATAGTCGCTAGCTTTAGCAGCATCTAGGAGGCCATTTATTAATTGTGTAAAATAAGGGTGGCGTGTATGTGGGATGACGACACCTATTTTTTGTGTTTTTCCTCGACTTAAATCCCGAGCCAGCTGATTAGGCATATAATCCAATTCAGCGATAAGATCCATAACTTTTTGTCGTGTTTCATCAGAAACATAAGGATGGTGATTGATAACACGAGAAACTGTTGATTTAGCCACACCTGCTTTTTTAGCTATATCACTAATACTTGTCATTATTGGGCTCCTACTTTAAAAATTCATGAATCCCATATCCTACCCCATCTTCATCATTAGATTTCGTTATTTTATAAGCTATCTCTTTGATGTCATCAAAGGCATTATCCATCACAATAGGGTAACCAACCATTTCAAGCATAGGCAAATCATTATGTCCATCACCAAATGCAGCCGTTTCTTCTTTAGCTAACTGCTCTTTTCGAAGGACATGAGCAATTCCCTTAGATTTTTTAGCTGAGAGATGTGTAATTTCAAGATATGCTTTACCTGAACGTTGAATCGTAATTTGGGGTAAGTATAAACTTTGAAGATACTTCTCTAATTCTCGAATCATTTCCTCATCAAAAGAAATCATCATAATTTTAAAAGTATTTGCCCGGCCTTCTAAAAACTGTTCTTCAGTCTCAATAAGTGTTGGATTTTGATGAGTTAAACTCTGTTCGTATAGGATTCCTACATCTATTTTATCACAATACCAGTTATTCATATCGTAATAAGATAAACTAACTTTTGGAAAATGCTGGCGTATTCCTCTTAACAACTGTTTTACTGTTTTATTTTTAATAGTTTGTACATGAATAGGTTGAACTTGATGATGATTTCCTATTGTATAAATTAATCCTCCGTTAAAAGCTACTTGAACTCCTTTCAGTTGAAGAGCATCGATGGCATCCTTCATTTCCATTGGTGCTCTAGCAGATACCAAAGTTATAGGAATTCCTGCTTCACGGATCAAGGCTGCGTTACTATCACTGACCTGTCCTTTACTATTTAATAATGTACCATCCATGTCACAAAAAATACGTTTGATGTTCATAATATTTACCTCTCTTTCTTTTGAAAACAGTATAAACCATGGAACGCGTTCCATGTCAAGCTTAATTTCAAAGTTTTTTGAGAAAATAAATCCTAGATGACCAACTTGCTCTGTAGGTTGCTTGCTCATGTAATGGGTCACAAAAATATAAAACAGGTAACAGAAACATATAGTCATCTTTTGAAAGAGAAGAAAGAAAAAGAACATCCGATTATTCGAAACATTTTAAGTGAGTATCCGTTGGTAGAACAAAAGTAGAACAGATACGAAAAAAAGCCTTGAAACCAGGCTCTATAATATTTGTAGTGGGTAAATCCCCTATAGATATTATGGAGCCTATTTTTGTGTAGAAAAAAAGTCCCATATGACCTATAATGAAAAGCGACCAAACAACTCATTAGAAAGATTCATATGGAACAATTACATTTTATCACAAAACTACTCGATATCAAAGACCCAAATATCCAATTTATGGATATCATCAATAGGGATACACACAAAGAAATCATCGCTAAACTGGATTATGAAGGCCCCATCTTGCCCTGATTGTAGAAGTCAAATGAAGAAATATGACTT
>NZ_JPFW01000006.1 GCF_000722705.1 Streptococcus mitis
ACCACTACAATGTCTATCAACTCTTGCTTTTTCACTTTCAGAACAAGGAACACGACAAATTTTTCGGACTCATTGAGAACAATCTTAAGCAGGTTCATCCTCTTTTTCAGACTGTCTTTAAAACCTTCCTCAAGGATAAAGAGAAGATTGTCAACGCTCTTCAATTACACTATTCCAACGCCAAATTAGAAGCGACAAATAATCTCATTAAACTCATCAAACGAAATGCATTTGGATTTCGGAACTTTGAAAACTTCAAAAAACGGATTTTTATCGCTCTGAATATCAAAAAAGAAAGGACAAATTCCGTCCTTTCTCGATCTTAGCTTTTCTTCAACCCACTACAGTTGACAAAGAGCCTGAAACCAAGGCTTTTCCTGTTGTATTTAGATGCCCCCTACAGGGATCGAACCTGTGACCCACGGATTAAGAGTCCGCTGCTCTGCCAGCTGAGCTAAGGAGGCAAATAAAAAAGCTGTATTGGTGCCGAAACTTCACGGTTTGTATTGAACCCGCGCAATTAAGCAGGTGGGCAACTCGCTCTAACTGAAGCTGTTTCCGTGTGAGACGGCCTACATGCTGTTAGAAGACTTTTGTTTCCCTAATAATACAAAAAATAGTCGGTCAACACTTAAGTGTGAAGTCGTACACCACAGCGTTTCTATGTTTATATGATACCACTTTTTCAAAAAAAATCAAGAGGAAAGTGCAATTTTTTGAAAAGGATTTCAGACTTTTCGCAAACGGTCGATGGCTTCCTTTCTTTGAGCCAAAGCCCGTTCATATTTACCAGTGTCTTCTGCTTGGAAATAGTGATGATTGCGAATTTTTTCTGGTAGATAGTCTTGTTTAACCCAATTTCCAGGATAGTTGTGTGGATAGAGATAGCCTTGTGCATTCCCCAGTTCCTTGCTTCCACTGTAGTGGCCATCACGCAGGTGTCGCGGAATAGGCAAGTGCCCTGATGTTTTGAGATCGGCAAGAGCCTTGTCCATAGCCACATAGGCTGAGCTGGATTTTGGAGAAAGGGCCAAATCAATGACGACATTGGCAATGAGAATGCGGGCTTCTGGGAATCCAATCTTTTGGGCGGCATCCATAGCAGTCACGGTGTGAATCTGGGCTTCAGGATTGGCCAAGCCGATATCTTCATAGGCGATAACGGTCAAGCGACGCGCGAGACTTGGCAAATCACCAGCTTCGATCAAGCGGGCTGCGTAGTGGAGACTGGCATCCACATCTGAGCCACGGATGGACTTTTGCAGGGCTGAGAGGACATCGTAGTGTCCATCCCCATCCTTATCCATGGTAATGTAGCTCCGCTGCAGGCTATTTTCCATGATGTCCAGAGTGATGTGGCGGATGCCCTTGTCATTCTCAGGGGTAGATAGAACGGCCAAATCCAGCGAGTTGAAGGCAGAACGCAGGTCTCCATTTGTAGAGGTTGCGATGAAATCAAGAGCATCCTCATCTAGTTCTACTGGAAAATCAAAACCACGCTCAGGGTTACTTAGAGCAATCTGAAGAGCCTCTTTGACGTCTTGGTTAGACAGAGGTTCCAACTCAAAAATTTGAACACGGCTACGAATGGCAGGAGTGACAGAAAAGAAAGGATTTTCAGTCGTAGCCCCAATCATGATGACCAGACCACTTTCCAAGAGTGGCAGAAGAAAGTCTTGCTTGATTTTATCTAGTCTATGAATCTCGTCTAGCAATAGGACGAGACCACCAGAGAATTTAGCCTCTTCCGCAATTTCTTGCAGTCGCTTTTTACTATCCACTGTCGCATTGAAAGTTCGAAAGGCATACTTGGTCGTTCCAGCGATGGCTGAGGCGATACTGGTCTTGCCGATTCCAGGAGGTCCGTAGAGAATCATGGAGGACAGGCGATTGGCTTCCACCATGCGACGGATAATTTTTCCAGGTCCGACCAGATGTTCCTGACCGATGACCTGGTCGATGGTTCTAGGGCGCATGCGAAGCGCGAGATTGTCTGGCATAGCAGTCCTTTCTAACGTGGATTTTTAGTGTCATATTTTTTGAGTGGCATAACTCATCTACTATATCTTACTATGTCCATTCTAGCCTATTAGTTGTGATATTTCAATGTTTTTGTAACATTGGGGGGTGAGATAGAATCTTTTTGACCATTTAATTTGATGAAAAGAGGTATCAGCATGAGAGAATGGATTTTCCTTAAAACTCAAAATATGATAGTTTAGCCCAAAGAAGTAGAATTGCTGACTTATGAAATAAGATTGCTAAATGTTATTGTATGAATTATAATGAAGGAGAGGTGGAATAGTAAAGGAAAGAATAAAACTACCAAGTCAGAAACTTTTCTTGATAAAGTACATAGGGGATAGAAATTTTAGATAATAATATTTGAAAAGGAGAAAATGGAACTAGATGACTACTTTAAATTCAAAATTACTTCAAAATCAGTTATTCATGGAACTTGATGGACTAGTTGGTTTACCAAAAGGAGTTAAGCCAGAACCGATGAAATATAATCTTGGAAAAATCAACAAGTATTTAAGCGCAACAGGAAGAGAATTTAATGAATTGACTGATTTAGAATTAAAACAATTTGAGAGAGTTAAATAAAGATGGGACTAGATAAAAGATTTGTGTAGAAAGCCTTTGCCAGTGGCAAAGATAGAGTGAATAGAGCTATTTTTGTAAAACCTGAAGAACTTATTGAGCTATCTGATGAAGACTTAAGTTATTTTGGGGAAGGTATTTTTTATTGCTTACCTCGTAGCAAATTTGTAGAAAGTCATAAGGAGGAGATTCGATAGAAATACAATCTTTCAAACGAAATGCCAAAGATAAACGGCATCTATTTGGGGACTTTTATAAAAATGAGGGCATGGGATAAAATTAGAAAAACCAAACCAAGCTTAAAAGAAATTATAAACATGGTTGAAAAGTGAAATAGTGGCTATCTATTAGAAGGAGTTTTTACTCCATTTAATCTTGATTGATCATTTCAACTGTTACAATTTCATTCTCGAATAGTTTAATCCATCTATTTCCTGTTTGGATAGATAAACCGTCGTATTCTTCATCATAGACTTCTTTATCTTCAAAAAGACAAATCCCTACAAATGTTTGATCGTCAATATCAGTAATTTTAACAAATTTATTGTTGAAGTTTTCAAGTTTCATAAATTTTTCCTTTTTATATTATTGGAATACCTTTTGCGTAAGCTTCTTTCGCTTCTGCAAGTGTCATCTTATTAGGACCACCATCGATGTTAGTTTCACCTGTATTTTGCCACTGACAAACGTCACAGATATCATATACTGCTGTAACAGTACCACATACTGGACAATGGATATATTCGCTACCGTTAATAATGATTAAATTTTCTTTTCCAGTCTTATTCATTTAAGGTTACTCCCAACATTATACAAATATATTAGCTATTTCTATACACTACTTTTTCAATATCATTGATTGTAATTGTAATAGTATCCCAGTCTTTCGATGAATCTCCTATGTCAGCAATAAAAGTATCTTCGCTTAACTTTTCTACAATTGCTGCAGATTCCCCATTTTTTAAAATGACTGTATCAAATTCTTCAATTTTCATGATTTGTTTCCTTGCGTAAGCTTCTTTCGCTTCTGCAAGTGTCATCTTATTAGGACCGCCATCGATATTAAATGCTCCCGTATTTTGCCAATGACAAACATCGCAAATATCATAAGTTTCTACTAAAGTTCCACATACAGGGCAATGCACATGCTCCCAACCATCAATGAAAATTAAATTCTCTTTTTTAGTTTTATTCATGATAAACAACTCCTGTTATTTTGTAATACCGTCTTGAGTTAACTCTATTAATATGATTTCAGATTCATTAAAACCAATATATGGATATTTTGATGTTCTTATTGTAATTTCATCATAGAGTTCATCTTCCGTATCAAGTTTCCCTGTAAAGCTATTACAATGACCCTCTAAAATTTGACCGTCAACAAAAACAACCCTAATTTCTTTTCCTAAATATTGTTCTAAATTCATTACTGATTTCCTTTACAATATTATACTTCAAATCAAGTGATATTACTAATGAATGAAGTATGGTAAATGATAAAACAATTTATCTGACAATGCAAGTTTCTCGTATGCCGAATGTATTGATTTAGTAGTTTTTGCTAGTCTTTTATAAAAATCGTAATATAATTTTGGGTGATAATCATTTTTTAATGAAGAGAGGAGAAGTAATGTTGATATTGAATCGCGCCATTTCTAGTGGGTCGAGAAAATCAAGAGCTCCGATAGTCCTGCCTATCCTTTTATATAAGGCTAATCTCATAGAACCACATATAGGGGATTTTGTGATATAAGAGAATAATACGTATCCCTTCTTTACAATACGTGTAGTACGTGCTATAATGGTGTTGTCAGGAGGTAAAAGCGCTATGCCTATGACACAAAAAGAGATGGTCAAACTCCTTGCGGCTCATGGTTGGATAAAAACCAAAGGCGGTAAAGGCTCCCATATTAAAATGGAGAAGCAAGGGGAAAGACCTATCACAATCCCTCATGGTGAGCTAAATAAGTACACTGAAAGAGGGATAAGAAAGCAAGCTGGGTTGTAAAATTCAGCCCCTGCTTTTTGATATGGAGGTAGTGAAATGTTAGTGACATATCCAGCTTTATTCTATTATGATGATACAGATGGAGTAGAGGCGACTTATTTTGTCCATTTTCCAGATTTTGAATTTTCAGCAACACAAGGCGAGGGAATTTCTGAGGCTTTAGCTATGGGTTCGGAGTGGTTAGGGATAACTGTCGCAGATTTGATAGAGAGCGATGGAGATTTACCTCAGCCATCAGATATCAATAGATTGTCTTTAATTGAAAATGATCCTTTTAAAGATGATGAAGATTTTGTGTCAACCTATGATCTTGATAAATCTTTTATTTCTATGGTGTCTGTTGATGTATCAGAATATCTAGGAAATCAGGAACCAATTAAAAAGACCTTGACAATACCAAGGTGGGCAGATAAGTTGGGACGAGAAATGGGACTTAACTTTTCTCAGACTTTGACAGACGCTATTGCAGATAAGAAGATACAAGCTTAAGATTAAGTATGGTATCGTGGTACTAGTTAATAAAAAAAGCACGTCTAATTGTGCTAGTTACTTGTCTATTGATTACATAGTTTACCCAGCCCTTTCGAGGGCTTTTTGTGTTGAGTTTTTGGAAAAAAATAAGGAAATCGGACTTTTAAGAAAATCACTAATACCAAGGGTTTAAATGAGCTAATATGGTATAATAGGACATGAAATAATTTTGTGGTAAGATGGTAGTATCTATTTTAGCACATTTCCGAGCAATCGGGGCGATTAAAGAGTCGCATAGAAAGAGGACAAAATGGCAACATACGGATTTTTAGATGTTTTAGAGGAAGAGTTGGAGAAGAATTTTCCCTTTGACTTTGAGATTAGTTGGGATAAGCGCAACCATGCGGTAGAAGTGAGTTTTCTATTGGAAGCGCAAAACGCTGCAGGTGTGGAGATGGTGGATGAAGACGGGGAGGTTTCATCAGATGATATCCTCTTTGAAGAAGCAGTGCTTTTTTACAATCCTGCCAAGTCAACCGTCAATGAGGAAGATTATTTGACGGTCATCCCTTACTTGCCTAAAAAAGGATTTTCTCGTGAGTTTTTAGCTTATTTTGCGCTATTCCTTAAAGATACTGCCGAGGTTGGACTAGATGCCCTTATGGACTTTTTGGAAGACCCAGAAGCAGAAGAATTTGTCATGGAATGGAACCAAGAAGTCTTTGAAGAAGGAAAAGTTGGCTTGGAAGAGGGAGAGTTTTATCCTTATCCGAGATACTAGGGATTATTGGGAGAGTTTATGAAAAAAATTGTGACGTATTTGATTCAGACAGTGTCTGTTCTTGTGATGATGCTAGCTTTTGCTTGTGGAACCATCGCATTTGCAGAGTTGGGCTATTCCGCAGTTTTAGTTTTTACTTTTGGTTATGCCTTCGCTCTTCTAAGCATGTACTTAATCTTTATTCTTCATGAGCTGGGACATGCTTTTTGTGGCTACTTGACAGGCTATCGTCTGGTGGCTTTTGGATTAGGGAACTTTCTTTTAACCAAAAAGTCAGGAAGGCTTCATCTTAGTCGAACAGCAGTTATAAAAAATGTTGGTGCTCAGTATATTGGTTTAAAAGAGAATGAAAGTGATCAAAGAACCATCTTGATGCTTTCAGGAGGCTTGATGGTTCATCTCAGCTTGATATTATTGGCAACACTTTTTGGTTTTTTGACAACAAACTGGTATTTTGCAGGCACTTGGATTTGTCTAAATTTATCTCTTCTTCTATTCAATGCTCTGCCAGTTGGGATTACCGATGGAGCAAAAATTTGGGAATTACTACAACACCCTGAAAATACCAAATACGCCTACCTGATGTTGAGGCATTCTGCCCAGACCTTGCTAGCTCCTCAAGAATATGATTTAAAAGACTTTATCATGTCTGTTGATGAGGATGTGAGAGGAAGTTTTGCAGAAAGTGTTCGGACTCTTTAGGGATTGGTATTCATATTGGATGATAATATAGAGCTTGCAAAGCAGCAGTTTCAGTCTGTGTTAGAGAAAACAGATAATCCAATGTCTAAAACTAGTTCTCAAATATACCTTCTTCAAGTTGCTCTGATGGAAGGAGATAATAAGAAAGCGGAAGAATATGCAAGTATTCGAGGAGTCAAATCTTTTTTATCTATAAAAACAGCAGATATGCAGGTCATTCAAGCTTGGTATCAATTTAAGGTAAAGAAAGATGTAGTTCAAACCCACAAGGCTATGAAGATTGCTAGACAGAAAATGAATAGCAGCCGTATGTTACGAGATGAGAAAAGTTATTATCAAAACTGGTTAGCCGAGCTGGAAAAAGAATTAACCGAAGGAGTTTGATATGGAAATAGAAATTTCTGATTTCCAAGGTTGCAAGATTGCCTTGTTTTGTGGGGATAAGCTCTTGACTATCTTACGCGATGATAAGGCAAGTATTCCCTGGCCCAATATGTGGGAACTGCCAGGTGGTGGACGTGAAGGCGATGAAAGTCCTTTTGAGTGCGCTCGGCGTGAAGTTTATGAAGAACTGGGGATATATTTGACTGAAGATTGCCTTCTTTGGAGCAAGATTTATCCTAGCGTAATCTTTGAAGGCAAGCAATCGGTCTTTATGGTTGGTCAGCTAAGACAAGAACAATTTGACAATATTACCTTTGGGGATGAAGGACAGGCCTATAAACTGATGCCTATTGAGGAGTTTTTGAAGTCTAAACAGGCAGTGCCTCAGTTGCAAGGAAGATTGAGGGATTATTTGGAGGAAGTTCGATAAATGGCAAAGCGTAGCAAAAATATCAATATGTTTCTCATGGATGGTGAAGTAACTGGAAAAATCAAATGTACTTTGTCAAATTGGACGGGGGTGATTTATAAAATACCTCGTATTCAGTTGGGAGATTTGAAGTCTCGTGATGAAATGAAACAAAGTGGTATTTATTTCTTATTTGGTCGAGATGAAGATAAACAGAAAGATGTGACCTATATTGGTCAGGCGACAACTCGGAAAAATGGTGAAGGGGTATTGTTGCGAATTCAAGAGCATACCCGCGATACTCACGCAGATTATTTTAATGACGTCATCATTCTAACAACTCAAAATAATTCTTTTGGTCCAACAGAAATTAGCTATTTGGAAAATAAATTTACTCAACTTGCTAAAGAAGCTGGTCGCTACATTGTGAAAAATGGGAATGATCCAAATCCTGGTAATGTAACTGAGGAAAAGGAATCTGAACTGGATGAAATTATTGAAAATACTCTTATGATTATTGGAACTTTAGGTTATCGTGTTTTTGTTCCGATGACAAAGAAAGTTAGTCAAGATTTTATTGATAATCATTCCGCTTATCTTTATTTAAAGCGTAAAACTAAGAAATCTAACAAAGTAATAGAAGCAACTTGTGAACGGACAACTGAAGGTTTTGTTGTTTTAGAAGGAAGTCAAGTAGAAATAAAGGATTCTCCATACCTTCCAGCAAGTTTAAAAGAAATGCGTCAGAATTTAATAGCTTCTCGGGTCATTCAAGATGGAGTGTTAAAGGAAAAACAACTCTTTTCTAGCCCTTCTTATGCAGCAGCTTTTTTGCTGGGTATGCAAACGAACGGTCGAACTGATTGGAAAGATCAGGATGGAAGAACTTTAAAAGAATTAGAAGAATTAATAGATTGATAAGGAAAAAATTTATGGAAACATGGCAAGAGTTAAAAGTTACAGTCAAGCGTGAGGGAGAGGAGTTGGTTTCCAATCTCTTGATTGAGCTAGGAGCGCAAGGTGTTGCGATCGAAGATAGTATGGACTATGTGGGAAATGTGGACCGTTTCGGCGAGATTTTCCCAGAGGTCGAGCAACAAGATGAAATCGTTGTGACGGCCTACTACCCTGATACGGTTGATGTGGCAGTGGTTGAAGCAGATTTGCAGGCTCGCCTAGCAGAATTAACAGATTTTATGGATTTGGGTGAGGTCAAGATGGGGACGACTGCCTTGGCTGAGGAAGACTGGGCAGACAACTGGAAGAAATACTACGAACCAGCTCGTATCACTCATGATTTGACTATCGTGCCGTCTTGGACAGACTATGAGGCGACTGCTGGGGAAAAGATTATCAAGCTGGATCCTGGCATGGCTTTTGGTACTGGGACGCATCCAACTACTAAGATGAGCCTTTTTGCCTTGGAGCAGGTTCTTCGTGGTGGTGAAACAGTGCTAGATGTGGGGACTGGATCAGGCGTCCTCTCCATTGCTAGCTCGTTGCTTGGTGCTAAGGAAATTTTCGCCTATGACCTAGATGATGTGGCGGTTCGTGTGGCTCAGGAAAATATTGAGCTAAACCCTGGTATGGAAAAAATCCATGTAGCAGCGGGAGACTTGCTTAAGGGTGTTGAGATTGAGGCAGATGTGATTGTGGCTAATATCTTGGCGGATATCCTCATTCATCTGACAGATGATGCTTATCGTTTGGTCAAGGATGAAGGCTACCTCATCATGAGTGGCATTATCAAGGACAAGTGGGACATGGTGCGCGAGTCGGCTGAGTCAGCTGGATTTTTCCTTGAAACCCACATGATTCAAGGGGAGTGGAATGCCTGTGTCTTTAAGAAGACCAAGGATATTTCAGGTGTGATTGGAGGCTAGCATGCAACAGTATTTTGTCAAAGGCAGTGCTATCTCTCCTGTCACCATCGAGGACAAGGAGACCAGCAAGCATATGTTTCAGGTTATGCGCCTGAAAGAAGATGATGAAGTGACCTTGGTCTTTGATGATGGCATAAAACGTTTGGCGCGCGTGCTGGATGTGGAAGCTCGTCAGTTTGAGTTGGTCCAAGAATTGGCTGACAATGTGGAACTGCCCGTCCAAGTGACCATTGCATCCGGCTTTCCCAAGGGGGACAAGCTGGAGTTTATCATTCAAAAAGTAACCGAACTGGGTGCCAGCCAGATTTGGGCCTTCCCTGCCGATTGGTCGGTTGCCAAGTGGGATGGCAAGAAATTGGGTAAAAAGGTTGAAAAACTAGAAAAAATTGCCCTTGGAGCGGCAGAACAAAGCAAGCGTAATGTTGTTCCAAGTATCAAGCTTTTCGAGAAAAAAGCAGATTTTCTAGCTCAGTTTGACCAGTTTGACTCTATCATAGTGGCCTATGAAGAATCAGCAAAAGAGGGAGAAGCCGCTGCGCTCTTACAAGCAGTCGCTGGTCTTGAAAAAGGAGCCAAACTGCTCTTTATCTTTGGTCCAGAAGGCGGTCTCTCACCTGTAGAAATCGAAAGTTTTGAAGCTAAGGGAGCCGTTTTGGCAGGCCTAGGTCCTCGTATTTTGCGAGCAGAAACAGCACCGCTTTACGCCTTATCAGCCCTTAGTGTTTTATTAGAATTAGAGAAATAAGAGGAAGAAAATGGAACAAAAACACCGTTCAGAATTTCCAGAGAAGGAACTTTGGGATTTAACCGCCCTATACCAAGATCGTGAAGATTTCTTGCGTGCAATCGAGAAGGCTCGCGAAGACATCAACCAGTTTAGCC
This sequence comes from Streptococcus mitis, assembly GCF_000722705.1. Classification (GTDB taxonomy): domain Bacteria; phylum Bacillota; class Bacilli; order Lactobacillales; family Streptococcaceae; genus Streptococcus; species Streptococcus mitis_P. The sequence continues at coordinate 10,125 of NZ_JPFW01000006.1, forward strand.
GTGACTACAAGGGCAATCTTCATACTTTTGAGGATTTTGAAAAGGCCTTTGCAGAATTGGAACAAATCTACATTCAGATGAGCCATATTGGAAACTATGGATTTATGCCTCAGACGACAGACTATAGCAATGACGAATTTGCCAATATTGCCCAAGCTGGGATGGAATTTGAAACAGACGCCAGCGTAGCTCTGACCTTCTTTGACGATGCCTTGGTGGAAGCTGATGAGGAAGTCTTAGACCGTTTGGGTAAATTGCCACGTTTAACAGCTGCCATTCGTCAGGCCAAAATCAAAAAAGCACACTACCTAGGGGCTGATGTGGAGAAGGCCCTGACCAATCTCGGTGAAGTTTTCTACAGTCCGCAGGATATTTATACTAAAATGCGAGCTGGGGATTTTGAAATGGCTGACTTTGAAGTTCATGGCAAGACTTATAAAAACAGCTTTGTGACCTATGAGAATTTCTACCAAAACCATGAGGAAGCTGAGGTTCGTGAAAAATCTTTCCGTTCCTTCTCAGAAGGCCTTCGTAAGCACCAAAATACAGCAGCCGCAGCTTATTTAGCCCAAGTCAAGTCTGAAAAACTCTTGGCAGATATGAAGGGCTACGACTCAGTCTTTGATTATCTTCTGGCTGAGCAAGAAGTGGACCGTGCTATGTTTGATCGTCAGATTGACCTCATCATGAGAGACTTTGCGCCCGTTGCCCAGAGATACCTCAAGCATGTTGCCAAGGTAAATGGTCTTGAAAAGATGACCTTTGCAGACTGGAAATTGGATTTGGATAGTGTCCTCAATCCTCAAGTGACCATTGACGACGCCTATGATTTGGTCATGAAGTCAGTAGAACCTTTGGGGCAAGAATATTGTCAGGAAGTTGCTCGCTATCAAGAAGAGCGCTGGGTGGACTTTGCTGCCAATAGTGGCAAGGATTCTGGTGGCTATGCAGCGGACCCATATCGCGTGCACCCTTATGTCCTCATGAGCTGGACAGGTCGTTTGAGTGATGTCTATACCTTGATTCATGAAATCGGGCATTCTGGTCAATTCATCTTTTCAGATAATCATCAAAGCTACTTTAATGCACACATGTCGACTTACTATGTCGAAGCACCGTCAACTTTCAATGAATTGCTTCTCAGTGATTACTTGGAGCACCAATCTGACGACCCTCGTCAAAAACGCTTCGCTCTGGCTCACCGCTTGACAGACACCTACTTCCATAACTTTATCACTCACCTTTTGGAAGCAGCCTTCCAGCGTAAAGTGTATACATTGATTGAAGAAGGAGAAACTTTCGGAGCAAGCAAACTCAACAGCATTATGAAGGAAGTTTTGACCGATTTCTGGGGAGATGCCATTGAAATCGATGATGATGCAGCTTTGACTTGGATGCGCCAAGCTCACTACTACATGGGCTTGTATAGTTACACTTACTCAGCAGGACTAGTCATCTCAACTGCGGGTTACCTTCATCTGAAACATTCAGAAACTGGAGCTGAAGATTGGCTCAATCTCCTCAAATCAGGTGGTAGCAAGACACCGCTTGAGTCAGCTATGATTATCGGAGCAGATATCTCTACAGATAAACCACTCCGTGATACTATTCAGTTCTTATCAGACACAGTTGATCAGATCATCGCTTACAGTGCCCAGTTGGGAGAGTAGGGGACTAGATAGGTTGTTCTAGAATGATGTTTATGAGCTTGTTAAGCGTCATTCTATTTGTTTTAGCTGTAGCTATTTTCAAACACGCCGTTGAAGGTCGTTATGCTAAATTTGAACTTGTTGTAGAGTTGATATTGATAGTTATTTACTTCATTTTCTATCAGATTGTATTTAATTGAGAATTCAACATTAAGTCATTTAAGGCTGGTTTTTTGATAAGTTAGTAGAAATTTAGAGGTATTGAGCATGTATCAAGAGTTACTTAGAAAAATAGCAGAAGAAAAACCAAGTTATAACCAGGAAGAAATCCAGTGGCTACTTGATCATTTGGGAGATCCTTCTCCAGAAATTCGTGATGAGCTTGTTTTTACAAGCTTTGCTAGAGGGATTCAGGAAGAGCTATTTACACAGGAACAATTTTATTTCATTGCTGAGGGGATTTCATCTGATGAAGGACTAGACAAAGAGATTGATAAGGTAGGCTTGTCAACACTTGAACGTTCTTTTAGGGCGATTATTTATGCAAATCTCTTGTCTGCAGATGCCAACCAGCAATCGATTTTTTATCAGGGATTACAATCAGAAATTCGTAATGTCCTTTTAAATCAAGGTTTGCACTATCTTTCAAAAGAAAAAGACACGACAGGTTTTTCAAGCCAGTATGGTTGGGTTCACGCTTTTGCACATGGAGCCGATTTACTGACAGAGGTGGTTTGTCATCCAGACTTTCCTAAAAACAGAATTCATGAAGTATTTGAGATACTTGGCCAACTATTTAAAAGAATTTCGATTCGCTTTACAGATGATGAGGATTGGCGTTTAGCAAGAGTGATCTATGAACCTATTTTACAAGGGAAGTTGGAGCAAGAGCAAGTAGCTTCTTGGATAAAAGCTGTTAACTTTCCGATAGAAGAAAGGGAGGATTTTTACAAATTTTCTAACTTCAGATCCTGTCTGTTGGAAGTCTATGTACAACTTGACCAGAGAAACAGTTTACAAGATGATTTGAAAGAAGCTATCCAGTCTTTTCAATACTAAGGATTAACTAGTATTACTTATTGAAAGGGTTTCTATTGTATCCTCCTAACTAATAATGAAAACTAATAAAAGAGGTTGAATCATTTTCCAACCTCTTTTCCTGTATCTTAATGGAATTGCATACCACCATCAACGATAATGGTTTGTCCTGTAATGTAGTTTGAGTCTGGTCCTGCAAGGAAACTGACGGCTGCAGCTACATCTTCTGGTTCAGATAGGCGTTTTAGGGTAATATCTTTTGCAAATGTCTGCATACCCCACTCGTCATCTTTTCCTGCATTTTTACCAACTTCATGAGCAATATCGTACATCATTGGCGTTTTAACAATACCTGGTGCGTAGGCGTTAACAGTGATACCTGAGTCTGCTAAATCACGGGCTAATGTTTGCGTAATTCCGCGAACAGCAAATTTTGTTCCACCATAAACAGTTAGATTTGGATTGCCGACTACACCAGCTTGAGAAGTTGCGTTGATAATTTTACCTCCGTGGCCAAGTGCTTTAAATTGCGCTTGTGCAGCTTGTGAACCCCAAATGACACCACCAACGTTGATACCGAAAGTACGTGTAAATTGTTCCTCAGTAATTGTATCAAGAGGAGTAGTTGGAGCAACTCCAGCGTTATTTACGACAACATTCAAATCACCAAAATGGTCAACAACCTGTTGAAATGCTTGGGCAACTTCTGCCTGTTTCGAAACATCAGCTACGACAGCAAAGGCATTTTCAGCTGATAATTCGGCAACAGCCTTTTCAGCTGTTTCGATTGCTATGTTTGTAAACAAACGCTTGTCATCTTCAGAACTTGTAAACTACATCCTTGGGCAAGTAGTTGGAGCTTTCCTTGCATCGGCTGCGGTATTCTTCCTCTTGGCGAATTCAGGTATGTCAACTGCTAGTCTTGGGGAAAATGCTTTGGCAAACGGTGTCACTGTCTTTGGTGGTTTCTTGTTTGAAGTCATCGCAACTTTCTTGTTTGTCTTGGTTATCATGACTGTAACATCAGCAAGCAAGGGCAATGGCGCAATCGCTGGCTTGGTAATCGGTTTGTCTTTGATGGCCATGATCCTTGTTGGATTGAACATTACTGGACTTTCAGTAAACCCAGCTCGTAGCTTAGCACCAGCTGTCTTGGTAGGTGGCGCAGCCCTTCAACAAGTATGGATTTTCATCCTTGCCCCAATCATTGGTGGTATTCTTGCAGCCCTGGTTGCGAAAAACTTTCTTGGAACAGAAGAATAATTGAAACTCAAAAAGCCTTGCTCCTCGTTTTGAGGAGCAGGGCTTTTTCGTATCTGTTTATACTCAATGAAAATCAAAGAGCAAACTAGGAAACTAGCCGCAGGTTGCTCAAAACACTGTTTTGAGGTTGTGGATAGAACTGATGAAGTCAGTAACCATACCTATGGCAAGGCGACGTTGACGCGGTTTGAAGAGATTTTCGAAGAGTATTAGCGGTTGTCAATTTTCTCTGGGTAGAGGTCGTGTTGGAAGAGGCGTTGTTCTGCCAATCCTTCATACTTAGTTCCAGGCTTACCGTAGTTGTAGTAGGGGTCGATTGAGATTCCACCGCGCGGAGTGAATTTTCCCCAAACCTCTAAATAGCGAGGGTCTAGCAAGTTGACCAAGTCTTTACCGATGGTGTTGATACAGTTTTCGTGGAAATCTCCATGATTTCGGTAGCTAAAGAGGTAGAGTTTGAGGGATTTTGATTCAACACAGAGTTTGTCAGGAATGTAGGAAATATAAATGGTCGCAAAGTCTGGCTGAGCGGTAATAGGGCACAGTGAGGTAAATTCAGGACAGTTGAATTTGATGAAATAGTCATTTTCCACATGACGATTGTCAAAAGATTCGAGGACTTCTGGTTGATAGTCGAAAATGTAGTTGGTTTCTTTGTTGCCGAGGAGGCTTAGGTTTTTCATTTCTTCTTGTTGTGACATAATTTTTTCTTTCTAATTTTATACTTAATGAAAATCAAAGAGCAAACTAGGAAGCTAGCCGCAGGCTGTACTTGAGTACGGTAAGGCGAAGCTGACGTGGTTTGAATTTGATTTTCGAAGAGTATTAAACACCACGTTGGTTGTCGTAGAGGAGAGTATGGAGTTGAGGAAGGACGCGGACATTGCCCCAGCTATCGTCAGCAGCGATGCGTTCCCAGAGTTCTTTGAGGCGATCCAGTTGGTCTTGGACAATATTGCCTGTAGCCTTGGGCTCAGGATTTCCTGCCGATAAGAAGAGAACATCTGGTTGGTAGCGTTCTTGAATTCCTTTGGCAAAGGTCAAATCTGCATCATCAAAGACAGGGATTTTAAAGGTAACCTTATCTGGATCTAATTGGGAAACGATAAAGTCCAAGGTCTCGAAGTTGACTTCCATCTTGGATGAGGGAGGTTTGGGACTCAGAGTGACTTGGTCGATATCTTTTAACCAATTTTGCCAGCGGGAGCCTTGGGTCTCAACAGCTAGAGTGACACCGCGTTCCTTGAGCTTGGTGACGAGTTCAGCCATGTTGGCTGCTAGGATAGCAGGATTTCCCCCAGATAGGGTGACGTAGTCGTAGCTTCCTAGTTTATCCAAGGTAGCAATGACCTCGTCAGCTGTCATACGAGTTGGTTTTTCAGAACCATCCCAAGTAAAGGCAGAGTCGCACCAGTCGCAGTGGTAGTCACAACCAGCAGTGCGGACAAACATGGTTTTCTGCCCGATTGCACGGCCTTCACCTTGAAAGGTTGGGCCAAAAATTTCCAGAACTGGTAGTTTGAGGACACGCTCCCTAGTCATCTAACCACTCCCGTCTAAACTCCGCAAAAGCAGTCGGAGTTTCATAGAGGCGAACGTATTCCAAACGGAGACCGCGTTCGTCGGGCAACTCTTGATTCATGGTTTGGAAAATCCAGTAAACCATATTTTCAGCAGTCGTGTTCATATAGGGAAGAGTTTCGTTTAGATAGCGATGATCCAAATGGGGCTCTAAGTAGTTCTTGTAGATTGCTTTGATGTCTCCAAAATCGTAGGTCATGCCACGCTCATCTAAAAATCCACTGACAGCAATCTGCAGATGATAAGTGTGGCCGTGCAGGGACTTGCATTTTCCCTCATAGTGAAAGAGGTGGTGGGCAGCGTCGAAGGTAAATTCTTTTGATACCAAGGTTCTGTGAGGATTGTAGACAAGAGACTCCCCAGTTTCCTGTTTGATTTCTTTGGGTGCAAAAAACATTAGGCCTCTCCTTTCTGTGAGAGATAGACATCTAGTCCATGTTGACGTAGGTGGCAGGCTGGGCAATCCCCACAGCCACTGCCGATAATCCCATTGTAGCAGGTTAAGGTCTTTTCACGAACATAGTCAAAGGCACCGAGTTGATCAGCTAGCTCCCAGGTTTCAGCCTTGTCTAGCCACATGAGAGGCGTTTGGATAACAAAGTCGTAATCCATGGCAAGGTTGAGCGTCACATTGAGAGATTTGACAAAGACATCTCGACAATCAGGGTAGCCTGAGAAGTCTGTCTCGCAGACACCTGTCACGATATCTTTAATGCCTCGTTGCTTAGCAAGGACTGCCGCAAAGGATAGAAAGAGGTGGTTGCGACCGTCAACGAAGGTATTGGGAACTTCTCCCTCTTTTTGCTCAATCTCTATATCAGAGGTTAAGGCATTTTCAGTGATTTGTCCCAGCAGAGACATATCGAGGATATGGTGGCGAATCCCCTGTTCCTTAGCTATTTCTTGGGCAACTTGAATTTCGAGATGATGGCGTTGGCCGTAGGCAAAGGTGACAGCTTCGACTGTTTCATAGTGTTCTTTAGCCCAAAAGAGGCAGGTTGTGGAATCTTGACCGCCACTAAAGACGACCAAGGCTGATTGACGTTTCATAGTACTCCTTCCAAAATGGGAAATGTTCAGAGCACGCAAAAAGCTCCCATGAGGGAGCTAAAAAATACCAAGTAGAGGTTTTTTTTAGCGATGGCATGTCCCAAACATCGTAATATTCTACCTACAGTCTAGCATATTTTTTGAAAAATGGCAAAGGACAAGAAAAAAGAGACCAAAGCAAGTACTTGGTCTCTCGTTTGATTAGCTCAATTCAGCAACGATAGCCTTGATTTGTTCTGCTGTGTGAACACCAGCAACTTGTTTCACAACTTGGCCGTCTTTTTTGAAGAGAAGAGTTGGGATAGACATGATTCCAAAAGCACGAGCTGTATTTGGATTTTCATCAACGTCCATTTTAACGATTTTCAAGACATCTTCTGAAAGTTCTTCAGACAATTTGTCCAAGATTGGACCTTGCATACGACATGGACCACACCAAGTTGCCCAGAAGTCTACCAAGACCAAACCGTCTTTTGTTTCTTGTTCGAATGTTGCATCTGTAATTGCTTTTGCCATTGTATTTCTCCTTTTTTAGTTATATTGGCTTAAATCTTGTTTCATGAGATAGAAGAAGACATCTCCATAAGTCCCATGGTAGTCCAAATCATGACCGTTGTAAGTCAGTTTTTGAACAGGGTAGTAGTCTGCGACGCCGATAAGGCAAGCTTGTTGTGAACGATCAAAATCTTCATAAGACTCGAAAGTCACAGTTCTTTCGTTCTTGCTGGCATCTAGATAGGTAATTTCAATCATTTTAAAAACTCCTTTGTTTAATGATGACTTTATTTTACTCCTTGTAAAAGAGAATGTCAAGAAAAATGATTGCGCACGCAACTTTTTTTAAAAAATCATCTTAAATCAAGAAATCCAAACCAGTTTCCAAGCTTTCTTCGACAGCCTTTTGTAGCGAGGCCAGTGTTTTTTGCCCATCACTTGTCAGGCAGATAAAGCTAGAGCGTCTATCTTGATCACAACACATGCGACTGAGTAGACCGCAATTTTTAGCTTCCAAGCGAGCTACCATCCGAGAAACAGCGCTCGGGCTCAGATGAAGTTTATCAGGCAAATCAATCTGTCGTAGAGATTTTTCTTGAGCTAAGTCCAGATAGTAGAGCAGGTAAAACTCTTTTAAGGTCAGACTTTGCTCGCTCTGCTGGGCAATGGTCTCTTCCAAGAGACCTTCAATTTCTTTCTGACGTCGATTGAAATCAAACCATTTTTCCAAATAGGTCATAGTATCTCCTTTCTTTTTAGAGTCATAAATAGAAGAAAGTCCATTAACGGACAATCACTGTATCACAAGATGATTGCGCATGCAATAATTATACTACTTTTCAAGAGGGCTGGCAAGAAGGACGCTGAAATCTTTTATCCTAAATCATGCCTGTTTTCACTAGTCTTTAATTGCCTGTATCCCCTTTCTTCTCAAACTTTCATCAACTCTTGTGCATTTCCTTGAAATTTTCTGAAAAAAGAGTAAACTGGTATGCAAGAAGTCTATTTCGTGGAGTTTAGGATGAAATTATATGTTCAATTAATGATTCTTTTTGTGATTTCTCTAATCGGAGAGGGGATCTCTAGTTTCTTTCATCTGCCTATCCCAGGCAGTATTATCGGTTTGATTATTCTCTTTCTAGCCCTACAATTTAAGTGGCTGAGAACCAGGCATGTCAACATGGTCGGGAATTTCTTGCTGGCCAATATGACCATTCTCTTTTTGCCGCCAGCAGTGGGAATTATGGAAAAGTTTGATGTGATTGCTCCCTATCTCTTGCCTATTGTTTTGATTGTCTTTTTTGCGGCTGTTATCAACATTATCCTCATAGCCTTGGTGGTTCAGTTCATCAAGAGACGGTTTGAGGGAGATTATGAGAAAGGAGATGCCAAATGAGCGAATTTGTTTCCAATCCCCTGTTTGGGCTTGCCCTGTCTATCCTAGCTTACCTAGTGGGAATGCTGATTTACAGACGTTTTCCCCATCCATTGACAACACCCTTGCTTTTGTCAGCTGTTTTCATTATTATTTTTCTAAAGGCGACGGGGATTTCTTACCAAGATTACTACCAAGGTGGGGTTTATCTGAATAATTTGATTGTCCCATCGACCGTGGCTCTAGGGATTCCGCTTTATAAGAGTTTTCACTTGATGAAGCACCATGCTCGGAGTATTCTCTTTGGTAGTCTGCTAGCGGTAGTGGTTAACACCTCTTTCACAGCCCTTGTGGCCAAAATCTTTGGGATGGACTTTTTCCTAGCCATTTCTCTCTTTCCTAAGTCAGTGACAACCGCCATGGCAGTGGGGATCACAGAAAAATTGCAAGGTTTGACGACTGTGACCTTGGTTGTCGTAGTGGCGACTGGGATTTTAACCAGTGTGATTGGCCCAACCCTTTTGAAGTGGTTGAAAATTGACGATCCAGTAGCAGTCGGGCTTTCCCTCGGAGGAACAGGCCACGCAGTCGGAACAGGCACAGCCTTTCGATACGGCTCTGTAGCAGGAGCCATGGGTGGTTTGGCTATCGGTGTCACTGGTATTCTCTACGTATTTGTCAGCCCTATTGTAGCCAGTTTGATATTGAGTTAAAAAGCAAGGAATTTGAGTTCCTTGCTTTTTAAAATCGTATGTTATAGAGTATTATTTTTCTTTGCTTAAGTGAATGACTTGGTCGTAGTGTTTTAAGTCTTCTTCCGTGTAGTGGTGAATGACTTCAATAACTGTTTGAGGTAGGGAGAAGAGCAAGTCGCTGATCTTTCTGCTATTTTCCAAGTCAAGATTGGCCTTAATCTCATCAGCTAAGATGAGTTGACTATCATGGTAGAGGGCGCGAGCGATTTCTAGGCGTTGTTTCTCGCCACCAGATAGACTGTCATTGCTGAGCGTTCGATTTTTCAAATGTTCTAATCCTGTTTTTTTGAGGATATGATTTAAAGTCTCTTGTTTTTTATCCAGTCCCAGAAGGATATTGTCTTCCAGAGATAGCGTATCAAAGTAATGGCTATCTTGGAGAATATAGGAACTAACACTCGTGATTTCTTGACGAGACAGGTTTTGACCAGCAAAACTAATCTGACCACTTGTTGGTGTCTCTTCTCCATGAATGATATTGAGCAGGGTTGTCTTACCAGAGCCACTTTCCCCTATAATGGCAATTTTTTCTCCTTGATTGATGTGCATGGAAATCGGAGATAAGAGACTATTTCCCTCTTTTTCAAGGGAGATGGTGTCAAGTTGGAGAGGGAAAATATTTTCTATGCTTCTAGGCGAGATGGAGTCAGACTGGTCCAAAAGTTTTTGGTATTTGTTGAGAAGAGTTTGAGTCGCTTTTCGGGTGTTGGTAAAGTAAGCCAACTCTTGAAATTGATAGCCGATATTATGGGAAACCAGATAGATGGCCACAAAACTCGCCGCATCTAAATAATTATAGTAGGTCATAAAGCCACCAATGACGATTGGTGTAACGGAGCAAAAGGCATCGATGCTATTGATCAAGAGACTGTTTAAAGTGCGTTGTTTTTCATAGTTGATTTCGGCATCTAGACTGGTTTGTAATTGTTTTTGGTAGCGAGCAAAAAAGAAGTCTTGTCCTTGATAATGGCGAATTTGTTGGTTACCGCCAATAAAATTTGTCAAGCTTGATAAGTAGCTCTGGTTACTAGTTGACCGCTTTTCAGAAAGTGAATCCAAACGCTTGGATCCGATAGCACTGCAGAGGACAGGAAAGGAGTAGAAGAGGATGAAAATCAAGCCCAGATAAAAATTGGTCCAAAGGGCATAGAGAATGGACACCGTGGTGAAACCAAGAGAAGAAATAATGATAACCGTTGGCTCAATATAGCTTTCTTCTAGTTGCTTGACGTCGTTTTCTAGGTCGGACAAAATATCCTTTTCATCAATCTCATAACTGTTTAAAAATCGCTTGAAAATAGCACTCTTGATTCCATATTTGAAGTCAGTAATCAAACGGGCGTAGTAATAGCGTTTTCCAGCCAATCCTAGTAGGAGGATGAGATTACCAAGGATTCCTAGAATCAATACTTTCCAAAGAATGCCTAGCTCTTGATTGGTAAAACTAGCAACAATATTTTGAACAAGGGCTGGCGTGATAATCGCTTCCAGCCAAGTAATGGCAATAGAAAAGAAGTAAAGTACGAGGTGTTTCTTAGCAACAAATCTTCTCAGCATAAAGACTTGACCTCCTTATCGATATACATGCAATCAGTTTTAAAGTTATTATACTCCTTTTTATTAAATGCTTCATACTAAAAATGTAATTTTTTTTTGGGGGGGGATATATACTATCAATGCTTATTAGGATATAGCAAAAAAATTATAAATATGTGAAATAAGTGTGTTTAATGAGTGTTCATTTTTTATCAGAATGAATCGCTGATACAGGATTAAAAGAACTAAGTATTTCTTTTTGTTTTGAATGCGATACGTGAGTATAGATTTGTGTGACTGATATAGAACTGTGTCCAAGAATTTGTTGAATATATCGAATATCTACATCACTATCTAGAAGCATTGTCGCAAAGCTATGTCTAAACATATGCGGTGTAATAGTTCTAGATAAGTTATTTTGTTCAACGATTCTCTTTAAAATTAAACGTACACTTTGCTCTGACAATGGTTTAGGCGAATGTTTTCCTGGAAATAGGAAATCATTGGATTCATTTCTTGTTTTATTTATATATGTTTCTAATAAATTGAAGGTTGTTTGATCTCCTAAAAATAGGATACGTTCTTTCTTCCCCTTTCCTATAATATGGAGTGTCTTATTAGAAAGATTAATATCTTTGAGATGAATGTGGCAAAGTTCAGAAATTCTGATGCCTGTTGAAAGTAAAAGGGAAATAATTAGTAGATTTCTTTCGGCTTTTTGTTTTTGATAATCAGTTTTAGATATAACTACTTTCTGTTCTAAATAGATAAAAATGCTTTTTAGAATGTTATACGGAATCGTTTTAGGTAATATTTTTTCAGTTCTAAATTGAAAGCGCAATTGATTGAAGGGATTCTCTTCAATTATGTTTTGGTATTTTAGATAGTTATAAAACACCTTTATACAAGCAATTTTTCTTCTTAATGTATTCGTTTTTATGTTAGATTGTGTCAACTGTTCAATATAGGATTCAACATTATCATAGTTTGAGTTATAAAATTGCATAAGATCATTTTTATAAGCTCGAATCGTGTGAGAACTCAAACGTTTATGAGTTTTGCAATAATCTAAGTAAGTAGAAATAAGTTTATAATCCATGAAAATCTCCTTCGTCAATAATCATGCTATTATAAACTTATTTGGGGGCTTTGTATAGTGATAATAAATAGTTATCGGTAGGAGAAGGTCATGAAGTTTATCAATCGTAAAGAAGAGCTCCGTAATTTACAAAAAGATTACACTAATAATTTGAATCGTGGATTGAATCAAGTTTATATCATTAAAGCTGATTCAGGCATAGGGAAGTCCGAATTTATTAAAGAAATATCTAAGAAACTAAACTTATCTTTTATCGAAGTTCTTCCATTAGATGATAGCAACGATTTTTCAACATTTAAAAGATTTGTTATAGAATTGGATAAGCTCAGTAGCGAGTTTGGTTATGATGATTTTAAAGAATTTTACACCAAAAAAATGACTAGTGATAAAGCTATTAAAATATTGCTGAAAATTTCAGCAATATTTGGTAAAGCATTTATTGGAACATTTTTTAAAGATAATAATGTTGGACTAGAAGTGTCAGAGATTGACTTACCTTCATTGATAGAAGAACCTACTCAATATGAGACGTTTGTGCTAAAAGCTCAAGTTGAAAATCTCTTTGAATATGCTAATTATGTTCTAAAACAGAAAAAATTATCTATTTTGTATCCACAAGCCTCTCAGATTGATCGTTCTTCTTTGGATTTATTTAATAAATTAATAGTAGCTTCTCAACAATGCCTGTTTATTTTTGAGTGTGACGATAACAGAGTGGAGCAGTATTTGAAAAATAGTAGTAAATTTTTTCTTAAAACCTATCACTTAAATCGACTTTCTAATGAACATATTCTTCATTACATCCAACAACTAACTGAAGAGTTAGAATTGCATTATGAGCAAATTGATTTTACAATTTTACATGATAGTATTGAAAAAGGAGATTTAGCAGAAATCTCCACAATTTTAAAGGATTTTGATGATAGAGTACGGTTGGATCGAACAGTAAAATTACAGACGATTAAACAAATTGTTGAAGAATTATCAGACAAACAAACAGCCCTTTTAATCTTACTTTCCTTAACAAAGAATAGGTTAGCTCAAGTTGATTTGATGGAAATCTTATCCCAACTATACGGGGAATTTGATTCGGAAAATATTGATTTTCTAGTAAATAAAGATCTACTAGAACGAAATCACTCTTCCTTATCGATTCCTAGTTTTATAGATATGGTTGTTAGCTCTACAACATTTTTCCCTAAGTTAAGACTAGCTCTAAGCTCTCTGTTAGTTAAGTATATTAATCAAAAGTTATATGAGACTAATAATCCTGAGTACCTCGATATTTTAGTTGACCATTATTTACTTCATCGCCAGTTTTTACAACTCAAATCTATTCTCCCTAAAATTCGAGAGAGATTGATAAGAATTGATTCACAAGAAGGTCGTGTAGCGTATTTTGAAAAATTAAATCTGATACAGCATGATGTAAAAACAATTGATGAAGATTTTATACTGACACTTGTAAAAATTGCCTATGATGCTAATTTGTATCAACAATCCCTATCTTTTATTAATTTTATCTCTCACAATACTGATAAGGTTGTTTTTGGCAAAGCATTATTACTAAATCGATGTGAAAAATTTGATGCTTCTATTAACTATATTGAAAAAAATATAGTTAATCTAGATAAAAACTCATCACAATACTTCCAGCTTTCTTTAGTTTTAATAATGAACTTAGTACAACTTGAAAGACGAGAAGAAGCGAAACGTATTTTTGAGGAATTAAGTACACAAAACACTCATCCACTATATCCCTACTTAATCAGATTATCTAATGTTTTTTATAGCCAATTTTCTGACCGTATAAAAATTGTTCAGTCAATTACGGAGAGAATTTTTAAGGAACAAGATTCTGAATTTTCAGGACTTCATGCTATCTATCTAGCTTACTTATATGCTGTAGACAGAGATGTTTCTCGTGCCGAACACTCTTTAATAACTGCTCGAGACTATTTCGGTGAATCGCTTGTATATAATCATATGATTCTTCATAACGAAGCTACAATAAAATTTTATAGTGGAGATATTGATGAAGCAATACCAGAGTTACTTAATAGCGCAAAAGTCACCGCATATGATGAATATGATCGATTTGCTATTTACAATAATTTAATTGTTTATTATCTCTTGAAGGATAGAGTGGGTAGTCTTGAATGTCAGTCAATTGTTGTTGAATTGGAGGAACTCATCCCAAAGACATCTTTTAAGCGTTTTTTGGATAAGATTTACTACAATCTCTATCATTATTATCAAAAAATGTATAACCTCGAAAAAATGGAAGAATACAAAAATAAAATAGAGGAAGATATTATTAAGAATGATTACGAAATGAAGTTAATGTATGAAACTTCGTGGAAACTACCCCTTAATTTAAATGATGAGTGAAGAGTGTTTGTATCATTTCATCGTACGTATAGCCATTTATGTTGAATGTTTTAGGTACAACAGATTTTGGATACAACCCAGGGTTGGCATTGATCTCTATTAGATAAAATTCTGCATTTTTTATTCGACCATCTACTCGTATCAATTTATTTGGAGACAAGTTCTTATAAAGTTGCTTTAAGTTGATAATATCTTTATCGCTTAAATAGCAACTTTTTTCGATTTCTATACCGATTTTTTGTTTAATTTCTGAAGTATAAGCCTGATACTTGAATTCATTAGATTCTGGAAAAATAAGTTCAACTTCTTCAAAAAATAACTCTCCTTCATTTTCCGAAATAGTAATAGCTACTTCTCTCCCTTCAATGTATTCCTCTACCAGAATACCATCAAAGTCCTTCATTAATTGCTTGAGTGCCATATCTGCCTGTTCCATATTTTCAACAATAGAGTTTTGTGTAATTCCTATTGATTCTGATTCATAGTTCGGTTTAATAATAATTGGATATTCAAAGTTCGCTAGAATTTCTTTAGTGTATGAATGAGCAAATACTAACAAGCTTTTTGGGACTTTTATACCAAAATTTTCTGCAAATTTCTCTGTCATAAATTTATCTTGACATAAAACTTGTACATATGGGTCTGGGTTGAAATATTTAATTTTATAATTTTCACAAAATGCTGGGACACTCATGTTTCTAATTCGACTGTTATATCCAAAATCAAAATTTAACACAAAGTCGTCTAGATGATTAAAAACACTTTTTTTGAATCTCTCAAAATTATCGTAAAATATGATTTCATCAATAAATTTAGAAAAACTTTTATGGAGAATATCTCTCAATTCATTGCGAGTGTATTCTCTATTTTCGATAATTTTTGTTTGAATGGATGAATCTGGGTTGACATTTAAAATGACTACTAATCTCATAACTTCTCCTACCGATAACTATTTATTATCGCTAGTATATCATAAAAATCACTATTTCACTAATTCTAGAGTGGATGATAAAGAAATAAAAAAGAATGTTCCAAAGCTATGAAAATATGTAAGGAATATAATGATAGTGACACAATAGAGAAATTAAACAAGACCATTAAATCAGATTTTGTTATTTATACTCAATGAAAATCAAAGAGCAAACTAGGAAGCTAGCCGCAGGTTGCTCAAAACAGTGTTTTGAGGTTGTAGATAGAACTGACGAAGTCAGTAACATATATACGGCAAGGTGAAGCTGACGTAGTTTAAATTTGATTTTCGAAGAGTATTAATTGGTTAGAAGGATTCGTCTGTAAGATAAAGTTAGACAGAAAATGAGATAAAAGAAAAAGGATAGCCTCTCTGCGATGAGATGTTATCCTTTTTGATTATGAAACTATTGCAAATTAACCTTATTTCTCAAGATATAGTAGATTCCGAGGTAGTAGATAGCTATGAAAATGAGTTCCTCGATAATGGATGTACTTGCTCCCATATAGAAATTCTCATTGAGTCCTGCAAGTGAATTGACATAGAAGTTAGTACTGGTATTGAAGAAAACTCCAATAAATCCTATGACGATTTGGATACCAATGTAGGCTGCAACAGCAAGTGCGGTACGGTATTCATTGAACAGTTGTCCAATGGAAATGGCTAAGTAAATGCAGAGGATTCCAGAAATAGTATTTAGTAGGAAGGATAACCCCACAAGAGAGAGTTTAGGGAGGTATGTTCCTACAAGTGGGAACCAGTCATAATGTGACATCCAATCTGGAACCGTTATAGTCACAATAAGAAAAGCACTTAGAGCCAGTACAGCCGAGCTAAGTATAGACCAGATGAAGGCTCCGACTAATTTAGCTGTGATGATATAGTGCTCAGAAACTGGCAAGGTCAAAGTCAGATAGCCTTGGCGGTCATAGACACTACCTTTGAAGCGTTTGATAATCAAGAAAATGGTTGAAATCCAAAGTGTAATTATCAAGCCGCCAAAGACGAGAGCCAGAAAGATAAATAGGAAAGGTTGGCTATCTTTGAAAGATATATAATTATAGTAGTGTCCTTGCATTCCCAGGGGGACGGAAAGGATGAGCACGGATGCGTAGAGAGCTAAATACCACTTGTTAACATTTTTAAATTCGTAGCGAACTAAATTCCAAAACATAATAATCTCCTTTGCTTAGGCCTTAAATTCCTGACGGAAGAGTTGGTCAATGGATTCACCTGACTCATAGCGAATGTCATCTACATTTCCTTGACGGACGACTTTTCCGTCCTTCAGGAAGACAATTTCATCCAAGATTGGCTCGATATCTGAAATCAAGTGGGTAGAAATCAAAACGGTAGAAGTTGGGGAGTAGTTGTTGATAATAGTATTGAGGATATACTCACGGGCTGCTGGGTCCACCCCACCAATGGGTTCATCCAGAACATAGAGACGAGCATCACGGCTCATAACCAAAATCAGCTGTACCTTTTCTTTGTTACCTTTTGATAGTTTCTTGAGACGACTATTTTCATCAATTCCGAGATCTGCAAGTAGATGGTGGGCGCGTTCAAGATTGAAATCTTTATAGAAGGTCTTAAAGTAGGTTAAGGCTTCTTTGACCTTCATTTGCTCATTGAGATAGGTCGTATCAGGTAAATAAGCTACGATGGCCTTGGTTGCTGGGCTTGGGTCCATGTCGTTGATAAGGACGCGTCCTTGATCTGGTTGTAAGAGGCCATTGATTAGTTTAATCAAGGTTGTTTTTCCTGAACCGTTTGGACCAAGGAGACCAACAATTTTTCCAGCTGGAATGTCAAGAGAAACATTTTCAAGGGCTGGTGTTGCTCCATATGATTTGGATACATTTTCAAATGCTAGTAATGACATAGGCTTAAACTCCTTTAATATAATCGCCGACTACGCCTGGTAGTTCTTCTTTTTCATAGCCAAAATGGGTCATGGAGGAAACGAAGTGTTCCAATTCTTCTTCGGATAGTTGTTTGCGCGATTGGGCGATCAGTTCCTTATCCTCAGTCACAAATCGTCCAGTTGTGCGCTTGCTGTAGACAAAGCCTTCACGTTCGAGGTCTGACAAGGCTCTTTGGATGGTGTTTGGATTGACACCGGCCTCGCTAGCTAACTCTCTCACGGTTGGAAGTTGTTGATTGGGTTCCAGTGTATGGGAAACAATCTGAAGCTTGATTTTCTCCATAATCTGTAAATAAATGGGTTTTTTATTGTCAAATGTCCAGGACATCTCGGTCTCCTTTCTCCTATCCTTTTGTCTTAATTAAATAATACAACAAAACAAAAAACTTGTCAAGCAAAAAGAAGAATTGTTTTGGGAATCGTTTAAAAAATGGTATAATGAAAAGAAAACGATAAGGAGGGAAAGGATGCGTTGTCCAAAATGTGGGGCTACCAAGTCAAGTGTTATCGATAGTCGCCAAGCAGAAGAAGGGAACACCATTCGTAGAAGACGTGAGTGCGATGAATGCCAACACCGTTTTACAACCTACGAACGAGTAGAAGAAAGAACCTTAGTAGTTGTTAAAAAAGATGGCACACGGGAACAATTCTCCAGAGATAAAATCTTTAATGGGATTATCCGCTCAGCCCAGAAACGTCCTGTGTCAAGTGATGAAATCAACATGGTAGTCAATCGTATCGAACAGAAACTCCGTGGTCGAAATGAAAATGAAATTCAAAGTGAGGACATTGGTTCACTCGTCATGGAGGAGTTGGCTGAACTGGACGAGATTACTTATGTACGTTTTGCCAGTGTCTATCGTAGTTTTAAGGATGTCAGTGAACTAGAGAGCTTGCTCCAACAAATTACCCAGTCCTCTAAAAAGAAAAAGGAAAGATAAATGAAGCCAATTGACCGTTTTTCTTATTTAAAGAATAATCGGGTGTCGCAAGATACCTCATCTCTGGTACAGTGCTACCTCCCGATTATCGGTCAGGAGGCACTGAGCCTTTATCTTTATACGATTAGTTTTTGGGATAATGGCAGAAAGGAATACCTCTTTTCAAGCATTCTCAACCATCTCAACTTTGGGATGGATAGATTGATAAAATCCCTGAAAATCCTATCTGCTTTCAATCTCTTAACCCTTTATCAAAAGGGGGATACCTATCAGCTAGCCCTCCATGCTCCTCTTTCAAGTCAAGATTTCTTGGAGCATCCTGTTTATCGCAGACTTTTGGAGAAAAAGATTGGCGATGCAGCTGTGGAGGATTTGAAAGTTAAGAGTGCTGAGGGAGAAGAAATACCTGTCTCACTCAATCAAGTCTTTCCAGATTTGGCAGAACTGGGAAGTCAAGAAGACCTTGGTCTCAAGAAGAAAGTGGCCAACGATTTTGACTTGGACCATTTTCGTCAGCTTATGGCTCGAGATGGGCTTCGTTTTGCGGATGAGCAGTCCGATGTCTTAAACCTCTTTGCCATTGCCGAGGAGAAGAAATGGACTTGGTTTGAGACCTATCAATTGGCCAAGTCAACAGCTGTTTCCCAGGTTATTTCAACCAAACGCATGCGGGAAAAAATCGCTCAAAAACCAGTTTCCTCTGACTTTAGTCCTAAGGAAGCGACCATCATCAAAGAAGCCAAAAGTAAGACTGCCCTGCAGTTCTTGGCAGAAATCAAGCAAACACGCAAGGGAACCATTACCCAAACAGAAAGAGAACTCTTGCAACAGATGGCTGGCTTGGGCTTGCTGGATGAAGTCATCAATATTATTCTCTTATTGACCTTTAATAAGGTGGATTCGGCAAATATCAATGAGAAATATGCCATGAAGGTGGCTAATGACTATGCCTATCAAAAGATTCATTCGGCAGAAGAGGCAGTCTTGCGTATTCGTGAGCGAGGGCAGAAGAGGCAGTCTCAAAAAACCAGTAACCCTAGTTCTGCCAAGTCCAATGTACCCAAGTGGAGCAATCCAGATTATAAGAATGAAACCAGCGAGGAAACTCGTCTGGAACTAGAACGTAAGAAACAAGAACTATTAGCTCGATTAGAAAAAGGAGGAGATTAGATGGAAAGTGTCGGAGACGTACTCAAGCGTCAACCCAGCCGTTTTCATTATCAAGATTTGGTTCAGAAAATTATGAAGGATCCTGATGTTGCGGCCTTTATACAGCAAGAATCCCTTACTCCAGAGGAATTGAATCGCAGTATCTCCAAGTTTAATCAGTACATCACCGAGCGTGATAAGTTTCTCCGTGGGGATACGGATTATATTGCCAAAGGTTATAAGCCTATTTTGGTTATGAACCACGGCTATGCGGATGTTTCTTATGAAGAAACTCCTGAACTAATCGCGGCTGAAAAAGAAGCGGCTATTAAGAACCGTCTCAAGTTAATCAATCTGCCAGCCAGTCTCAAGAAAGCTAGTTTGGCTCAAGTTGACTTGGATGATTTGGGGCGCTTGCCAGTTTTTGAAAAACTATTAGCCTTCGTGGAGCAATATCCAGCTATTCGAAAAGGTCTTTACTTGTATGGAGACTTTGGTGTGGGTAAAAGTTTCATGGTGGCTGCCTTAGCCCATGATTTATCAGAAAAACGTGGTGTTTCATCAACCCTCCTCCACTATCCTAGCTTTGTCATTGATGTCAAAAATGCTATCGGTGATGGTAATGTCAAGACCTTGGTGGATGAGATTAAGCTTTCTGAAGTTCTGATTTTAGATGATATTGGTGCCGAGCAATCAACAGCTTGGGTGCGGGATGAAATCTTACAAGTCATTCTCCAATATCGGATGCAGGAAAATTTACCGACCTTTTTCACATCCAACTTCAACTTTGAAGAATTGGAGCTGCATTTCGCTAAAGGGAAACATGGAAATGACGAAACCTGGGAAGCCAGACGCGTCATGGAACGCATCCGTTATTTGGCCGAGGAGACTCGTTTAGAAGGAGTAAACCGTCGATGACAGAAACAATCAAATTAATGAAGGTTCACACTTCAGTGCGCAGGTTTAAAGAGCAAGCCCTTCCTCAGGAAGACTTGACTGATATCCTGACAGCAGCTCAGATGGCCTCGTCTTGGAAAAATTTCCAATCCTACTCGGTGATTGTGGTACAAAGTCAAGAAAAGAAAGATGCCTTGTATGAATTGGTGCCTCAAGAAGCCATTCGCCAGTCAGCTGTTTTCCTTCTCTTTGTCGGAGATTTGAACAGAGCAGAAAAGGGAGCACGACTTCATACGGATACATTCCAACCTCAAGGGGTGGAAGGTCTCTTGATTAGTTCGGTCGATGCGGCTCTTGCTGGTCAAAATGCCTTGCTGGCAGCTGAAAGCTTGGGCTATGGGGGTGTCATCATTGGCTTGGTGCGTTACAAGTCAGAAGAAGTAGCAGAGCTCTTTAACCTGCCTGACTATACTTATCCAGTTTTTGGGATGGCACTGGGGCTTCCAAATGAAGAACATGAAGTCAAACCCCGCTTGCCATTGAATCAGGTGGTATTTGAGGAGGAATATCAGGAGCAAACAGTTGATGTGATTGAGGCTTATGACCGTGTACAGGCTGACTATGCTGGAGCGCGTGCAACCACAAGCTGGAGTCAGCGTCTAGCAGAACAGTTTGGTCAAGCAGAACCAAGCTCAACTAGAAAAAATCTTGAACAGAAGAAGTTATTGTAGAAAGTGAGAAATTATGGCCCTACCAACTATTGCCATTGTAGGACGTCCCAATGTTGGGAAATCAACCCTATTTAATCGGATCGCTGGTGAGCGAATCTCCATTGTAGAAGATGTCGAAGGAGTGACACGTGACCGTATCTATGCGACGGGTGAGTGGCTCAATCGTTCGTTTAGCATGATTGATACAGGAGGAATCGATGATGTCGATGCTCCTTTCATGGAACAAATAAAGCACCAGGCAGAAATTGCCATGGAAGAAGCTGATGTTATCGTTTTTGTCGTGTCTGGTAAGGAAGGAATTACTGATGCGGACGAATACGTAGCCCGTAAGCTTTATAAGACCCATAAACCAGTTATCCTCGCAGTTAACAAGGTGGACAACCCTGAGATGCGAAATGATATCTATGATTTCTATGCTCTCGGTTTGGGTGAACCCTTGCCTATCTCATCTGTTCATGGTATCGGTACAGGGGATGTCCTAGACGCCATCGTAGAAAATCTTCCACATGAATATGAAGAAGAAAATCCAGATGTGATTAAGTTTAGTCTGATTGGTCGTCCAAACGTTGGAAAATCAAGCTTGATTAATGCTATTTTGGGAGAAGATCGTGTCATTGCTAGTCCTGTTGCTGGAACAACGCGTGACGCCATTGATACCCACTTTACAGATACAGATGGTCAAGAGTTTACCATGATTGATACGGCTGGTATGCGTAAGTCTGGTAAGGTTTATGAAAATACCGAGAAATACTCTGTCATGCGTGCCATGCGTGCTATTGACCGCTCAGATGTGGTCTTGATGGTCATCAATGCGGAAGAAGGCATCCGTGAATACGACAAGCGTATTGCAGGATTTGCCCATGAAGCTGGTAAAGGGATGATTATCGTTGTCAACAAGTGGGATACGCTTGAAAAAGACAACCACACCATGAAAAACTGGGAAGAAGATATCCGTGAGCAGTTCCAATACTTGCCTTACGCACCGATTATCTTTGTATCAGCCTTGACCAAGCAACGTCTCCACAAACTGCCTGAGATGATCAAGCAAATCAGCGAAAGTCAAAATACACGTATTCCATCAGCTGTCTTGAACGATGTCATCATGGATGCCATTGCCATCAACCCAACACCGACAGACAAAGGGAAACGTCTTAAGATCTTCTATGCGACCCAAGTGGCAACCAAACCACCAACCTTTGTCATCTTTGTCAATGAAGAAGAACTCATGCACTTTTCTTACCTGCGTTTCTTGGAAAATCAAATCCGCAAGGCCTTTGTCTTTGAAGGAACCCCAATCCATCTCATCGCAAGAAAACGTAAATAAAAAAGTAGAATCTGGAATGACATTTCCAGATTTTTTTGATAGAATGAAGTTGAAGAAAGCGCTAACAAAGAGAGGTGTCGATAATGAAACTGTCGTTTAATCAATTGATACTCTTATTTCCTTGTTTTTACTTTTACTTTTTCTATTGGATAGACAATGCTGATAGAAACAGTAAGTTTTTCCCCATTATCTACTATTTTTACTGGATTTATTTTTCCCTTTTAGCTCTGTTTAGTCTGGATCTGACAATTTTTTCATTCTTATTTTTCCCTCTTGTTCTCAAACATGTATCAGATATGAGTGCTTGGGGTGTTTGGTTGCTGTTGATAGTCCTATCTCTAGGCAGTGACTGGCTAGACTACATCTTCTTCAAAAAAATGTTTCGTTTGAGACGGGAACTAGGGAAGTCTAAAGGCGGAAGGCATTGATTTATACTCTTCGAAAATCAAATCCACAAGGCCTTTGTCTTTGAAGGAACACCAATCCATCCTATCGCAAGAAAACGTAAATAAAAAAGTAGGATCTGGAATGACATTTCCAGATTTTTTTGATAGAATGAAGATGAAGAAAACGCTATCAAAGCGAGGTGTTGATGATGGAACATTTGTTTAAATTCTTACTTTTAGCACCTTACTTTTATTTTGATAACTGGATTGAGAAGGGCAATAGAGAGAGTAAGTTTTTCCCAATATTTTACTATTTTTACTGGTTTTATTTTCCGCTCTTTACCTTGCTTGGAATATTCATGGCAGTTGTTTCAATCTTTTTTATCACTATACTTTTAAAAAATTGGACAGATATCAGGTCTTGGGGTATTTGGTTTCTTTTTATTCTGCTAGCTATTGGTCTGAATTGGTTAACTTATTCCTGTTTCAAAAAAATGCTTAGACTAAGAAAGGAGTTAGGAAAGTCTAAGGGTGGAAGACATTGATTTATATGGTTTTTATTGATAGGAGGTAGCTTATGGAACGTCTAAAATCATTTATTACACGCTATTCTAAGGTCTATATTGGTTTAGTTCTGTTGATCTGGATTGCTTTCTTCTTTCTTCCTTGGGGCAGTCCGATTCTGGGGGGAAAGATTGACCTCTTCAGCATACAGAAAGTCTTGCTAGTTTTTGGAATTCTGTCGATTTTGATGGCCTTGCTGTCCAAGAAAGTCAGTCTCTTTGTTTTTGGATTGATCTGCTGTTTTTCTCTTTGGATTAATCTATTTATCCTATTTGCGATTTTGCCGATTTTTGGCAATTAAAGTATCATAAAAGTCAGAGAGGTTAGCTTGGAAACTAGCCTCTTTTTCCTTTTCAAAATGGGGATTCTTCCTTGAAAATAATCAGTAATTGTGCTAAAATTAAAAGAACATTCTAAAATATTCGGAATTTAAAGTAAGGAAAAACATGGCTAATATTTTAAAAACAATTATCGAAAATGATAAAGGAGAAATCCGTCGTCTGGAAAAGATGGCTGATAAGGTTTTCAAATACGAAGACCAAATGGCTGCTTTGACTGACGACCAACTAAAAGCAAAAACAGTTGAATTTAAAGAACGTTATCAAAATGGAGAATCACTGGATTCATTGCTTTATGAAGCATTTGCGGTTGTCCGTGAGGGTGCCAAACGTGTCCTAGGTCTCTTCCCATATAAGGTTCAGGTCATGGGAGGAATCGTTCTTCACCATGGTGACGTGCCAGAGATGCGTACAGGGGAAGGGAAAACCTTGACTGCGACTATGCCAGTATACCTCAATGCCCTTTCAGGTAAAGGGGTTCACGTAGTTACGGTCAATGAATACCTATCAGAACGTGACGCGACTGAGATGGGTGAATTGTACTCATGGCTTGGCTTGTCAGTAGGAATCAACTTGGCTGCCAAATCTCCAATGGAGAAAAAAGAAGCCTATGAGTGTGATATCACTTACTCAACCAACTCAGAAATCGGATTTGACTATCTTCGTGATAACATGGTCGTTCGCGCTGAAAACATGGTACAACGTCCGCTTAACTATGCCTTGGTCGATGAGGTTGACTCTATCTTGATTGACGAAGCCCGTACACCATTGATCGTATCAGGTGCTAACGCGGTTGAAACCAGTCAGCTCTACCATATGGCAGACCACTATGTAAAATCTTTGGACAAAGACGACTACATTATCGATGTGCAGTCTAAGACTATTGGTTTGTCTGATTCAGGGATTGACAAGGCTGAAAGCTACTTCAAGCTTGAAAATCTCTATGATATCGAAAACGTGGCTTTGACTCACTTTATCGATAATGCCCTTCGTGCCAACTACATCATGCTTCTTGATATTGACTATGTGGTCAGCGAAGAGCAAGAAATCTTGATTGTCGACCAATTTACAGGTCGTACTATGGAAGGTCGTCGTTATTCTGATGGATTGCACCAAGCCATTGAAGCTAAAGAAGGTGTGCCAATCCAGGATGAAACCAAGACATCTGCCTCAATCACTTACCAAAACCTCTTCCGTATGTACAAGAAATTGTCTGGTATGACGGGTACAGGTAAGACTGAGGAAGAAGAATTCCGTGAAATTTACAACATTCGTGTTATTCCAATCCCAACAAACCGTCCTGTCCAACGTATTGACCACTCAGACCTTCTTTATGCAAGTATCGAGGCTAAGTTTAAGGCGGTTGTCGAAGACGTTAAGGCTCGTTACCAAAAGGGTCAGCCTGTCTTGGTTGGTACAGTAGCGGTTGAAACTAGTGACTATATTTCTAAGAAATTGGTCGCAGCTGGCGTTCCTCACGAAGTCTTGAATGCCAAAAACCACTATAAAGAAGCCCAAATCATCATGAATGCTGGTCAACGTGGTGCTGTTACTATCGCAACCAACATGGCTGGTCGTGGTACCGACATCAAGCTTGGTGAAGGGGTTCGCGAATTGGGTGGACTTTGTGTTATCGGTACAGAACGCCATGAAAGCCGTCGTATCGATAACCAGCTTCGTGGACGTTCAGGTCGTCAAGGAGACCCAGGTGAGTCACAATTCTACCTATCTCTTGAAGATGATTTGATGAAACGTTTTGGTTCTGAACGCTTGAAAGGAATCTTTGAACGTCTCAACATGTCTGAAGAGGCGATTGAGTCTCGTATGTTGACACGTCAGGTTGAAGCAGCGCAAAAACGTGTCGAAGGAAATAACTACGATACTCGTAAACAAGTCCTTCAATACGACGATGTCATGCGTGAACAACGTGAGATTATCTATGCTCAACGTTACGATGTCATCACTGCAGACCGTGATTTGGCACCTGAAATTCAGGCTATGATCAAACGCACGATTGGTCGTGTCGTTGATGGTCATGCGCGTGCCAAACAGGATGAAAAATTAGAAGCAATTTTGAACTTTGCTAAGTACAACTTGCTTCCTGAAGATTCAATTTCAATCGAAGACTTGTCAGGCTTGTCTGATAAGGCCATTAAGGAAGAGCTCTTCCAACGTGCCTTGCAAGTTTACGATAGTCAGGTTTCAAAACTACGCGATGAAGAAGCAGTCAAAGAATTCCAAAAAGTTTTGATTCTACGAGTGGTAGATAACAAGTGGACAGATCATATCGATGCCCTCGATCAATTGCGTAACGCGGTTGGACTTCGTGGCTATGCTCAGAACAACCCAGTTGTTGAGTATCAGGCAGAAGGTTTCCGTATGTTTAATGATATGATTGGTTCGATTGAGTTTGATGTGACACGTTTGATGATGAAAGCACAAATTCATGAACAAGAAAGACCACAAGCAGAACACCATATCAGTACAACAGCGACTCGCAATATCGCTGCCCACCAAGCAAACATGCCAGAAGATTTGGATTTGAGCCAGATTGGACGGAATGAACTTTGCCCATGTGGTTCTGGTAAGAAGTTTAAAAACTGTCACGGTAAAAGACAATAAAATGAGATAGTTTAGAGGCGGATACCTTGTGAAAAGTAAATTTTTACTTGGTATCCGTTTGCTTTATAAGGAGATGAGTTATGGTATTTACAGCAAAAAGTCCTAAAATTAATATTGAAGAAGTTCGTGCCTTATCAAAATTGGAAGGCCAAGCTTTGGAGAGAAAATCACAGCGCGATCAAGAGCTAGAAGCCATTATACGTGGAGAAGACCAACGGATTCTCTTGGTAATCGGGCCATGCTCATCTGACAATGAAGAAGCTGTTCTTGAGTACGCTAAGCGTTTGGCAGTTTTGCAAGAAGAAGTGGCAGACCGTATCTTTATGGTCATGCGTGTTTACACTGCAAAACCTCGTACTAACGGAGATGGCTATAAGGGCTTGATTCACCAGCCTAATGCGGCAGAAGCCCCTAGCCTCATCAACGGAATCAAAGCCGTGCGCCATCTTCACTATCGTGTCATCACAGAAACAGGCATGACGACAGCTGACGAAATGCTTTATCCTGAAAATCTTCCGCTTGTAGATGATTTGATTTCTTACATGGCGGTTGGTGCCCGTTCAGTTGAAGACCAGCAACATCGCTTTGTGGCAAGTGGGGCAGATTTTGCGACTGGTTTTAAAAATCCGACCTCTGGAAATCTCAATGTCATGTTTAATGGGATTTATGCTGCTCAAAACAAACAGAGTTTCCTTTTCCTAGGAAAAGAAGTGGAGACAACTGGGAACCCGCTTTCGCATGCCATTCTTCGTGGAGCGACCAATGAGTATGGTAAGAATATTCCTAACTACTACTATGATAATTTGATGGACACCATTGCCCAGTATGAGAAGATGGGCTTGGAAAATCCCTTTATCATCGTGGATACCAATCATGACAACTCTGGTAAGCAATATATGGATCAGATTCGAATTGTCCGCCAGACCTTGATTAACCGTGATTGGAATGAAAAAATCAAGCAGTACGTTCGTGGCTTTATGATTGAGTCTTATCTAGAAGACGGCCGTCAGAACGAACCGGAAGTATTTGGCAAGTCTATCACAGACCCTTGCCTTGGCTGGGAAAATACGGAAGCTCTTGTCAGAGAAATCTACCAAACGCTAGGAGAATAAGATGGCATTTATTGAAAAAGGTCAAGAAATCGATATTGAAGCAATCAAGGCAGAAACCCAATTGTCTGCGGAAGCCCTGCGACTAAAGGAGCGTCGTGATAGAGAATTGGCAGACATTATTTCAGGAGAAGATGATAGAATTCTTTTGGTGATTGGTCCTTGCTCTTCTGATAATGAAGAAGCTGTCTTGGAATATGCCCGCCGTTTATCTGCCTTGCAAAAGAAGGTGGCGGACAAGATTTTCATGGTTATGCGTGTTTATACTGCCAAACCTCGTACCAATGGAGACGGCTATAAAGGCTTGGTACATCAACCAGATATTTCTAAGGCTCCAAGTCTGATTAATGGCTTGCAGGCTGTGCGCCAGTTGCACTACCGCGTGATTACAGAGACTGGTTTGACAACGGCGGATGAGATGCTTTATCCGTCAAATCTGGTCTTGGTAGATGATTTGGTCAGCTACCATGCTGTGGGAGCTCGTTCTGTGGAAGACCAAGAGCACCGCTTTGTGGCCTCAGGAATTGATTCACCAGTCGGGATGAAAAATCCAACCTCTGGAAATTTGGGTGTCATGTTTAATGGCATCTATGCCGCCCAAAACAAACAGACCTTCCTTTTCCATGGCCAAGAAGTTGAGACTTCAGGTAATCCTTTGGCCCACGTTATCCTCCGTGGAGCAGTCAATGAATATGGGAAAAATGAGCCTAACTTTTACTATGAAACCCTGCTAAATGCCATTGAACGTTATGAGACAATGGGACTTGAAAATCCTTTTATCCTCATTGACACCAACCATGATAACTCAGGCAAGCAATATATGGAGCAGATTCGAATTGTTCGCCAGACCTTGCAAAATCGTGATTGGAATGAGAAAATCAAAAAGACGGTTCGAGGCTTTATGATTGAATCCTACCTAGCAGATGGTCGTCAAAACCAACCAGAGGTCTTTGGTTGCTCTATTACCGATCCTTGCCTAGGTTGGGAAAATACAGAGGCTTTGGTAGAAGAGATTTATGCTACTTTGACAAAATAAGTGAAAAGGATGGAGTTGGGGAATCTCAACTCCTTTTGATGAGAATGATAGTTGGACACGGAATTGATATCGAGGAATTGGCTTCGATAGAAAGCGCAGTTACACGACATGAAGGTTTTGCCAAGCGCGTGCTGACCGCTAAGGAAATGGAACGGTTTACCAGTCTTAAAGGGCGCAGGCAAATAGAATATTTGGCTGGTCGCTGGTCGGCTAAAGAAGCCTTTTCCAAGGCTATGGGAACGGGCATTGGCAAGCTCGGTTTTCAGGATTTAGAAGTCTTGAACAATGAACGCGGGGCGCCTTATTTTAGTCGATCACCATTTTCAGGAAAGATTTGGCTGTCTATCAGCCACACAAATCAGTTTGTGACAGCCAGTGTCATTTTGGAGGAAAATCATGAAAGCTAGTCCACATAGACCAACCAAGGCTCTGATTCATCTGGGAGCTATTCGACAAAATATTCAGCAAATGGGGGCTCATATCCCTCAAGGAACGCTCAAGTGGGCTGTGGTCAAGGCCAATGCTTACGGGCATGGGGCAGTAGCTGTTGCCAAGGCAATCCAAGAAGATGTAGACGGCTTTTGCGTTTCCAATATTGATGAAGCCATTGAACTCAGACAAGCTGGACTCAGGAAGAAAATCCTTATTTTAGGAGTTTCTGACATCGAAGCAGTTGCTCTAGCTAAAGAATACGACATCACCATGACAGTGGCTGGACTGGAGTGGATTCAAGCACTCTTATCTAGGGAGGAAGACCTAGCAGGTTTAACAGTTCACCTCAAGATTGACTCAGGAATGGGACGGATTGGTTTTAGAGAGGCCGCTGAGGCTAAGCAGGCTAAAGACTTGCTCAAGCAAAAGGGTGCGTTTGTTGAAGGAATCTTTACCCACTTTGCTACTGCAGACGAGGAATCAGATGACTACTTTAATGCCCAGTTAGAACGGTTTAAAACTATTTTGGCCAGTATGAAAGGTCTTCCAGAGCTGGTTCATGCTAGCAATTCGGCAACGACTCTTTGGCACGCAGAGACTATTTTTAACGCGGTTCGTATGGGAGACGCTATGTATGGTCTTAATCCAAGTGGAGAGGTCTTGGACTTGCCTTATGACTTGACTCCAGCCTTGACCTTGGAATCTGCTCTGGTCCATGTCAAGACGGTTCCAGCTGGAGCTTGTATGGGGTATGGAGCAACTTATCAAGCGGATAGCGAGCAAGTCATCGCGACCGTGCCAATCGGCTATGCGGATGGTTGGACACGAGATATGCAAAATTTTGCTGTCTTGGTAGATGGGCAATCTTGCCCAATAGTCGGGCGAGTTTCCATGGATCAAATTACTATTCGATTGCCTAAGCCTTACCCACTCGGAACCAAGGTGACCTTAATTGGCTCCAATGGGGGCAAGGAAATCACAGCTACTCAGGTAGCTGCCTACCGTGGGACTATTAACTACGAGGTGGTTTGTCTTCTCAGCGACCGTATTCCGAGAGAATATTATTAAAAAGAAAGGAGTGGAGCATGAATCTACATCAACCCTTGCATGTCTTACCTGGTGTGGGACCAAAGTCAGCAGAAAAATACGCCAAACTAGGAATTGAAAATTTGCAAGACCTCTTGCTCTACTTTCCTTTCCGATATGAAGACTTCAAAACCAAGCAAGTGCTGGAACTGGAAGACGGGGAGAAGGCAGTCCTATCTGGTCAAGTCGTGACTCCTGCCAGTGTTCAGTATTATGGTTTCAAGCGCAATCGTCTGCGCTTTAGTCTCAAGCAGGGAGAAGTCGTTTTTGCAGTGAACTTCTTTAACCAACCCTATCTAGCAGACAAGATAGAGTTGGGAGCAACTCTTGCTGTCTTTGGAAAATGGGATCGGGCTAAGGCTAGCCTGACTGGGATGAAGGTCCTAGCTCAGGTGGAAGATGACCTCCAACCTGTCTATCGATTGGCTCAGGGAATCAGTCAGGCAAGTCTGGTCAAGATTATTAAGACAGCATTTGATCAGGGACTGGACCTCTTGATAGAGGAAAATCTTCCCCAGTCCTTGCTGGACAAATACAAACTCATGTCCCGTTGTCATGCAGTCCGAGCTATGCATTTCCCCAAGGATTTGGCGGAATACAAGCAGGCTCTTCGCCGTATCAAGTTTGAGGAACTCTTTTATTTCCAGATGCAATTGCAGACGATCAAGTCTGAAAATAGAGTTCAGGGAAGCGGCTTGGTTCTGAATTGGTCTCAGGAAAAGGTGACAGCAGCTAAAGCAAGTCTTCCTTTTGCTCTGACCCCAGCTCAAGAAAAGAGTTTGCAGGAAATTTTGACCGACATGAAGTCCGACTACCACATGAATCGTCTCTTACAAGGAGATGTGGGGAGCGGAAAAACGGTAGTCGCTGGCTTGGCTATGTTTGCGGCAGTGACGGCTGGTTACCAAGCAGCCCTCATGGTGCCAACAGAGATCCTTGCAGAGCAACACTTTGAGAGTCTACAGAACCTTTTTCCAGACTTGAAACTGGCTCTCTTGACAGGTTCCTTGAAAGCTGCAGAAAAGAGAGAAGTCTTGGAGACTATTGCTAAGGGTGAGGCTGATTTGATTATCGGAACTCACGCTCTGATTCAGGATGGGGTGGATTATGCTCGTCTTGGCTTGATTATCATTGATGAGCAGCACCGATTTGGTGTAGGGCAAAGGCGGATTTTACGGGAAAAGGGCGACAACCCAGATGTCCTCATGATGACGGCGACTCCCATTCCACGGACGCTGGCTATCACAGCTTTTGGAGATATGGATGTTTCCATTATCGACCAGATGCCTGCGGGTCGGAAACCCATTGTGACACGTTGGATCAAGCATGAGCAACTACCTCAGGTTTTGACTTGGTTAGAGGGGGAAATCCAAAAAGGTTCTCAAGCCTATGTTATCTCTCCTTTGATTGAAGAATCAGAAGCTCTGGATTTGAAAAATGCCATTGCCTTATCAGAGGAATTGACGGCTCATTTTGCTGGTAAGGCAGAGGTGGCTCTTCTACATGGTAAGATGAAGAGTGATGAAAAAGACCAGATTATGCAGGAGTTCAAAGAGCGAAAAACGGATATTCTAGTTTCGACAACGGTTATCGAGGTTGGGGTTAATGTTCCCAATGCGACCGTCATGATTATCATGGATGCCGATCGCTTCGGTCTCAGCCAGCTTCACCAGCTCAGGGGTCGTGTCGGTCGGGGAGATAAGCAATCCTATGCTGTTCTCGTTGCCAATCCCAAGACGGATTCTGGGAAAGACCGCATGCGTATCATGACAGAAACCACCAATGGATTTGTCCTTGCGGAGGAAGATTTGAAAATGCGGGGTTCAGGTGAGATTTTTGGAACCAGACAGTCAGGACTGCCAGAGTTTCAAGTGGCTGATATTATCGAAGATTTTCCGATTTTAGAAGAAGCCAGAAAGGTTGCCAGCTACATTAGTTCTATAGAAGGCTGGCAAGAGGATCCGGAGTGGCGGATGATCGCCCTTCATTTGGAAAAGAAAGAACATCTAGATTAATACTCTTCAAAAATCAAATTCAAACCACGTCAACGTCGCCTTGTCGTACTCAAGTACAGCCTGCGGCTAGTTTCCTAGTTTGCTCTTTGATTTTCATTGAGTATAAGCTTTCTCTAAGAAAAACTTAAGCTAGCTTTCAGGTTTGGCCCTTATACTAGAGTCATCAAAAAGAAACGAGGACTCTCACATGACAGTAACGATTAAAGTAAATTACCAAACCACATTCCAAAAGAAAGAAGCAAAAAATTAAGATTGAATAGAAGGAAGAAAGAGCGAAATGCTCTTTTTTTATTTTTAAAACTACTTTCAGTTCATCATCCCAAAAATAAAGAATCTAAAACTACTTTCTATTTGCTTTTCTTTCTTGCGTTGATTTCTTATATGTGCTAGAGTTGTGATAGCGATTACAAAACAAAAGGAGCATGCAATGAAAAATCCAGCTTTGTTAGAAGAAATTAAGACTTATAAAGGCAGGGACGAGGTTCCACAAGACTTTGATATTTTCTGGGATGAGGAAGTGAAAAAAGTTTCCACGCTTCCAGCCTACCAGTTGGAGGAAAGAGATTTCCATATTCCCCAAGTCAAGTGCTTTGAGCTCACTTTTGAAGGAACCAATGAAGGTAAGGTCTATGCACGCGTCGTTCTTCCTAAGAGTGAGAGTAAAGTCCCAATAATTTTCCATTTCCATGGTTATATGGGACGTGGCTGGGACTGGGCAGATATGCTGGCCTATACTGTAGCTGGTTACGGTGTTGTTTCCATGGATGTGCGGGGCCAATCAGGTTATTCACAGGACGGTTTGCGTTCTCCTCTAGGAAATACGGTGAAGGGGCATATTATCCGTGGTGCTGTGGAAGGCCGTGACCAGCTCTTTTATAAGGATGTCTATCTGGATATTTACCAGTTGGTTGAAATCATTGCTAGCCTGCCTGAGGTGGATGAGAAGTGTCTTTCTAGCTATGGTGCTTCGCAAGGAGGGGCTTTGGCCCTAGTTGCAGCAGCACTCAATCCTCGGATTCAGAAAACAGTTGCCATCTATCCCTTCTTGTCAGACTTCAGAAGAGTGCTTGAGATTGGTAATACTAGCGAGGCTTACGACGAACTTTTCCGTTATTTCAAGTTTCATGATCCCTTCCATGAAACTGAGGAGGACATCATGGCGACCCTTGCCTATATCGATGTGAAAAATCTTGCCCATCGTATCAAGGGTGAGGTCAAGATGATTACGGGCTTGGATGACGATGTTTGCTATCCTATTACCCAGTTTGCGATTTACAATCGTCTGACCTGCGATAAGGCCTATCGTATCATGCCTGAGTATGCTCACGAAGCCATGAATGTTTTTGTCAATGACCAAGTTTACAACTGGCTCTGTGGTAGTGAGATTCCTTTTAAGTATGTAAAATAATGAATGAGAGAGCCCAGTAGCTCTCTTTTTATAATTTTAATATCTGGAAAGAACAAGTTTTCAGTTGATATTGGGTGTATAAAATAGGATGATTGATAATAGATCGGTATAAGAAAGAAGTGAGGAATAGGTTTTCACTTCTTTACAAAATATTGTTTAATTTATGAATAGAATAGTTGAAAAAGGAAGTGATGATTATTTAACTTAAATGTTTTCTTAAGCAACAAGATACAATGGAATAATATATATAAACATGATGAACATAGTAAGTTATTAGTTTTTCTATAATTCAATAAATAAAAAATAAGATATATTATTGAAAGCGATTACAGATTGTGTTATACTGTAGGAGCAAGTTTGAAACTTAAAGAAATAATATATATTTAAAACAGATTATATATTATGAGTCGTGTAGTAGGAAGGAGGATGAAGCTGCAGGACTCATTAAGTTATTTTGAATTCAAATGCACAAATTAACTTTTAAAGTTAAAGTGAGGTAATATATGTTTGTATGTTTAAAAGGTTTAGGAAAATTCCGTAAATCCAAAGCTTATGGTTTGGTTGGTTGCTTGATATTATCCGCAGTGCTTGGCTTAGCTGCACCAGAGTTACCAGTTATTGGTGGTGGAGTTGCTTATGCTGATGTCATTCAGGGCGGTAACGATATAAAAGATGTGGGAGTTCATAGTGATGTTGCTAATGGTGTAGCAATGACCTATACCACCTATGACAGTGGAAATAGTGGTCAACAAACGGCATCAGGTAGTGGAGTTTTTGTTGCACCAAATGTGATGGTGACTGTTGCTCATAATTACTACGATAAAAAAACTGAAGATGGCTCTGCGGTTTTACGTGGCGGCGATTCTGCTAAAAGTTATGTCGTGATGAATTCAGATACGGAGAAAGTAAATAAAGTTCCTACGTCAGGTAGTACTGAAGCTGTAGATAAAGGTGCTATTCATGCTTATAATGAAAAGGATTTTGGAAAGTCTTACGGTAATGACTTGGCAGTTGTTGTAACTAATAAAACTGTCGAAGCTATGACCAATGGAGAGGATTCACCAAGAGAGCTAAGTAAGACTGAGGTAGCCAAAGGTGATTCGATTCGAATGGTTGGCTATCCTAATGACTTCACAACCTCTAATCTAAGTGAAGAAAATAGAAATCGACTAAAAGATGGAAAACCTTATGAAGTGGAAGGGAAAGTAAGTACTCTTAATAAAGAAAATGGTGCTGTTACTTACCATACGTCTGCTTTAGGTGGTTTTTCAGGTGCTCCTTTATTTAATGATAAAGGAGAAGTGGTTGGTATCCATCAACACGGAACAAATACTGCTAGTGAAGTAGAAGCCAATCGTATCGGTGGTGGTACTATCTTTACGGAAAAACATAAAGAGTGGATTCGTTCGATGGTGGATAGATATGCAATCACGGGCTGGTACCTAGATGGAACGACTCGTTACTATTATGACGAAAATCATAAAGCTCTAAAAAGTGTTGAAAAAGAAATTGATGGAGCGCGCTATCGTTTCAATGATAGAGGTCAAGCAACCTTATTAAGTGGAGTTGAAAAAGGTCGAGTTCTTCTTCGTCTGGAAGATGTGAAGGGCAATCGCTTGATTGCAGACAAGGTGGTGCAAACAGGAGAAGTTGACTCACCAATCGTATTCAATTTACGACAAGATGCAGACTTTAATCGAGTAGTAGGTGATTCTCCGAATGCTAAGATAGTGTCTTATAATAATCTTCCTATCAACAAGTTAGTTACGGATACTAGTTGGTCTGGTGATTATGTAAGTAAAGTAGCTCTAGGAAATACAGTTATTAAAGCTGTGTTAGATTCAGTATCTTCAAAAACTGATTTTGCTCGTACGGAGGTTGGGAAAGTTGATTTAAGTGGAACTGCAAACTTACCAAAACCAAGTGAAATAGTAAAAAATGCACCAAATGGTGAACAAAATTTCCAAGCAACTACGCATATCTTAACACCTGATGGGACAGGTTCAGCAACCCTAATTGCTCCTAATTTGTTATTAACTGTGGCACATAACTTTTTAACAGTTAATGGCTCTAAGGTTGTTACAAAGTCAGGGAAAGAGAATACAGTTTATAAGGCTACGTTACCAAGTGGAACTTCTATCAATTTTTCTGATGAAGAGATTGCTTATTGGAACAAAGCAGAGTCTGTTTTTGGCTTTAAAAATGACTTAGCTCTCGTTCGATTAAAAGAAGCAGTAAAAGGAGTAACTCCTGTAGAAGTCGTGAAGCAATCTGCAAAAGTTGCCGAAGGAAATACAGTTTCGGTTTATGGTTTCCCAGATAACAAGCTAAGTCCAGTTTTAGATAGTAAAGTAATAGGAACTACTGACTTTGGTTCTGGTATAGAGGGAATCAGCTATGGAGGTACGAAACCTGGAGCATCTGGTGGTGGACTATACAATGATAAAGGTGTCTTAATTGGCGTTCATCAAAATGGGGTTATTGATAATCGTAGTGGTGGTTTAGTTTTATCAAAAGAACAATTAGATTGGGTTCGTTCCTATATTGAAGGTCAACCCAAAGAGCCAGTTTATGTGAAAGATAAAGAAATAGCATCACCTAAACAAGATTTGGATAAGGAACTAGCTGAAAAATTAGCTTCAGCAACTGACAATGGAGTTGAAATTAACAAAGAAAGCTTGAAAAAAGAGACACCAACTGACCAAGGAGGAAATCCTGAAAATATTCCAGCAGAGCCCAATGTAGAAAAAGGAGAAAAAACAGAGAATCTCCCAGAAGAAGCTGAAAGTGCAGATAATGTTGTACTTCCTCCACGTGATTACTTTGCCAGAGACTTGAAGAATGTTAAAACTGTATTTGAAAAAGAAGATCTTGCTACGAATGCTGGAAATGGGCAAAGAGTTGATTTGTCAGAAGCCTTAGATAAGTTGAAACATCTTCAAAATGCGACTATTCATATGGAGTTTAAACCAGATGCCAACGCTCCGCAATTCTATAATCTCTTCTCTGTATCAAGTGATAAGAATAGAGACGAATATTTCAGTATGTCTGTTAATAAAGGTACTGCAATGGTAGAAGCTCGCGGAGCTGATGGAAGTCACTTTTATGGAAGTTTCTCAGATGCACCACTTAAAGTAAAACCTGGAAAATGGAATTCTGTTACTTTCACAGTGGAAAGACCGAAAGCAGATCAACCCAATGGGCAAGTTCGTCTATATGTAAATGGTGTATTGTCTAGAACGAATACGAAATCTGGTCGTTTTATTAAAGATATGCCAGATGTTAATAAGATTCAGATTGGTGCTACTAGAAGAGCGAACCAAACAATGTGGGGATCAAATCTTCAGGTTCGTAATCTGACCGTATATGATCGTGCTTTAACTCCTGAAGAAGTAGGAAAACGCAGTCAATTATTTAAAGTAGCAGATTTAGAAGAGAAATTACCAGAAAGTGCAAAAATCACAGAGAAGAAGGAAGTTTTTGTAAGTGGTGTAAATGGTGGATTGAACAAGGATGGGATTAATACTTACCGAATCCCAGCCTTGCTGAAAACGGATAAAGGAACATTAATTGGCGGAGCTGATGAAAGACGTTTACAATTCTCTGACTGGGGAGATATTGGTATGGTAGTTCGTCGAAGTCAGGATGGAGGAGTGACATGGGGAGATAGAATAACAATTTCTAACCTTCGTGATAATCCAGAGGCCAGAGATAAAACTGCTCCGTCACCCTTAAATATTGATATGGTATTAGTTCAAGATCCAGAAACTAAGAGAATCTTTTCAGTTTATGATATGTTCCCTGAAGGAAAAGCAGTATTCGGTATGCCTGCCAAACCTGAAAAAGCATACGAGCGTATAGGGGATAAAACTTATCAAATTTTATATAAAACAGGCGAAAAAGGACATTATACCATTCGTGAAAATGGTGAGGTTTATAATTCTAAAAATCAAAAAACAGATTATCATGTTGTCGTAAATCCTAAACAACGAGGATATAGCGACAAAGGTGATCTGTATAAAGGGAAAAATTTAATTGGTAATGTTTACTTTGCACAGAGTACTAAAAATCCGTTTAGAGTAGCTAATACTAGCTATTTGTGGATGTCTTATAGTGATGATGATGGGCAGACTTGGTCTGCACCAAGAGATATCACACAAGGTATTCGTCAAGATTGGATGAAATTCCTTGGAACAGGTCCTGGAACGGGTATTGTATTACGCACAGGTGAGCACAAGGGGCGGATATTAGTGCCTGCTTACACTACAAACAATATTTCGCATTTAGGTGGCTCCCAATCTTCTCGTTTGATTTACTCAGATGATCATGGAGTAACTTGGCATGCTGGAGAGGCACCGAATGATAATCGACCTGTAGAAAACAAGATTATTCATTCATCTAACATGAATAATGGTGGTGCGCAAAATACAGAATCAACTGTCCTCCAATTAAATAACGGCGATGTTAAACTCTTCATGCGTGGTTTAACTGGAGATCTTCAGGTGGCTACTAGTAAAGATGGTGGAGTTACTTGGGAGAAAACAATCAAACGTTATCCAGAAGTAAAAGATGCCTATGTGCAAATGTCAGCTATTCATACGATGCATGATGGAAAAGAGTATATTCTTCTTAGCAATGCTGCTGGACCAGGGCGCGAACGAAAAGATGGCTTAGTTCATTTGGCACGTGTTGAGAAGAATGGCGAGCTAACTTGGATAAAACATCATTTAATTCAAGGTGGAGAATTTGCATATAATTCATTACAAGACTTGGGTAACGGAGAATACGGAATTTTATATGAACATAGCGAGAATAGTCAAAATCGCTACACCCTTTCTTATAAGAAATTTAATTGGGACTTCTTGAGTAAAGATAGAATTTCTTCTAAAGAGGTAAAAGTTAAACAAGCTGCCGATATGGGTGAAGGTATAATGAGTTTAGAGTTTGATTCAGAAGTATTAGTCAATCAAGCACCTACTTTAAGTTTGGCTAATGGAAAAACAATTGAATTTATGACTCAATTAGACAATAAAACTCTTTTATTTGCAGTAAATAAAAAAGATATTGGTCAAGAAATAACTGGTATAGTTGGTGGTAGTATAGAAAGTATGCATGATTTACCAGTAAACTTAAGAAACTCAGGAGTTCCTGGTGGGATAAACGCAGCAGAAGCAGCAGTAAATGACTTGGACGATTATACTGGAGCTATAGGAACAGCAGGAGAAGAAATAGCTACCACAGAATCTCTTTTAGACTATTCAGGAGGAGTAAGTTCAGACCCAGTCGTAACCCCAGAGGTAGACGAATACAGCGGAGGAGTAAACGCAGCAGAAGCAGCGATAAATGAATTAGACGATTATACTGGAGCTATAGGAACAGCAGGAGAAGAAATCGTTACCGCAGAATCTCTTTTAGATTATTCAGGAGGAGTAAGTTCAGACCCAGTCGTAAGCCCAGAGGTAGATAAATACAGTGGAGGAGTAAACGCAGTAGAAGCAGCGGTAAATGAATCAGACGATTATACTGGAGCTATAGGAACAGCAGGAGAAGAAATCGCTACCGCAGAATCTCTTTTAGACTATTCAGGAGGAGTAAGTTCAGACCCAGTCGTAACCCCAGAGGTAGATGAATACAGTGGAGGAGTAAACGCAGTAGAAGCAGCGGTGAATGAATTAGAAGATTATACAGGACTATTCGCAACATCAGAAGAAACTTCAATAGTGAAATCTACTGAGAAAGAAGTAAGTAATAAGGAAAGTAAGAAAGAAGAAAAAACTAATCAAGTAATCCCAGTTCTTGCTCGTTCACAACGTATTTTCAAAAATGAAGCAGGAAGTGTTCACATTCAAGCTTCAGAAGAAGTTTTGAGAAATGTTAAAGCTGTTCAAATAGAAGAAGTGAAAGTTAGTAGTTTAAGCTCATTAAACTATAAAGCATTTGATATCAAGTTGAAGAATGCAGATGGCCAATCGGTTCAACCTAAAGGAAAAGTTCTTATTACTTTTACTACCGATCAGTCTGTTGAACATGTTTATTATGTAGATCCAGAAGGAAATCTACATCCTCTTGAATTCACACAAAAAAATGGAAAGGTTATTTTTGAAACCAATCACTTTAGTATTTATGCTATGACTTTCCGACTCTCTATCGACAATTTAGCACTCGATAATCCTACAAAAGCTAAAAAAGAGGAGGAATTATCACTATCACCTAAATTGTTATCTACAAATGGAAACTCAGGATCCAACCAATCGGAGAATAAAGTAAGTAATAATGAGCAGTCAATGTTACCAAAAACAGGTGAGTCTGCTTCATCACTAACAATCTTATTTGGTTTTGTAGGAATGTTCCTTGGAGCAATGATTTCTTATAAACGAAAAGACAGTTAATTTGTCTACAGTTGTTCGTTGAACTTTTAGGTTCATATAAAATAAACCAGTCTAGAATCCTAAAAATTAGCTAGGATTTTAGGCTGGTTTTTAGTGATGAATTGATAAAGATACACTTATTTTGATGTGATTATTTTGTAATAAGCTTTTTTGAGCCATTAGTTACACTAATGATATTAAAGTATAAATTAATACTAATATATTTAGTATAGAAATTACTTTCTAGATAAATTGTTATATAATATTTTTTTAAAAGTATATTCTATTACATAACAAAGTATTGAAAGCGCTTTAAAATAGATGTATAATGACCTCAAAATAACAAAGAAAGGAGGTAAAAATTATGATAATTACAAAAATAAAACGTTTAGCAACTTATGTTGAACTAAATCCAAATTTTGCAACATTAATAGATTTTCTAGAAGCAACAGGACTAGAAAATTTAGCCGAGGGATCAATTGATATCGATGGAGATCGATTGTTTGGGAATTGTTTTACATATATAGCGGATGGTGAAGCAGGGACCTTCTTTGAAACTCATAGAAAATATTTGGACATTCATTTAGTTTTGGAGAACGAAGAAGCTATGGCTGTCACATCGCCAGAAAATGTAAGCGTTACCCAAAAGTATGATGATGCAAAAGACATTGAATTATATACTGGAAAGGTAGAACAGTTAGTGCATCTAAGATCGGGAGAATGTCTAATTACTTTTCCAGAAGATTTACACCAACCAAAAGTTCGTATAAACGATGAACCTGTAAAAAAAGTTGTCTTTAAAGTTGCGATTTCTTAACGTAGAAAGGGAAGAACAATGAAAAAAATGAGAAAGTTTTTATGTCTAGCTGGAGTTGCGCTAGCAGCCGTTGCCTTGGTAGCATGTTCAGGAAAGAAAGAAACTACAACTAGTACTGAACCACCGACAGAATTATCTGGTGAAATTACAATGTGGCACTCCTTTACTCAGGGGCCACGTCTAGAAAGTATCCAAAAATCAGCAGATGCTTTCATGCAAAAGCATCCAAAAACGAAAATCAAGATTGAAACATTTTCTTGGAATGACTTCTATACTAAATGGACTACAGGTTTAGCAAATGGAAATGTACCAGATATTAGTACTGCTCTTCCTAACCAAGTAATGGAAATGGTAAACTCAGATGCTTTGGTTCCGCTAAACGATTCTATCAAGCGTATTGGACAGGATAAATTTAACGAAACTGCCTTAAATGAAGCAAAAATTAAAGATGATTACTACTCTGTACCTCTTTACTCACACGCACAAGTTATGTGGGTTAGAACAGATTTGTTAAAAGAACATAATATCGAAGTTCCTAAAACTTGGGATCAACTCTATGAAGCTTCTAAAAAATTGAAAGAAGCTGGAGTTTATGGATTGTCTGTTCCGTTCGGAACAAATGACTTAATGGCAACACGTTTCTTGAACTTC
Organism: Streptococcus mitis; assembly: GCF_000722705.1. Taxonomy (GTDB): domain Bacteria; phylum Bacillota; class Bacilli; order Lactobacillales; family Streptococcaceae; genus Streptococcus; species Streptococcus mitis_P. The sequence goes on from NZ_JPFW01000006.1 coordinate 51,128, forward strand.
TACGTACGTAGTGGTGGTGGAAGCCTCTTAACAAAAGATCTTAAAGCAGATTTGACAAGCCAACTTGCTCAAGATGGTATTAAATACTGGGTTAAATTGTATAAAGAAATCTCACCTCAAGATTCTTTGAACTTTAATGTCCTTCAACAAGCTACCTTGTTCTATCAAGGAAAAACAGCATTTGACTTTAACTCTGGCTTCCATATTGGAGGAATTAATGCCAACAGTCCTCAATTGATTGATTCGATTGATGCTTATCCTATTCCAAAAATCAAAGAGTCTGATAAAGACCAAGGAATTGAAACTTCAAATATTCCAATGGTTGTTTGGAAAAATTCAAAACATCCAGAAGTTGCTAAAGCATTCTTGGAATCACTTTATAATGAAGAAGACTATGTTAAATTCCTTGATTCAACTCCAGTAGGTATGTTACCAACTATTAGAGGGATTAGCGATTCTGCAGCCTATAAAGAAAATGAAACTCGTAAGAAATTTAAACATGCTGAAGAAGTGATTACAGAAGCTGTTAAGAAAGGTACTGCTATTGGTTATGAAAATGGACCAAGTGTACAAGCTGGTATGTTGACTAACCAACACATTATTGAACAAATGTTCCAAGATATCATTTCAAATGGAACAGATCCTATGAAAGCCGCAAAAGAAGCAGAAAAACAATTAAACGATTTATTTGAGGCTGTTCAGTAGATGTAAAAGACTAGAAAATAGGTGGGCTAGCCTAGCCTAGCCCAATCTTGTAAAAGAAGGGAGAAGGAGAATGGTTAAAGAACGTAATTTAACTCGCTGGATATTTGTTTTGCCAGCTATGATTATTGTAGGATTACTATTTGTTTATCCGTTTTTCTCGAGTATTTTTTATAGCTTTACCAATAAGCATTTGATTATGCCCAATTATAAATTTGTTGGTTTAGCTAACTATAAAGCTGTGCTATCAGATCCCAACTTCTTTAGTGCGTTCTTTAATTCAATTAAGTGGACCGTTTTCTCATTAGTTGGTCAAGTTTTAGTAGGGTTTGTATTGGCTTTAGCTCTTCACAGAGTACGTCACTTCAAGAAATTATATAGGACCTTATTGATTGTTCCTTGGGCATTTCCTACAATCGTTATTGCCTTTTCTTGGCAGTGGATTCTAAACGGGGTTTATGGCTACTTACCTAATCTAATCGTAAAATTAGGTTTAATGGATCATACACCTGCATTTTTGACGGATAGTACATGGGCGTTCCTATGTTTGGTGTTTATCAACATTTGGTTCGGAGCACCGATGATTATGGTTAATGTACTTTCAGCCTTGCAAACAGTACCAGAAGAACAATTTGAGGCTGCTAAGATAGATGGTGCTTCAAGTTGGCAGGTGTTCAAGTTTATCGTCTTTCCACATATTAAAGTGGTTGTAGGACTTCTGGTAGTTTTGAGAACTGTATGGATCTTTAATAACTTTGATATCATCTACCTAATTACTGGTGGTGGACCAGCCAATGCTACAACGACGCTTCCAATTTTTGCATACAATCTCGGTTGGGGAACTAAATTGTTGGGTCGTGCTTCAGCAGTTACAGTATTGCTCTTTATCTTCTTGATGGCGATTTGCTTTATCTACTTTGCTATCATTAGTAAATGGGAAAAGGAGGGTAGAAAATAATGAAGAAGAAATCCAGTATTTATTTAGATATTCTCTCACATGTACTTTTAGTTGGTGCGACAATTGTTGCAATTTTCCCATTGATATGGATTATCATATCTTCTGTCAAGGGGAAAGGGGAATTAACTCAGTATCCAACACGATTTTGGCCTGAACAATTTACATTAGATTATTTCACTCATGTTATTAACGATTTGCACTTTATTGATAACATTCGAAATAGTTTGATTATTGCCTTAGCTACAACCGTTATTGCGATTATAATTTCTGCTATGGCAGCCTATGGTATTGTTCGATTCTTCCCTAAATTGGGAGCAATCATGTCGAGACTACTCGTCATTACATACATTTTCCCACCAATTTTGTTAGCAATTCCATATTCAATTGCCATTGCTAGAGTTGGATTAACAAATAGTTTATTTGGCTTAATGATGGTTTATCTATCTTTTAGTGTTCCATATGCAGTTTGGCTCTTGGTTGGATTTTTCCAAACAGTTCCAATTGGAATTGAAGAAGCAGCTCGAATTGATGGTGCAAATAAATTTGTGACTTTTTACAAAATTGTGCTACCGATTGTAGCGCCAGGTATTGTAGCAACAGCTATTTATACATTTATCAATGCTTGGAATGAATTCTTGTATGCCTTGATTTTGATTAACAATACAGGAAAGATGACAGTAGCAGTAGCCCTTCGTTCGCTTAATGGTTCAGAAATCTTAGACTGGGGAGATATGATGGCAGCGTCTGTTATTGTAGTTCTTCCATCAATCATTTTCTTCTCTATCATTCAAAATAAGATTGCAAGCGGATTATCAGAAGGATCTGTGAAATAGACGAAAGAAGGAAAGAAATGAATAAGAGAGGTCTTTATTCAAAATTAGGAATTTCTGTTGTAGGCATTAGTCTTTTAATGGGAGTCCCCACTTTGATTCATGCGAATGAATTAAACTATGGTCAACTGTCCTTATCTCCTGTTTTTCAAGGAGGTTCATATCAACTGAACAATAAGAGTATAGATATCAGCCCTTTGTTTTTAGATAAATTATCTGGAGAGAGCCAGACAGTAGTAATGAAATTTAGAGCAGATGAACCAAACTCACTTCAAGCTTTGTTTGGTCTATCTAATAGTAAAGCAGGCTTTAAAAATAATTACTTTTCAATTTTCATGAGAGATTCTGGTGAGATAGGTGTAGAAATAAGAGATGCCCAAAAGGGAATAAATTATTTGTTTTCTAGACCAGCCTCATTATGGGGAAAACATAAAGGACAGGCAGTTGAAAATACACTAGTATTTGTATCTGATTCTAAAGATAAAACATACACAATGTATATTAATGGAATAGAAGTGTTTTCTGAAACAGTTGATACATTTTTGTCAATTTCAAATATAAATGGTATAGATAAGGCCACACTAGGAGCTGTTAATCGTGAAGGTAAGGAACATTACCTCGCAAAAGGAAGTATTGATGAAATCAGTCTATTTAACAAAGCAATTAGTGATCAGGAAGTTTCAAATATTCCCTTGTCAAATCCATTTCAGTTAATTTTCCAATCAGGAGATTCGACTCAGGCTAACTATTTTAGAATACCGACACTATACACCTTAACTAGTGGAAGAGTTCTATCAAGTATTGATGCACGTTATGGTGGGACTCATGATTCTAAAAGTAAGATTAATATCGCCACTTCTTATAGTGATGATAATGGGAAAACGTGGAGTGAGCCAACTTTTGCTATGAAGTTTAATGACTATGAGGAGCAGTTAGTTTACTGGCCACGAGATAATAAATTAAAGAACAGTCAAATTAGTGGAAGTGCTTCATTTATAGATTCATCCATTGTTGAAGATAAAAAATCTGGGAAAACGATATTGTTAGCTGATGTTATGCCTGCGGGTATTGGAAACAACAATGCCAATAAAGCTGACTCAGGTTTTAAAGAAATAAACGGTCATTATTATTTAAAACTACAGAAGGATGGAGATAATGATTTCCGTTATACAGTTAGAGAAAATGGTGTTGTTTACGATGAAACGAATAATAAACCTACAAATTATACTGTGAATGATAAGTATGAAGTTTTGGAGGGAGGAAAGCCTTTAACAGTCGAACAATATTCGGTTGATTTTGATAGTGGTTCTTTAAGAGAAACGCACAATGGAAAACAGGTTCCTATGAATGTTTTCTACAAAGATTCTCTATTTAAAGTGACACCTACTAATTATATAGCAATGACAACTAGTCAGAATAGGGGAGAGAGTTGGGAACAATTTAAGTTATTGCCTCCGTTCTTAGGAGAAAAACATAATGGAACTTACTTATGTCCTGGACAAGGTTTAGCATTAAAATCAAGTAATAGATTGATTTTTGCAACATATACGAGTGGAGAACTAACTTATCTCATTTCTGATGATAGTGGTCAAACATGGAAGAAATCCTCAGCTCCAATTCCGTTTAAGAATGCAACAGCAGAAGCACAAATGGTTGAACTGAGAGATGGTGTGATTAGAACATTCTTTAGAACTACTACAGGTAAGATTGCTTATATGACTAGTAGAGATTCTGGAGAAACATGGTCGGAAGTTTCGTATATCGATGAGATTCAACAAACTTCATACGGAACACAAGTGTCTGCAATTAAATACTCTCAATTAATTGATGGAAAAGAAGCAGTCATTTTGAGTACACCAAATTCTAGAAGTGGCCGTAAGGGAGGTCAATTAGTCGTCGGTTTAGTCAATAAAGAAGATGATAGTATTGATTGGAAGTACCACTATGATATTGATTTACCTTCGTATGGTTATGCCTATTCTGCGATTACAGAATTGCCAAATCATCACATAGGTGTATTGTTTGAAAAATATGATTCATGGTCGAGAAATGAATTGCATTTAAGTAATGTAGTTCAGTATATAGATTTGGAAATTAATGATTTAACAAAATAAAGGAGAAAAAACATGGTTAAATACGGTGTTGTTGGAACAGGATATTTTGGAGCTGAGTTAGCTCGTTATATGCAAAAGAATGATGGTGCAGAGATTACTCTTCTTTATGATCCAGATAATGCAGAGGCAATCGCAGAAGAATTGGGAGCAAAAGTAGCAAGTTCCTTAGATGAGTTGGTTTCTAGCGATGAAGTAGATTGCGTTATTGTCGCAACTCCAAATAATCTTCATAAAGAACCAGTTATTAAGGCTGCACAACATGGCAAAAATGTTTTCTGTGAAAAACCAATTGCGCTTTCTTATCAAGATTGTCGCGAGATGGTAGATGCATGTAAAGAAAACAATGTAACCTTTATGGCAGGACATATTATGAACTTCTTTAATGGTGTCCATCATGCAAAAGAATTGATTAATCAAGGAGTCATTGGAGACGTTCTGTATTGTCACACAGCTCGTAATGGTTGGGAAGAACAGCAACCATCAGTATCATGGAAAAAAATCCGTGAAAAATCAGGTGGTCACTTGTATCACCACATCCATGAATTGGATTGCGTGCAATTTCTTATGGGTGGCATGCCTGAAACTGTAACGATGACAGGTGGAAATGTAGCCCATGAAGGTGAAAATTTCGGTGATGAAGATGATATGATTTTTGTCAATATGGAATTTTCTAATAAGCGTTTTGCTTTGTTAGAATGGGGTTCAGCTTATCGTTGGGGTGAACATTATGTCTTAATCCAAGGAACAAAAGGTGCTATTCGCTTAGACTTATTCAACTGTAAAGGAACTCTTAAGCTAGATGGACAAGAAAGTTATTTCTTGATTCATGAATCGCAAGAAGAAGATGATGATCGTACTCGTATCTATCATAGTACAGAGATGGATGGTGCAATTGCTTATGGTAAACCAGGTAAACGTACTCCATTATGGTTATCATCAGTCATTGATAAAGAAATGCGCTATCTGCATGAGATTATGCAAGGAGCTCCAGTATCAGAAGAATTTGCAAAACTATTGACAGGTGAAGCTGCTTTAGAAGCAATAGCTACTGCAGATGCTTGTACCCAATCTATGTTTGAAGATCGCAAAGTGAAGCTATCTGAGATAGTAAAATAAATATCGGTATTCTCTTATAATAAGTCAAGCACCCCTTTGAAAGTACTTTTAAAGGGGGTGTTTGACTTGCTTTCTTTTTAAAACTGCAATCTATCATAGAACAAACTCTTGAAAGCGCTTTAAAAATAGTATATAATTGTCTCATAAGAAAAAAGGAAAAGGAGGAAAAAGGATGCCACAGATTACTAAAGAAGCTTTGATAAATCAAATTAAAGATGGAATCATTGTTTCTTGTCAGGCCCTTCCTCACGAACCGCTTTATACAGAAGCGGGAGGAGTCATCCCCTTGCTGGTCAAAGCGGCTGAGCAAGGTGGAGCAGTCGGTATCCGAGCCAATAGTGTTCGTGATATCAAAGAAATAAAGGAGGTTACAAAACTTCCAATTATCGGGATCATCAAACGAGATTATCCACCTCAAGAACCCTTCATCACTGCTACTATGAAAGAAGTTGATGAACTAGCAGAACTAGATATTGAAGTGATTGCTCTAGACTGTACTAAACGAGAACGCTACGATGGTTTAGAGATTCAGGAGTTTATCCGTCAGGTTAAGGAAAAATATCCTAACCAGCTCTTGATGGCTGATACTAGTACCTTCGAAGAAGGGTTAGCAGCTGTAGAAGCAGGAATTGACTTCGTTGGAACAACCTTATCAGGTTACACATCTTACAGTCCAAAAGTAGACGGTCCAGATTTTGAACTAATCAAGAAGCTCTGTGATGCGGGTGTAGATGTTATCGCTGAAGGGAAAATTCATACACCAGAACAAGCCAAACAAATCCTAGGTTACGGAGTAAGAGGCATTGTTGTTGGTGGCGCTATTACTAGACCAAAAGAGATTACGGAACGCTTCGTTGCGGGTCTTAAATAACACAATCTAAAATAAGAGGAGAGTGGTGGAATAGCTGAAAAAATGAAATCGTATACATTTATAAATCACTCGTTGTCAATTTGGAAATATTTATTAAAAGGAGAATACAAATGAAATTTAGAAAACTAGCTTGTACAGTACTTGCAGGTGCTGCAATTCTTGGTCTTGCTGCTTGTGGAAATTCTGGCGGAAGTAAAGATGCTGGAAAATCTGGTGGAGATAGCGGAAAAACAGAAATCACTTGGTGGGCATTCCCAGTCTTCACTCAAGAAAAAACTGGTGACGGTGTTGGAACTTATGAAAAATCTATCATCGCAGCCTTTGAAAAAGCAAACCCAGATGTAAAAGTGAAATTGGAAACAATTGACTTTAAGTCAGGTCCAGAAAAAATCACTACAGCTATCGAAGCGGGTACAGCTCCAGACGTACTTTTTGACGCACCAGGACGTATCATCCAATACGGTAAAAATGGTAAATTGGCTGACTTGAACGACCTCTTCACAGATGACTTTGTTAAAGATGTTAACAATGAAAACATTGTAAAAGCAAGTAAAGCTGGCGATAAAGCTTACATGTATCCAATCAGTTCAGCACCATTCTACATGGCTATGAACAAGAAAATGTTGGAAGAAGCTGGAGTTGCGAACCTTGTAAAAGAAGGCTGGACAACAGACGACTTTGAAAAAGTATTGAAAGCACTCAAAGACAAAGGCTACACACCAGGTTCATTGTTCAGTTCAGGTCAAGGGGGAGACCAAGGAACACGTGCCTTTGTAGCAAACCTTTACGGAGCTTCTGTAACTGATAAAGATGTTACTAAGTATACAACTGATGACCCTAAATTTGTTAAAGGTCTTGAAAAAGCAGCTAGCTGGATTAAAGATGGTTTGTTGAACAATGGTTCACAATTTGATGGTGGAGCAGATATCCAAAACTTTGCTAACGGTCAAACATCATACACAATCCTTTGGGCACCAGCTCAAAATGGTATCCAAGGTAAACTCTTGGAAGCAAGTAAAGTAGAAGTGGTAGAAGTACCATTCCCATCTGATTCTGGTAAACCAGCTCTTGAATACCTTGTAAACGGATTTGCAGTATTCAACAACAAAGATGACAAGAAAGTTGCTGCTTCTAAGAAATTTGTTCAATTCATCGCAGATGATAAAGAATGGGGTCCAAAAGATGTTGTTCGTACAGGAGCATTCCCAGTTCGTACATCATTTGGTAAACTCTATGAAGACAAACGTATGGAAACAATCGGTGCTTGGACTAAGTACTACTCTCCATACTACAATACAATTGATGGTTTTGCAGAAATGAGAACTCTATGGTTCCCAATGTTGCAATCAGTTTCAAATGGCGATCAAAAACCAGCTGATGCATTGAAAGCATTTACTGAAAAAGCAAACGAAACTATCAAAAAAGCTACTAAACAATAAACCCTGAACTAGATTTTGTAGCCCCTTTTCCCTTTGCACGTTTGTGTAAGAAAAGGGGGCTTTTATTTAAAAGGTAAATCATCATTCTCTTAGGAGATTATCAATAAAAAAGAAAAGGAAAGAGAGGTGCCTACAGTGAAAGTTAATAAAATTCGTATGAGAGAAACTATTATTTCTTATGCTTTCCTAGCGCCAGTTTTATTCTTCTTCGTTGTCTTCGTTTTAGCACCAATGATTATGGGCTTCATCACAAGTTTCTTTAACTATTCTATGACTAGTTTCCAATTTGTGGGCTTAGATAACTATATCCGTATGTTTAAAGATCCTGTCTTCACAAAATCTCTGATTAATACAGTTATTTTGGTTATTGGATCAGTTCCTGTGGTTGTTCTCTTCTCGCTCTTTGTAGCGTCACAGACCTACCATCAAAATGCTATCGCTAGATCCTTCTATCGTTTCGTATTCTTCCTTCCAGTTGTTACAGGTAGTGTTGCCGTAACAGTTGTATGGAAATGGATCTATGATCCACTATCAGGTATCTTGAACTTTGTTCTTAAATCAAGTCATATTATTTCTCAAAATATTTCATGGCTTGGTGATAAGCACTGGGCATTGATGGCGATTATGATTATCCTCTTGACAACTTCAGTTGGTCAACCGATTATCCTCTACATCGCTGCCATGGGTAATATCGACAATTCATTGGTTGAAGCTGCCCGCGTCGATGGTGCAACTGAGTTTCAAGTTTTCTGGAAGATTAAATGGCCAAGCCTTCTTCCAACAACTCTTTATATCGCAATCATCACAACAATTAACTCATTCCAATGTTTCGCCTTGATTCAGCTTTTGACATCAGGTGGTCCAAACTACTCTACAAGTACACTTATGTACTACCTATACGAAAAAGCCTTCCAATTGACAGAGTATGGCTATGCCAACACAATCGGTGTCTTCTTGGCGGTTATGATTGCTATCGTAAGTTTTGTTCAATTTAAAGTACTCGGAAACGACGTAGAATACTAAAGAAAGGAGACAGCTATGCAATCTACAGAAAAAAACCATTAACAGCCTTTACTGTTATTTCAACAATCATTTTGCTCTTGTTGACTGTGCTGTTCATCTTTCCATTCTACTGGATTTTAACAGGGGCATTCAAATCACAACCTGATACAATCGTTATTCCACCACAATGGTTCCCTAAAATGCCAACCATGGAAAACTTCCAACAACTCATGGTGCAAAACCCTGCTATGCAATGGATGTGGAACTCAGTATTTATCTCATTGGTAACTATGTTCTTAGTCTGTGCGACTTCATCTCTAGCAGGTTATGTATTGGCTAAAAAACGTTTCTATGGTCAACGTATCCTCTTTGCCGTCTTCATCGCTGCTATGGCTCTTCCAAAACAAGTTGTCCTTGTACCATTGGTACGTATCGTCAACTTCATGGGAATCCACGATACTCTCTGGGCAGTTATCTTGCCTTTGATTGGATGGCCATTTGGGGTCTTCCTTATGAAACAATTTAGTGAAAATATCCCAACAGAATTGCTTGAATCAGCTAAAATCGATGGTTGTGGTGAGATTCGTACTTTCTGGAGTGTAGCCTTCCCAATTGTAAAACCAGGGTTTGCAGCTCTTGCAATCTTTACCTTCATCAATACTTGGAACGACTACTTCATGCAGTTGGTTATGTTGACTTCACGTCAAAACTTGACTATCTCACTAGGGGTTGCGACTATGCAGGCCGAAATGGCAACCAACTATGGTTTGATCATGGCTGGGGCTGCCCTTGCAGCTGTGCCAATCGTAACAGTCTTCTTAGTATTCCAAAAATCCTTCACACAAGGTATTACTATGGGAGCTGTTAAAGGATAAGAAACGATTTCTTTTACAGTACAAATTTGCTATTGCTAGCATGATCTAAAAACCTCCGACAGTGAATGACACTGTTGGAGGTGTTAGTTTTAATCGCTTAATGACGATTTTTAAAGGAGAAAATAATGATTTTTGACGATTTGAAAAATATTAGCTTTTATAAAGGAATTCATCCAAATCTTGACAAGGCAATTGATTATCTTTATGAACATCGTAAAGATTCGTTCGAGTTAGGAAAATATGATATTGATGGGGATAAGGTCTTTCTAGTTGTTCAAGAAAATGTCCTAAATAAAGCTGAAAATGATCAGTTTGAACATCACAAGAACTATGCAGACTTGCATTTGTTGGTAGAAGGTCATGAATATTCTAGCTTTGGTTCACGTATTAAGGACGAAGCAGTAGCATTTGACGAAGCAAGTGATATTGGCTTTGTTCATTGTCATGAACAGTATCCACTTTTACTAGGTTATCACAATTTTGCAATTTTCTTCCCAGGAGAACCCCATCAACCAAATGGTTATGCAGGTATGGAAGACAAAGTTCGCAAATATTTGTTTAAAATTTTAATTGATTAGAATGGTAGATCGAGATAGCTGATGGCTATCTTCTTAAGCACTTTTGAAAATTGAGTTTAAGAGTTGAATCTTATTGCTATCTAAATCGAATTGATTTAGATAGAATAGAAATGATAGGGGGAGTAAAAGATGTCACAAAAAGGAAGAAGTCTCATCAAGGCTGCATTTGATACAGATAATTTTCTAATGCGAATTAGTGAGAAGGTTTTAGATATTGTAACAGTTAATCTTCTCTTTGTAGTAACTTGTTTACCAATTGTAACGATTGGAGTAGCTAAAATTAGTCTCTATCAGACAATGTTTGAAATCAAGCAAAGTAGACGTGTTCCAGTTTTTAGGACCTATCTAAGAGTTTTCAGGCAAAATCTGAAATTAGGTTTTCAGCTGGGGATGTTGGAATTAGGAATTGTATTTCTTACTCTTTCAGATCTCTATCTTTTCTGGGGTCAAACGGCTTTACCCTTTCAATTGGTGAAAGCCATTTGTTTAGGGATTCTGATTTTCCTTACCATTGTGATGTTGGCTAGTTACCCGATTGCGGCACGTTATGACCTATCTTGGAAAGAAATTCTTCAAAAAGGACTGATCTTGGCTAGCTTTAATGCACCGTGGTTTATCTTGATGATTGCAATTATCTTTTTGATTTTGATGATTCTATATCTATCAGCCTTTACCCTTTTATTGGGAGGATCTGCTTTTATTCTCTTTGGTTTTGGACTTCTTGCTTTTTTACAAGTAGGTGTAATGGAAAAGCTATTTGCTAAGTACGAGTAAGGGTTGCAATCATTTCTGAAACTACTTTCAAACGCTTTAAATGCTATTCTATAAGCGAGAAACTAAAATCTAAGTGCCTAAAAGATATTGAAAGCCTTTTCTCTAAAGTGTATACTAAAGAAGTAAAGAAAGAATCTGCTTTAGCAGAAAATAAAAATAACAGGAGAAAATCTATGTCAGATTTGAAAAAATACGAAGGTGTCATTCCAGCCTTCTACGCATGTTACGATGAACAAGGAGAAGTAAGTCCAGAGCGCACACGTGCCTTGGTTCAATACTTCATTGATAAAGGTGTTCAAGGTCTTTATGTTAATGGTTCTTCTGGTGAATGTATCTACCAAAGCGTTGAAGACCGCAAATTGATTTTGGAAGAAGTTATGGCAGTTGCTAAAGGCAAATTGACGATTATTGCTCACGTAGCTTGTAACAATACTAAAGATAGTATGGAGCTCGCTCGTCACGCAGAAAGCTTGGGTGTAGATGCCATTGCAACGATTCCACCAATTTACTTCCGCTTGCCAGAATACTCAGTCGCTAAATACTGGAATGATATCAGCTCTGCAGCTCCAAACACAGACTATGTAATCTACAACATCCCTCAATTGGCAGGTGTTGCTTTGACTCCAAGTCTCTATACTGAAATGTTGAAAAATCCACGTGTTATCGGTGTGAAGAACTCTTCTATGCCAGTTCAAGATATCCAAACTTTTGTGAGCCTTGGTGGAGAAGACCATATCGTCTTTAACGGTCCAGATGAACAGTTCCTAGGTGGACGCCTCATGGGTGCTAAAGCTGGTATCGGTGGTACTTATGGTGCTATGCCAGAACTCTTCTTGAAACTCAACCAATTGATTGCGGATAAAGACTTGGAAACAGCGCGTGAATTACAATACGCTATCAATGCTATCATTGGTAAACTTACTTCTGCACATGGAAATATGTATGGTGTCATTAAAGAAGTCTTGAAGATCAATGAAGGACTTAATATTGGATCTGTTCGTTCACCTTTGACACCAGTGACTGAAGAAGATCGTCCAGTTGTGGAAGCAGCTGCAGCCTTGATTCGCGAAACGAAGGAGCGCTTCCTCTAATTCATAAGGAGGTATTTATGACTAACTACATTGCAATTGATATCGGTGGAACTAACATCAAGTATGGTTTGGTTGATCAAGAGGGGCAACTTCTTGAATCGCATGAGATACCGACAGAGGCACATAAGGGTGGTCCCCATATTTTAGAGAAAACCAAACAGATTGTAGCTAGTTATCTTGAAAAAGATTCTGTAGCAGGTGTTGCCATTTCTTCGGCAGGTATGGTGGATCCTGACAAGGGTGAGATTTTCTATGCTGGCCCACAGATTCCAAACTATGCAGGTACACAGTTCAAGAAGGAAATCGAGACTAGCTTTGATATTCCTTGTGAAATTGAAAATGATGTCAACTGTGCAGGTCTTGCAGAAGCAGTTTCGGGATCTGGTAAGGGAGCAAGCGTGACCCTTTGCTTGACCATTGGAACAGGTATTGGCGGTTGTTTAATTATTGACGGTCAAGTCTTCCATGGTTTTAGTAACTCTGCCTGCGAGGTTGGCTATCTACACATGCAGGATGGAGCTTTCCAAGACTTAGCTTCAACCACAGCTTTGGTTCGTTATGTAGCAGAAGCACATGGTGATCCAGTTGATCAGTGGAATGGTCGTAGAATCTTTAAAGAAGCTACTGAAGGGAACAAACTCTGCATGGATGGTATCGACCGCATGGTTGACTACCTAGGAAAAGGTTTAGCTAATATTTGTTATGTGGCCAATCCAGAAGTAGTTATTCTAGGTGGTGGTATCATGGGACAAGAAGCTATTCTCAAGCCTAAAATTCGAAAATCTTTGAAAGATGCTTTGGTACCAAGTCTAGCTGATAAGACGAGATTAGAATTTGCTCATCATCAGAATACAGCAGGGATGTTAGGTGCTTATTATCATTTTAAAACAAAACAATCCTAGTTTGGCAATGCCAAACTAGGATTTTCTAGGTACGACGGGCATATAGTTCATCTGTGTTGTATAGTAAATTGAAACAAGAACAAGACAAAAGAGCCTCAAAAAAGTATTGAAACTTGACAATACCTTTTTGAGGTGCTTTTTGATATGAGCTCATGTTTTCTCAATAGGATTGTACTCAGGTGAGTAGGGAGGAAGAGGTAAAAGTTTATGCCCAAATTCTTCACATAAGAGCTCTAGCTTACCCATTCTATGGAATCTTGCATTATCCATAATAATAACTGATGGTTTGTTTAATGTTGGTAAGAGAAACTTCTGAAACCAAGCTTCAAAAAAGTCGCTCGTCATCGTCTCTTCGTAAGTCATTGGAGCGATTAACTCACCATTTGTTAGCCCTGCAACCAAAGAAATCCTCTGATATCTTCTTCCAGATACTTTACCTCTTATTACTTATTAACTGACCTTTTAAAGAGCGACCATATTCTCGATAAAAATAAGTATCGAATCCTGTTTCATCAATATAAACAAGTGCTAGATGCTTTAAACTATTAAAATTTTTAAGAAATAAAGCTACTTTTTCTGGGTCTTGTTCATAGTAGGTGTGGTTCTTTTTTCGAGTGTAGCCCATATCTTTGAGAGCATAGTGGATAGTAGTTGGATGACAGTCAAATTCAGAAGCTATTTCAGTCAAATAAGCATCTGGATTGTCAGTAAGATGGTTTTTGAGACATCTGCTAGGACGCAGACTTTTATCGTCGCATGGTAGACTAGGAGGAGCCTTATGACAGATTTTCTGATTCTTCCTCTTATTCTCATAGTCGTGGGCATGATTGCCTTGATTCTCTGGATGTCCATAGTTCTGGCTAGTGGATTGTTTTTAATTGGACTAGCCTGTGCTACTCTCTTTACTGAGGTATATGGATTCTATCTTCTCTTTACAGAAACTGAACTTTACACGGAAGATTTAGCACAGAATGGATTATTTGGTTTTACGACTTTCTTTATCATCTTTAATCTTGCTTTGCTTGTCTTGGCAGGCTGGGCAGGATATAAGTGGAAGATAAGATTAAAAAAATGGAGAAAACTCTAATGGTTCTTCTCCATTTTTTATCTAATTATGTGATTATTAGTCTGTCTCGCTCCGCTAGGTGCGAGACAAAAAAACACCCGCTATGCGGGTGCGCGTTGAAGGTTATACCCAAAAAACTCCAAACGCGATACAATAAAGGTGTTCAAGCCAATTGTAAAGCGAAAGGAGAAAAATATGGTACAAAAGGCACATAGTTTATCACACACAAAGTGGATGTGTTCTATCACATTGTGTTCACCCCTAAGTATAGACGAAAAGTAATCTATAATCAATATCGAAGTAGTTTAGGAGAAATATTTCATCGCTTGTGTAGTTATAAAGGAGTTGAAATTATCGAGGGTCACTTAATGCCAGACCATGTACATATGTTAGTAAGTATTCCACCGAGGATAAGTGTTTCAAGTTTCATGGGGTATTTAAAAGGTAAAAGTGCACTCATGATGTTTGACAAACACGCCAACCTCAAGTACAAGTTTGGGAATCAGCATTTCTGGGCGGAAGGTTATTATGTGAGTACGGTTGGACTCAATGAAGCCACAATTAAGAAGTATATTCAGGAGCAGGAAAAGCATGATATAGCACTAGATAAATTGAGTGTAAAAGAATATGAGGATCTCTTTAGAGATAGTGGTAAGTAATACTAAAGCCTTTTTAAGAGGCAAGTGACGAGTCAAGAGCAATAAGGCTTGAACAACGTGAAAGCCAGCGTCTTTAGGCGCTGGCTGGTAATTTGGGCTTATAGCCCTGGTTCAAACCACCCGTTAGACGGGTGGTCATGATTGGTAATGTTGAAGATCGGAAGTGAAATGATACTTTCAAAGAATTCATTTTGGACACTAGCAAACGAAATAGAGCCCTGATGCAAATCAACAATTTGTTTTGAAATTTTTAGCCCAATTCCAGTCGTTCTAATTTTAGAAATATCAATGTTTTTAAAAGATAATTCATTAAGCTCAGCAATTTTTTCTGGTGAAGCTCCCTGTCCATTATCTTTGATTTCGACAATTACATTTGTATCTTTTTTGAATAAGTTGATTCTTATTGTGCAACCCTTTTCGTTATGTAAAACAGAGTTGTAGATGATATTATGAATAACTCTTGTGATTAAAAACTGCTCAATCATGATAGATTGATTAACAAGTGAATAATCGTAATCAAATTCAAATTCAAAATCATTCCAGATTTCTTGATTTAAAATATGGATGAGAATGTCTTTGAAGAAGGGGATAATTTTTGTTTCAGTCTGATTTAATTGAAGATGACCGGATGAAAGGCGAGCTACTATATTTAAGTCATTTAAAATATTTTGGATGTAATAGGATTCTGTCAATATTGGGCGAATATGTTTTTTAGACTGTGTATCTAGTTCAGAATCATTTAACAAGGACGCGTTAGAAATAATGACAGAAAGAGGTGTTTTGATATCGTGTGCAATTCCTGAAATCCATTGCTCTTTAAAGACTTCATTCTCTTTGAGTAGAGTATCGGTTTGATTAATTGCAGTTGTAAGATATTCTAGTTCTGATATAGAATTTATTGGATTTTTCAAACCATCTGGGAGATTCTGAATAGCAGTTACAAGAGGCGCAATTTTACGATTGATATGCGTCACACCATAGTAGTAAAGAAAAGCGAAATAAAGGCAGTTGAAAAGCAATACTCCAAATGCTACTAGTGGAATCAGGCGAATACTATCTATATCTAAGTAATTATAACTATAACGAGCAATTTTATCTTTTGGAAAACCAACAACAATGATGTAGCCACCTTTTATCTGACTAAAAACAGGATAATCTGAAAGATAATAGCGAGAAAACTGTAAAATGTCCCCATAGTCAAATTGCGAAGGAACTTCTGTAGGTTTATACTGTTCGTACACTTGTTTTCCAGTCTGCTTATCCAATACCATGAGCCATAACTTTTGTTCTTTTAGACTAGAGATATCATGTTTAGGTATGTGGACGTTATTTTTTGTGATGGTAATGTGTTCAGAAATTATTTTCACAGTCTCAGTAGCAGTTTGCTTTTCCCTAATGTAAAAAACAAAACTGGCAATTAAAATAATATTGGTAATAAAGATAATGATGGAAAAAAAGATAAATTTCTTTAGTGAATACCTTAAAATTTTGGTTTGGTTCATAATCATGATAACAATTTATATCCCAGCCCTTTAGCTGTCTTTAAATATTGAGGTTTTGAAGGATTTTCTTCTATTTTTTCTCGAATTTTCCGAATATGTACAGTCAAAGAGTTTTCATAACCAAAGCTATCCACTCCCCAAATCGTATCACAGAGAGATTCAGTTGAAACGATGTAATTTTTATTATCGTAAAGTTTTTTCAAAATCTGAATTTCAATTGGTGTAATAGAAATTTCTGCTCCATTTTTTTGTACTGTTGCATTCCGAAAACTCACCAAAGTCTGTCCAATCTGTATTACTTCCTGTTCTGATTTATAGCTTCTCCGGAGCAGAGCCATAATACGATAGATAAGATTTTTTGGAATGAAGGGTTTCATGACATAATCATCACCACCAGCATTGAAACCAGCTACCTCATCTTCAGGATTATTTTTGGCAGTCAGAAAGAGGATAGGAGTATCGCCTTTTTTTCGGATATGTTTTGCTAATGTGTAGCCATCACCATCGGGGAGCATAATGTCCAAAAGGAAAAGGTCGAACTGCTCTGTTTCAATCATGTCCAAACTAGATTCTATATCATAGGCTGATGTTAGATTGGAAAATCCGTATGCAGTGAGAATATCTCTTATGGAAGAGTTTAAAATTTTATCGTCATCAATAATAAGGATGTGCTCATTCAGGAGTTGTTGTTCGAAATTCATAATCTTACCTCGCTTATCTATATTATACCATTCAAAAGAGTGAAAAAAGATAAAATACTTTAATCTTAATGTAAAATTAAGGTTAGCTTAGTTTTAAATTAATCTAGCATGTCTATAATAAAGACATAACCTAGATAGAGATACTTCTCAAATAAATTTTAATCAGTGAGGTATTTCCAAATGGCTAAACAACAAATGAATCTCGTTGAGATTGAAGCAATGAATTCTCTTCAAGAATTGACTCTTGAAGAACTTGATAACGTTCTTGGTGCTGGTGGTGGAGTAATCCATTTTATTCAGACAAAACAATGGTAATAGTGAGTCACCAATTAGATATTGTGAATTATGTTGATTCTATCATTTTTGTTGATAAGAGTAGTGGAGACGTTATCAAAGATACTCATGATAATTTGATTTATAGAAATCAAAATTATAGAAAATTATTTGGCTTAAAGGAGGAAGTTCATAATGATTAGTAATGTTTTACAGATAAAAAACTTACAAAAGGGATTTAAGGACACTCAGGTAGTTAACCTTAGTTCCTTGTCAGTTCAACAAGGTGAGATTTATGGTTTTCTAGGTCCGAATGGAGCAGGGAAAACAACCACCATGAAGATGATTTTGTCTTTGATTTCTCGTACAGCTGGGGAGATTGAAGTGTTTGGTCAATCTATAGGTACGGACAAGCAGTATCTTAATCAGATTGGCTCTATGATTGAAGAACCGTCTTATTATCCTAATTTGACAGGCTATGAAAATCTCTTGGTCTTCCAAAAAATCCTTGGATTTGATAAGAAAAATATTCAGGAAACCTTGAAAATTGTGGGGTTAGATCAACCTAAAAACAAGAAAAAATTGGTTAAAGATTATTCTTTGGGTATGAAACAGCGCTTGGCTTTAGCCTTTGCCTTAGTCAAGAAACCGCGTTTGTTGATACTGGATGAGCCAACAAACGGGCTAGATCCAGCAGGGATTCATGAAATTCGGGAACTGATTATCAAGTTGGCAAAAGAACAGGGCATTACTGTCCTCATCTCTACCCATATCCTTTCAGAAGTAGAGCATATAGCTGACCGTGTGGGGATTATCAATCATGGTCAACTGGTTTACGAGGGAGAAATTCGTAAAATTCAGTCCAATAAATGGCTGGAAGTGCGTGGGGATTTTAGAGGTCAACGTGAAGTCATTAGCCAAGTGTTATTTGGTTATCCGTGCAAGATGTTGGAGATACAAGAGGATAAACTTAAGCTGACTAACCTTGCCGATCAGCATATTTCTAGTTTGTTACGAGATTTAATAGTCGAGAAAGTTCCAATTTATGAAGTGAAGCAAGAACAAGAAACCTTGGAATCTATCTTCCTCAACTTAACCAAGGAGTGAGTCTTATGTTGAATAATTTGTCTATTGAATTGCTCAAGGCAAAACGAACCAAATCCTTCCTCATTAGCATACTAGTTATGGGAGTCGGATTTGCTTGGGCAATTGCAGCCGCTACACGCTACCTAAGTAATCCAGACATGCACCAGATTAGCCTAATTTTCTATATGATAAAAGAAGTAAATGGCTTGATTCTCCCTATTGTGATTTCTCTCTTTGTATCGCGGATTGTCAAGAACGAGAAGGAGGGCAACACTTTCAAACTGCTTTTGGCAAATGGTGAAAATGTACGGCATATCTTTCTGAGTAAGCTTGGCCTGACCATGTTCATTTTGACCTTCCTCGCTTTTTTGGAGGGAGTAGTAGCCCAGTTAATTGCAATCTTATCAGGTCTAGAAATGCCTGTTAGCCTAATCCTCTGGCAAATCGTCATTTTCTTGCTAGCCTCTTTTGTCTTAACCTGTCTATTTTTGACTTTGCAGTTTTTAGTGAAGAAGCAGGCATTGATACTGGCATTAGGGATTTTCGGAGGATTTCTTGGTGTTGGATTTGGTCATGCACCAGCTTTTCTACAGCTAATTTTCCCTTTTGGTGGTATAGGATATATGTCTCTGGTGGATTACCAGCAAGTTGCCAGTCAAGTGAGTTATGTTTTGGCGACAAACCTAGGATTTAAACTCTTTACATATTTGCCAATAGCCCTAATCTATCTCTTCTTATCTCTCTATCTGGTTGAAAAGAAAGGAGGCAAGCTATGATGTCTTATCTATCAGTAGAATGGCGGAAAACCAAAAAATTTTCCATGTTGATGATTGGTATTTGCTTCTTAGCTTTTTGTAGCCTGATTGGTCTTGGGATTTACTTTGGTTCAGCTTATTCTATGGTTGCAGAAATTGAAAAAGTGCCTGTTTTATGGGGACAATTGACCTTCTATTATAGTCAGCTTTTCTTTCCGATTTTGGTTAGCCTTTATGTAGCCATGATGTTAGGAAAAGAGTTTGACAGAAAAAATATTGAATTTCTCAGAGCTAATAATGTCAGTCTTGGGAAATTATTGTTGGCAAAAGAAATAGTAATTATCTTGTTTATTGCTGTTTTACAGTTGTTCTTGTTTGGTATTTTTTATGTCAGTGCTCACCTAGCTCATTTAGAAATTTCTAATTTGTTCACCTACCTCAAGTGGGATTTATTGGGGATTTTTGGAACAATTAGTATGATGGCAGTACAGTTTTTTGTGACATCTAAAACTCGTGTTTTCAGTAAATCTGTGGGAATTGGTGCTATTGGTACTTTCGTAGGATTTATGATGATTTTTGTATCAGATAAATTATCTTTAATCTATCCCTACTCCCAAGCTATGGTGGCAATGCGGTCACGAAATTTGATAGACTTTAATTTAGTGGAAATAGTGCTGTTTATCATTGTAAATATTCTTCTGTGGGGGATTTTTCATACATTGAGTAATAAAGAATTGCATAAGTAATGCGAAGACTCTTCGGAGTCTTTTTCTTGTGATAAAAGCTCCAAGATTTATCCAGTATGCTTGATCTAGTTTTTATAGAAAGAAGGTCTAATTATCAATTAGAAGAGGCCTTAGTACAGGGATTTCAAACACCTGAAGAATACCAATCTTACAAGGAGCTAAAGGAACATTATGAGGAAGTGACGGGGGATTACAGCTTTTCCAAACGAGAACTCACTAGTCAATTGGAAATCGCTCTTCAGAATCATAGAGGCGAGGACTTTGAAGAACATGACAAAGAGGAGTATTTGGACTTAGTTCAAAAATTAGAAGAGTTTGATTCCTCTCTTGCCACCCATTATCGTCAATTGATTGACTAGAAAGGAGAAAGTCATGAATGATTTACTCCTTGTCCCAGTAATTTTTTTAGCAATAGGAGGAATTCTCATTCTTTTATGGAGACTCTTTCTTATTGCAAGTGGACTTTTCCTTATTGGTTTTGTCAGTTTTCTTATTTTCGTTGAGGGCTATGGAATTTATCTTCTCTTTACAGAGACTTAACCTTACACGGCAGATTTAGCTCAAAATGGATTATTTAGTTTTACGACTTTCTTTATCATCTTTAATTTAGTTTTACTTGCTTTAGCATGCTGGACAGGATATAAGTGGAAGAAAGAATAGAAAATAATCTTAACAAGTTCAAAATTTATTCCGCTTTTTAGGACATGAAAAATTTTAGAAATTGATTCTTTCAAATCAAAACTTCTTGACTTTCTTTATAATTGTGAGATAATAAAGAAAATATATAAAGGAATTATATAAAATGGCTATAGCGAATTCAAGTAAAATGGTGACTTTCCAAGCTAATAGAGAATTGGTAAATGATGCCATGGAAGTGTTAAAAGAACAAAATCTCTCTCTTTCATCAGCACTCAGATTATTTTTAAAGAATGTTGTCGTAACAAATGGAGTAGATTTACTTAGTGAAGAGGAATTAGAGAAGGAGTATTTGTTTAGACAATTACAAGCAGAAGTTCAAGAAAGTTATGCCAAGATTGAGGCTGGAAATTACTTGACAGATGAGGATGTCGTGACACGCTATGGATTATAAAAAATATAGGATTTTGTATTCTCCTAGAGTGATTGATAGTCTGGATAAAATATATCAGTATATAGCAGAGGAAATTGGTTCTGTAGAGGCTGCGAGACGAAAAGTAGCCAATATTAGAAAGGATATTAATCGGCTGGAAATTTTCCCCCAAGCTGGATTTGATGTTGATGAAAAATTTGGGAAGAGATTAGATCCTCACTATCAAACGCGAGGATTGACCTTGAGTAAGGATTACATCGTATTGTATACAATTGTTGATGATACTGTCAGGCTTGCTTATCTACTCCCTTCAAAAAGTGATTACATGAAATTATTTAAGACCGAGTCAAGATATGACTGACTCAGGATCTAGATGAGTTATGTTTAGTGACGAATAAAAATCCTAGTTTGGCTCAGCCAAACTAGGATTTTCTAATTCTTCTTTGTCTTCGATAGCCGTTGAGTTTTTTATTTTCCCAGTAGCTATTGAATATTCTCTCTTTATTTTCTCGATTGATTTCTAAAAAGTAAGCATAGATCAAATCAACCCAAAAAAGCATTGGAAGTTGAGAGGAGATACGCTGAATATAGGATGATTGATTGTGACTAGCAACCAGTACAGTTTCAGTATACAATTGGTTTTCTTTGTTTGGTACGCTGGTAAAGAGGACTGTTTTTGCCCCCATTTCTTTAGCATCTAACAAGCTGTCCAGAATAGATTGAGTGGCTCCAGATAGTGAAAAGCCAAGAACCAAGCAATTGTCATCCATGATACTAGTAGTCCAAGCAAAGCCATCTTGATCGGTTATGGCTTCACAGACAACTCCTAAACGCATAAAGCGTAATTTCATCTCACGAGCGACAAGGCCAGAGCTTCCAGTGCCAAAAAAATAGACTCTTTCAGCATCTTCTATCATAGTAGCTATTCGTTCTATTTGATTTTCATTAATTAATTCTTGAGTTTGCTCTCGCATATTGCTATAGCTTCTGAGAACGCCTTGGATAAGAGGATTATGGGTCGATAGCTGAAGATTTTGGTTATCGATTTGATGTTGGTATTGGAAAATAAATTCTCTATAGCCAGTAAAACCACACTTTTTAGCAAAACGGGTTAGAGCCGCCTGGGAAATATGAAGTTTCTGAGCGACGTTTTGTGATGATAAATCATCCTGTATCGTATTGACCTGTAAGAAATAGCGAGCAATTTCTTGCTCTAATTCAGTTAATTCATCAAAGTGGAGATCAATAATAGAGGGAATATCTTGATTGTTCATGGGCTTCCTTTGTATGATTTATATTAAATTAAAAGTCAAAAATTTCTATTGGTTGATATTATTATACCATATAAAATAATGATAATTAAATAAAAAAGAAAAGCTCTTTTAAAAATCAAATAAAGTACTCCCATTTTCCATAATTTTCTTCTCAATTTATGGTACAATGAAGAATGAGATTTTAAATAGAAATGAGACTGACTTGTATGAGAAAATTTGATAGCCATTCGATTCCGATTCGGCTTAATTTATTGTTTTCAATTGTTATTTTGCTCTTTATGACCATCATTGGTCGCCTGCTTTACATGCAGGTTTTGAACAAAGATTTTTATGAGACAAAACTAGCATCGGCAAGTAAAACAAAGGTAACAACTAGTTCGGCTCGTGGACAAATCTACGATGCAACAGGGAAACCTCTCGTCGAAAACACCATCAAGCAAGTTGTATCTTTTACAAGGAACAACAAAATGACGGCTGCAGATTTGAAAGAAACAGCCAAGAAGTTGCTAGCCTATGTGGGAGTTTCTTCTCCAACATTGACTGACCGACAGTTGGCAGACTACTACCTAGCAGATCAAGATGTCTATAAGAAAGCAGTAGAAAGTTTACCGCGTGAGAAACGCCTTAATTCTGATGGGAATCAATTATCTGAATCCGAGCTTTACAATAACACTGTTGAAAGTATCGATCCAAGTCAATTGACCTACTCGGATGACG
This sequence comes from Streptococcus mitis, assembly GCF_000722705.1. GTDB lineage: Bacteria > Bacillota > Bacilli > Lactobacillales > Streptococcaceae > Streptococcus > Streptococcus mitis_P. The sequence goes on from NZ_JPFW01000006.1 coordinate 74,228, forward strand.
AAAAGAAAGAAATTTACCTCTTTAGCCAACTCAATGCAGTAGAAAATTTTGCGACAGGAACCGTTGCGACAGATTCCTTGACAGATACACAGATTGCCTTGATTGCTTCGGCTTCTAAGAATTTACCTGGTATCAGTATTTCAACTTCCTGGGATCGAAAGGTTCTTGAGACTTCGCTTTCTTCTATAGTAGGAAGTGTTTCCAGTGAAAAAGCTGGTCTCCCAGCTGAAGAAGCAGATTCCTATCTTAAAAAAGGTTATTCTTTAAATGACCGTGTTGGGACTTCTTATCTAGAAAAACAATATGAGGAAACCTTGCAAGGAAAACGCTCAGTGAAAGAGATTCATTTAGACAAGTATGGCAATATGGAAAGTGTCGATAATATCGAAGATGGTAACAAAGGAAACAATATTAAACTAACCATCGATTTGGCCTTCCAAGATAGTGTGGATAATCTTCTTAAAAGTTACTTCAATTCTGAGTTAGGAAATGGAGGAGCTAGATATTCTGAAGGTGTGTATGCAGTTGCTTTGAACCCCAAAACAGGTGCAGTTTTGTCTATGTCAGGTCTCAAACATGACTTGAAAACGGGAGAGTTAACACCTGATTCCTTGGGAACGGTAACCAATGTCTTTGTCCCAGGTTCGGTTGTTAAAGCAGCAACTATCAGCTCTGGTTGGGAGAATGGAGTTTTGTCAGGAAATCAAACCTTGACAGACCAACCTATTGTCTTCCAAGGTTCAGCTCCGATTAATTCTTGGTACACTCAGGCCTATGGTTCATTCCCGATTACAGCGGTGGAAGCCTTGGAGTATTCTTCTAATACCTACATGGTTCAAACGGCTTTGGGTATCATGGGGCAAACTTATCAACCTAATATGTTTGTTGGAACCAGCAATTTGGAATCCGCCATGGGGAAATTGCGTGCGACATTTGCGGAATATGGTCTAGGAGCTTCAACGGGTATTGACCTTCCGGATGAATCTACTGGATTTACCCCTCAGGAATATGACTTTGCTAATTACATTACCAATGCATTTGGCCAGTTTGATAACTACACTCCTATGCAATTGGCCCAGTACGTTGGAACCATTGCTAACAACGGTGTTCGGATTGCACCCCACATTGTTGAGGGGATTTATGGAAACAATGAACAAGGTGGCTTAGGGGGCTTAATCCAATCTATTGATACCAAGGAAATGAATAAAATTAATATTTCTGAGTCTGATGTTTCCATCCTCCAACAAGGATTTTATCAAGTTTCTCACGGTGGAAGTTCTCTGACGACAGGTCGTGCCTTTTCAAATGGTGCAGCTGTATCCATTAGTGGGAAAACAGGTACAGCCGAAAGTTATGTAGCAGGTGGCCAAAAAGCCAACAATACTAATGCGGTGGCCTATGCACCATCAGATAATCCTCAAATTGCTGTTGCAGTTGTCTTCCCACATAACACCAATCTGACAAATGGTGTCGGACCTTCCATTGCGCGCGATATTATTAACCTCTATAACCAGCACCATCCAATGAATTAGAAAGGAACATATGCTTTATCCAACACCTATTGCCAAGCTAATTGACAGTTATTCCAAGTTGCCAGGTATCGGGATTAAGACAGCTACGCGTCTGGCATTTTATACGATTGGAATGTCAGATGACGACGTCAATGAATTTGCCAAAAATCTCCTTTCTGCTAAGCGAGAATTGACCTATTGTTCTATCTGTGGTCGTTTGACTGATGATGATCCTTGCTCTATCTGTACCGATCCAAGTCGTGACCAGACAACGATTTTAGTTCTTGAGGATAGTCGCGATGTGGCGGCTATGGAGAATATCCAAGAATACCATGGACTCTATCATGTTTTGCATGGACTCATTTCTCCCATGAATGGCATCAGTCCAGACGATATCAATCTCAAGAGCCTTATGACTCGTCTAATGGATAGTGAAGTTTCAGAGGTAATCGTAGCAACCAATGCCACGGCAGATGGGGAAGCGACTTCCATGTACCTTTCACGTTTGCTCAAGCCAGCTGGAATCAAGGTTACGCGCCTAGCACGAGGACTTGCTGTGGGAGCAGATATTGAGTATGCGGACGAAGTCACACTCTTACGAGCCATTGAAAATCGAACAGAGTTGTAAGTGTAGACAAATTAACAAACTTCGTTCATTTATACAAAAATCACGGAGACCGACAGTTGTTTTATCGGTCTCTTTTTAGATTTCTTGAAAACCAGTATCAGGTTCAAGTTTCAAAAAAGAAGCAAATATGATATACTAAAGAGCGAGTATTCTATTAGAATTGGAACAAATAATATGAAACAAACGATTATTCTTTTATACGGTGGGCGTAGTGCAGAGCGTGAAGTCTCTGTCCTTTCAGCTGAAAGTGTCATGCGTGCGGTCAATTACGACTGTTTCACAGTCAAGACTTTCTTCATCAGCCAGTCAGGTGACTTTATCAAAACGCAAGAATTTAGCCAGACTCCAGGTCAAGAGGACCGTCTCATGACCAATGAAACCATTGATATGGATAAGCAAGTTGCACCAAGTGCCATCTATGAAGAAGGTGCAGTGGTCTTTCCAGTCCTTCATGGTCCGATGGGAGAGGATGGCTCTGTTCAAGGATTCCTTGAAGTTTTGAAAATGCCTTATGTCGGCTGTAACATCTTGTCATCCAGTCTTGCCATGGATAAAATCACGACCAAGCGTGTCTTAGAATCTGTCGGGATTGCCCAAGTTCCTTATGTTGCTATCGTTGAAGGCGATGATGTGACTGCTAAAATCGCTGAAGTGGAAGAAAAATTGACTTATCCAGTCTTTACAAAACCGTCAAATATGGGTTCTAGTGTCGGTATTTCTAAGTCTGAAAATCAAGAAGAACTCCGTCAAGCCTTGAAACTTGCCTTCCAATATGACAGCCGTGTCTTGGTTGAGCAAGGGGTCAATGCCCGTGAAATCGAGGTTGGTCTCTTGGGCAACTACGATGTCAAAAGCACGCTGCCAGGAGAAGTTGTCAAGGATGTTGACTTCTACGACTATGACGCCAAGTATATTGATAACAAGATTACTATGGATATTCCAGCCAAGATCAGTGATAATGTGGTAGCTGTCATGCGTCAAAATGCAGAAACGGCCTTTCGTGCCATTGGTGGCCTCGGTCTCTCTCGTTGCGATTTCTTCTATACAGATAAGGGCGAGATTTTCTTAAACGAGCTTAATACCATGCCAGGTTTCACCCAGTGGTCTATGTATCCACTACTTTGGGACAATATGGGAATCAGCTACCCAGACTTAATCGAGCGTTTGGTTGACCTTGCCAAGGAAAGTTTTGACAAGCGCGAAGCGCATTTACTATAAAAATGAAAGAGAGGGTAGAAGCCAGAACCATCACTGCCAGGTGATCAGAGTTCTCGGGCTTCAACCCTTTTTAAAGGAGTAGAAATGAAATTAACAATCCATGAAGTTGCCCAAGCTGTTGGAGCTAAAAATGATGTTAGTCTTTTTGCGGACGCGCAGTTAGAAATGCCTGAGTTTGACAGTCGTTTGATTGGGGCAGGGGACTTGTTTGTTCCACTTAAAGGTGCGCGTGATGGGCATGACTTTATCGAAACAGCCTTTGAAAATGGTGCTGCTGCAACCCTGTCTGAGAAAGAGGTCGCAAATCATCCCTACATTCTAGTAGATGATGTGTTGACTGCCTTTCAAACCCTAGCTGCCTACTATCTTGAGAAAACGGCTGTTGATGTCTTTGCAGTTACAGGTTCAAATGGCAAGACAACGACTAAGGATATGTTGGCGCACTTGCTATCGACAACCTACAAGACCTACAAAACACAAGGAAACTACAATAATGAGATTGGTCTTCCTTACACAGTTCTGCACATGCCTGAGGGGACAGAAAAGTTGGTCTTGGAGATGGGGCAGGATCACTTGGGAGATATTCATCTCTTGTCAGAATTGGCCCATCCAAAGACAGCTATTGTGACCTTGGTTGGAGAAGCTCATTTAGCCTTTTTCAAAGACCGTTCGGAAATCGCTAAAGGGAAAATGCAAATTGCAGACGGTATGTCACCAGGTTCTTTGCTTTTGGCACCAGCCGACCCGATTGTAGAGGTCTACTTGCCAGCTGATAAAAAGGTGGTCCGTTTTGGGCAAGGAGCAGAGTTGGAAATTACAGACTTGATTGAGCGCAAGGATAGTCTGACCTTTAAGGCTAATTTCTTGGAACAAGCCCTTGATTTGCCAGTGACTGGTAAGTACAATGCCACTAATGCTATGATTGCATCCTATGTTGCCCTGCAAGAAGGAGTGACTGAGGAGCAGATTCGTCAGGCCTTCCAAAATCTTGAATTGACGCGTAACCGTACCGAGTGGAAGAAAGCAGCCAATGGAGCAGATATCTTGTCAGATGTTTATAATGCCAATCCGACTGCTATGAAGCTGATTTTGGAGACTTTCTCTGCCATTCCAGCCAATGAAGGGGGCAAGAAAATCGCTGTCTTGGCAGACATGAAGGAACTTGGTGACCAGTCTGTCCAACTCCATAACCAGATGATTTTGAGCCTCTCACCAGATGTACTGGATACTGTTATTTTTTATGGAGAAGATATTGCAGAATTGGCCCAACTAGCAAGCCAAATGTTTCCAATCGGTCATGTTTACTACTTCAAAAAAACAGCTGATGAGGACCAATTTGAAGACCTAGTCAAGCAGGTTAAGGAAAGCCTAGGAGTGCATGACCAAATCCTACTCAAAGGATCCAATTCTATGAATCTAGCCAAGTTGGTAGAAAGTTTAGAACATGAAGACAAGTGATTTTGTCAAGTATTTGCAAAGAATGGTTGCCATTACAGATACTGGACTAACCTTTACAAAGGATCCTTTTGACCGTGAGCGTTATGAGGACTTGGGGGGCCTTTTATCTGAAATGTTGAATCAGGCATCAGACTTAGATGCAGAAGAAGTAGCAGAAGTCTTGAAGCCAACTTCTGCTTATGCGACTCCTTTAATGGATGTTCGTGCTTGGATTGTTGAGGATGAAAAAATTTGTCTGGTTCGGGGACAAGGAGAGGATAGTTGGGCTTTGCCAGGTGGCTTTGGTGAGGTTGGCTATTCTCCAACTGAAAATATTCTCAAGGAAATTGAAGAAGAAACTGGCTTTGAAGCCAAAGTTGAAAGACTGCTAGCTGTTTTTGATACCAATCGTTTCCAACTACAGAGTAAACAATATGCAAAGTTTGTTTTTGAATGTAAGCTTCTCGCTGGACAATTCCAAGAAAATCAAGAAATTGCTGACCTTCAATTTTTTGCTATTGACCAACTGCCAGTCTTATCTGAGAAACGCATTACCAAGGAGCAAATAGAGATTCTTTGGCAGGTTTATCAAGGTCAGAGGGAGCAATATCTTGACTAAGAAGATGATTATCGTATTTCTAAATCCATTTTTGACAAATTGCATGGTATAATAATATGCAGGAAAATTTTGAATTATGAGGAAGACTAGATGAATTTATGGGATATTTTCTTTACGACTCAGGCAACAGAGCCACCCAAGTTTGATCTTTTTTGGTATGTTAGCCTATTTACGCTCTTAGCCTTAACCTTTTATACAGCCTATCGCTATCGTGAAAAGAAGGTTTACCAACGATTTTTCCAAATCTTGCAGGCGGTTCAGTTGATCCTACTTTATGGCTGGTATTGGGTTAATCATATGCCACTATCAGAAAGCCTACCCTTTTACCATTGCCGTATGGCCATGTTCGTGGTACTTTTGCTTCCTGGTAAGTCCAAATATCGGCAGTATTTTGCATTGTTGGGGACATTTGGGACATTAGCAGCCTTTGTTTACCCAGTTCCAGATGCCTATCCATTCCCCCATATTGCCATTTTATCCTTTATATTTGGGCACTTAGCTCTCTTGGGGAACTCACTCGTTTATCTCTTGAGACAGTATGATGCACGATTGCTAGATGTGAAAAGAATTTTTCTCATGACCTTTGGACTAAATGCCTTGATTTTTGTGGTCAATTTGGTAACAGGTGGAGATTACGGATTCTTGACAAAACCGCCATTGGTTGGGGATCACGGCTTAGTAGCTAATTATTTGATCGTGTCTGTAGCCTTGTCTGCTGCGATCACCTTGACCAAGAAAATCTTGGAACTATTTTTAGAGCAAGAAGCAGAAAAAATGATTGCAAAGAAAGCTTAAATTCAAGCTTTCTTTTTTTCATAAATCTGATTTTTTATAACTTGTTTGGTAAAGAGAGAAGATTGGGAAGGGAAAGTGAAAAAATAGCAAGTAAATTTAGGAAAAAACTAAGCACGATTGGATTTTTTGTGTTATAATATTCTGTGAATAGCTATGCCCTGTTTTAGCTATATTGAAATAGAAGTTAGAAACTTGGAAGATAGAGAGGATGCGATGTAATGACTAGAGATGGTTTTTTTACAGGCTTAGATATCGGAACCAATTCCATTAAGGTATTGGTTGCTGAGCTTAGAAATGGTGAACTAAACGTAATTGGTGTAAGCAATGCCAAGAGCAAAGGTGTAAAGGATGGGATTATCGTTGATATTGAAGCAGCAGCAACTGCTATCAAGTCAGCTATTTCCCAAGCAGAAGAGAAGGCTGGTATTTCAATCAAATCAGTGAATGTTGGTTTACCTGGAAATCTTTTGCAAGTAGAACCAACTCAAGGAATGATTCCAGTTACATCTGATACAAAAGAAATTACAGACCAAGATGTCGAAAATGTTGTCAAATCAGCCTTGACAAAGAGCATGACACCAGACCGTGAAGTCATTACTTTTATTCCAGAAGAATTTATCGTAGATGGTTTCCAAGGTATTCGTGACCCACGTGGTATGATGGGTGTCCGTCTTGAAATGCGTGGTTTGCTTTACACAGGTCCTCGTACTATTCTTCACAATTTACGCAAGACAGTTGAGCGCTCAGGTGTTCAGGTTGAAAATATTATTATTTCACCATTGGCTTTGGTTCGTTCAGTTTTGAATGAAGGGGAGCGTGAATTTGGAGCTACTGTGATTGATATGGGAGCAGGGCAAACAACTGTTGCTACGATCCGTAACCAAGAACTCCAGTTTACAAATATTCTTCAAGAAGGTGGAGATTATGTCACAAAAGATATCTCTAAAGTCTTGAAGACTTCACAAAAACTAGCTGAAGGACTGAAGTTGAACTATGGAGAAGCCTATCCGTCACTTGCAAGCAATGAAACTTTCCAAGTTGAAGTGATTGGTGAAGTAGAGCCTGTAGAAGTTACAGAAAGCTACTTGGCAGAGATTATTTCAGCTCGCATTAAACACATTTTTGAACAGATTAAACAAGAGTTGGAAAGAAGACATTTGTTGGATCTTCCAGGTGGAATTGTTCTGATTGGTGGAAATGCTATTTTACCAGGTATTGTAGAACTTGCACAGGAAGCCTTTGGTGTTGGTGTCAAACTTTACGTTCCAAATCAAGTTGGAATTCGTAACCCTGCTTTTGCTCATGTGATTAGCTTGTCTGAATTTGCTGGTCAATTGACTGAGGTGCATTTGTTAGCACAACGAGCAGTCAAGGGTGAAGATACCTTGCGTCACCAACCAATCAATTTTGGTGGGATGATTCAACGTGTCACTCAGGTGTCACAACCTACCCCGATTCAATCAGCTTCAGATACAGAGGTGGAATCATTAGCTTCTACTAACGTAGTTGCTCCGAAAGAGGATAAAGTATCTTCTCAAAATAAACAAAAAATCGCAGATCGCTTCCGTGGTTTAATCGGAAGTATGTTTGATGAATAAAAGAGGAAAAATAAACTATGACATTTTCATTTGATACAGCGGCTGCTCAAGGTGCAGTTATTAAAGTAATCGGTGTTGGTGGAGGTGGCGGTAACGCTATTAACCGCATGGTTGACGAAGGTGTTACGGGCGTAGAATTTATCGCAGCAAACACAGATGTACAAGCTTTGAGTAGTACAAAAGCTGAGACTGTAATTCAGTTGGGTCCTAAATTGACTCGTGGTTTGGGTGCTGGAGGTCAACCTGAAGTTGGTCGAAAAGCTGCTGAAGAGAGCGAAGAAACATTAACAGCTGCTATCAGCGGAGCGGATATGGTCTTCATTACTGCGGGTATGGGTGGTGGATCAGGTACTGGTGCAGCTCCTGTTATTGCTCGTATTGCTAAAGATTTAGGTGCTCTTACAGTTGGTGTTGTGACACGTCCTTTCGGTTTTGAAGGAAGCAAACGTGGCCAATTTGCTGTTGAAGGAATCAACCAGCTTCGTGAACATGTAGATACTCTATTGATTATTTCGAACAACAACTTGCTTGAAATTGTTGATAAGAAAACTCCACTTCTTGAAGCACTCAGCGAAGCTGATAACGTACTTCGCCAAGGTGTTCAAGGGATTACAGATTTGATTACAAATCCTGGTTTGATTAACCTTGACTTTGCCGATGTGAAAACAGTTATGGCAAATAAAGGGAATGCTTTAATGGGGATCGGTATCGGTAGTGGAGAAGAACGTGTGGTAGAAGCAGCTCGTAAGGCAATCTACTCACCACTTCTTGAAACAACTATTGACGGTGCTGAGGATGTTATCGTCAACGTTACTGGTGGACTTGACTTAACTTTGATTGAAGCAGAAGAAGCATCAGAAATCGTTAACCAAGCAGCTGGTCAAGGAGTGAACATCTGGCTCGGAACATCTATTGATGAAAGCATGCGTGATGAAATTCGCGTAACAGTTGTTGCAACAGGTGTTCGTCAAGATCGTGTTGAAAAAGTTGTTGGACATGCACCAAAACAAGTTGTTCGTCATGAACAAGTGAGTCCAAGTCATACACGTAACTATGACCGTCACTATGACATGGCTGAAACTGCAGAAATTCCAAGTCCAGCACCTCGCCGTACAGAAACTTCTAAAACATCAGCATTTGGTGATTGGGATTTGCGTCGTGAGACGATTGTTCGTCCAACTGATTCAGTTGTATCGCCAGTTGAACGTTTCGAAGCACCATCTTTAGAAGAGGATGAATTAGAAACTCCTCCATTTTTCAAAAATCGTTAAGTAAATGAATTTGAAAGAAAATACAGAACGTGTTTTTCAACAAATAAAGGATGCAAGTCAGCAGGCAGGAAGAGAAGATAATTCTGTTTCAGTTGTTGCTGTTACAAAATATGTAGACGTACCGACAGCGGAGGCTTTGCTTCCGCTAGGTGTGCATCATATTGGTGAAAATCGTGTAGATAAGTTCCTTGAGAAATATGAAGCTTTAAAAGACCAAGATATTAGTTGGCATTTGATTGGCACTTTGCAAAGACGTAAGGTTAAGGATGTCATTCAATATGTTGATTATTTCCATGCTTTGGATTCATTAAAGCTAGCAGAGGAAATTCAAAAGAGAAGTGACCGTGTTGTTAAGTGTTTCTTACAAGTGAATATCTCAAGGGAAGAGAGCAAACATGGTTTTTCAAAGGAAGAACTATTGGAACTCTTGCCAGAGTTGGCAACCTTAGATAAAATTGAATATGTAGGCTTGATGACCATGGCTCCTTTTGAAGCTAGTAGTGATGAGTTGAAAGAGATTTTTAAAGCTACACAGGATTTGCAACTAGAAATTAGAGAAAAACAAATTCCCAATATGCCAATGACGGACTTGAGTATGGGTATGAGTCGTGACTACAAGGAAGCGATTGAATTTGGCTCAACATTTGTCAGAATTGGTACAGCATTTTTTAAATAGGAAAGAAATATGTCTTTAAAAGATAGATTTGATAGATTTATAGATTATTTTACAGAAGATGGAGAAGATGTTGCGACTACTTATCAGCCTGAAGCTGAGGAACCGATTGTGGCTCCAGTTCCTTCTGTAAAAGAGTTGCCTCAACAAGTTGCGACCACACCATCTAAAGAAAAAAACATTACTCGTCTTCATGCCCGTCAACAAGAGTTGGCTATGCAAAGTCAACGTTCTACTGATAAGGTGACAATTGATGTTCGTTATCCACGTAAATACGAAGATGCTACAGCTATTGTTGATTTATTAGCTGGTAACGAAAGTATTTTGATTGATTTCCAATATATGACAGAAGTTCAAGCTCGTCGTTGTTTGGACTATCTGGATGGGGCACGTCATGTTTTAGCTGGTAACATGAAAAAGGTAGCATCTACTATGTACCTACTGACGCCAGTTGATGTTGTCGTCAATATTGAAGATATCAAAATTCCAGATGAGTCACAAAATGGTGAATTTGGTTTTGATATGAAACGTACGAGAGTGAAATAATGCTCTTTCTCATTCGTTTTATTCAAAATGCAGTGGATATCTATTCACTGATTTTAGTCGTTTTTGCTCTGATGTCTTGGTTCCCCAATGCTTATGAATCGCGTCTAGGTCGCTTGATTATTAGCTTAGTGAAACCGATAATAGCTCCTTTACAACGTTTCCCCCTTCAGATTGCAGGGCTTGACTTGTCTGTCTGGATTGCGGTATTATTAGTGCATTTTTTAGGGAACCAATTGATTCGACTTTTAGTGATGTTTCTATGAACAAGATGATTTATCAGCACTTTTCTAAGAATGATTCGTCTTTTATTGATAAGGGAGCAGAATGGATAAAAAAGGTAGAAGACTCTTATTCTCCTTTTTTAACACCTTTTGTAAATCCTCATCAGGAAAATATTTTAAAAGTTCTAGCATCAACGAACGGCATCGCCTACATGAGCAGTCGGCAGTTTCTTGAAACTGAATACGTGCGGATACTCCTGTATCCTGATTATTTTGAACCCAAATTCTCTGATTTTGAACTATCCTTGCAAGAAATAGTTTATTCTAATAAGTTTGAACGTTTAACGCATGCAAAAATATTAGGGACTGTTTTAAACCAGCTGGGAATTGATAGGAAGCTGTTTGGTGATATCTTAGTCAATGAAGAGAGAGCACAGATTATCATTAATCGACAGTTTACTCTCCTTTTCCAAGACGGCATTACGAAAATTGCCCGTCTACCTGTTCGTCTAGAAGAACGGGATTTTACTGAGAAAATTGCTACAGTAGAAGATTATCAAGAATTGGATATTTGTATCGCTAGTTCTAGATTAGATGTTTTCCTAGCGGGGGTCTTCAAACTGTCAAGAAATCAGGCAAATCAGTTAATTGAAAAGCAGGCAGTTCAAGTTAATTACCATTTAGTTGAAAAATCAGATTATACAGTTCAAGTTGGTGACTTGATTAGTGTAAGGAAATTCGGTCGATTGAAACTCGTTAGAGATAATGGGCAAACAAAAAAAGATAAAAAGAAATTAACGGTCCAATTGTTATTAAGTAAGTGAGGATAATTATGCCAATTACATCGTTAGAAATCAAAGATAAAACCTTTAACACACGCTTCAGAGGATTTGATCAAGAAGAAGTAGATGAGTTTTTAGATATTGTAGTCCGTGATTATGAAGATTTAGTCCGCTCTAATCATGATAAGGATTTACATATTAAGAGTTTAGAAGAGCGTTTGTCTTACTTTGATGAGATGAAAGATTCATTAAGCCAGTCTGTATTGATTGCACAAGACACAGCTGAACGAGTAAAACAAGCTGCAGCTGAACGTTCAAATAATATTATCCATCAAGCAGAGCAAGATGCGCAACGTTTATTGGAAGAAGCTAAGTATAAGGCAAATGAAATTCTTCGTCACGCAACTGATAATGCTAAGAAAGTTGCAGTTGAAACAGAAGAATTGAAGAACAAGAGTCGTGTCTTTCACCAACGTCTCAAATCTACCATTGAGAGCCAGTTAGCAATTGTTGAATCTTCAGATTGGGAAGATATTCTTCGCCCAACAGCGACTTATCTTCAAACAAGTGATGAGGCCTTCAAAGAAGTAGTAAGCGAAGTTTTAGGTGATTCTGTCTTGCAACAACATCCAGAGGAAGAACCAATTGATATTACTCGCCAGTTTTCTCCAGAAGAAATGGCAGAGTTGCAAGCGCGTATCGAAGCGGCTAATAAGGAACTTGCAGAAGTTGAAGCAAGAGCTACACAAGAACAGGTTGTTTCACCAGTTCAGGCTGTTGAGGAAAGTCCAGCTCATCCAGTTGGTCCGATGTATGAAGATCCAGAAGTAGTCCCAAGTCATTACTCAGGCCCAACACCAGCTACTGAAGCTGTAAACTCAGAACCAGGATTTGTGGCACCGCAAGAATCTGTTACAATTTTATAAGAAATAATCTGAGAACAATATCTTATCTTTATATTTCCAGCGAGCAGGAGATGGTGTGAGTCCTGTAATCCCTAATGATAAGATTATCCTCTCAAAAACTCAAGTCTGAATGAAGTAAGATTTGACGTTCCCCACGTTACGGGATAAGAGGAAAAGAGCTGAGTCTTTTTTCGAATAAAGGTGGTACCACGATTTTCGTCCTTTTTGGAAGTCGTGGTTTTTAATTTGTTATTATTTATAAAGGAGATACAATGAAACTCAAAGATACCCTTAATCTTGGGAAAACAGCTTTCCCAATGCGTGCAGGACTTCCTACCAAAGAGCCGGTCTGGCAAAAGGAATGGGAAGATGCAAAACTTTATCAACGTCGTCAAGAATTGAACCAAGGAAAACCTCATTTCACCTTGCATGATGGCCCTCCATACGCCAACGGAAATATCCACGTTGGACACGCTATGAACAAGATTTCAAAAGATATCATTGTTCGTTCAAAATCAATGTCAGGATTTTATGCACCCTATATCCCAGGTTGGGATACTCATGGTCTGCCAATCGAGCAAGTTTTGGCAAAACAAGGTGTCAAACGTAAAGAAATGGACTTGGTTGAGTACTTGAAACTTTGCCGTGAATATGCTCTTTCTCAAGTAGATAAACAACGCGAAGACTTTAAACGTTTGGGTGTTTCTGGTGACTGGGAAAATCCATATGTGACCTTGACTCCTGACTATGAAGCAGCGCAAATCCGTGTCTTCGGTGAAATGGCTAATAAAGGCTATATCTACCGTGGTGCCAAACCAGTTTACTGGTCTTGGTCATCTGAGTCTGCCCTTGCTGAAGCAGAGATTGAATACCATGACTTGCTTTCTACATCTCTTTACTATGCCAATAAGGTGAAAGATGGCAAAGGAATTCTTGATACAGATACCTATATCGTTGTCTGGACAACGACTCCATTTACCATCACAGCTTCTCGTGGTTTGACTGTCGGAGCAGATATTGATTACGTCTTGGTTCAACCTGCTGGTGAAGCTCGTAAGTTTGTGGTTGCTGCAGAATTGTTGACTAGCTTGTCTGAGAAATTTAGCTGGGCTGATGTTCAAGTGTTGGCAACTTACCGTGGTCAAGAATTGAACCACATCGTAACAGAACATCCATGGGATACAGCTGTAGATGAATTGGTTATCCTTGGTGATCACGTTACAACTGATTCTGGTACAGGTATTGTCCATACAGCTCCTGGTTTTGGTGAGGATGACTACAATGTCGGTATTGCTAATGGTCTTGAAGTCGCAGTGACTGTTGATGAACGTGGTATCATGATGGCTAATGCTGGTCCTGAGTTTGAAGGTCAATTCTACGACAAGGTTGTACCAACTGTTATTGAAAAACTTGGTAGCCTCCTTCTTGCCCAAGAAGAAATCTCTCACTCATACCCATTTGACTGGCGTACGAAAAAACCAATTATCTGGCGTGCGGTTCCACAATGGTTTGCTTCAGTTTCTAAATTCCGCCAAGAAATCTTGGATGAAATTGAAAAAGTGAAATTCCACTCAGAATGGGGTAAAGTCCGTCTTTACAATATGATCCGTGACCGTGGCGACTGGGTTATCTCTCGTCAACGTGCTTGGGGAGTTCCGCTTCCAATCTTCTACGCTGAAGACGGTACAGCTATCATGACAGCCGAAACGATTGAACATGTGGCTCAACTATTTGAGGAACATGGTTCAAGCATTTGGTGGGAACGTGATGCCAAAGACCTCTTGCCAGAAGGATTTACGCATCCAGGTTCACCAAATGGCATGTTCAAGAAAGAAACAGATATCATGGACGTTTGGTTTGACTCAGGTTCATCATGGAATGGAGTTGTGGTAAACCGTCCTGAGTTGACTTACCCAGCAGACCTTTACCTTGAAGGTTCTGACCAATACCGTGGATGGTTCAACTCTTCACTCATCACATCTGTTGCCAACCATGGCGTAGCACCTTACAAACAAATCTTGTCACAAGGTTTTGCCCTTGACGGTAAAGGTGAGAAGATGTCTAAATCTCTTGGAAATACTATTGCTCCAAGCGATGTTGAAAAACAATTTGGTGCGGAAATCTTGCGTCTCTGGGTAACAAGTGTCGACTCAAGTAACGACGTGCGTATCTCTATGGATATCTTGAGCCAAGTCTCTGAAACTTACCGTAAGATTCGTAACACTCTTCGTTTCTTGATTGCTAACACATCTGACTTTAACCCAACTGAGGATGCAGTAGCTTACGAAGAACTTCGTTCAGTTGATAAGTACATGACCATTCGCTTTAACCAGCTTGTAAAAACGATTCGTGATGCTTATGCTAACTTTGAATTCTTGACAATCTACAAGGCCTTGGTGAACTTTATCAACGTTGATTTGTCAGCCTTCTACCTTGATTTTGCTAAAGATGTTGTCTACATCGAAGGTGCCAAATCATTGGAACGCCGTCAAATGCAGACTGTCTTCTATGACATTCTTGTCAAAATCACCAAACTCTTGACACCAATCCTTCCTCACACTGCGGAAGAAATCTGGTCATACCTTGAGTTTGAAGCAGAAGACTTTGTTCAATTGTCAGAATTGCCAGAAGCGGAAACTTTTGTCAATCAAGAAGAAATCTTGGATACATGGGCTGCCTTCATGAACTTCCGTGGACAAGCTCAAAAAGCCTTGGAAGAAGCTCGTAATGCCAAAGTAATCGGTAAATCACTTGAAGCACACTTGACAGTTTATCCAAACGAAGTTGTGAAAACCTTACTCGAAGCAGTAAACAGCAATGTAGCTCAACTTTTAATCGTGTCTGAATTGACCATCGCAGAAGGGCCAGCTCCAGAAACTGCTGTTAGCTTCGAAGATGTAGCCTTCACTGTTGAACGCGCTGCAGGAGAAGTCTGTGACCGTTGCCGTCGAATTGACCCAACAACAGCAGAACGTAGCTACCACGCAGTCATCTGTGACCACTGTGCAAGCATCGTAGAAGAAAACTTTGCGGACGCAGTCGCAGAAGGATTTGAAGAAAAGTAAGGTTGTTGTATGATACTAAGAAGGAAAAGGATTGTCAAACAGTCCTTTCCTTTTTGGTTTTGACTAGCTTTTTTGTGAAAAATTGTGTAAAATAGAATAGATAAACGAGGGGAAACCTCGGAAAATTTAAAGGAGAATCCATCTAATGGTAAAATTGGTTTTTGCTCGCCACGGTGAGTCTGAATGGAACAAAGCTAACCTTTTCACTGGTTGGGCTGATGTTGATTTGTCTGAAAAAGGTACACAACAAGCGATTGACGCTGGTAAATTGATCAAAGAAGCTGGTATTGAATTTGACCAAGCTTACACTTCAGTATTGAAACGTGCTATCAAAACAACAAACTTGGCTCTTGAAGCTTCTGACCAATTGTGGGTTCCAGTTGAAAAATCATGGCGCTTGAACGAACGTCACTACGGTGGTTTGACTGGTAAAAACAAAGCTGAAGCTGCTGAACAATTTGGTGATGAGCAAGTTCACATCTGGCGTCGTTCATACGATGTATTGCCTCCAAACATGGACCATGATGATGAGCACTCAGCTCACACAGACCGTCGTTACGCTTCACTTGACGACTCAGTTATCCCAGATGCTGAAAACTTGAAAGTGACTTTGGAACGTGCCCTTCCATTCTGGGAAGATAAAATCGCTCCAGCTCTTAAAGATGGTAAAAACGTATTCGTAGGAGCTCACGGTAACTCAATTCGTGCCCTTGTAAAACACATCAAAGGTTTGTCAGATGACGAAATCATGGATGTGGAAATCCCTAACTTCCCACCATTGGTATTCGAATTCGACGAAAAATTGAACGTAGTTTCTGAATACTACCTTGGAAAATAAAAAATTGTAAGTCTAGAATTGATTTCTAGGCTTTTTGTTTTTGTTCCCAGTTTTCAACTATTTGAAAAAGCGATATAATGATATTAATACTCAATAAAAATCAAAGAGCAAACTAGGAAGCTAGGCGTAGGCTGCTTAAAACACTGTTTTGAGGTTGTAGATAAGACTGACGAAGTCAGTAACCATACCTACGGCAAGGTGAAGCTGATGTGGTTTGAAGAGATTTTCGAAGAGTATAAATATGAAAGAAAGAGAAAATGATATGGCTTATATTGAGATGAAACACTGTTACAAGCGTTATCGGGTTGGGGACACGGAGATTGTGGCCAATCGTGATGTTAATTTTGAGATTGAAAAGGGAGAATTGGTTGTTATTCTAGGTGCGTCAGGTGCTGGTAAGTCAACAGTTCTCAATCTCCTAGGAGGTATGGATACCAATGATGAGGGGGAGATTTGGATCGATGGTGCCAATATTGCAGATTATAGTTCCCACCAGAGGACTAATTACCGCCGCAATGATGTCGGTTTTGTTTTTCAGTTTTATAATCTAGTGTCCAATCTGACAGCTAAGGAAAATGTGGAATTGGCTTCGGAAATCGTGACAGATGCCTTGAATCCTGAGCAAGTCTTGACAGATGTAGGTCTGGTTCATCGTCTCAATAACTTTCCAGCCCAGCTTTCTGGAGGGGAGCAACAGCGAGTCTCCATTGCACGCGCGGTAGCAAAAAATCCTAAAATCCTTCTTTGTGATGAACCGACTGGAGCCTTGGATTATCAGACGGGTAAGCAGGTTTTGAAAATTCTCCAAGATATGTCTCGTCAAAAGGGAGCGACGGTGATCATCGTGACTCACAATGGAGCTTTGGCGCCCATTGCTGATCGCGTGATTCATATGCACGATGCCGGTGTCAAGGATGTGGTGATCAACCAGCATCCTCAGGATATTGACAGTTTGGAGTACTAGCATGATTAAGCGAAAAACTTATTGGAAGGACTTAATTCAATCCTTCACAGGCTCCAAGGGGCGTTTTTTATCCATCTTGACCTTGATGATGTTGGGCTCTCTAGCTCTAGTAGGTCTCAAAGTGACTAGCCCCAATATGGAGGCGACCGCCAATGCTTATTTAACCACTGCTAAAACCTTGGATTTGGCAGTCATGTCTAACTATGGTTTGGATCAGACAGATCAAGAAGAACTAGAACAGACTCAGGGCGCAGAGGTTGAATTTGGCTACTTGACAGATGTGGCTATGGATAATGGACAGGATGCTATTCGGCTGTACTCCAAACCAGAGAGAATTTCAACCTTTCAGCTCAGAGAGGGACGACTTCCTCAGTCAGACCAGGAAATCGCTTTGGCAAGTCATCTGCAGAGTCAATATAGCGTGGGACAGGAGATTAGTTTTAAAGAAAAAGAAGGCGGTCATTCCTCTTTAAAAGACCATACTTATACCATTACTGGTTTTGTGGATTCAGCTGAAATCCTCTCCCAGCGAGATATGGGCTATGCAGGAAGCGGAAGTGGGACTCTGACAGCCTACGGGGTGATTTTACCTAGTCAGTTTGATCAAAAAGTCTACAATATAGCTCGTTTGAAATATCAAGATTTAGCAGGCTTAAATGCTTTTTCATCAGCTTATGAAGAAAAATCCAAGCAACATCAGGAAGACCTTGAACAAGCTTTATCAGATAATGGCAAGGCACGTCTGCAAGTCTTGAAAAAAGAAGGCCAAGAGTCTCTCGATAAGGGGCAAGAGAATCTTGACAAGGCGCAGGTTAATTTGCAGGAAGGCAAGCGTCGTTTAGCAACTGCTCAAGCTCGTTTACAGGCGCAGGAAAGTCAACTAACCTTGTTGCCTCAAGCTCAGAGAGAGCAGGCAAGTGCTCAACTTACTCAAGCCAAGCAGGAATTGAGTAAGGAAGAGGATAAGCTAAAGCAAGCTGAACAAAATCTAGCCCAAGAAAAGGAAAAATTAGAAAAACATCAGCAGGTCTTGGATGATTTGGCTGAGCCCAAGTATCAAGTCTATAATCGTCAGACCATGCCAGGTGGTCAGGGCTACCTCATGTACAGCAATGCTACAGCCAGTATTCGGGCAGTGGGCAATATCTTTCCTGTGGTGCTTTATGCTGTGGCAGCTATGGTGACCTTTACAACCATGACTCGTTTTGTGGATGAAGAGCGAACTCATGCAGGGATTTTTAAGGCTTTGGGCTACCGTAGTAAGGATATTATCACTAAGTTTCTCCTCTACGGTCTGGTAGCTGGGACTGTCGGAACAGCTTTAGGTAGTATACTTGGCCATTATTTGCTAGCCAGTGTGATTTCAAGTGTTATTACAAAAGGTATGGTGGTGGGAGAAACCCAGATTCAGTTCTATTGGACCTATAGCATACTAGCTCTTGGATTGAGTTGGTTGGCGAGTGTGTTACCAGCCTATCTTGTGGCTCGGAGGGAACTTCATGATGAAGCAGCCCAGCTTTTACTGCCTAAACCACCTGTCAAAGGAGCTAAAATCTTACTGGAGCGTATCGGTTTTATCTGGCGTCGTCTCAGTTTTACCCATAAGGTCACAGCCCGCAATATCTTTCGTTATAAGCAACGGATGTTGATGACAATCTTTGGTGTGGCAGGTTCAGTCGCTCTGCTCTTTGCAGGCTTGGGAATCCAATCCTCTGTAGCAGGAGTTCCGTCTAGACAGTTTCAACAAATCCAACAGTATCAGATGATTGTCTCTGAAAATCCTAGCGCGACCAATCAGGACAAGGTAGAGCTAGAAGAAGTGTTGAAAGGGCAGGACATCAAAGCCTACCAGAAAATTTATTCAAAGACGCTAGACAAGGATTTCAAAGGCAGGGCTGGTCTTCAGACCATTACCCTTATGATGACAGAGAAGGAAGATTTGACACCCTTTATCCATCTGCAAAATCATCAGCAGGAGCTGTCATTAAAAGATGGAGTCGTTATTACAGCTAAACTAGCCCAGCTGGCAAGTGTTAAGGTTGGACAGACTCTAGAAATTGAAGGTAAGGAGCTAAAGGTAGCCGCTATTACTGAGAACTACGTAGGTCATTTTATTTATATGAATCAAGCTAGCTATGAGCAACTTTATGGACAGCTACCCCCATCCAACACTTATCTGGTCTCGCTAAAGGATTCTAGTGCGCCTAGTATCGAAAGGCAGGCAGGTTTACTCATGAATCAAGCTGCGGTGTCCAGTGTTGTCCAAAATGCTTCAGCCATTCGACTCTTTGACTCTGTTGCTAGCTCACTCAATCAGACCATGACTATCTTGGTCATCGTGTCAGTTCTATTGGCTATTGTTATCCTCTACAATCTGACTAACATCAACGTAGCTGAGAGAATCCGTGAACTCTCCACTATCAAGGTTCTTGGTTTTCATAATAAAGAAGTCACCCTCTACATTTATCGTGAGACGATTTTGCTGTCCCTTGTGGGAATCGTCCTTGGTCTGGTATCAGGTTTCTATTTACACCAATTTTTGATTCAAATGATTTCGCCTGCGACTATTCTCTTTTATCCGCAGGTAGGCTGGGAAGTCTATGTAATCCCAGTGGTAGCAGTAAGCACCATTTTAACCTTGCTTGGTTTCCTTGTTAATCGCCATCTGAGAAAGGTTGATATGCTTGAAGCCTTGAAATCTGTAGAGTAATACTCAATAAAAATCTCTTCAAATCACGTCAGCTATATCCACAACCTCAAAACAGTGTCTTGAGCAACCTACGGCTAGTTTCCTAGTTTGCTCTTTGATTTTCATTGAGTATAAGGTAGTTGTTTTTATCTGATTGAAATTATATTTACTCGTAAATCATGACCACCCGTCAAACGGATGGTTTGTCCCAGGGCTATAAGCCCAAATTACCAGCCAGCGCCTAAAGACGCTGGCTTTCACGTTGTTCAAGCCTCATTGCTCTTGACTCGTCACTTGCCTCTCAAAGAGGCTTTAGTATTACTTACCACTATCCCTAAAGGAATCTTCACATAATTATAAGGCTGATAGTATTAATTTCACTATCAGCCTTACAGGTTATTTAACGTTTCAGAAAAACTATAATGTCAAGATTAACTAAACAGTATCTAATTCCTTCAAATAATTTTCTATCTTCATCAACATTAAAGGATTGTTATAAATCTTACATAACTCTTTTGCTTCTATATAATAATTTTTGACTTGTTCTTTGTCTAGAAATTTGGCTCCAGCATTTCCTACAAGAATAAGTAGAGGAGCCAGTTGGTAGCTTGTCTGTCTTTGTTTACAGAGTTCAATCGTCTCAAGAGCTTCTTGGATGGCTTCGTTATATTTTTCCTTTG
>NZ_JPFW01000007.1 GCF_000722705.1 Streptococcus mitis
AATATATTTTCCAATGAAGAAATTGCCTCACACTTACTGTCATATTGATAGAAGTCAATAATAGCTTTAATCCATTCAAGGTAAGTTCGGTCTTCTAGTGTTAGAAAAGTACTTCGTTCAATCTCTATTCTATAAATATATTCCAAATTGTCATAATTTCTGTCATCTAATAGGCGAGCAGATAATTGCTTGAAATTAGAGAGGTTAGATTTAATTTCAATTTGTTCATTAAAAAAATAATCTAATGGCACTTCGAGTCGTTGTGAGAGTTTGAACAAAAGGTCTGCGGAGGGAATGAAATGCCCTCTCTCAATTTTACTAATCTGGCTTTGTTCACAAATTCCTTCTGCAAGAGTTTGTTGGGAGAGTCTCAACTCTTTTCTTTTCAATCTGAATTTCTCTGCGAGTGTATTCATTAAAGATAATAATCCTTCCTATTTGCTTAATTTCATTATAAAATTTTTAGTTCAAAATATCAAGTTAAAGAAATAAATAATTCTATATGGTAATAAAAAAATTAAAAAATTACATAAAAATGCTTGGCTAAATAAAATATATCTGTTAAAATAAAAACAAGGAAACAGAAAGGGGTTTCATTGCATGAGAAAAAAACGTGGAATTAAAAAATTAGTTACATTTGCATTACTAGGTGTTTTTATGTTTAGTAATACAATTCCTTACCAACAATTCATTCAGAAGAATAAGCAATTGGAAGTTCGAGTACAAGCACAAAAAAAATCGAATGGACTTGATGTTGGAAAGGCAGATTGATTTCGTATTACTTTAAAATTCAACTATTTAGAGAAAGGTATTCTGATGAGAGCTTGTAACAATACCAGATAGATATCAGAATGGAGATGTTTGATAAAATGCTTTCATAGCTAACCAACTGTTGAAAATTATGAGTTACAAAGTCTAAAGTATTTAAGATTGGTTTATAAAATTAGGTCTCTGTCTGTAGAAAGGAGCATGCAGTTAGAAAGGAGGAAAAAATAGGATACTATAATTCAGACTGAGATTTCTAATTAAAATATGTAGTCGCATTTCGCTCATTTTCATAATATTTCATTTAGATGAGTAATAATATGTTAAAATTTACATTTGATGCGGGATGGTAAAGAATAATTGAAGAAGATTCTTTTATCAATAGTTTAGTAAGCTTGTTAGTTTATAGAGGGCAGGGGTATTTCTGCCCTCTGTTTTAGAATAAGGAATGCACTATGAAAAAATTATTTATACTCATATCCAACCTGCTTGCTAGTTTGTTCTTTGTTTGGGTATTTACCATTTGGACTGATACATATGTCTCCTATTATTACCCCAACGTTGTTGTACGTGATTCTTCCCCTGAAACAACTTTTCAGCATGTTGCTACACGCTTGGAAAAACTAGCAGAAGAAACGGATAGCTTTATTGCGATTCAACACCAGGATCCTAACTCAGAAGGTACTCCAGTGTTTTCTTATACGACCTTTGGGAACGGAAAGTTGCCTGATGGGCTTCAGGAAAAAAATCTAGAAGATGCTCAAAGTAGTAGTGTTGAAACAAACTATTTTGTATTCGATGGAAACCTAGATATTCACTTGCTAAGGGAGGAGTTAAGTCAACTTGGCTTGACTAACATGCACCTGACAATTCCATCTAAACTATCTACGTTAATGGCTATCTTTAGTAACGGATTTCAGTTAATCAGTCTATTGATTTTCATCTTAACCTTTGGAGCACTGACTTTAATTAGTCAAATTAGCCAATTACGGTCGTCGGGCATTCGCCTCATTTCAGGAGAGAAACGGTGGTCCATTTTCCTTAGACCAGTTGGTGAGGATTTGAAAGGGATAGCTGTTGGTTTCAGTTTAGCTGGCGTGCTCGCCATTCTTATGCAAAAAATTCTGTCGCTTCCAACGCAATCCCTAATGACCATAGGAGCAGGCTTGCTCTGTTATAATCTCATCTTGTTGTCGATTTCCCTGTTTTTCGCTCAACTCTTCGCAGTTGGGATAAAAAAGATACACCTGATGCAGATTATAAAAGGGCAAGTGCCTGTCAGAGGAATCATTAGTTTGATTTTAATCGGTCAACTATTAGCGATTATTATTGTAACGCTGGGAATAGGGAGTAGCTTAAAGTATTCCCAAGCCTGGCAACAGCATCGGATTGGACAAGAGGCTTGGAGCCAGGAAAGGCAACTGATTACCCTATCAATCAGCCGTGAAGGAACGAGTTCTGGTTTTGCTGAACAAGCTCAAAGGAAACTCAGAACTTGGTATCAATTGATGGATCTGGCTGTTTCAGAACAAAAGGCTTTCTTATCTAGACACCAGTTAATTGACCGTACTTTGCAAAATGGCATGGCTTCCTCCAAAAACTTGATAACCTCTACAGAATGGCACGATTACAACCCGAATGGCAATGTCCTTATCGTCACACCGCAATACTTGGAGCGTCAAAACATTCCTGTAGATACAACTATTGAGCAAAAGATGAATCACCTTGATGTAGGGGAGTTTGTCTTATTACTGCCTGAACACCTCCGTTCAGAGGAAGAACATTATAAATCTGTTTTTGAAGACGACTTAACCAGTCGCATATCTAGTAAAGATGAACGACAGCAAATGACTGCTACGGTAGGTTATTTGGAATCAGGTCATGATCGTTTTGTGTATAATACGACCCCTATTTCTTACCAGCAGTTTTTGAAAGATCCAATCATCATTGTTATAACACCCCAATCAACTGGTCCACAGTCCATTGTGTTTTGGGTAGACGCAGTACAGAACTACGTTCTCTTTAATCAATTGTCTGATGCCCAGGAGCTTATCCAGAGACAAGGCATTGAAAATTGGGTCTCAGAAATGCAAACAGGTTACCACAACTACATCACATTATTGGATAATATCCAGAGGGAACGTTGGGTAATGCTAGCAGGAGCTGTGCTTGGGATTGCAACTTCAATCTTGTTGTTTAACACTATGAATAGGCTCTACTTTGAAGAATTTAGACGTGCTATTTTTATCAAACGCATTGCAGGTCTCAGGTTCTTAGAAATCCATCGCACTTATCTCTTTGCTCAACTGGGTGTGTTTTTACTGGGATTTGTTGCGAGTGTATTTCTTATGGTAGAGATAGTAGTTGCTTTCTTAGTCTCGTTACTCTTCACTGGTCTATCTCTTTTACAGTTACATGTCCAAATGCAGAAAGAAAACAAGATGTCCATGCTTGTTTTGAAGGGAGGTTAATATGATTGAACTTAAACAGGTGAGTAAATCTTTTGGAGAACGAGAGTTATTTTCGAATCTTTCAATGACATTTGAGGCTGGAAAAGTCTATGCCTTAATTGGTTCAAGTGGTAGCGGTAAAACAACCTTGATGAACATGATTGGGAAATTAGAATCTTATGATGGGACGATTTTTTACCGAGGTAAAGACTTGGCAAATTATAAATCGAGTGATTTTTTCCGTCACGAATTGGGCTACCTCTTCCAGAACTTTGGCTTAATTGAAAACCAAAGTATTGAAGAAAACCTTAAGCTAGGTCTCATTGGTCAAAAGTTGAGTCGGTCGGAACAGCGGTTGAGGCAGAAGCAGGCTTTAGAACAGGTCGGCCTGGCTTATCTTAACCTAGATAAGCGCATCTTTGAGTTATCGGGCGGAGAATCGCAACGGGTTGCCTTGGCAAAAGTTATCTTAAAGAATCCACCCCTTATTCTGGCAGATGAGCCAACAGCTTCAATAGACCCAGCAACCTCTCAGTTGATTATGGAGATTTTGCTATCTCTTCGAGATGATAATAGGCTAATCATTATCGCAACACATAATCCGGCAATTTGGGAGATGGCTGATGAAGTGTTCACGATGGATCGTCTGAAATAAAAATCCTTGTTTTTAATTGCACGATGAGTTACTGAAATATTATCATGAATCAATAATTGGAGTTAATTTAGAATTGTACTTTATTAATATTGAGGTAACTTTTTCTTGATAAAGGAAGAAATAGTGGAGAGGAAGTTAGATTGAAAAAATTCGACAATTATATTATTGAGAAGCCTTGCGATTCTAATTTAGATAAACTGTAAAAAATCTTAATAATTGAAAGTTTGGTAGATGATATTTTGCAATTTTCTATCAGAATCAATAATAGTGTAGGAGAGATTTTCCTCCTACAACTGTTTCAAAAGAAATATTTACCCATTGGGAGAAGATGTTGCAGTGGATAATGTGTTACTCACTGAAAAATATAATTTTCAACTAAAAGATTTTGAAGGATTCATTTCAAAATAAACAATAATTAAAGAATAAGAAAAATCCTCCGTTTCAAAGAGTAGGGAACTCTTTGTGACAGAGGATTTTTTCTATAGGGCTTTAGCAGCTGCAATTGCGGCTTCGAAGTTTGGTTCAGAATTGATATTGTCCACGTATTCAACGTAGCGAATCGTATTGTCAGTATCGAGGACAAAGACTGCGCGTGCCAATAGGTGCCACTCATTGATTAAGAGAGCATAATCACGTCCAAAGGAATGATCGAAATAGTCTGAGAGCATGATGGCATTTTCAATACCTTCAGCACCACACCAACGTTTTTGGGCAAATGGTAGGTCCATAGAAACAGTCAATACGACCGTGTTGTCCAGTCCAGCCAGTTCTTCATTAAAGCGACGCGTTTGAGTTGAGCAGATACCTGTATCGATAGAAGGCACGACACTCAAGACTTTTTTCTTTCCATCAAAATCAGCCAGAGATTTTTTAGAAAGGTCTGTTGTAGTAAGAGAAAAATCGAGCGCCTTGTCGCCGACTTGTAGTTGTTTACCTGTAAAGCTCACAGGATTTCCGAGAAAAGTTACCATAAGATACTCCAATCTTTTTTCTTCCATTGTAGCTGAAACAGTAAGAATTTTCCAATGATTTGACCGAAAATATGGGCATAGAAAAAACGCCAATTCGGGAAAAAATGACGTTTTTCAGAGTATTATTTTGCCAATCCTTCAGCAATCTTGTCAAGGTTGTATTTCATCATGTTGTAGTAGCTGTCGCCTTCTTTACCTTGTTCTGCGATAGAGTCAGTAAAGATTTGAGCGTAGATTGGGATGTTTGTGTCTTGTGAAACAGTCTTCATTGGACGGTCATCCACACTTGATTCTACAAAGAGTGAAGGAGTTTTTGTTTGGCGAAGTTTTTCAACCAAGGTCTTGATTTGGTCAGGAGTTCCTTCTTCTTCAGTGTTGATTTCCCAGATGTAGGCACTTGGGACACCGTAGGCTTTAGAGAAGTATTTGAAGCATCCTTCGCTGGTTACGATCAATTTCTTCTCAGCAGGGATGTTGTCGAATTTAGCTTTAGCTTCCTTGTCAAGTTTGTCTAGTTTTTCAGTATATTCTTTGAGATTTTTTTCGTAGAATTCCTTGTTGCTAGGGTCTTTAGCACTCAACTGTTTTGCGATGTTTTTAGCAAAAATCATACCGTTTTCAAGGTTAAGCCAAGCGTGTGGGTCTTCTTTACCTTTTTCGTTTTGGCCTTCAAGGTAGATAACATCAACACCTTCGCTGACTGCAAAGTAGTCTTTGTTTTCAGTTTTCTTAGCATTTTCTACCAATTTTGTAAACCAAGCATTGCCACCAGTTTCAAGGTTGATACCGTTATAGAAAATCAAATCAGCTTGAGAAGTTTTCTTGACATCTTCAGGAAGTGGTTCGTATTCGTGTGGGTCTTGGCCAACAGGAACGATACTGTGAAGATCAATCTTGTCACCAGCAATATTTTTAGTAATATCAGCGATGATTGAGTTTGTAGCAACAACTTTTAGTTTTTGACCAGAAGCTGCATCTTTTTTTCCGCTAGCACATGCTACAAGAGCAATGACGGAAAGAAAGAGAACGAGTAATGTACCTAATTTTTTCATTAGATCCTCCAATTTATTGGGGTTTTGCCCCTTATTTTAACAAATGTTTATTTTTCAGTTTCAAATATCGTTGTTTTGGAGCGATAAAGAAGCTAATGAGAAAGAAACTAGCGGCTGTAAGCACAATACTAGAACCTGCCGCAACGTTAAAGCTATAGCCGATAAAGAGCCCCAAAACTGAAGCTGTCGCTCCAAAGGTTGAGGAAAGGAAAATCATGCTTTTCAGGCTATTAGCATAGAGATAAGCAGTTGCAGCTGGGGTAATCAGCATGGCTACAATCAGGATAGTTCCGACACTTTGCATGGCTGTCACAGACACCAGAGTCAGGAGTACCATGAGAAGGTAGTGATAGAAATTGACAGGCATTCCCATGGCTTTAGCCAAGAGTTCATCAAAGGAAGTAATCAAGAGTTGCTTGAAGAAAATCCAGATTAACAAGAGAATGGCTGCCCCCACACCCATAGTAATAAACATATCCGTATCTTGGACGGCCAGAATATTACCAAAAAGGATATGGAAAAGGTCAGTTGAACTTTTAGCGACACTAATCAAGATGATACCGAGGGCTAAGAAAGAAGAAAAGGTAATGCCGATGGCGGTATCGCTTTTGATAATCGAGTTCCCCTTGATGTAGGTAATGATGATAGCAGCTAGCAATCCAAAGACAATGGCTCCGATAAAGAAATCAAGGCCCAAGATAAAGGAGAGGGCTACACCTGGTAAGACAGCATGTGAAATAGCATCTCCCATGAGTGACATCCCGCGTAGGATGATGAAACATCCCACAGCTCCAGCTACGACCCCGACGACAATAGCTGTTATCAAGGCATTTTGTAGGAAATGGAATTTTTGCAATCCATCAATAAATTCTGCAATCATAGGTCACCTCCATTGAAAAAGAGTCGATTACCGTAAGCTTCTTTTAGATTGGTTTCGGTAAAGGTTTCTTTGGTCGGACCAAAGGCGATCACTTCTCGATTAACAAGTAAGACTTGATCGAAGTAGTGGGGAACCTTGCTGAGGTCGTGGTGGACGATGAGAACCGTCTTCCCAGCTTTTTTCAGATCTCTCAGCGTATTCATGATGATTTCCTCACTGACTGAGTCAATCCCAACAAAGGGTTCATCCAAGAGGATATAGTCGGCTTCCTGCACCAAACATCTGGCAATCAAGACCCGCTGGAATTGACCTCCAGACAGTTGACTGATTTGACGATCAGCATAGTCAGCTAGGCCGACGATTTCAAGGGCTTCCTCTACTTTTTTCCAATGTTTAGCATTTAAACTGCGAAAGAGAGGAATAGAGGGAAATAGTCCTAGTGAGACACATTCCTTGACCTTGATGGGAAAGTTGTAGTCGATATTGATCTTTTGTTCGACATAGGCAATTCGGTGTAAGGATTTTTTAACTTCCTTGTCATCGAGAAATGCCTGACCTTGATGAGGGATAATTCCCAGCATACCTTTTAATAATGTTGATTTTCCAGCACCGTTTGGACCAATGATTCCAGTAATTGTTGGTCCTTGGAGCACTAGTGAAATATCCTTAAGTGCCAACGTTTCTTTGTAGGAGACACTGAGGTTTTCGATACGTATCATAAACTTATATTCCTCCTGACTCTTAATATACCTTAAAAAAAAATTAAGTCAAGTTAATTTTTCAAAAAATTAAAATATTAACTGAAAAACAATAGGAAACATCCGTTTATTTTTAATTGCATTCCCAGGTAATTTTTGTTAAGCTAAAAACAAATACAAATGAAAGCGAGAACAAGATGACACGTTATCAAGACGATTTTTATGATGCAATCAATGGAGAATGGCAGAAGACAGCTGAAATTCCAGCAGATAAGTCTCAAACGGGAGGTTTTGTTGATTTAGACCAGGAAATTGAAGACCTGATGCTGGCGACAACAGACAAGTGGTTGGCAGGTCAAGAAGTGCCTGAGGATGCTATCTTGGCAAACTTTGTCAAATACCACCGCCTAGTTCGTGATTTTGACAAGAGAGAAGCTGACGGTATCACACCTGTCTTACCACTTCTTAAAGAATTCCAAGAATTGGAGACTTTTGCGGATTTTACAGCTAAACTAGCAGAGTTTGAGCTTGCAGGAAAACCTAATTTCCTTCCTTTTGGTGTATCGCCAGACTTTATGGATGCCAGAATCAATGTTCTATGGGCTAGCGCTCCAAGCACGATCCTGCCAGATACGACCTACTATGCAGAAGACCATCCTCAACGCGAAGAACTCTTGACTCTTTGGAAAGAAACCAGCGCAAATCTCCTCAAGGCTTATGATTTCTCTGATGAAGAAATTGAAGACTTGCTAGAGAAAAGACTAGAATTGGATCGTCGAGTTGCGGCAGTGGTTCTCTCTAATGAAGAAAGTTCAGAATATGCCAAACTCTACCATCCATATGCTTACGAAGATTTCAAGAAATTCGCGCCTGCCCTACCTTTGGATGACTTTTTCCAAGTCGTTCTTGGACAAGTACCAGACAAGGTTATTGTAGACGAGGAACGTTTCTGGCAAGCCGCAGACCAATTCTATAGTGAAGAAGCTTGGCCTCTCCTCAAGGCAACCTTAATTTTAAGTGTTGTGAATCTTTCAACTAGCTATTTAACAGAAGAAATCCGTGTCTTGTCAGGTGCTTACAGCCGTGCGCTATCTGGAGTTCCAGAAGCCAAAGACAAGGTTAAAGCTGCCTACCAGCTAGCACAAGGTCCATTCAAACAAGCCTTGGGTCTCTGGTATGCCCATGAAAAATTCTCCCCAGAAGCCAAGGCAGACGTGGAGAAAAAAGTGGCAACCATGATAGATGTCTATAAGGAACGTTTGGCTAAAAATGACTGGCTGACTCCTGAAACTCGTGACAAGGCCATCGTCAAACTCAATGTCATCAAGCCTTATATCGGTTACCCAGAAGAATTGCCAGAACGTTATAAGGACAAAGTAGTAAATGAAAATGCTAGTCTTTTTGACAATGCTCTAGCCTTTGCGCGTGTGGAAATCAAACACAGTTGGAGCAAGTGGAATCAGCCTGTTGACTACAAGGAATGGGGCATGCCTGCTCATATGGTCAATGCCTACTACAATCCTCAGAAGAACCT
This sequence comes from Streptococcus mitis, assembly GCF_000722705.1. GTDB lineage: Bacteria > Bacillota > Bacilli > Lactobacillales > Streptococcaceae > Streptococcus > Streptococcus mitis_P. Next base: position 9,006 of record NZ_JPFW01000007.1, read on the forward strand.
GATTGTCTTCCCAGCAGCTATTTTACAGGCGCCTTTCTATGACTTGCATCAGTCGTCTTCTGCTAACTACGGTGGGATTGGTGCAGTTATTGCTCATGAAATTTCCCACGCCTTTGATACCAACGGAGCTTCCTTTGATGAAAATGGTAGCCTCAAGGACTGGTGGACAGAGAGTGACTATACTGCCTTCAAGGAGAAAACACAAAAAGTCATTGACCAATTTGATGGACAGGATTCTTATGGAGCAACCATTAACGGTAAATTGACTGTATCAGAAAACGTGGCTGACTTGGGAGGAATCGCTGCAGCGCTTGAAGCAGCTAAGAGAGAACCAGACTTCTCAGCAGAAGAGTTCTTCTACAACTTCGGTCGCATCTGGCGCATGAAAGGTCGTCCAGAATTTATGAAACTTTTGGCTAGCGTCGATGTGCACGCGCCAGCCAAACTCCGTGTCAATGTGCAAGTACCAAACTTCGATGATTTCTTTACAACATATGATGTCAAAGAAGGAGACGGTATGTGGCGTTCACCAGAAGAGCGCGTGATTATTTGGTAATGCAAAGAGGCAAGTAAAATTCCTATAAATATACCTTCCCTATCTATGTACACCCTAAAAAGTTAGATAGAACAATCTAGCTTTTAGGGGGTAGTTCATAGGGATTATGAAATTGAAGTCTTTTCTTATTTTAAAATTCATAGTAAAATATCCCTCTGTATCAAGATAACAGGAGGATTTTTATGTCTCAAAAGACTATCAACATAGGCTACGCCCGTGTATCTACTCATAAACAAGACCTAGGATTGAAAGTGCAAATCGAAGCTCTCAAACATTGCGATAAACTTTTTATAGAAAAGGAATCTGGTGCAAATAACACTCGTCCTGAACTCATAAAAGCCTTAAAACTGGCCTCTGACTTTTCGAAAGATGGCAAGCAGGTTACTTTCACTATCTATAAGTTAGATAGACTGACTCGATCTATGTTTAAGCTGCTAGAACTTATTGAACTATTTAATGAATCTAATATTCATCTAGTCAGTTTGCATGAAAAACTAGAAACAGGTTCTCTTATTGGCAGATTACTTTGCATCATTTTAGGCTTTGTGGCAGAAAATGAGCTGGAAAATCTGAGGTTTCGCACAAAAGAGGGACTTCGAAAAGCTAAGGAAAATGGTGTTAGATTAGGGGCTAAACGGATTTCAAAAGAAAAGGAGGAGCGGATACTTAACAAATATCTACATTCAGATATAAGCATACGTAATATTGCAAAAGCTGAACAAATTTCTACATCAACCCTATATAAAGTATTAGAACGTAATAAAGTGGCGAACAATCGTCAAAAAAAACGGAAAATCATTGCTAAAAACAGGGAAAAATGGTAGAATAAAGACGTAAAATTGTTTCGATTAACGACCGTTTGATGAAACATTCAAAATAAGAATATAAATATTTAAAAAAATGCGAGTTTAACAGTGTTTTTAACCTGTATTAGACTGGCATTTTTTGTGTATCGTCTAACGGTCGTTATGCGATACACTTAGTTCCCTATCTCTAAAGGAGCTAGCTAGTTTTTGGCAACAAAAAACTTAAAAATCATTAAGATATGTAATAGTATGATAGCTGTATTGTTCAGTTAATGGATGAAGATTCATTTAAGGCTTCTATCAAGAACATTAAATGTTTAGATAATGAGTTGACTCAAAATTTTGCTTTTGTGGTCTTGAAAGGAAGTTGATTTTGTCATTTTATAAGCCTAAAAAGGCAATTATATATTCCTGAGGAGGAAAAATTATGAATAAACTCACTAAACTAGGTATTGTTACCTTCTCTGCTGTCACTCTTAGTGCTGCAGTGCCAACTTTGGTGCATGCCGAGGAAAACGTTGCGCCGCAACCAAATGTTGCTGCTCAACCTAATGCTACTCAACCAGCACCTGCACCAAAACCAGCAGAAACCCCTCAACCAGAGGTTAAACCTACAGAGCAACCACAGCCTACTCAGCCAGTAAAACCAGCTGAGAACAAGCCGGTTGAAAATAAACTTGCTGAAACATCTGTTCCAACTCCAAAACCAGCAGAAACCCCTCAACCAGAAGTTAAACCAGCAGAGCAACTACAACCTGCTAATCCAGCAAAACCAGAAGTGAAACCTGCAGAGCAACCGCAGGAAAATAACAGAAAACCAGTGAGAAGATGGCATCTACGTGACGGAAGCGTTCATGAACACCCTGTTGTTACCTACGAAGATATTGTAGCACCACTCCCTATCAGTGATATGAAGAAAACTCCTATCAATGGAATATGGACTGCTGAAAAAGATTTTATCAATAACAAACCAAGATTAGCTTACTTTGTGGGTGGCACGAATAGGTGGTTAGAAGAAAATGGGAGGGAATTTTCTCCTGAAGAATTGAGGGAAAGCCATATACTTATGCGTGCGATTCGAGTGAAAATTCCAGAATTGGAAGGTAGAAACTATGAAGCGTATACAATTTATACAGCTATTTGGGATGAAAAAACAAGAAAGGTTGAACTAAACAAAAACACTAACATCACAGGTCAAGGTTACATGGTTTTCCGCACTAAAAAAGAAGACAATGACGTGGAAGTCTATCAATTTTCAAAAAATAGGCAGTTAACACCACTTTATCACCGTTATCAGCTAAATGAGAGAGGAAGAAGCGAGGGAGATTTTGGTTTATACGCAGAAGTTTATCAAACTTACGTTTTCTTATTTAAGAACCACACTGAAAAACCAGCCGACCAAGCAAAACCAGAAGTCAAGCCAAGTGAAAATCCTGTAAATCCAGTTACACCAGTTGCTCCAATAACACCGACAACTCCCGTAACGCCTACGCTTAATCCAGCCATCCCAAACAATACTCGTGTTCTTTCGAGCGAAGCTGGAAGCGTTCAAGTATATGGTTCAGAAGCAACACTCAAAAATGTCAGATATATCAGGGTAGAAGAAACCAAGTCGAATTCACTTGAATCAAAAAAATACAAGGCTTTCGACATTCATCTGTATGACGCGAGAGGCAAGGCTATTCAGCCAAACGGCTGGGTTACGGTTAGCGTGTTGGCAAACCAGCCAGTGGAAAATGTTTACTACGTGAATCAAAACGGCAGCTTGTTTGCGCTTGATTTCAAACAAAATGCCGATAAGGTGACTTTTGAAACCAATCACTTTAGTATCTATGCTATGACTTTCAAAGTTGCCGCAAGCCGTGATAACGGAGGTAGTACAACTCCTGTTCCAGTTGTAAATAGTAGTAATACGGAACAAAAAGGAAATGACGTAAATAGTACAAAAACTCAAGCTGAGCCGTTAGCAACTAAGACTGAAACTATTTCGAAACAAGTAGCTAAGACTTTGCCAAATACTGGAGAAAATGACTCAATTCTCGCTACCCTATTTGGAATGTTAACTCTAACTGCTGGATTATTTAGCTTTCGTAAGGAGTCAGAATAACCCCAATTCATAGTTTACCTATCAATTATTTTAGACTGTGAAAAATCTTTTCATGATAAAACGCATAATATCAAACTTTTCCACACCTGATATTATGCGTTTTTATAATTCTAAAATAGTATAAATATAGTGAGATGAAATAAAATCTGAACAAATCGATTTCTAATAATGATTTAGAAGTCAGGACGTACTATTCTAGCTTTAATCTATTATAAATTACGATATCTATTGTCATCATTTTACTAGAAAAAAGGATTGAAGGTTTTTTCGTGAGCAATAGTCGTAGCTGGACCATGTCCTGGATAGACATCGTAGTTTGGTAGGGTGAAGAGTTGAGTCTGGATACTGTGAAGAAGTTGCTCCGTACTACCAGTTGGAAGATCTGTTCGTCCGATAGTTTCACGGAACAGAGCATCACCTGTCAAGACCAAATGAGCTTGCGGAAAGACGATAGAAACACCACCGATAGAATGCCCTGGTGTTGGCAAGACAGTGAAACGAAATTCCTCTAGTTGGTATTCTTCGTGAAAGATAAAAGTGTGTTCTGCAGGTTTTGCGACTACATCTGCCATATCATCATGACGAGGGAGACCAGAGAGGTTATCGACAGGAGTGTAGAGCCAGCTGGCTTCACTCTCTGCGATAAAGACAGGAGGATTGCCAAAAGTCTCGCGAACCAAGTCCAGACTCATGATATGGTCATAATGGGCATGGGTCAAGAGAATAGCACAGATCGGTTTGTTGATTTTCTCGATGGTCTGATGAATGGCTTCCCAATGGCTGCCAGGATCTACCACGATAAGGTGCTTTTCACCTTCTAGGTAATAGGTGTTTTCATAGGCAACAGGATTCACGGTTTTATGGATTTTCATGTTAGCTCCAATCTCAAAGAATGCACTAATACTCTTCGAAAATCAAATCCAAACCGCGTCAACGTCGCCTTGCCGTACTCAAGTACAGCCTGCGGCTAGTTTCCTAGTTTGCTCTTTGATTTTCATTGAGTATAAATTAAGTATAGCACAGTTGGGGAAAATAGGTAAGGATTTAAAATGAACTTAAAAACCAGCATGACTAGATGAAGACAGGCTGGTTATCAATTTATCAATATTGGAGAGGTGTCAATTGCCCTTCATAGGTTGCATAAACTCCGTCATTAGCTTTTTTGATAGATGTGATGTTTAGAGTGCCACCGTAGTTGGCTTCTCGTTTATCGCTATATTCACTATAAGTTATCCTATTGGGCAGGTTCTGGTCGTTAGCATAGTATTGAACGACTGTTTTTTTATAGCTTTGCTGGCTGAATAGGAACAGGCAGCTAACTCCTAACACTAGGAGAGCAAAGATAGAAATAGCAGTTTTTTTCATAGGTGTTCTCCTTATAAACTAAAGGATAGAAGAAAGTATCTTGAGGATTTTAATTCCAAAACCCAGTCAAGGTACCAGTGTATGTGACACGAGTTCCACTGTTTAGCTTTCGTATCTTCAGGGAAATTGAGGGAAGTCAGAAAGTCTTTCGGTTACAATATGGTTTCCGTTGGTCTATCTCTCCTTCTATCACCTAAGTTTAAAATCTAACTTCGTAATATATTATACACTAATAATTCAGAATTATCAAGCAATTCTGAATTATTTTTATGAGATTTTGTTATTAAAATTTGAAAGCTAACTTTAAAGTGAAACTAGGTAACAATCATTCGTTTATAATTTTGTCTAAATTTTCAAAAAATTATTGACAAAAAAATAAAAGTGTTTTATAATAAGGTTATTAATTTAAGTAGGTTAAAAATTATGAAATCTAATAAAGAAGATTTAATGGGAAAAGCCGAACTTTTAACTGATTTCTCAGTTGATTCTTCTGTGGTTGAAATCGAATCACTTGGTGAAATTACTATCAAAATCAAGTGGTAATATAGTATTTAGAGCTTTGAATAATCAAAGCTCTAAATTTTTAGATTTGTTTATTATGAAATTCTCTTATAAAAATAAATTAGTTACAATTAAAATTAAAATCTCTGAACAATACTATACATTTTTAGTTGACACCGGATCAGAAAAAAGTTTCTTAGCTCCTAATAAAGACTTAAAAAACTTTCAAATAGAGTTATCAAATAAAATCCTCGTAAAAGGGGGTGGTAAAAATAAAATCATTCAACATACATATTTTATACCAGAAATTAAAATCGATAATGAAATTATCTCAAATACTGAATTTCTGATTAAGTATAGAAATGTAATGTTTTATTATTTATCCATTGATGGTGTACTTGGATGGGATATTCTACAGCGTTTTGACTTTGCTATTGATTTTAAAAATAAATATTTTTATATAGGTTCTATTCAACCACCAAAATCTGTCGCAAGTATTCCGATAATATCAAAAAAACAAGCAGTTATTTTATTAGATTACAACGGTGATTCTTACCACACCTTGCTAGATTTAGGTGCCAATAACTCCTTTATTTCTGATGATTTTAGACTCAGTGAAAAAAGTGTAAAACGGAGCATGAACTTTGTTTTAGGAATAAATGGTTTTTCATTGAATAAAATTTCAAAAGTAGACCACTTACTTTTTACATTTAGCGGAGGAAAACTCTTCGTTAAAAACATATCTATCCGATCCTTTAATTTTCAATGGAAAGTAAAGCTCGGAACTGATAGCTTACAAGGTTACACCATTTATTTTATCAATTCAAAAGAAAGGATTGCCATTAGTGAGAAAAAAACACCTTAAAACACAATTGCTCATCGGAAATTCGTTGGGACAATTTGGAAGTACTATACTTTCCTTTATCCTTGGTCTTTATATATTAAGAAACTTAGATTCTGTATTTTTATATAGCCTCTCTCAAATAATTGGACCTATAGTAGCAGTTTTACTCCTTCCTTTTTTAGGAAGTATTATAGATAAATACAATAAAAATTTTATTATAAAAACTTCTCAGACCGTCAGTTGTATCGCTCTACTGTTCTTTATACTAAGTGACACTCACATCACATCCCATTACACTCAGATTATAGTCTTACTTATTTTACTTAAAATTTCAGATCAGTTTTTATCAACTACCCTAAATGCTGCTACTATTGGGTTAGTAGGAGAGGAAAATGTTCAATCATTTCGCTCTCAATTACAATTAATTCAAGCTGCTAGTATGATTTTATCTCCAATAATAGCAGTTGCTCTTTTCGACAAAATTTCATTATCTAGTATCATGCTAATTGAATTTTTTATAGAATTTTTAGTCCTAGTAATCTATTGGAAAGTTGAATTTCATCATAAGGTAAAAGAAAGTTCAGAAGATGACTCAAGCATACTCACAATGTCTAAAGAAGGTTTCCAGTTTATTTTTAGATATAAAAAAATTGTTTTTGGATTAATTTTTGTCCTTATGATTAATTTCATACTTGGAATAGTAAATGTTGGTCTCCCATTTCTTCAAATTAAAGAGTTGGCTTTATCCAATCAATCTTATGCATTGAACGACAGTGTCTTAGCTTTTGGACTCTTATTAGGATCAGTTATTGCTTCGAAAATAAGTACGAAAAGTAATTTGAATATTGCTAGATATGCCATTGCTATGGTTGCGTTTGCAACCTGCTTACTGGGATTATTATTAATCTTACATTTGTCCAAAAGTAGCTGGATTGCTATTCTCATTATTTATTTTCTTGTAATTGGTTTATCAATTACAATATGCAATATACTAATTTCTAGTTGGTCAATTCTCAAAATTCCACAAGAATTTCAAGGTAGAGTTTTTGCTGTCTTAAATGCTTTAACACAGGCATTTTTACCAATAAGCATGTTACTCTTTGGATTCTTATTTGATACAATGAACGTGGCCTCTATTTTCAGTCTCTCAGGTCTCGTGCTACTCTTGCTTCTCTTTGTATTTCCTTGGATTTTTAAAATTAATCTCACAAATGATGAATTGGAGTAAAATGATGAAAATTAATGATGTACAACAAATCCTCAACATTACAAATTCAGAATGGAATATATATTATGAGTTAATTACCACTAGCCTTAAGACATCAACTCTTTCACATATGCCTTTCTTCAATCAAATAGACAATGTACAATCTATATCACTTTATTCATTGTATCCATTATTATTTAGAAAAGAATTTCAATTATCAGATCAAAATCTGAAAGCATTAATTCCATTCTCTCATAATCACTTTACATCTTTATTTATATTGGACAAGATATATGACTCTCAAAAAGTCGAAGAACCGATTGATTTATTAATCCTGTTAGAACAATATTCAAAGAACATGATGTTTTTAAGTAATGAAATTCATCCCGATGTTACAGAAAACATATGTAAGACCTTAACAGGTCTATACAAAGAAAAATATTGCTATCGATACAATCAAATACTTCCTCTTGAAGAAGAAAGACAATACGCTTACGATAAATATTCATTTGCTAAAATAGCTTTAAAAGTCTTTCAAAGTAGTTCAAACTTCCCTAAAGAGCAGGCTATTTTAGAAGAATTATATGCATCTCATGACTATTTTGCTTATGGTAGACAGATATTAGATGATCTTGAAGATTTTCAACAAGATTATAAAAATAAACAATTTAATATTTATGTAAATAGGTTTCTTATGAAATACAGTGATAAAACACTACCAACCTATGATCAAGCTTTATTTAGAGAATTGTTATTAGAATCCAAACAAGCCTTCGAAAATTCTCTAAATAGTCTCTCACTTGAGTTTACCTACTGGAAAAATTACATCAACTTCTATTTAACTATTTGCGAGAAATATATAAACTGAAATGAAAGAGATGTTTGATAATTCTTCCGATAAACAATCTAGGCGCTTATTTCAAAAAACCACTGCCTTCCCCAGACAAACCTGAGGAAAGCAGTGTTTCTTTGAACACCAATTATTCATACATAAGATAAAAATTAGTCAGAATCGATGTTAAATCAAGCAGAATCTACGCTGATGTAAGAATCCTGCTTGGTTTTTATGTCAAGTATGAATAATTGAGGTTGAAAGTTCTGTAATGGATCTAGACATCTATTGTTCCTGAAAATAAAATGCACATACAATAGAGGTGTTAGGATGTTTCATTTGATGACAGCTTCGCCCCCTATAAAATGAAATTCTAGTATTGTCTATCAACTGGGATATTTTTGTGTTCAAACTAGTTAAGACATTATCACATTCGAATCACAACTAAGACAGGGAATCGTGGCTATCTAGTTTTCATATTCTTAAAAAAGTGATAAAATGGTAGGAAGAATTGGAGAGTAGAGATGCCAAAAGAAGTGAATTTGACGGGCGATGAGGTTGTCGCTTTAACGCAAAAATATTTATCAAAAGAAGATGTCGCTTTTGTCCATAAGGCCTTGGTCTATGCTGTTGAATGCCATAGTGGTCAATATCGTAAATCAGGTGAACCTTATATCATTCACCCTATCCAAGTAGCAGGTATTTTAGCCAAGCTCAAGCTGGATGCTGTAACGGTAGCTTGCGGTTTCTTGCATGATGTGGTGGAGGATACAGATGCGACCTTGGACGATTTGGAAAGAGAGTTTGGTCCTGATGTGCGCGTGATTGTCGATGGGGTTACTAAGCTTGGTAAGGTCGAGTACAAATCAATTGAGGAGCAATTAGCGGAAAACCACCGCAAGATGCTCATGGCCATGTCTGAGGACATCCGTGTTATTTTGGTCAAACTGTCTGATCGCTTGCACAATATGCGAACCCTGAAACATCTTCGAAAAGACAAGCAGGAGCGCATTTCCAAAGAAACCATGGAAATCTATGCTCCACTTGCCCATCGTTTGGGGATTTCCAGTGTCAAATGGGAATTGGAAGACTTATCTTTCCGTTATCTCAATCCAACGGAGTTTTACAAGATTACCCATATGATGAAGGAAAAGCGCAGAGAGCGTGAAGCCTTGGTGGATGAGGTGGTCACAAAATTAGAAGACTATACGACAGATCGTCACTTGAAAGGGAAGATTTACGGTCGTCCCAAACATATTTACTCGATTTTCCGCAAAATGCAGGATAAGAGAAAACGGTTTGAGGAAATCTATGACCTGATTGCCATTCGTTGTATTTTGGATACCCAAAGTGATGTTTATGCCATGCTTGGTTATGTGCATGAGCTTTGGAAACCGATGCCTGGTCGCTTTAAAGATTATATCGCTAATCGTAAGGCCAATGGTTACCAGTCTATCCATACGACTGTTTATGGGCCAAAAGGGCCGATTGAATTCCAGATTCGGACCAAGGCCATGCACGAGGTAGCTGAGTACGGGGTTGCGGCTCACTGGGCTTATAAGAAAGGCATCAAGGGGCAGGTCAACAGCAAGGAATCAGCCATTGGAATGAACTGGATCAAGGAGATGATGGAGCTCCAAGACCAGGCTGATGATGCTAAGGAATTTGTTGATTCAGTCAAGGAAAACTATCTGGCAGAGGAGATTTACGTATTTACCCCAGATGGAGCTGTTCGTTCCCTTCCAAAAGATTCAGGACCGATTGACTTTGCCTATGAAATCCATACCAAAGTTGGGGAAAAAGCAACTGGTGCCAAGGTCAATGGTCGTATGGTTCCACTGACAACCAAGCTCAAGACAGGGGATCAGGTTGAAATTGTCACCAACCCTAACTCCTTTGGGCCAAGCCGTGATTGGCTTAACATGGTCAAGACCAGCAAGGCGCGCAACAAGATTCGTCAGTTCTTTAAAAACCAAGACAAGGAATTGTCTGTTAACAAGGGTCGTGAAATGTTGATGGCTCAGTTCCAAGAAAATGGCTATGTGGCCAATAAATTCATGGACAAGCGTCATATGGACCAAGTTCTGCAAAAGACCAGCTACAAGACAGAAGAATCTCTCTTTGCGGCTATTGGTTTTGGCGAAATCGGTGCTATTACTGTCTTTAATCGTCTGACTGAAAAGGAACGTCGTGAGGAAGAACGTGCCAAGGCCAAGGCTGAAGCAGAAGAACTTGTCAAAGGTGGCGAGATCAAGGTTGAAAATAAAGAAACCCTCAAAGTCAAGCATGAGGGGGGAGTGGTCATTGAAGGTGCTTCTGGACTCCTTGTGCGGATTGCCAAGTGCTGTAATCCCGTGCCTGGTGATGATATTGTTGGCTACATTACCAAGGGTCGTGGTGTGGCTATTCACCGTGTGGACTGTATGAACCTGCGTGCTCAAGAAAACTACGAGCAACGCCTTCTTGATGTGGAGTGGGAAGACCAGTACTCTAGCTCAAATAAAGAGTATATGGCCCATATCGATATCTACGGCCTCAACCGTACAGGGCTGTTGAACGATGTATTGCAAGTTCTCTCAAACACAACCAAGAATATCTCAACAGTCAACGCCCAACCAACCAAGGATATGAAATTTGCCAATATCCATGTGTCCTTCGGTATTACCAACCTCTCTACACTGACTTCGGTTGTGGACAAGATTAAGAGTGTGCCAGAAGTTTACTCTGTCAAACGGACCAACGGCTAATTGGCCTAGCTCTTACTAGAAAGGCTATTATGAAAATCATTATCCAACGGGTTAAAAAAGCCCAAGTCAGTATTCAAGGTCAGGTTCAGGGAAAAATCAATCAGGGACTCTTGTTGCTGGTTGGTGTTGGACCAGAGGACCAAGAGGAAGATTTGGACTATGCTGTGAGAAAGCTTGTTAATATGAGGATTTTTTCAGACGCAGAAGGCAAGATGAATCTGTCTGTCAAAGATATTGAAGGACAAATCCTTTCTATTTCACAGTTTACCCTCTTTGCGGACACCAAGAAAGGCAATCGTCCAGCCTTTACAGGTGCAGCCAAACCAGATATGGCATCAGACTTCTATGATGCATTCAATCAAAAATTAGCGCAAGACGTGCCCGTTCAGACAGGCATCTTTGGAGCAGATATGCAGGTTGAGCTGGTCAATGACGGACCAGTTACCATTATCCTTGATACGAAAAATAGATGAGAAAGACCAAGCCCGACCGGCTTGGTTTTTCTCATCTATCATAAAATATTCCAAAATGGAATCGTTTTCTGATAGGCCTTGGGGAAATCTTGTTTTAAGATTTGGCTTATGCGATAGGAAGGGATGAGATGTCCTAGGATTAGGAGAGTTCCCTGAAGGAAAAGTGGGATACCGCTTAAAAACAGCAAGGAGAGAATGATCAGACTATCCCAGAGGAGGATTTGTAAGGCAAAACGCCAGAATCTTGCTCTAATCTGGGAATAGAGTTGACTAAAGTGATCACAAAGTTGGTTGGAAAGATAGGTCAATAGCACAGGATGAAAGAAAATGAGCCATCCGCTATAAATCAAAATCCAATCCCACGTAAGTCCCTCTTTAAATGTCAAAAATGCCAGCATGATTCCATCGATGATAAGGAGTTGAATGGTTTTGATGGAGATGATGTTTTTCATGCTAAAACCTCCTTTTCTTTAGAGGCACTCCCACAAAGAAATATGTTTGTCGTAAAAGTCAGTATAGTTTTCTCTTAGGTAGTCAGTCGTCCTATAATATAAAGTAGAATGACAAGCAGTGACGATTGGTATAAGAGTGAAAAATCGCTGAGAACTAGTGAAGGCTAAAAGGACAAAAAATAGAAAATCAATGGTGAGCACCCCTAAATAGTAGAAGCGAATCATTTTATTGATTTGAGGATAAATCTCAGCGAATTGATGTTTGAGTCGGACAAGCAAGCGAAATAGCAGGAGTAGCTGAGCAAGGAGGAAAATAAAACCAGTGAGCAAGAGCCAGTCCAAAGCTGTCTCGGGTCTAGTACTAAAAAATGCAAGTAGTAGCAAATCGATGACTGCAATTGCTGTAAAATGGATTCTAAAGAGTTTTTTCATGACAAAACCTCCCTCTTCTATCTAGCTTCATTCTACTCCAAAAGAATGGAAGTTACAAGTAAAATGATAAAAAATTTTAGTAAGGAGATTCTATTAGATTTCTTTATTTGAGTTCCCTCCTATTGTTCCACCTCTTCATCATTCCAGACAAATAAAGCTCCGATTGCATTGAGGATATAAAAGATGTATTTTCCGATATTGGCGAAGTTTCCTTGAATGCCAGCCTTTGTCAGCTGAACGAAATTGTAAATCAACCAAAAGCCCCATTGAGTTGTTAGTTTCAATGCGTTCAAAGCATTGGCAATGAGGGACAGTGCGAAGGCAATAGTTGTTACGTAAGCAAGGAGATTCATCTTGCCCCCATAGCCGATATAGTTGCTCACAAAGGCAAAGAGGAAGGCGATAATTGAAATGATGATAGCCGCCAATTTTAGATGTTTTTGGCTCATTTGGTTGGGTCTGCCTTCTTGCGAAACTTCCCATTTCTTAATAGCAAAGGTATAAATGAGGAAGGTGACGGGATAGGTGATGATGGCCGCCTTATTTCCAAGGATATAATCAATGGTGCCAGACAAAATGGTATTAATAATACCAAAGTAATTTCCCCATTTGCTTAATTTTCCCGTGAAACGAGTGGACAACATGGAAATCCCAACATTGGTTACGGAAATCAATCCAAAGGGTACAAGAGCTGTCCATGGTCCCCAGTCTACAAATTTATCGAGGCGTGAGTTGAGGTAACCAGATGCAATCGCAATCCCAACGACCAAAGCAACCCCGAAGAGGTCAAACCATTTGGATGTCGCAAAAATTTTTAGTGATTTTTTCATATGTTAAAATATCTTTCTTCTTTTTTACAAATATTCTACAACTAAATGAAAGTAAAATCAAATGATAGAAATAAAACCCTGAAAATAAAACTTTCAGGGTTGGTGGGGGACTTGAGAAATTAGTTGATTTTCTCGACATAGAGTTGTTTGGCAATGTCCATACTAACTTGTAAATCCTCGTCTTTACTGAGGATAGTGAAGGTATTGCTGAAGCCATCAAACTGCTGGACTTGGAGCGGATCACCGATGTGAAGTGAGTGCTTATCCAAATAACTGAGAATGTCAAAACTATCGTGCACCCGAGTCAGGCGGTAGGCGCCAGCTTCCTTGATGTCAGCTAGTGGCAAGTTATTGATTTCAACTAGGAGTTCTCCCTTGGCAGGAATAGTTCCTCCGTGAGGGCAGGTTTTGGGGAATCCTAGTAGTTTATCCAGTCTTTCCACGAAGAGGTCAGAGACAGTGTGTTCCAAGACTTCAGCTTCCTCGTGAATCTGGTCACTCGTATAGTCTAAATGATGAACTAGAAAAACTTCAATCAAGCGGTGTTTACGATAGAGCTCAGAGACCAGTCTGAGGCCGAGGTCAGTCAGTAGATAGCCACATTCCTTGTCTTTGAGGATGAGATTTTCACTTTTCATCCGTTTAATCATTTCAGTTACGGCAGGGGGAGAGACTTGCATGCGTGTAGCAATTTCTTTGTTGGTGATTTTATGCAGGTTTATGCCGATTTCATAAATACATTTTAGATAATCTTCTTTATTCGGGGTCATTCGCTTCCTCTTGTCTAATATCTTTATCTAGTATATCAAAAAAAGCTAGATTTCTCTAGCTGTGACTTTTTATGTTATACTTATTGCAAGAGAAAAAACGAGGAGATGAATATGACAAAAATAGCTCTTCTTTCAGATATTCATGGAAATACCACCGCCTTGGAGGCTGTTTTGGCAGATGCTCGGCAGCTAGGAGTAGATGAATACTGGCTTTTGGGAGATATTCTCATGCCAGGAACAGGGCGTAGAAGGATTTTGGACTTGTTGGATCAACTACCGATTACGGCTAGAGTTTTGGGAAACTGGGAAGACAGTCTGTGGCATGGTGTCCGTAAGGAATTGGATAGTACTCGTCCCAGCCAACGCTATCTCTTGCGCCAGTGCCAGTATGTTTTAGAGGAAATTTCCCTAGAAGAAATTGAACTGCTCCACAATCAACCTCTCCAGATTCATCGTCAGTTTGGGGATTTGACGGTGGGAATTAGCCATCATTTGCCTGATAAGAACTGGGGGCGAGAGTTGATTCATACTGGGGCGCAAGAGGATTTTGACCGCTTGGTGACCAATCCCGCTTGTGATATTGCTGTTTATGGCCATATTCACCAGCAGTTACTTCGTTACGGGACTGGTGGGCAATTGATTGTCAATCCAGGTTCGATTGGGCAACCTTTCTTTTTGGATGCCCAGTTGCGGAAGGACTTGCGGGCCCAGTATATGATTTTGGAGTTTGATGACCAGGGCTTGGTAGATATGGACTTCCGACGGGTGGACTACGATGTGGCAGCTGAATTGCAGCTAGCTAAAAATCTGAAACTCCCTTATTTTGAGGTTTATTATGAAAGTCTGGTCAATGGTATCCACCATACTCATCATCAGGAATTTCTGAGAGAATTGGCCCAGAAAGAGGGCTATGATAGGGAATTAGATGCTTGGTTGAAAAGTGGTAACGATTGACATTACAACTAAAAAGGTTATAATAAAAGAAAAAGAAGAGTAGAGGCAGGCTAGCCTCGTAAAAAGGAGAAGAGGATGCAAATTCCAAGTAGATTTACCATTGCGACTCATATGCTGATTATTATCGCTCTCAAGGGGAAGGAAAGCAAGGTGACCAGTGACTTTCTGGCTGCTAGTGTCGGGGTTAATCCTGTCATTATCAGAAAAACCTTGTCCCAGTTGAAGAAGGCAGAGCTGATTTCAGTAGCGCGTGGAACGGGCGGAACAGAGATTGTCAAAGATCTCAAAGATATTAGTCTTTTAGATGTTTATCAGGCGGTCGAATGCCTAGGTAAGACAGGTCAACTTTTTAGTTTCCATGACAATCCAAATCCAAATTGCCCAGTCGGAGCTCATATTCATGAGGTTTTGGATCAAAAATTGGAGAGAATCCAGCTGGCTATGGAGGCTGAACTTGGTCAGACCAGTCTAGAACAAGTCGTGACTGATGCAGAGAGTCGGATGAAGGATTGATTTCTTCTTTAAACAAAACAAAAAAGCTTATGAGAAGGTTTTTGCCTTTTCATAAGCTTTTTTATCTATTTTTCCAGGCTTGGTAACGGGTATCAACCAATAATTGGGTAAGGCGTCCCATGGTTTCCCTTTCTTCTGGAGTGAGGGATTGCGCTTGGACAAAGAGATGATGAATGTGTTCAATAGCCTTAAAGGAAGACAGGTCATTGATGGAGCTAATCCCAGCATCTAGAATGGTGCCAAAGAAGAGGTCGAAGTAGAGCTGGAGTTCCTCGTCAGGGACTGTGGCCATCCATTCCTTGAAGGTTGTGTCTACTTGTTGGCTATCACTGTTGGTCTTATCCAGTTGGACGAAGTGTCTATCCTCAATCTGCCAACTAAAGGTATCGTGCTGAGCGATGCCACCCAAGGCAGTGCTATGAACGATGATTTGGTGGGCAGGAATTTCCAGCATCCTACCGATAATGGAACCTTGTGGAATGAAGACCTTGGTTCTATCCATTATCCTTTGATAACCTTCGGTCTGTGTCAATTCTTGATGGAGACCAGGCGCATCAAAAGTATAGACTTCTGTAATCTGATTTTGCAAGCTTTGCTCAATTTGGCTAGCAGCATAAATGGCTAGATTTCCTCCCTTGGAATGCCCAGCTAGAATGACTTTTTTCCTAGGGTGGTGGACAAAAAAGTTCTCTAAATAGCATAGGGCGTGCTTTTGAGCAGGAATTTCCTTCATATAGGTCATGTGGAAATCTTCCTTCCAGCCAATGATACTGTCATCAGTCCCACGAAAGACAATCAGATAGGTATCGAGAGTGAGGAGGTAGGTCATAGCCGCAAACTGCTTTTGCAGTTCAGGGTCGATTTCGTTGATAAAATGGGAGAGTTTGCAATTTTTGAAGCGTTTGTGTTGAGCTAGTTCATCTAATAGCTGGAGGAGATTTTTGCTGGTCAGCATGTTAGGCTCTCTTGGAACCTGAGGTGCCAGGTCTAAAAGTCGCTGAAGACTTGTTGATACCAGATTATCAAAGGGTAAGTAAGTAGTTTCTGTTAAGGCTAGAATGTCTAATTCATTTAAAGGTAGGTCGTAAAAGGAATCGTATGCGACATCTTTCAGATAGTCAAAAATATTGGCCATAGGTGCTCCTTTCTTTTTATTTATCTTATCAAATTTCCCTTAAATTAGCTACTAGGGTTGCCTCACTTTGTTGGCTAAAAACAAGCTATTTCAAATTCAGTTTCAGACCTTCTAGCCTGGAAAAATCTGTTATAATAATAGAAAAGGAGGAGCGCATGCACAAGATTTTACTAGTAGAAGATGATCAGGTTATTCGTCAACAGGTCGGGAAAATGCTCTCTGAATGGGGATTTGAAGTGGTCTTGGTAGAAGACTTTATGGAAGTTTTGAGTCTTTTTGTCCAGTCGGAACCTCATCTGGTCCTCATGGATATTGGCTTGCCCTTGTTTAATGGCTATCACTGGTGCCAGGAGATTCGCAAGATTTCCAAGGTGCCGATTATGTTTCTGTCTTCCAGAGACCAGGCTATGGATATTGTTATGGCGATTAATATGGGGGCGGATGACTTTGTGACCAAACCTTTTGACCAGCAGGTTCTTTTAGCTAAGGTTCAGGGTTTGTTGCGCCGTTCATATGAGTTTGGGCGTGATGAGAGTTTACTGGAATATGCTGGTGTGATCCTCAATACAAAATCCATGGATTTACATTATCAAGGGCAAGTGTTGAACTTGACCAAGAACGAATTCCAGATTTTACGCGTTTTGTTTGAGCATGCAGGCAATATCGTAGCGCGTGATGACTTGATGCGGGAACTTTGGAACAGTGACTTTTTCATTGATGACAATACCCTCTCTGTCAATGTGGCTCGTTTGCGTAAAAAATTGGAAGAGCAGGGCTTGGTAGGATTTATCGAGACCAAGAAAGGGATAGGGTACGGACTGAAGCATGCTTGATTGGAAACAATTTTTTCTAGCCTATCTGCGCTCTCGTAGTCGTCTGTTTGTCTATCTGCTTGCTTTAGCGTTTCTAGTTTTGCTCTTTCAGTTTTTATTTGCTAGTTTAGGAATTTACTTTCTCTACTTTTTCCTCTTGTGTTGCTTTGTAACCATCTTATTTTTCACTTGGGACATATTGGTGGAAATGCAGGTCTATCGTCAGGAAATTCTCTATGGGGAGAGGGAAGCCAAGTCTCCTTTGGAAAGAGCTTTGGCAGAAAAATTAGAAGCGCGTGAGATGGAACTCTACCAGCAGAGGTCAGATGCAGAAAGAAAACTGACGGATTTGCTGGATTACTATACCTTGTGGGTTCATCAGATTAAGACTCCCATTGCAGCTAGTCAACTCTTAGTTGCAGAAGTAGCCAATCGCCAACTGAAGCAGCAGCTAGAACAGGAAATTTTCAAGATAGACTCCTATACTAATCTAGTCTTGCAGTACCTGCGTTTAGAAAGTTTCCATGATGATTTGGTCTTAAAGCAGGTTCAAATTGAGGACTTGGTCAAGGAAATACTGCGTAAATACGCTCTATTCTTTATTCAAAAAGGCTTAAGTGTCAATCTGCATGACCTTGATAAAGAAATTGTGACGGATAAAAAGTGGCTGCTAGTGGTCATTGAACAAATCATCTCTAACAGTCTCAAGTACACTAAGGAAGGTGGTCTGGAGATTTATATGGACGGGCAAGAGCTTTGTATCAAGGATACGGGAATCGGGATAAAAAACAGTGATGTCCTCCGAGTCTTTGAACGTGGTTTCTCAGGATATAATGGACGCCTAACCCAGCAGTCATCTGGACTTGGCCTCTACCTATCTAAGAAAATTTCTGAAGAACTGGGGCACCAGATTCGCATCGAGTCTGAGGTCGGAAAAGGAACGATAGTGCGGATTCAGTTTGCTCAAGTGAACCTAGTCCTTGAGTGAGCAGAGACAATGAGTTTTTACCCAATCTCTTTTTGCTATATTTCAGGATATCTGAAGACGTTTTTTTACAAAACCAATAATAGTATTTTTAATACGGATATAGTATAAATACTGCTTCAAAGTGAAGTTTTATAGATTTTATACTTTTGTTGAGTATAAAATCTATAAACTAAGGTGGAATTACAAAAATTAATTTGAGATGAAGTGAATTGTAGTCTTGGGAAATATCTCCTATTCGATTTCAGAATGAATCGCTGATACAGGATTAAAAGAACTGCGGTTTTCTTTTGTTTTGAATGAGATGGGTGCATATATATTTGTGTAACTGATATAGAACTGCTTCCAAGAATTTATACGTATTGTAGGTATTTCATACAATAACCTTAGTTGCTAGGAATCCAATTTTAACGGAATTGATAGATACCATTTGTCAGAAATTCAATGTATTCTATGTCGATATTGTGGGGAAAGGGATGATAAAGTTAGCTCTTATATATAAAGTACTCATAAACTAAAAAAGTAACTGTCCAAGATTTTCAGTTACTTTTTTAGTTGGATACAGCAAAGCGGTAAATATAAGGTAATAATTATAATGATTTCCAGTAAAGCCATCATGAATTTTTTACTGGAATATTTATGTGAAATCTCCTTGAACAAAACATCGCTTAACTTAATTATATGGTATAATTTAATTACATTTTATCACATAGGAAAGTTTATTTTGCAGTTGTCCCATATTTGCTAAAGGAGGTGTACTATGTTAAAGAAATTCGGAGAGACATATAAGGTATTTAGAGAATCAAGAAAAATTTCTCTTAGAGATATAGAAAACAAAGGGATATCACGTTCACAGTTATCTCGATTTGAAAAAGGAGAGACAGATCTGACTATTACAAAATTTCTGATAGCACTTGAACAAATAAATGTCCCTATTGAAGAATTCATGTATGCAACTAATGATTTTAAAAGAGATCGTTTCTACCAAACAATAGATGAAGTTAAACAATGTTTCCTTAATCGAAATGTGGCAAAATTACATAAATTATTGATTAAACGTATAGAAAATAATAATTCATCTCTTTTTTCTGAGATGGAAATAGTTTTTTTAAAAATCAAACTTCAAGAATTATCAAAAGAAGACTGTTTCAATGACACGGATATAAAAAGAATAACTGATTATTTGTTCGGTGTGGATTATTGGGGTGTGTTTGAAATTTTGTTATTTGGAAATATCATGTATATTTTTAATCATGCTACTTTTCTACTATTATCAAAAGAGATGTTGCATAGAACAGAGTTTTATCACGATATACCAAGCTATAGAAGAGTGATTGCTAGTATGGTTCTAAATGCACTTATTATTTGTATTGAAAGAGATCATCTTGTGGATGCAAAATACTTTGAGAAAAAAATTTCTCAGTTTTATTTTGATGAATCTGAGATTTATGAACGGTTAATTTTTAAATATGCATGTGCTTTTTACGAATTTAAGAAAAATCAGACAACACAGTCAATATTAAAAATGAGAAAAATAATTGGTTTTATGCGTGTAGCAGAATGTGAAAAACTTGCTAACCGATACGATGAGCATTTAAGAAAAATATTAGAGTCATATTTAAATAATGGTATATAGTGCAGATGTGGGACGAAAAATAATTGAATTTATAAAGTGATATACTGTCTTTACAAAAAGATATTGAATTAATGATGTTAATTTTATTGATAAATCAGGAATTTTTCTAACTTGTAGTTCAGTACAGTTATCTCTTTTTACAACATATCTAGGTGCAGTTCAGCCTTGTTCTCTTTATAATAGAAGTATTGAAAATATTCATTTTACATCTATCAAAGAAACATGGGATAGACCTATATTTTACAAAATAGCAAATTATATTTTGAATGATAGTAAAAACGGCAGTACTTGTGTGATTTACAATTATTGCACTCAATGTCCGAGTATCGCACTATCTGAAATAGGGAATAGTAGAGATTGTTCTGCGATATGTAAAAAAACGCATTAGCAAGGAGTATTGTATATGCTACCATATCTTAAAACTATTAGATGGTATCTCTTCTTTAATTTTCTTTTTGGTGTAGTATCGAATATCTGCACAGCTTTGTTACCGTATTTCACGCAGGCATTAATCAAAGGGGATTATCAAGTAGCTCTATATGGTTACTCTATGTCAGTGGCAGGCTATTTGAGTTGTAACTATATCCAAATGATACTTGATTGGAAGCAGGGGATTATCTTTTCGACTACTTTGAAAAATGAGTGGTTTCGTTCACTTCTGGGACTCAGTCACCACGATTTCAAGCAGAAAACAGTAGCAGAGTATATTTCCTATCAATCTAATGACCTAGATTCGTTGGAAAAGGATTACCTTCCTCCATTGATGAGTTTTATCAAACAAATTTTACGTATCATCATTTACGCTTTCATTATTAGCAGAACAATTAATCCTATTGTATCACTGATTTTAATCTTTTCCACTGGAATTAGTATTCAAATTCCTAAAATCGTTGGGAAGTTGACCGCTAATCGTAGACAGGTTTACTTGAAAAAACAAGGAGATTACTATCGAACTTTGGAGGATTTGCTCATGGGACATCATTTGGTAAATAAACTAACTATGTCGCATTTTTTGAATCAACAAAAGAGTTCTCTAAAGAATTTGCAGGATAAGTATTTTAAGTATGGTTTGACAAAAATTACAGGCATCTTATTGACAGGTGTTTCTTTTGAATTCATTAGTCTTGTTCTGTTTATTTATTTAGCCTACTCTCTATCTCACCAGCAACTCGGTATTCCTGAGGTGGTGGCGAGTTTTGGATATATTAATGCTTTTTCTGAACCAATACAGGAAATCCTTTATGATTTACAAATGTTAGAGTCCGTAAAGCCTGTAATCAAGAGTTTTCAAAACATTGTTGGGAGACCCGTTTCAGTTCAAGCACCTCAACATTCTTTTGATACGATTACTTTGAAAAACATTTCCAAACAACTGGGAGAATCAAAATTGATAATTACTTCCGCTACGATTCAAAAAGGAGATAAAATTGCGCTTATTGGTAAGAATGGGGCTGGAAAAAGTAGTCTTCTCAACATTTTAAATGGAACAGATGAAGATTTTGAAGGACAAATTGTGCTAGATGGGCTTGTTTTGGACCATCTTTGGGGAAGATTCGGTATGATTCTGCAACAAGAACATACATTTATTTCGAGTTATGAAAATAATGTAACGCTATTCAATAGTTTCAATGAAAAATTCAGAGAAGAAGATTTTGAAAAAATTCCACCACAATCCCTGTCAGGTGGTCAGCAACAACGAATGTATTTAAATCGTGAGAAAAATCGTAAAAATCCATTGCTTATCCTAGACGAACCTTTCTCTGCCTTGGATACTAATCAGTTTAAAATGGAATTGGAAAGAGTTCTGGAACTACCAAGTGCCGTCATTGTTACTTTACATCGCCAAAACGAATTATTAAGTAAGTTTGACCAAGTTTGGGAAATTAAGAATGGAGAACTTGTAATTTTGAAATAGCTAAATTATAAAGAATAAAACGCATAGTATCAGGAGTTCAGAGGAGATACCGGTTTTTCTTTTTCTAATAAGGAATCTAAAATTTCTTGCTTCATCTATCTATTCAATTGATAGATTTCGTCAGAGAAAGACTGTAAAATTTTTGATATAATGTTAAGAATGGACTGACGGATAC
The DNA here is from genome assembly GCF_000722705.1 of Streptococcus mitis. Taxonomy (GTDB): domain Bacteria; phylum Bacillota; class Bacilli; order Lactobacillales; family Streptococcaceae; genus Streptococcus; species Streptococcus mitis_P. The sequence continues at coordinate 31,053 of NZ_JPFW01000007.1, forward strand.
TTAAAGGATAATTTTCAAAAGAATAACAGGTGAGAAGAAAAATATGTAAGATTGGACAGAAGTCTCTCTACCATCATCCATGCAGAAGCAAGATTATATGAAATAAAAGGAGTAACCAATGACCGGAAACTATTCAACACGTGAATACCGTGAGAAATTATATGATGATCTTCATGTTCGATTAAGAGATACAGTGATTTTGATGTGTGCGATTTTTATTGCCTCTATCGGCCTAAATATGAATTCAACAGCTGTCATTATTGGAGCCATGCTGATTTCCCCTCTTATGACACCGATTGTTGGACTGGGGTTTGGTTTAGCTATTTTTGATACGCGTTTAATCAAGCAATCTCTAGAGGTTTTATTTACTCAAGTATTGGTCAGCTTGCTTGTCTCGGCTCTGTATTTCTGGATTTCTCCCTTATCTTATGCAAGTAGCGAATTGATTGCACGAACCTCTCCAACCATTTGGGATGTTCTCATTGCTATTGCTGGTGGGATAGCAGGTTTCATTGGTTCAAGGAAAAAAGAAGCAAACAATATCGTACCAGGAGTAGCCATTGCAACAGCTCTGATGCCACCTATCTGCACTGCAGGTTACGGTTTAGCTAATGGAAATGTACGATTTTTATTTGGAGCTCTCTATCTTTTCTTGATCAACTGTGTTTTTATCATGCTAACAAACATTGTTGGAACAAGAATTTTGATGAGAAAATCTCCCTTAAGTTCATTTAAAGAGTTAAATATTAAAATGAGAATTGGCTTGATATCCTTGATTGTATTATTGATTCTTCCAGCCAGCTATTCAGCAGTCACTCTGACGATAGATCAAGCGCGAAAAGAAGGAATCAAACAGTTTGTAGGAAAAGAGTTCGCCAATCATACGGTCATCAATCAAGTCTACAAGTCAAGGAACAATGAATTGGTCTTGACGGTTGTTGGAGATCCGATTTCAGAAGAAGAATTAGAAACGCTCCACCAAAAACAAGCCTCTTACGGTATTCAATCTGTTCAATTGAAAGTCAATCAAGTTCATAATTCGACAAAATTAGACGGTGAGACGACCAAGGAATTTTATGAAACCATTAACAAGTATATCGATCAAAAACTCTCTGAAAAGGATTCACAAAAAGATCTCGTAAAAGAAAATGAAGCAGACAAGGAATGAGGATATTGACCTTATCTAACTCATGAAAGCAAATTTTGTGTGGTAGTTTGGTCAATCACTACTAGCTCGGATTAAATAATACTCTTCGAAAATCTCTTCAAACCACATCAGCGTCGCCTTACCGTACTCAAGTACAGCTTGCGGCTAGCTTCCTAGTTTGCTTTTTGATTTTCATTGAGTAAAAATATAAAAAGCAACAGCTGAAATAGTTGTTGCTTTTTAGGTAGCTAGGATTTTATCCCAGGTTTTATCTCTTATTTCTCAACGCGTGATTTGTTGGCGATATCAGCTAGGATAGCTTGAACAAAATCATCTACTGAGACAGTTTGTGTTTCTTTTTGTCCGTAGCGACGAACGTTGACTGTTTCGTCTTCCATTTCCTTGTCCCCAACGATCAATTGGTAAGGAATCTTGCTGGTTTGTGACGCACGGATCTTGAACTGCATTTTTTCATTGCGCTCATCGACATCTGCACGGACACCACGGTCACGGAGTTTTTTAGCTACTTCCCAAGCGTAGTCCACGTGTTTTTCGTTAGAAACTGGGATGAGGGTTACTTGGTGAGGTGCTAGCCAAGTTGGGAAGGCACCTTTGTAGTTTTCAATCAAGATAGCTGTGAAGCGCTCCATAGTCGAGATTACACCACGGTGAATCATGACTGGACGGTGTTCCTCACCATCAGCTCCGATGTATTTGAGGTCGAAGCGTTCTGGAAGCAAGAAGTCAAGTTGGATTGTTGAAAGTGTTTCTTCTTTACCAAGGGCAGTCTTAACTTGGATATCCAATTTTGGTCCGTAGAAGGCTGCTTCGCCTTCGGCTTCAAAGTAGTCCACGCCCATTTCATCAAGAGCTGCACGAAGCATAGTTTGGGCATTTTCCCACATTTCATCGTTGTCAAAGTACTTGTGAGTATCTTGAGGGTCACGAAGAGAGAGACGGAAGCGGTATTCAGTCAAGTTGAAATCTTCATAAACATCGATAATCAACTGAAGGGCACGTTGGAATTCTTCTTGGATTTGTTCTGGAGTGACAAAGAGGTGACCGTCGTTGAGTGACATTTCACGCACACGTTGCAGACCAGTGAGGGCACCAGATTTTTCGTAACGGTGCATCATACCGATTTCAGCGATACGGATTGGCAATTCACGGTATGAGTGAACATGGTGTTTGAAGACTTGGATGTGGTGTGGACAGTTCATTGGACGAAGGACAAATTCTTCCCCATCACCCATGTCCATAGTTGGGAACATATCTTCTTGGTAATGATCCCAGTGACCAGAAGTCTTGTAAAGCTCAACAGAAGCAAGTGGTGGAGTATAAACGTGTTGGTAGCCAGAAGCCAATTCCTTGTCGACAATGTAGCGTTCCAATTCACGACGGATAGTCGCACCATTTGGTAACCAGAATGGAAGCCCTTGACCAACCTCTTGTGAAATCATAAAGAGGTCAAGCTCTTTACCAAGTTTACGGTGGTCACGTTCCTTGGCTTCTTCACGCATTTGAAGGTAGTTTTTCAAGTCTTTCTTGTCAAACCAAGCTGTACCGTAGATACGTTGCATCATAGCGTTGTCGCTATTTCCACGCCAGTAAGCACCTGCTACATGGAGAAGGTGGAAGATTTGGATGCGGCCTGTTGATGGGACGTGAGGGCCACGGCAAAGGTCTACATACTCACCTTGACGATAGATAGTCAAACCACCTTCGTCTTCTGAGTGTTCTTCAATCAATTCTAATTTGTAAGGGTCATTTTTGAAGATTTCACGCGCCTCGTCTTTAGTCACCTCTTCGCGAATAGATGGGAAGTTTTCTTTGACAATTTTTTGCATTTCTTCTTCGATACGAGGTAGGTCTTCGTTAGAGATTTGACCAGCTGTGTTGTCAGTATCGTAGTAGAAGCCGTCTTCGATGGCTGGGCCAACTCCCAAGTGAATGTCTGGGAACAGACGACGAGCTGCTTGGGCGAACAAGTGAGCAGCTGAGTGACGCAAGATTGGAAGGGCATCTTCGTGATCAGGTGTCACAATTTCGATGTTTCCATCTTCAGTGATAGCACGAGTAGTGTCGATGAGTTTGCCGTTGAATTTACCAGCCAAGGCTTTTTTAGCTAGGGAATTGCTGATCGATTGGGCAATTTCAAAAGTAGTAACGCCAGATTCGAATTCACGAACAGCGCCATCTGGGAAAGTAATGTTAATCATGATGTTCTCCTTTTTATTATTTCACAGTTTCTAAGCATTGACTTTTTTGCAGACTACTTCCTAGTCTTAATGTTCAATTGCTTTTCTTTATCAGAGAGGAAGTTTTCCATTTCCGTCAGAATGTCTATATCCAGACGTTGAGAAAGTTCTACTAGCCACCAGATATTTTCTGAAAGTTTTTGTTCCAGTGTGTAAGGTGTTTCATCGTAGTAGCGTCCTTGCTTGGTCATCACTAATCGTTGGAAATTTCCAATATCATTAGATAAAGCCAAGAGGTCTTCTTCTACCGTCCACCTGGAATCATGATGCTTAACTTCCAGATCGTAATAAGCTTGTCGGATTGCCCCACAGCGCTCCACTAATTCTTGCAACTCCATAGTTAGCCTCCTCATAAAAAATTGCGACATCCTCGAAAGGACGTCGCAACGTGGTTCCACCTTCATTTATGTACCTCAAAAGAGAGGGACACCTCCGATTGGCTCTAACGTGGCCACCGTTTTATGTTTTCATAAAAGTCAGTAGAGTAGTATCAATTTAGGCTTCCTATGCGTTTCCAGCAACCACGCACTCTCTAGTAGAAAGGGACTAAGTGACTTGTCTCTATGGATTATTATAGCATGATTGTGAGATTTTTCAAGGACTTTGTGAAAGTTTTTTGTTTTTCATTTTTTGTAGAATATGCTTGATACAAATACCGGAAGCCATGCCCACCAGAGCCAAGGTTTCATAGATTAGCAAGTAAATTAGTATAAACTCACCAAAAGTTATGATAGTAAAGCAAAAGAGCAGTCCGTTACCAATTAACCACCAAAGTGAGAAACGGAAACGGTAGCTATAGAGTAGCGATATAATCAAGATTACCAGAGGTGTAAAGAAGAGAATATTATTTACGTAGAGACTCTTGAGCAAAAGGGGGTCAGAAATAATTAGTGATAACAACTGATAAAGTGGCCAATAAAAGAAAAGTATGACCAGATAGTAGGGGAGATGGGAATAGAATCTACGCATGATAATCACCTCGTTTTAAAAAACAGACAACTTAGATTTCTTGCTATGATTATTATAGCATGTTTAAAACAAGAAAGTAAATCTGTTGACAAAGAAGTTAGTTATTGGTAGAATAGGGATTGTCGTAAAGACAAATAACTTCTTCTTGGTTACAGGCATGCCAACCTGTCACTCGGATGAAGCCAAATAAAAAGGAGAAACATCATGGCAATCTCAAAAGAGAAAAAAAATGAAATCATCGCACAATATGCACGTCACGAAGGTGATACAGGTTCAGTAGAGGTTCAAGTTGCTGTCCTTACTTGGGAAATCAACCACCTTAACGAACACATCAAACAACACAAAAAAGACCACGCTACTTACCGTGGATTGATGAAGAAAATCGGTCGCCGTCGTAACTTGCTTGCATACTTGCGTAAAAACGACGTTAACCGTTACCGTGAGTTAATCAACTCTCTAGGACTTCGTCGCTAATTCAAGATACAAAGGCCGTCAAAAGCACAAAGCAAAAATAGGAAAATTGACGAAGAAACTTCAGTTTCTAGGAGATTTTATCTTTTTTGCCAAGTGCTTAGGCCGTGTTCAATTGAGCATATCTTGATAATGAAGCTACTCTAAAATGGGTAGCTTTTTACGTTGTCACCTTACCTTGGTATGCTCAAGTATAATCTTAGGTTACGGTTCCTAGCACTGTAAGGTAAAATAAACCAGATATTCTCCCTTCTGTGAGATATTTTTGTTTCACTAAAGTTTTTGTACAATCTTCGGCTTACCGCCTAGTCTATAAACGGTTTATCCAGCAAGACTGGAGCTCTCTGATTTTGGGGAGCTTTTTTCTATGCTTGGACCGTGTTCAATTGAGCATATCTTGATAATGAAGCTACTCTAAAATGGGTAGCTTTTTACGTTGTCACCTTACCTTGGTATGCTCAAGTATAATCTTAGGTTACGGTTCCTAGCACTGTAAGGTAAAATAAACCAGATATTCTCCCTTCTGTGAGATATTTTTGTTTCACTAAAGTTTTTGTACAATCTTCGCCTTGTCGCCTAGTCTATAAACGATTTATCCAGCAAGAATTATGATGCTAAGGGCGTCAAAAATCCGTATGAAAATAGGGAAAGGACACCGTGTTCGATGAACACAAGGAGTTTCATCTTTTTCACTAGGATTTTAGCCCGGGCTCAAATCAGCTCTCTGACTTCAGAGGGCTTTTTTATTGAGGTTTTATCGATCACAATTTTGGAGACTACAAAAACTGGTTTGCTGCATTGCATTAAGTCTAAGCTGTTTTATCGGTCACAATTTTGGAGACTACAAAAACCTCAAATGGTATCAGCTAATTACACCATAAAGGTGCGCAGCTACTCGGCTTTTCAAGCTGAGTAGCTGTCTGAAAGCCCCCTCGGAGAGCCCACACTTTACGAAGTAAAGTATAGTATGTTATACTTTACATGGAAGTAGTCACCGAATTCCAGTTAGAAATTACTTTGTAACTACATTTTGAGGAGGAGTAAAATGCTTTCCTACGTTCGACATTACCCACTAGCGATAGCTAAATTAATGTGTCTGTGCTTCCCTAAAATCTGCTGATTTATTACTGACTAATACAGGAGTTTTTTATGGTACAGACAATCATATCTGCTATTGGTGTTTATATTTCCACCAGTATCGATTATTTAATTATTTTATTTATTTTATTTGCACAGCTATCACAGAACAAACAAAAATGGCATATTTATGCGGGGCAATATCTAGGCACAGGCTTACTTGTAGGGGCGAGTTTAGTTGCTGCTTATGTCGTTAATTTCGTGCCTGAAGAATGGATGGTTGGATTGCTTGGTTTAATCCCTATCTATTTAGGGATTCGCTTTGCAATTATTGGAGAAGGTGAGGAAGAAGAGGAAGAAGAGGAAGAAATTATTGAAAGATTAGAACAAAGCAAGGCAAATCAACTGTTTTGGACAGTTACATTGCTGACAATTGCGTCTGGCGGAGATAATTTAGGTATCTATATACCTTATTTTGCTTCGTTAGATTGGTCACAGACCCTCGTGGCCTTGCTTGTGTTTGTAATCGGCATAATTATCTTATGCGAGATTAGTCGGGTGTTATCCTCTATTCCGTTAATATTCGAGACAATTGAAAAATACGAGCGAATCATTGTGCCCTTAGTATTCATTCTACTTGGACTATACATCATGTATGAAAATGGCACGATAGAGACTTTTCTGACCGTGTAGATTTTTTTGTTTCACTAGGATTTTAGCCCGAGCTCAAATCAGCTCTCTGATTTTCAGAGGGCTTTTTACGTTGTCACCTTACCTCGATATACTCAAGTATTATCTTTACTTACGGTTCCTAGCACTATAAAACCAACTATATTCATTTTTTCTCATCTTGTTCCATAGTTAAAAATATGGTATACTTTTCATGAGAATTTTCTAAATTTTTAAGATTCTATCAAAGGAGGTTTGCATGCTTTCCAAATTTTCTGGAAGCCGACAAGACCAACAATTTGTGTTACTTTTAGTTGTTTTGCTAGGTATTTTAGGGATTTCTCTCTTTCTAGCAGTTTCAATGGGATCTGTTGCGATTGATTTAGGAGATACCTATCGGATTATTTTGAGCAGGTTGGGATTTTCTCTTGAGATAGGAGAGGTTTCCAAGTCTACTCTTGCCATTGTATGGAACATGAGATTCCCCCGAGTATTGTTAGGTTTGATAGTGGGGGCTGGTCTTTCTATGTGTGGTAGCGTGATGCAGTCTACAGTGAACAATCCCATCGCAGAGCCTTATGTCTTAGGAATATCTGCGGGTGCAACTCTAGGGGCAACCTTGAGCATCATTCTTGGTTTAAAAGTGATGATTAGCCTTGGAGCTTTTCTTGGAGCTATTTTGGCAACAATTGTTGTTCTCATCATTGCCTTTATGCAGGGAAGAATGACGACTTCTAGTCTGATTTTATCAGGAACGGTGGTCAACGCTCTCTTTCTGGCTTTTTCCAACTTTATTATCTCAGTCGGAGCTAATGCGGATAGTGTGATGACCATTAAGTTTTGGACAATGGGCTCGCTTGCTGGGACTACCTGGGCAGACTTGATCCTGCCAACTATAGTAGTAGGAATGACCTTTCTATTTTTCTCTACTCAGTATCGTGTTTTCAATGCGATGATGATGGGAGATGAGGCTGCTTTAACTTTGGGGATTCCCTTACGCTTTTATTGGTATCTTTATGTGACAATGGTGGCTGTGCTGACAGCAGTCTTAGTGGCAACCTGTGGGATTATTGGATTTGTCGGTCTGATTACTCCACATTTAGCTCGAGGGTTAGTAGGAACGAATTACAAGAGGCTTTTTCCTGTTGCAACCTTGCTAGGTGCCCTCTTTGTCATCTGGGCAGACGTACTCTCTCGTATCATCATTCCAAACGCAGAGCTTCCTATTGGTATTTTCACAGCCTTAGTAGGTGCTCCCTTCTTCATCTACATTGTTGGAGGTCGGCGAAGGGAGGTGAGGGTCTGATATGGACTTGATTTGTCAGGATATCCACTTTGGACTAGGAGAGAAAAAAATCCTCAAAGGAGTCTCTCTTAAGGTTGAGGAGCATCAATTTCACACGATACTAGGACCAAATGGAAGCGGGAAAACCAGTCTACTTAAACTCCTCTATCGTCAGGAAAAGGCGGACAAAGGCTTGATAAGCCTAGATGGAAAGCCACTGGAACATTGGTCACTCAAAGAAACAGCCAAGCAAATGGCAGTTGTGACTCAGTTTAATCAATTGCAGTTTGATTGTACAGTTGAAGAAATCGTCTTGCTGGGAAGAACTCCCCACCTCTCTTTTTTACAGAAGGAAAGGGAAAGAGATTTTACGCTCGTTCAAGATGCCCTTGTCAAGGTGGATATGCTTGAGAAGAAAACTCGTCTCTATTCTTCTCTGTCAGGGGGAGAGAAACAGCGAGTCTTACTAGCCCGCGCCTTGGTGCAAGAACCGACTCTCTTGCTCCTTGACGAACCAACCAATCACCTGGATATCAAGTATCAGTTAGACTTGTTGGCCATTGTGAAAAATCTAAATATCAATGTTCTAGCTGTCCTGCATGATATTCAACTTGCTTGTCGCTATTCGGATTATCTCTATCTGATGAAAGAGGGGGAAATCCTGTACCAAGGGACTCCAAAGGAGACCATCACCCCTGAGTCATTGCAAACTGTATATGGAGTTCAAAGTCAGATTACTTGGACCGAGGATCAGCAAGCCATGATTCACTATTTATAAAAATGAAAAGGAAAATAAGATGAAAAAAACACTAAGCATTTTACTGGTAACAGTAGCTACCTTAACTTTGGCAGCTTGTGGTAACACTACTACAGAAAAAGCTACCACACAATCTAGCACAGAGACAAGTCAAAAGGCTAACGCAGAGACGACTTATCCGTTAACTGTTAAGACCTATGATGCTAAAGGAAATGAAGTCGAACAAGTTTTTGAAAAGGCACCTGAAAAAGTTATCACCAACAATCTTTCAACCACTGAAATCTTATTGGAGTTGGGGTTGAAGGATAAAATTGCTGGCATGCTTAACCCGGACAATGCTGTGACGGACAAATACAAGGATGCGATTGCGACTATTCCTCAAATTGGGGATAAAAAAACAGTCTCACAAGAGACAGTCCTTTCTTATGAGCCAGAAGCTGTGATGGGTCGAAACATGATGTTTTCTGAAAAATCCTTGGGGACAGTTAGCACTTGGAATGAAAACAAAATCCCAGTTTATACGCAAAAAGCTTCTCTCTCAACGATTCAGCAAGATTTGGGGAATATCGTAGAAGATGTTAAAAATCTTGGAATGATTTTTAATGTTCAGGACAAGGCCAATGAATACGCAGCCCAATTACAAACTAAAATTGACGCTGTTAAGAAAGCAAATCCAGCAAGCCAAGGTGAAAAGAAAAAGGCTTTGATTATGGTTGCTTATAATGATGAGACCTTCGGTGCCTACAAGTCTGCTTTGCAAGAAAGTTTGCTGAACCAACTTGGTTATACCAACGTTGCTACGGGGACATCAGGCTTGACCTTGGAAAATCTCGTGTCAATGGATCCTGAATTGATTATCTATGTAACCAGCGACCGCAATAAAAAATTGGATGAAAAAGCAGTAGAGTTGATGAAGGCAAATGCTGTTTTGGAAGGTGTTCCTGCTATTAAGAATCAAAAAATCATGACTATTTCTTACGATGAGTTGATGGATTATGGTCCAGCAGTGATTGAATCCCTTGAGAAAATCAATGACTTTATCAATAAATAATGAGTTTGATTGGGAAGGAATCCAAGTCAAGGTCAGCCTGCCTTCGACCTATGACTCCAATCAAAGCTATCCAGCGATTCTCTTGAATGATGGAAATTTGGATTTCCTATCATCCCTTTCAGAATCTGTGATTTTAGTGGGCTTGACCTCTAAAAATCGTCTAGACGACTACACTCCATGGAAGGCATCTGCTCTGAGAGATGGAGCTCCAGATTTTGGCGGTCAGGCAACTGCCTATCATGGCCATTTATTTGGAGGTCTTTTAGATAAGTTGCAGTCGCTTTATCGCCTGGACGAAGATCGACTTGCTTATGGGGGTTATTCACTAGGTGGTTTGGCGGCAGTCTCCAGTCTTTTCAGCTTTGACAAGGTTTCCTGTGTCTTTTCGATCTGCGGTTCCTTTTGGTATCCTGATTTTGTGACTTACTGCAAGGCAGAGACAGTGAAAAATCTAGACTGTTTGCTGTATTTACAGAATGGTCAAACAGAAGGAGCCCATCATAGCAATCGCCTGGCTCAAGCACCAGTCTATGCTGAGCAGATCCATACCAGTCTTCAAAAACGCTATCCGAAAGGCCAGTTTGTCTTTGATCCTTATGGTCACCATGAGCAAGTGGATGAACGATTTCTAGCCTTTTCTAGCTGGTTGGCCCAAAAATGGAAAATCAAGTAAAAGAATTATCCCTTGGCTTTTGCCAAGGGATTGTTGTATTTTTTAACCAAGAGCCTCTTTTTTCTTATCTGGATTCCAGATGAAGCTTGCGATAAAGCTAAAGATGATGGTTAAGATAGCAAGGATAATGGCAAGGATGAGGGCAGGGATGCGGATAAACCACCAGAGTGGGTTCGGTTTTTTATTATTGTGCCATTGTTTGGTTTCTTCGTCCAAACGTTGGAATTCTGCTTGGATACGATTGGCGACTGTTTCAATGCTTTCATCATTCATTTTCTTGATATCTGAAATATCGATTGGATTTCCAAAGTTCATATCGACACGCTCACGGCTAACCAAGCCCTTCAAAGTCATAGGACCTGTGTAGGTAACCGGCATGATTCGGACCTTGGCCATCTTGGCAATCAGGGCTACGCCACCTTTAACATCGTTTGAGTGACGGCTTCCACTTGGAAACATGATGAGAGAGCGGTCACTTTTTTTAAGAACATTGATAGGATATTTGATGGCTGAAGCACTTGGATTTTCACGGTCAATAGGAAAGGCGCCACACATACGAATCCACCAGCCAAAGATACGGTTGGTAAAGAGCTCTTTTTTGGCCATAAAGATGAATTGTTTTGGCTTGGTCGCAAAGGCCATATAAACAGGATCCCACCAGGTGCGATGAGGCGCCACTAGGATATAATTTTCATCTTGATTAGGAATTTTATCAGTATTATGATAGTGGGCATTGCCATTGATGGACCATAGGAGCAAGACAACCAATCCACGTAAATAAGTATAAAACATGCGATCTCCTTCGATTGTTTTCTTGTTAATATTATACCTTATCAAAGGAGGGCTGGCAAACTTTTTCCCTTGACTAGGTGCATATTTGGGATGAGATTAGAATTCTTTTAGAAAAAATGATATGATAGAATTTATGGATAAAAATAAGATTATGGGATTAACCCAAAGAGAAGTCAAGGAAAGACAGGCTAAGGGCTTGGTCAATGATTTTACTGCTTCGGCCAGTACCAGTACTTGGCAAATCGTTAAACGAAATGTCTTTACCCTTTTTAACGCTTTGAACTTTGCCATTGCTTTGGCGTTAGCTTTTGTGCAGGCTTGGAGCAATCTGGTCTTCTTTGCTGTTATCTGCTTTAACGCCTTTTCTGGTATTGTGACTGAGCTGCGGGCTAAACACATGGTGGACAAGCTCAATCTTATGACCAAGGAAAAGGTTAAAACTATTCGTGATGGTCAGGAAGTTGCCCTCAATCCTGAAGAATTGGTGTTAGGAGATATCATTCGTCTGTCTGCTGGAGAGCAGATTCCCAGTGATGCCTTGGTTTTGGAAGGCTTTGCGGAAGTCAATGAAGCCATGTTGACGGGTGAGAGTGATTTGGTGCAAAAGGAAGTTGACGCCTTGCTTTTGTCAGGAAGCTTCCTAGCCAGTGGGTCAGTTTTGGCTCAAGTCCACCATGTAGGAGCAGACAATTATGCAGCCAAACTCATGCTGGAAGCCAAGACCGTGAAACCGATCAACTCCCGTATCATGAAATCGCTGGACAGGTTAGCTGGTTTTACTGGGAAGATTATCATTCCCTTTGGTCTAGCTCTCTTGTTAGAAGCCTTGATGTTGAAAGGCCTGCCTCTCAAGTCATCCGTTGTAAATTCGTCGACAGCTCTTTTGGGAATGTTGCCTAAGGGGATTGCCCTTTTGACCATTACTTCGCTCTTGACTGCGGTGATTAAGCTGGGCTTGAAAAAGGTCTTGGTGCAGGAGATGTACTCTGTTGAGACCTTGGCGCGCGTAGATATGCTCTGTCTGGACAAAACGGGCACCATTACCCAAGGAAAGATGCAGGTGGAGGCGGTTCTTCCGCTAACTCAAGCCTACGATGACAAGGCTATTGCCAGCATTTTGACCAGCTACATAGCCCATAGTGAGGATAAGAATCCAACAGCTCAAGCTATTCGCCAGCGTTTCCAAGGCCAAGTAGCCTATCCTATGCTTTCCAATCTTCCTTTCTCAAGCGACCGCAAGTGGGGAGCTATGGAATTGGAAGGTCTGGGGACAGTTTTCTTAGGGGCACCTGAGATGTTATTGGACTCTGAAGTCCCAGAAGCCAGAGAGGCTTTGGAGAGAGGGTCACGTGTCTTGGTCTTGGCACTCAGTGAGGAAAAACTAGACCATCACAAACCACAGAAACCATCTGATATTCAGGCCCTGGCCTTGCTGGAGATTTTGGACCCCATTCGAGAAGGAGCAGCAGAGACGCTGGACTATCTCCGTTCTCAAGAAGTGGGACTCAAGATTATCTCTGGTGACAATCCAGTTACGGTATCCAGCATTGCCCAGAAGGCTGGTTTTGCGGACTACCACAGCTATGTGGATTGCTCAAAAATCACGGATGAGGAATTGGTTGTCATGGCTGAGGAAACAGCTATTTTCGGACGTGTTTCCCCTCATCAAAAGAAACTCATCATCCAAACGCTGAAAAAAGCAGGGCATACAACAGCTATGACAGGGGACGGAGTCAATGATATCCTGGCTCTTCGTGAGGCGGATTGTTCGATTGTAATGGCTGAGGGAGATCCAGCGACTCGTCAGATTGCCAATCTGGTTCTCTTGAACTCAGACTTCAATGATGTTCCTGAGATTCTCTTTGAAGGTCGTCGGGTGGTCAATAATATCGCCCATATTGCACCGATTTTCTTGATTAAGACCATCTATTCCTTCTTGCTCGCGGTGATTTGTATCGCCAGTGCTTTACTAGGTTGGTCTGAGTGGATCTTGATTTTCCCCTTCATTCCAATCCAGATTACCATGATTGACCAGTTTGTGGAAGGTTTCCCACCATTCGTTCTGACTTTTGAGCGAAATATCAAACCTGTTGAGCCAAACTTCCTCAGAAAATCTATGCTTCGTGCCCTACCAAGCGCTCTCATGGTTGTGTTCAGCGTTCTTTTTGTGAAAATATTTGGAAGTAGCCAAGGTTGGTCTGAGTTAGAAATCTCAACTCTCCTCTATTATCTACTTGGGTCTATCGGTTTCTTATCCGTATTTAGAGCCTGTCTGCCATTTACCCTCTGGAGAGCCCTCTTGATTGTCTGGTCAGTAGGTGGCTTCCTAGCTACAGCTCTCTTCCCAAGAATTCAAAAACTGCTTGAAATTTCGACATTAACAGGACAAACATTGCCTGTCTATGGTGTCATGATGTTGGTCTTTACCGTGATTTTCATTATAACTAGTCGCTATCAAGCCAGAAAATAAAGAAAGACTGCAATCTGTGGATTGCGGTTTTTTTAGGTGCAAGATTGCCAGCTGAAATGTGGTATAATAAGAGGTAATAGAGTTTTGGAAAGTGAGAGAAGATGATTTCAAAGAGATTAGAATTAGTGGCTTCCTTTGTGTCACAGGGAGCCATTTTACTAGATGTGGGGAGTGACCATGCTTATCTGCCAATCGAGTTAGTCGAGAGAGGCCAAATCAAAAGCGCCATTGCAGGTGAGGTGGTGGAAGGTCCCTACCAGTCAGCGGTTAAAAATGTTGAGGCGCACGGTCTAAAGGAGAAAATCCAAGTTCGTTTAGCCAATGGCCTGGCAGCTTTTGAAGAGGCAGACCAAGTATCGGTTATTACCATTGCAGGTATGGGTGGTCGTTTGATTGCTAGGATTTTAGAAGAAGGCTTGGACAAGCTAGCGCATGTAGAGCGTTTGATTCTCCAACCCAATAATCGTGAAGACGACTTGCGTATCTGGTTGCAGGAACACGGATTCCAGATTGTAGCAGAAAGCATCCTAGAAGAAGCTGGCAAGTTTTATGAAATTCTAGTTGTGGAAGCGGGACAAATGAAGTTGTCAGCCAGTGATGTCCGCTTTGGTCCCTTCTTGTCCAAAGAAATCAGCCCAGTCTTTGTCCAAAAATGGCAAAAAGAAGCAGATAAGCTAGAGTTCGCCCTCGGACAAGTCCCAGAAAAAAATCTGGAGGAACGTCAAGTTCTAGTAGATAAGATTCAAGCCATCAAGGAGGTTCTCCATGCTAGCAAGTGAAGTAATCAGAGCTTATGAAGCCTTTTGCCCTCAGGAATTTTCCATGGAGGGAGACAGTCGTGGCCTGCAAATTGGCACTTTGGACAAGGATATCCAAAGGGTCATGGTTGCTCTGGATATTCGTGAAGAAACGGTGGCTGAAGCCATTGAAAAGGGTGTGGATTTGATTATCGTCAAGCACGCGCCGATTTTCCGTCCGATCAAGGACTTGGTAGCTAGCCGTCCACAAAATCAAATTTACATCGCCCTCATCAAGCATGACATCGCAGTTTATGTCAGCCATACCAATATTGACATCGTTGAAAATGGTCTCAATGACTGGTTCTGCCAGATGCTAGGTATCGAGGAGACGACTTATCTACAGGAGACAGGTCCTGAACGTGGACTTGGACGTATTGGGAATATTCAGCCTCAGACATTTGGAGAATTGGCCCAGCATGTTAAGCAAGTCTTTGGCCTAGATAGTCTTCGAATGGTGCATTATCAAGAGACTGATTTGCAGAAGCCTATTTCAAGAGTGGCTATCTGTGGTGGTAGCGGGCAGTCATTCTATAAGGATGCCTTAGCTAAGGGGGCTGATGTCTATATCACTGGTGACATTTATTACCACACTGCTCAGGATATGCTGTCTGATGGCTTGCTAGCATTGGATCCAGGACACTATATCGAAGTGCTGTTTGTGGAAAAAATCGCAGAGCTTCTTAATCAATGGAAAGTAGAAAGTGGCTGGACTATTGATATTGTACCTAGTCAAGCATCAACCAATCCTTTCCACCATATCTAGTTAGAAAGTGAAAACAATGAAAAAAGTAGCCATTATAGGAACAGGAATTGTGGGAGCAACAGCAGCTTACTACCTCTCGAAAGAAAGTGACCTAGAGGTGACCGTTTTTGACCATGGAGAAGGTCAGGCCACCAAGGCTGCAGCAGGAATTATTAGTCCTTGGTTTTCAAAACGCCGTAATAAAGCCTGGTATAAGATGGCGCGCTTGGGGGCTGACTTTTATGTAGATTTGTTGTCTGATTTAGAGAAGTCAGGGCAAGAAATCGACTTTTACCAGCGTTCGGGAGTTTTTCTCTTAAAGAAGGACGAATCCAAGCTAGAAGAACTCTATGAACTAGCTCTCCAGCGCAGAGAAGAGTCTCCCTTGATAGGGCAGTTAGCCATTCTTGATCAAGCCTCAGCTAATAAATTATTCCCTGGCTTGCAGGGATTTGACCGCCTGCTCTATGCTTCTGGTGGAGCGAGAGTAGATGGCCAACTCTTAGTTACTCGTTTGCTAGAAGCCAGTCAGGTCAAGCTGGTCAAAGAAAAAGTGAGTCTGACACCTTTATCATCAGGTTACCAGATTGGTGAAGAGGTGTTTGAACAGGTCATTTTGGCGACGGGAGCTTGGTTGGGGGACTTGTTAGAACCCTTGGGTTATGCTGTGGATGTTCGTCCTCAAAAAGGACAACTCCGAGACTATCAGCTTGCCCAAGACATGGAAGTCTATCCTGTTGTTATGCCCGAAGGAGAGTGGGATTTGATTCCTTTTGCAGGTGGGAAATTGTCCTTAGGTGCTACCCATGAAAATGACATGGGATTTGATTTGACAGTAGATGAAACCTTGCTTCAACAAATGGAGGAGGCAGCCTTGTCTCACTACCCAACCTTAGCAGAAGCGAAATCATCAGGTGAACGTGTGGGAATCCGTGCCTATACAAGTGATTTCTCGCCTTTCTTTGGGCAAGTACCTGGTTTAACTGGTGTCTATGCGGCTAGTGGACTAGGTTCATCAGGCCTCACAACTGGTCCTATCATTGGTTACCATCTAGCTCAACTGATCCAAGACAAAGAGTTGACCTTGGACCCTCTAAACTATCCAATTGAAAACTATGTCAAACGACTAAAAAGCGAATAATACTCAATGAAAATCAAAGAACAAACTAGCCGCGGGCTGCTCAAAGCACTGCTTTGAGGTTGTGGATAGAACTGACGAAGTCAGTAACCATACCCATGGCAAGGCGACGTTGACGTGGTTTGACGAGATTTTTAAAGAGTATAAGCATTTTACTGAAATTTTATCCTACCCTCTAGGATGGCAAATGACATTCCCTATCAAAAATGGTAAAATAAGAAAAAAATAATCCGAGAATCGAGGAAAGAAGATGCAAGAAAAGATTTTGGTAACAGGTGGAGCAGGTTTTATCGGAACCCATACTGTTATTGAGTTAATCCAAGCAGGTCATCAGGTTGTTGTGGTGGATAACCTTGTTAATAGTAACCGTAAAAGTTTAGAAGTTGTTGAAAGAATTACAGGAGTTGAAATTCCTTTCTATGAGGCAGATATCCGTGATACTGACACTCTCAGAGATATTTTCAAGCAAGAAGAACCAACTGGTGTCATTCACTTTGCTGGTTTGAAGGCTGTTGGCGAATCAACACGTATCCCTCTTGCCTACTATGACAACAATATAGCAGGAACTGTTAGCCTTTTGAAAGCTATGGAAGAAGCTAACTGTAAAAACATTATTTTCAGTTCTTCTGCGACAGTTTACGGAGATCCTCATACAGTGCCTATCTTGGAAGATTTCCCACTTTCAGTGACTAATCCATACGGTCGTACCAAGCTCATGCTAGAGGAAATTTTGACGGATATTTACAAAGCAGACTCAGAATGGAATGTGGTCTTGCTTCGTTACTTTAACCCAATCGGAGCTCATGAAAGTGGAGACCTAGGAGAAAATCCAAATGGTATTCCAAACAACCTCTTGCCATATGTGACTCAAGTAGCCGTTGGGAAATTAGAGCAAGTGCAAGTGTTTGGAGACGATTACGATACGGAAGATGGAACTGGTGTTCGTGACTATATCCACGTTGTCGATTTGGCTAAAGGTCACGTTGCAGCTCTGAAAAAAATCCAAAAAGGCTCAGGTCTAAACGTTTATAACCTTGGAACAGGTAAAGGCTATTCTGTTCTTGAAATTATCCAAAACATGGAAAAAGCAGTGGGACGCCCAATTCCTTACCGCATTGTAGATCGTCGCCCAGGTGATATCGCAGCCTGCTATTCAGATCCTGCAAAAGCCAAAGCAGAACTGGGCTGGGAAGCAGAACTCGGCATCACCCAAATGTGTGAAGACGCATGGCGTTGGCAAAGTAAGCATCCAAATGGATTTGAAGACTAAGATGGTGATGTCAATCATTGTCCCCTGTTTAAACGAAGAGGAAGTACTTCCTCTTTTTTATCAGGCTTTGGAAGCTTTACTTCCAGATTTGGAAACAGAAATCGAGTATGTCTTTGTCGACGATGGATCAAGTGATGGGACCTTGGAACTCTTAAAGACCTATCGGGAGCAAAATCCGGCAGTGCATTATCTTTCTTTCTCTCGAAATTTTGGCAAAGAAGCAGCTTTGTATGCAGGTTTGCAGTATGCGACAGGAGATCTGGTGGTGGTAATGGATGCAGACCTCCAAGATCCTCCTAGTATGTTACTTGAGATGAAAGCTTTACTGGAACAAAATACAGACTTGGACTGCGTAGGAACCAGGAGAACTAGTCGGGAGGGAGAACCCTTCTTTCGCAGTTTTTGTGCTAATCTTTTTTATCGCCTTATGCAAAAAATCAGTCCAGTAGCCCTGCCGTCAGGTATCCGTGATTTTCGGATGATGAGAAGATCTGTAGTAGATGCCATTTTAAGTTTGACTGAGTCCAATCGTTTTTCAAAGGGGCTCTTTGCCTGGGTTGGTTTTAAAACCCATTATCTGGATTATCCTAATGTAGAAAGACAGGCTGGCAAGACCAGTTGGAGTTTTAGGCAACTCTTTTTCTACTCCATTGAAGGGATTGTCAATTTTTCAGATTTTCCCCTGATTATAGCCTTTGTGGCTGGTCTCCTATCTTGTTTTATTTCTCTACTAATGACCTTTTTTGTTGTGGTTCGGACCCTCATTCTGGGCAATCCGACATCTGGCTGGACCTCTCTGATGGCTGTCATTCTCTTTCTCGGAGGCATTCAACTCTTGACCATTGGGATTCTCGGCAAGTATATTAGTAAGATTTATCTAGAGACTAAAAAAAGACCACTTTATCTTATCAAAGAAAAAAGTGACCTTCCTGATTTTACAGAAAAAAATAAAGTGAAAAGACTATAATTTTGCATGGAAATATGCTAAACTAGAAGGAGTGGAACGTTCCTGTCGGTATTAGAGTTAATCTTTAATCAAGGCACGTGTCGGACAGTTTTTCACAGCTTCTATGACGTCCTGGCTAGGAGAAATTTCTTTTTCTAGTTGATCAGGGTCATCGTAAAAACGCACGATTCCATTATCGTGATAGTCAAATAAATCAGAATAAGTTTGGCAAAGCCCACAGGCAATGCAACGTTCAGGTATAAGTGTGATTTTCATATTTATATTGTAATAAGAAAAGTAAAAAAAACAAGGAGTAAGGTATGGCAAAAGAACCGTGGCAAGAAGATATTTATGAGAATCAAGAAGAAACAAGAATACAACGTCGTAAGAGAGAACAAGGCGGAGGAGTCGTTGCTAACCGTATCTTAACTATCTTAGCAAGTATTTTCTTTGTGATTGTAGTCGTGATGATCATTGTTCTTATCTATCTTTCATCGGGTGGGAGCAATCGCACGGCAGCCTTGAAAGATTTTCACGATTCTGATGCAAATGTAGTACAGGTTTCATCTTCTAGTAGTTCAGAGCAGGCATCTTCTAGTTCAGAGGGAAAGGAAGAGTCATCTAGTAGCTCAGAACATTCAACAGATCCAGAAGGGACGACAAAAGTCTTGGCTGGAGAAGGAGAAGCAGCTATTGCAGCTCGCGCGGGGATTTCGATTGCTCAGTTAGAGGCCTTGAATCCTGGGCACATGGCTACAGGATCTTGGTTTGCTAATCCAGGTGATGTTGTTAAAATCAAATAGGAGTTGATATGAAAACAAT
This sequence comes from Streptococcus mitis, assembly GCF_000722705.1. Lineage (GTDB taxonomy): Bacteria > Bacillota > Bacilli > Lactobacillales > Streptococcaceae > Streptococcus > Streptococcus mitis_P. Next base: position 50,390 of record NZ_JPFW01000007.1, read on the forward strand.
TCAAATTGCTATTGATGGTCCTGCTTCAAGTGGTAAGAGTACGGTCGCAAAAATTATTGCTAAGGATTTTGGATACACCTACCTAGATACAGGTGCTATGTATCGTGCAGCGACTTATATGGCTCTCCAAAACCAGTTAGGAGTTGAACAAGTCGAAGCACTTCTCGCCTTATTGGATCAGCATCCAATCAGTTTTGGACGTTCAGAAACTGGAGAACAGCTTGTCTTTGTAGGAGATGTGGATATTACTCATCCTATCCGTGAAAATGAAGTGACCAATCATGTTTCTGCTATTGCAGCAATTCCTCAAGTTCGTGAGAAACTAGTTTCCCTCCAACAAGCAATTGCCCAGCAAGGCGGTATTGTCATGGATGGTCGCGATATTGGGACTGTCGTATTGCCACAAGCAGAATTGAAAATTTTCCTAGTAGCTTCTGTTGATGAGAGAGCAGAGCGTCGTTACAAGGAAAATGTTGCCAAGGGAATTGAAACAGACCTTGAAACACTAAAAGAGGAAATTGCTGCGCGTGACTACAAGGATAGTCATCGTGAGACTTCACCTCTCAAACAAGCAGAGGATGCTGTCTACCTTGATACAACAGGCTTGAACATTCAAGAAGTAGTTGAAAAAATCAAAGCAGAAGCTGAAAAAAGAATGTAAATGTAGAAAAGCCGATAGATGGATATCGGTTTTTTCTAAATTTGTCAAAATACTAATTTTAAGGTATAATAGTTGCTGTTCGAGAAATTTTGATTTTCAAAGAATAGTGAATGATGATAAGGAGAAAACATGAACAACCTACCAAATTGCCTAAAATGTAACTCAGAGTATGTCTACGAAGACGGTGCCCTACTGGTTTGCCCAGAGTGTGCTCATGAGTGGAATCCTGCTGAAGTTGCAGAAGTAGAAGAAGGCCTTGTCGCTATCGATGCCAACGGAAATAAATTGGCTGATGGTGATACAGTAACCCTCATCAAGGACTTGAAAGTAAAAGGTGCGCCAAAAGATTTGAAACAAGGGACGCGCGTGAAAAATATCCGCATCGTAGAAGGCGACCACAATATCGACTGTAAAATCGATGGCTTTGGCGCTATGAAACTTAAATCAGAGTTTGTGAAGAAAATTTAAACATGTCAAAGCACTATAAACTTGTATTTTATAGCCGTATCTTCTTGTTTCTAGCGGCTTTTACGGGAGTTTATCTTGAAATCGCCAAGCATGGCGGATTTGGGATGCTTCTCTATTATACGGTTCTGTCAAATCTTTTAGTAGCGATTTTTACGCTCTATCTCCTAAAGGTTATGAGCCATTTAGGTGAAAACTGGCAAAGGCCAAGTCTCTTGCGCCTAAAAGGTGGGGTCACCATGAGTATCATGATTACCTGTGTGATTTACCATTTCCTCTTAGCGCCTATTGCGACTAATTTCTATACTCTAGAAAATTTCCTTTGCCACTATATCGTTCCCCTTTGGTTTTTAGCGGATACCCTCTTTTTTGACAAACAGGGTCAATACAAGATTTGGGATCCAGTTGTGTGGACGATTTTACCCTTGCTGTATATGATTTTTGCTCTTTTTAATGGCTTGGTACTGAAATTAGACATCCCCAATTCTAAGGTCAGTCCTTTCCCTTACTTCTTTTTGAATGTGAATAAGGGTTGGGATGTCGTGTTCAAGTGGTGTCTGATTATCTTTGTTGCCTATATGGTGGCAGGATTTATCTTCTACTTTATTAAGCAAATCAAGAGAAAATCATCCTAAGATACAAGGGATTCATTTTCTAGTTTAAGAAGGAGTCTACAAACCAATGAGACTTCTTCTTTTCTTACTTTTTTGATAACTATCAAAAAAATAGAAGATTAAGAGAAATATAGAAAGAGATTTCATGAAACAATTTTTAGAACGGGCCAGTATTTTGGCTCTCTCCCTCGTTTTGATTACCTCCTTTTCCATCTCGAGTGCCCTACCAGCCATGTTTGACTATTATCAAGGCTATCCTAAGGAACAAATTGAACTTTTGGCGAGCTTGCCATCCTTTGGAATCATGATTATGTTATTACTAAATGGTTTCTTAGAAAAAATATTTCCTGAGCGCTTACAGATTAGTTTGGGCTTGTTGATTTTATCCCTGAGCGGGACGGCTCCCTTCTGGTATCAAGCCTATCCTTTTGTATTTGGAACACGGATTCTCTTTGGTTTGGGTGTTGGGATGATCAATGCCAAGGCCATTTCCATTATCAGTGAACGTTATCAAGGGAAAACGCGAATTCAGATGTTAGGGCTACGTGGCTCTGCAGAGGTCGTTGGAGCTTCTCTCATTACCTTGGCCGTCGGTCAGTTGTTGGCCTTTGGTTGGACAGCTACTTTCTTAGCCTATAGTGCTGGATTTTTGGTGCTGACTCTTTATCTACTCTTTGTCCCTTATGGAAAATCAAAGAAAGAAGTCAAGAAAAAAGCGAAGGATGCAAGTCGTTTAAGTCGAGAAATGAAAGGCTTGATTTTTACCCTAGCTATTGAAGCGGCAGTTGTAGTTTGTACCAATACGGCTATTACTATTCGTATTCCAAGTTTGATGGTGGAAAGAGGGCTTGGGGATGCCCAGTTATCTAGTTTTGTCCTTAGTGTTATGCAGTTGATCGGGATTGTGGCTGGTGTGAGTTTTTCTTTCTTGATTTCGATTTTTAAGGAAAAATTGCTCCTCTGGTCGGGTATTACCTTTGGCTTAGGTCAAATTGTGATTGCCCTGTCTCCGTCCTTGTGGGTGGTGGTGGCAGGAATCGTTCTGGCTGGCTTTGCCTACAGTGTAGCCTTGACGACGGTCTTTCAACTTGTCTCTGAAAGAATTCCAGCTAAACTCCTCAATCAAGCAACTTCATTTGCAGTTTTAGGCTGTAGTTTCGGAGCCTTTACGACTCCATTCGTTCTAGCTACGATTGGGTTACTAACTCACAATGGAATGTTGGTCTTCACCATTTTAGGATCATGGTTGATTGTAACCTCTATCTTTGTCATGTACCTACTTCAAAGGAGAGCTTAGGATTGATTCCTAAGTTTTTCTTTTTGGAAACATTGTACCCGGACAGTTTTGGGTTTTATAGCTTGTTACTGGATTATTTTCTTGGTAAAATAGAAATTATGACAAGATATAAAGCAACTATTTCCTATGATGGTTATGCCTTTGCTGGTTTTCAGCGCCAGCCTCATGCGCGCAGCGTTCAGGAAGAAATTGAAAAAACCTTGACTAGATTGAATAAGGGCCAAGCAATCACTGTTCACGGTGCTGGTAGGACTGATAGTGGGGTTCATGCTTTGGGACAGGTGATTCATTTTGACCTCCCCTATCAAATGGATGAGGAAAAACTTCGCTTTGCTCTGGATACCCAGTCTCCTGAAGATATTGATGTGATTTCAATTGAGCTTGTGGCGGATGATTTTCATTGTCGTTATGCCAAGCACAGCAAGACCTATGAGTTTATCGTGGATAGAGGCCGTCCTAAAAATCCGATGCGCCGTCACTATGCTACTCACTTTCCTTATTCGCTTGACGTGGAACGGATGCAGATGGCAATCAAAAAGCTTGAGGGAACCCATGATTTTACAGGTTTTACAGCCTCTGGAACCAGTGTGGAGGATAAGGTTCGTACCATTACAGAAGCTAGTCTCAGGGTTGATGAGACAGGACAATTTTTGACCTTCACCTTTTCAGGAAATGGTTTCTTGTATAAACAGATCCGCAATATGGTGGGGACGCTGCTCAAAATCGGAAATAATCGTATGCCAGTAGGGCAGATTGACTTGATTTTGGAGAAGAAGGACAGGCAACTAGCGGGTCCAACAGCAGCACCTAATGGCTTGTATTTAAAGGAGATTCGTTATGAAGAATAATCGTATTTTAGCACTTTCTGGAAATGATATTTTTAGTGGCGGTGGATTATCGGCTGATTTAGCCACTTATACTTTGAACGGCTTGCATGGCTTTGTAGCAGTGACTTGTTTGACAGCCTTGACAGAGAAGGGCTTTGAAGTCTTTCCAACTGACGATGCCATTTTTCAACATGAATTAGATAGCTTGCGTGATGTGAAATTTGCAGGGATTAAGATTGGTCTTCTTCCTACTGTTAGTGTGGCTGAGAAGGCATTGGATTTTATTAAGCAACGCCCAGGAGTGCCTGTGGTTCTGGATCCTGTCTTGGTCTGCAAGGAAACGCACGACGTGGCTGTCAGTGAACTCTGCCAAGAGTTGATTCGCTTTTTCCCTCATGTCAGTGTGATTACGCCTAATCTCCCAGAAGCAGAATTATTGGCTGGTCAAGAGATCAAAACCTTGGAAGACATGAAAACTGCAGCGCAGAAATTGCATGACTTAGGCGCGCCAGCAGTCATTATCAAGGGAGGCAATCGCCTTAGTCAGGACAAGGCTGTAGATGTCTTTTATGACGGACAAACCGTTACAGTCCTAGAAAATCCCGTTATCCAAGGCCAAAATGCTGGTGCAGGTTGTACCTTTGCCTCTAGCATTGCCAGTCACTTGGTTAAAGGTGATGAACTTTTACCAGCAGTAGAAAGCTCTAAGGCTTTCGTTTACCGTGCCATTGCACAAGCAGATCAGTATGGAGTAAGACAATATGAAGCAAACCAAAACAACTAAAATCGCCCTTGTATCCTTCTTAACCGCCCTTTCTGTGGTTCTAGGTTATTTCCTAAAAATTCCAACACCAACAGGCATTTTAACTCTTTTAGATGCTGGTGTCTTCTTTGCGGCCTTCTACTTTGGTAGTCGTGAAGGGGCTGTAGTCGGAGGACTAGCAGGTTTCTTGATTGACCTCTTATCAGGCTACCCTCAATGGATGTTCTTTAGCTTGGTCAACCATGGCTTGCAGGGATTTTTTGCAGGATTTAAAGGAAAAACTCAGTGGTTAGGCCTTATTTTGGCAACTATTGCCATGGTAGGGGGCTATGCCTTGGGTTCTACTTTGATGAATGGCTGGGCAGCAGCTCTACCAGAAATCCTACCAAATTTTATGCAAAATATTGTAGGGATGATTGTAGGATTTATTCTTAGTCAAAGTATTAAAAAGATTAAGTAAAGATGCTGAGTCAAAAGTCTTAAAAATCAGAAAAAACGCATAGTATCAGGTGTTGATATAAAACCCTTGATATTATGCGTTTTATTGTGGGAAGATTTTATACTCTTCGAAAATCTCTTCAAACCGCGTCAACGTCGCCTTGCTGTAGATATGGTTACTGATTTCATCAGTCTTATCTACAATCTCAAAACAGTGTTTTGAGCAACCTGCAGCTAGTTTCCTAGTTTGCTCTTTGATTTTCATTGAGTATTAGATGAATATTAATCAAAATAAAGCAAGTCTTTGCTGGTGCTTGTAAAGAGGTCAAAGCTATTCTTGGTAACAACACCGCAGTCTTCGATACGGACACCGACTTTACCAGGGATATAGATACCTGGTTCAACAGAGAAGCACATGCCTTCTTCGATGACCAAGTCGTTTCCTTCCATGATAGATGGGAATTCGTGGACATCCATACCGATACCATGACCGAGACGGTGGTTGAAGTATTCGCCGTAACCAGCTTTTTCGATGACTTCACGGGCAGCGCGGTCCACTTCATGGGCAGTCACACCTGGCTTGATAAAGTCAAGAGCAGCTTGTTGGGCTTCAAGAGTCAAGTTGTAAATGTCTTTCTTGAATTGGTCAGGTTTGCCGACAGCGACTGTACGAGTCATGTCTGATGCATAACCGTTGACTAGAACACCAAGGTCAAAGAGGAGAAGAGCATCATTTTCAACCTTATTCGCTGCTGGAATGCCGTGTGGATTTGCAGCATTATCGCCAGTCAAGACCATGGTATCAAAGCTCATTTCATAGCCTTCACGTTTCATAGCAAAGTCGATTTGGGCGATGATATCTGTCTCTGTCTTATCAAGAGAAATATTGTCAAAACCAACATTGACAGCCTTGTCCGCATAGAGACCTGCAACCATCATTTTTTGCACTTCATCAGCTGATTTGATGAGGCGCATACGTTGGATACGAGGAGTGAGGTTTTCAAACTCAGCAGTTTCAAAGACAGTTTTCAAGCCATGGTATTTGGTCAAGATGAGATTGTCAAACTCAACAGCAACGCGTTTGAAGTCAAGCTGTGGAAGAGCATGTTTCATTTTTTGCCATGGATTTTCAGAATCCACATAGCCTACAACTTGGAAAGAGACAGTGCTGCTTGCACGTTCTACTTCAAGGGCTGGGACAAAGAGGAGGGGTTCCTGATCCGTTAGGACAAAAAGGAACATTTGGCGTTCATGGGGGTCACTGTAAAAGCCAGTGAGGTAATTGATTGTGACGGGGTCAGATACGACAGCGACGTCTAGTTTTTCTGATTCAAGATATGTTACGATTTGTTGTAATTTAGACATATGCTACCTTCTTTCTACCCCTCTATTTTGGCAAAAAAAGAGAGAAAATGCAAGGGAGAAGGGTAAAAGAAAAGACAAAAAAACTCCGACAAGATAGCGGAGTTTTTTGATAGAGTTTTACTTGGTTTAAGAAAAGTCAGCCTTGCTTTTCACGTCGCTGTATTCTTCAGCGATTTCTTGACTGAGAATGTCCTCATAGGCAGGGAGTTGGATGTCCTGACCATATTTCTTCTTGAGAGCAGTAGTGACTAGGCGATAGGCCAGATTGGCATTACGAGAGAGGATAGGTCCGTGGAAGTAGGAACCAAAGACATTTTTGTAATGAACCCCTTCGCCGACCTTTTCTTCGTTGTTTCCATTTCCATAAACTACCTGTCCCAGTGGTTTTTGGTCATCAGAAAGGAAGGTACGGCCTTGATGATTTTCAAAACCATAGTAGGTTTCATTGAAATCTTCATTGTGAATCTTGATGTCCCCGATAAAACGATTATTGGTTTGGTTGAGGGTGTAGTGGCCCATGACCCCTAGCCCTTCGATACGTTTACCTGAAGCTTCAACATAATATTGGCCCAATAGTTGGAAACCACCACAGATGGCTAGAACTACACCGTCATTTTGGATGTAGTTGTCAATGCTCTCTTTTTTAGCAGGTAGGTCGTCTGCAATAATACTTTGTTCAAAGTCTTGACCGCCACCGAAAAAGGCGATATCATAGTGGTTTTCATCAAAGTCATCATGCAGTGAAACGATGTCAACCGTCACATGGGCTCCCAGTTTTTCAGCCACATACTTGAGCATGAGGATGTTTCCATTGTCCCCGTAGGTATTCATAAGATTTCCGTAGAGGTGGGCAATGTTGAGCTGATAGGGGTAATTGCCAGCTTTTGAGGAAAGTGAAGTATAAACCATTAGTTCATCTCCTTTCTAACAATCTGACGACTAGCCAGCAGTTCGCGGAATTCAAGCATAGCAGTATAGGTAGCCAAGATGTAGGCATGCTTGCAGTCTTGCTTCTCAATGATTTTGAGAACTTGTTCCAGATTACTTGTTTCAGTGATTTTTTCAGCTGGATATCCTGTTACTCGAAGGCGGCGTGCGATTTCAGAATGGCGAACACCGCCAGCGTTGATTTCAGGAATGTCCATGTCAGTGATTTGTTCAAAGTCCGCATCCCAGATCCAGCTGGTATCGATACCGTCTGCATAGTTGGCATTAAGGAGAACAGATAGGCTAAATGGGTAAGGTGCTAGTTTAATCATCTCGATAGCTTGGGTAGCACCGACTGGATTTTTAATCAAGACAAGGGTACATTCTTTATCACCGATATGGAAGGTTTCCTGACGTCCAAAGACAGCACGGCTCTTGTCAAATCCTTGCTTGATGAGTTGTGAATCTGCACCGAGGAAACGAGCAATAGCAACAGCAGCTAGGGCGTTGTAGATATTATAGAGACCACCGATTTGGATACCGTATTCTTGGCCGTCGATGACAAAGCGAGAACGATTGTTGGTCAACTCAACCAATTCTGTCAAGCGATAGTCTAATTCAGGACGTTTACATTCGCAACCTTCACAGATATAGGCACCCAAGTTTGCATAGGTATTATGCTCATATTTGAGGATGCTTTGACAGTCAGGGCAGAGGATTCCTTCGGTATTATAGTGAGCCAACTGGGCTGGACCTTTCTCCAAGTCAAAACCAAAATACTCTACAGGATTTGGAATAGCTGGCTTGTAGAAAAGCGGACTGTCACCATTGAGGAGAACAGTAGCCGTAGGTACCTTACGAATAGCATCCAAAATCATCTTATAAGTTGTGTAAATCTCACCATAGCGGTCCATCTGGTCACGGAAGATATTGGTGATAACAAATAAGCTTGGTTGGATATAGTCACAGATACGAGAAAGACTGGCTTCGTCGATTTCGAGGACGGCAATATTTTTCCCAGTTTTAGAAGATTTGGCTGTTAGGAAGGTTGTTGCAATCCCTGTAATCATGTTGGCACCGCTTGGATTGGTCAGAACTTGACCATAGACCTCTTTTAAAATACCGACAGTCAGGGCAGTTGTCAAGGTTTTTCCATTGGTTCCAGTGACCACGACAATCTCGTAGTTCTTAGCAAGGTTTTGTAAAATATCTTTATCAAATTGAAGGGCAAGTTTTCCTGGGAGCGTACTTCCGCGGCCAAGACGGCTTAAAACGAAGTGGGAAGAACGCCCAGCAAGAAGGCCCAAAGTAGTTTTTAATTTCATGTTTCTATTATATCACAAAAGAGGGAAAAGACAGATTTGAGATTTCGCAGAAATAAAAACAGCCCAAATAGGGCTGTTAGATAAGATGAAATCTCAACTTAAATCGCAAACAAGTCATTCAAGTTCTCAGCCAAGGTTGGGTGAGTGAAGATTTGTTTTGTGAAGTAAGTGTAAGGAATCTTGTTGTCCATAGCAACAGTGATGATGTTGATGATTTCTTGAGAACCTTCTGAGAAGATGCTTGCTCCAAGAATTTCTTTTGTTTCAGTATTGACAACAGCTTTGAAGGCTCCGCGAAGATCTCCATTTACGTGACCACGAGGCATTGCTGCAACAGGGATTTCTTTCACTGCGTATGGAAGTTTCAAATCAGCCGCTTGGCTTTCAGTCAAACCAACTTGTGAAAGGGCAGGTGTGATGAACATAGTGTTTGGTACATTGAGACGGTCTTCAAGTGTGTAGCTGCCATCTCCAGCAAGGTAGCTGTAAACAACACGGAAGTCATCAAGTGAAATGTAAGTAAATTGAAGTCCACCGTTGACATCCCCAACTGCAAAGACACCAGGAACGTTTGTTTGACAATGTTTGTCTACTTTAATAGCACCACGTTCAGTAAGTTCAATATCAGTATTTTCCAGTTGAAGTGGTTCTACGTTTGGTTTACGTCCAGTTGCGTAGAGAAGGGCATCGAAACGGTAAGTTTCGTTTTCAGTTACGACAAGGACTTGGTCACCGTCATTTTTGATTTCAGTAGTACGGATGTTTTGAAGCAATTCAATGCCGTCTTCTTCCATGTATTGTTTAGCAAGTGCTGCAATGGAAGGTTCTGCACGAGGTAGGAAAGTATCCAAGGCATCTAGGACTGTAACCTTGCTTCCTAGTTTATTGTAAAGGCCAGCAAATTCAAGACCGATATTTCCGCCACCAAGGACTCCAAGTTTTTCAGGCAATTTGTCCAAGTTTTGGATACCTGTTGAATCAAAGACATTTTTGCTTGTAGCAAGTCCAGGGATAGGCAAGACGTTTGAAACAGCACCAGTGTTGATGACGATTGTTTCAGCAGTCAGTTCTTTCTTTTCATCACCAGCTTGGATTTCGATGACTTTGTTTGAAAGGAAGTGAGCTTCCGCATCAAAGATATCCACGCCTGTACCAGCAACAGTAGCATAGTTTTTACCGTTGAGGCGACTAGTGATCGTGTTTTTAGTAGCAATGACTTCTTCAAAAGACAAGTCTTTCTCAGCAGCAACTAGCAAAGTTTTAGTTGGGATACAACCAATGTTGATACAAGTTCCACCGTACATAGCTTTACTACGTTCAACGAGGGCAACTTTTTTGCCTGCTGAAGCCAATTTACCAGCTAGTGTTTTACCAGCTTTACCAAATCCGATAACGATTAAATCATAAGTTAACATTTATCTTCCTCCTATTCGATTTTCATTCTAGCACAAGAAAAAAACTTTTGCACAATTCTGCTACGCTTTAAAAAAGTTTATGAAAAAGTGGAAATTTTGCCCTTGTTTTCTTAGAAAAATCGTTTACATGATTTTATCGACGGATTTAACTATCTTTTGCTCTGGTCTTGTGTTATACTAGATAGGTTGCAAAGAAAACAGTACTTTTCTTTTGTGGAAAAGAAGCAACACGATTTTGTATCCAGTATATGAAAATACGTCATAAAAAGAAAAGTATAAACTAAGCCCTATAGGGTGGCTTCGCACCACCTTTAGAAAGAAGAATAACGTGAAATTTAATGAATTAAACTTGTCTGCTGATTTGCTAGCAGAGATTGAAAAAGCTGGTTTTGTAGAAGCCAGTCCCATCCAAGAACAAACCATTCCCTTGGCCCTCGAAGGAAAAGACGTTATCGGTCAAGCTCAGACTGGTACAGGAAAAACTGCAGCCTTTGGCTTGCCAACCCTTGAAAAAATCCGTACAGAAGAAGCGACCATCCAAGCCTTGGTTATCGCTCCAACTCGTGAACTCGCTGTCCAAAGTCAAGAGGAACTCTTCCGCTTTGGCCGTAGCAAGGGAGTCAAAGTTCGCTCAGTTTACGGTGGTTCCAGCATTGAAAAACAAATCAAAGCTCTTAAATCTGGTGCCCATATCGTGGTGGGAACACCTGGTCGCCTCTTGGACTTGATTAAACGCAAGGCCTTGAAATTACAAGATATTGAAACGCTTATCCTTGACGAAGCGGATGAAATGCTCAATATGGGCTTCCTTGAAGACATCGAAGCCATTATCTCGCGTGTCCCTGAAAATCGACAAACCTTGCTCTTCTCAGCAACTATGCCAGATGCTATCAAACGTATCGGTGTTCAGTTTATGAAAGAGCCTGAGCATGTCAAGATTGCTGCCAAGGAATTGACAACAGAATTAGTTGACCAGTACTATATCCGTGTTAAAGAACAAGAAAAATTTGATACCATGACCCGTCTCATGGATGTGGAGCAACCAGAACTTGCTATCGTATTTGGTCGTACAAAACGCCGTGTAGATGAATTGACTCGTGGACTTAAAATCCGTGGCTTCCGTGCAGAAGGAATTCATGGCGACCTAGACCAAAACAAACGTCTTCGTGTCCTTCGTGACTTCAAAAACGGTAACCTTGATGTTTTGGTTGCAACAGACGTGGCAGCACGTGGTTTGGATATTTCAGGTGTGACTCATGTCTACAACTACGATATTCCACAAGATCCTGAAAGTTATGTTCACCGTATCGGTCGTACAGGTCGTGCTGGTAAGTCAGGTCAATCGATTACCTTTGTTGCTCCAAACGAAATGGGCTACCTTCAAATTATTGAAAACTTGACCAAGAAACGCATGAAAGGTCTTAAACCTGCAAGTGCTGAAGAAGCCTTCCAAGCTAAAAAACAAGTAGCTCTCAAGAAAATCGAACGTGATTTTGCAGATGAGACAATCCGTGGCAATTTTGAAAAATTTGGCAAGGATGCTCGTAAACTAGCTGCCGAATTTACTCCAGAAGAATTGGCCATGTATATCTTGAGCCTGACTGTTCAAGATCCGGATAGCCTTCCAGAAGTGGAAATCGCACGTGAAAAACCACTACCTTTCAAACCATCAGCTAATGGCTTCGGTGGTAAAGCTAAGGGAGGTCGTCGTGGAGATGACCGTCGTGATAATCGCCGAGGAGACAACCGTCGTGGTGGTCGCCGTGATGATTTCAAGAGAGGCAGTCGTGGAGATAATCGTTTTGATAAGGAAAAACGTTACCGTAAGGATAATAAAAAACCACGCACTACTTCAAGCGAAAAGAAAACAGGCTTTGTTATTCGTAACAAGGGCGATAAATAAGAAAAAGCGGTTCAAAATGAATCGCTTTTTTATATAAGGAGACCGAATGGAAAAAGAAAGATAGATAAAATAGCTATATTATCTTCTTGTGATATTATAATACACAAAAATAGGAGGATTGTCAATAGAAAAGAAGCAATTTAATTAAAAATATTCTTGTTTTTTCAAATTGCAATTAAATAAGCAATTTTCAGATAATAATTGAAAATTCAAGCTGTTTATGTTATAATGATAGCGATTAAATTCGAGGTGAAAAATGGCACATTTATTAGAAAAAACTAGAAAAATTACTTCTATCCTGAAGCGCTCAGAGGAGCAGTTGCAGGACGAACTTCCCTACAACGCTATTACGCGTCAATTGGCGGATATTATTCATTGCAATGCCTGTATTATCAATAGTAAGGGACGTCTCCTTGGTTATTTTATGCGCTATAAAACCAATACAGATCGCGTAGAGCAATTTTTCCAAACTAAGATTTTCCCAGATGACTACGTTCAAGGGGCTAATATGATTTACGAAACAGAAGCAAATTTGCCTGTTGAGCATGATATGAGTATTTTCCCTGTGGAAAGTCGTTCTGATTTTCCAGATGGTTTGACGACTATTGCACCGATTCATGTATCAGGAATTCGCTTGGGCTCTTTGATTATTTGGCGCAATGATAAGAAATTCGAAGATGAGGATTTGATTCTTGTTGAGATTGCCAGTACCGTTGTTGGGATTCAGCTCCTCAACTTCCAACGTGAAGAAGATGAGAAAAATATTCGTCGCCGTACTGCTGTCACCATGGCAGTCAATACTCTCTCTTACTCAGAACTCCGTGCTGTTTCAGCTATTTTAGGGGAATTAAACGGAAATGAAGGTCAGTTGACTGCGTCAGTGATTGCAGACCGTATCGGAATTACCCGCTCTGTGATTGTCAATGCCCTTCGTAAACTTGAGTCTGCGGGGATTATTGAAAGTCGCTCGCTTGGAATGAAGGGAACCTACCTTAAGGTCTTGATTTCAGATATTTTTGAAGAAGTGAAGAAAAGAGATTACTAATGACTAAGGCTTTGATTTCGATTGACTATACAGAAGATTTTGTTGCTGATAGTGGAAAGTTGACAGCAGGCGCCCCAGCTCAGGCAATTTCGGAAGCCATTAGCAAGGTGACTCGGTTAGCTTTTGAACGCGGAGATTATATCTTCTTTACCATTGATGCTCACGAGGAAAACGATTGTTTCCATCCAGAAAGCAAGCTATTTCCTCCTCATAATTTGATTGGCACTAGTGGACGGAATTTATACGGAGATTTGGGTACCTTTTATCAAGAGCATGGTTCAAACAGTCGTGTCTTTTGGATGGATAAACGCCATTACTCAGCTTTTTCAGGGACTGACCTGGATATCCGTTTGAGAGAGCGTCGCGTGTCTACAGTTATTTTATCAGGTGTCTTGACGGATATCTGTGTCCTACATACAGCTATAGATGCCTATAATCTAGGATATGATATCGAGATTGTAAAACCAGCCGTTGCTTCCATCTGGCCTGAAAATCATCAATTTGCCCTAGGTCATTTCAAAAATACACTTGGGGCTAAGTTAGTAGATGAAAATCTAAATGAACTTTCAGACTAACTTGCTTAGTAAAAATGAAAAAAATCTGAAAAAAGTGTTGACAAGTATCCCAAAAGTTGATATACTGGTAAAGTAATCGACGCGGGGATGGCGGAATTGGCAGACGCGCAGGACTAAGGATCCTGTGACCGCTTTAGGTCGTGAGGGTTCAAGTCCCTCTCTCCGCATAGGGTAAGAGTTAGCTTAGGCTAGCTCTTTTGTTTTATAAGGTTTATAATATCTATGGTGGACGTCCATCGTTTTCAGATAAATAATATCGTTTGAAATTTCTCCTAATTCTCTCTACTCTTTCTACTTTTTCCGAATAAATAGATAGAACCATCGAATCTAGCAAAATTAGATTTAAAACTGTGGTATAATAAGAGGAGGAAATGGATGACTTTAAGACATCCGGGTATCAGCCCGACCAACGATTTGGTTGCTAAGAAGATTTTTAGCAATCCAGAAATCACTTGTCAATTTATCCGCGATATGTTGGACTTACCAGCAAAAAATGTAACCATTTTGGAGGGGAGCAATATTCATGTACTACCTTCCATGCCGTACTCGGCGCAGGATTTCTACACTAGCATAGATGTCTTGGCGGAGTTGGACAATGGCACGCAGGTTATTATCGAAATCCAAGTTCATCATCAGAATTTTTTCATCAATCGTTTGTGGGCTTACTTATGTAGCCAGGTCAATCAAAACCTAGAGAAAATTCGCCAGCAAGAGGGTAATACTCATCAGAGTTACAAACATATTGCACCTGTTTACGCTATCGCAATTGTGGCTAGTAATTACTTCCAAGATGACTTGGCCTTTCATAGCTTTAGCATGCGAGAGGACACGACAGGTGAGGTCTTAACCATCACAAATAACGGTCAAGAAAACCATCTAGTCAAGATGGCGTTCTTGGAATTAAAAAAATACAGAGAAACCAGCAAAGACGAGGTTCGCAAACCGTGGTTGGAGTTTTTCGGTAACAAACCCTTTACTCAAGAACCCGAGCGAGCCATTAGCCAGGCAGACCAACTGCTAGACTATAAGAGCTGGTCCGAGGAGGACAGGAAGATGTTTAGTCAACTACGTATGCGCGAAGAACAAGCCTTGTTAGCACAGGACTATGCCTTGGAACAAGCTGAAGAAAGAGGATTAGAACGAGGCCTTGAACGTGGGCGAGCAGAGGGTCTTGAAAAAGGTCTTGAAAAAGGTTTAGAGCGTGGTCTTGAACAAGGACGAGCGGAAGGCATTGAAGAGGGATTAAAAGTAGGTCTAGTAAATCTCGTTCGTCAAGGTCTTCTGACTTCTGAGGTTGCCAGTCAGCAGTTGGGTATGACTGTCTCTGAGTTTGAAGAACTATTGAAAGAACATCACAAATAGGAACTTAAAAAATACAGAGAAACCAGCAAAGACGAGGTTCGTAAGCCGTTGTTGGAGTTTTTTGGGAATAAACCCTTTACCCAAGCACCCGAGCGAGCCATCAGCCAGGCAGATCAACTGCTAGACTACAAGAGCTGGTCCGAGGAGGACAGGAAAATGTTTAGTCAACTACGTATGCGAGAAGAACAAGCCTTGTTAGCACAGGACTATGCCTTGGAACAAGCTGAAGAAAGAGGATTAGAACGTGGTATTGAACAGGGACTGGAGCGTGGGAAAGTTGAAGGAAGAGAAGAAGGGAAACTTTTTGCATTTCTGGATATGGTACGCCAACATGTTTTAACTTCCGAATTTGCAAGTGATCAATTAGGTATGACTGTCGCAGAGTTTGAAGAACTATTGAAAGAGCATCATAAATAAGAACTAGAAAATACAGAGAAACCAGCAAAGACGAGGTTCGTAAGCCATGGTTGGAGTTTTTCGGGATAAGCTCTTTACCCAATAATAAGCTTTCATCAATCTGCTGTCTATAAAATGTAAGGATAGGCAGTCTACCATTTAAAATAAAATAATGACAGATTTTTCCGAAGCAAAAGGTAAGATCTGTTTTTTTATTTATATTAAATTTTTATACTATATAGCAGAAAACAGCTGTGTAATAAGTTTTGCATATATATATATATATAACATGAATACCTTTAAATATCAATGTTACAGCGCTTACATTTTTAGATGATGTTTATGTAAATGCTTGATTTTTTATTTGAAAAGCATTAATATATTGTTGGGATATTATCTTTCAAAGATTTTAAACTTATTCTACTGAAACAATAGAAAGGACATTTTTATGTTTGGTAAAAAGTCTAATGATAATGGTGAAAAACTATACCGTTATTCTATTCGTAAGTACCATTTTGGTGCTGCAAGTGTTGCTGTAGCAGCATTAATGTTTTTTGCTAATGGAGGAGGTGTAGCTGCTGCAGAAGTTGTAACTCCAGCAACTGCTAATCCTAATGCTCATCAGTTAGAAACTACAATGAATGGTGGAGGGGATTCATCTGGAACTAGTGGAAGGCCAGAAAATACTAAGGAAATAAACAAGCCAGCTGAAGTGTCTACGCAAGCTTCTGTTATTTCTGATCGGCAAGTTGAGAAAGAGACTAGAAACTCAACTCCGTTAAGTGATGTAAAAGTTCAAGATACTTTGGTAAATAAAGTCATCAATACTTCTTCAGTAAACATCGCTGATTTACAAACAGCTTTAACAGAGTTAGAAAGTAAATTAACAAATGTAAAAGACGATGAAGAAAAAGGGAAGTTTAATACAGTAGTTGTAGAAGCTAAAAAACTGCTCGGAGATAAAGAAGCTACGCAAGAACAAGTGAATCAACAATTAACACTTGTAAAGGGAACCATTTCTTCTGTAGAAGAGTTATTAAAAAAACAAGAAAGTAAAGTTTCTGAAGAAGAAACTAAAAAATCAGAAAAAGATCGTAGTGCTGAGGTAGATGCTTCGAATAGTGAAACAGCAATACCTGTTAGAAGTGCTCGTGGGAGAAAAGGAAGAACTACAGAAGTTCAACCAGTAGATAGCGGAAACGCAACTCCAACAGTAGGAGCAGCGACTTCTAATAAAGTAACTGAATCTAAAGAATTACCAACCTACACAAACGGTACGGACAATTATGCATTAGCAGAAGAAATGCGTAAAATTGTTAAGTACTTACAAGACAATGGAGCAGACGCTGCTAAAGTAGCTGCCATCAAAGGTAACTACGATAAGTTAAATGAAAAACTTGGACTTGTTGATGAAAATGGAGTGTTGTCTGAAGAAGATTTCAATAAAGCATTAGCTAATCTTAAACAAGCTCGTGACTTTACTGAAGGGTTCCTTAACAATCAACCTAGTCTTCAACTTGAAGCAGTACTACCTGCAAATCGTCATGAACGTGCAGCAGATGATCGTGTTAGAGATTCTAGATTCCCTAATGCATATACAACGCCTTACGCTACTGCTAAAGAATTCTACTATGAAGATGGTCAAAAAGGTTCATCTCCATATGATAAATACACTTATTTATTCCACACGTTTACAGAAAGTTTAGTAGCCAATAACAGAACTCACTCTCCAGTAAGAGATGTTAAACGTTTAGTATATGAAGAAGTAAACGAAGTTAAGGGCGGATATTTATGGACAATTACCTTTAATGCTGCCCACGAAGATCAACACGATGGGTATGCCTTCTTCTCTATTCCAAAAGGACAAGTAGTAGACAATAGCAGTATTACGATTGAAAGAACTCCTCAAGTTGGAGTTGCAGAAGAAGTAGCAGGTACAGGAGATTTAGGCTCTAGAGTTCGAAATAATTTATTCCATGGTACACAAATTGGAATTAGAAGAGATGGCGCAAATGAAAATAGTTTAGAAGGATTAGCAAGAACAAATGGAAATCCCGGTTACTATAACCGTCGCTTAGAAGGTGATGCTGGAGAAACAGCAAAATCTGATGATATGTTCGAAAAAATTGCTGACAATACAGCGGCTGTTTATCGTTTCCAACTACATGGACGTGATAAATATACTATTTCGTTTAAAACAACTAACACGAACAATACGCAAATGGATAAACTGTACTATGCAGCTGGATATCGTGTTCAACAATGGGGTCGCCGTATCTTAGCGCAACAATGGCACGGACGTCATAAATATGATAGATCTGATACAGATAACTATCCATTACACGTAGTTGGGAATGGTACATTCTTAATTAATCAAGGAAAACATTATAATACAGCATATCCTCAAGGAGCATATGGATTTGGTGGACATGACTTTGACTATGCACCTTTTAAGGCTGATGGTATCTTAGGATTTGATGACTCAGGTAGATATAACAGTAACTTTGACATGCACCAATATACTGCAAGACCTGGAAGTGACCAACCTTCAGCAAGTTATAGAGCGAATGCGGCTGGTCAAACATTTGAATTCTACGATAAAGAAGGGAATAAATTATCTGCTTCTCAAATCGGGATGCACGGTGCTGATAAGCCAGGTTTAGTAGAATATAAAGTTAAACGTAAGTTTAATGATGGCTCTGCGGACTTCTTGAATATCAAGTTTGCGATTAAACCAAAAACTCCGGTATTCACAGAAAATCTAACAAACTCTCGTGGTCAAACGAAAAACCTAACGGTATCAAACGGTACGAATGGTTATCCAATTACATTATTCCGTGAATATGTAGAAAATGGAGTTAAAAAGACAGAAAAAGTTGCTACAGTAAACGCAAATAGTAGTGGGAATGCGGTCTTTAATGGCGTTCAAATTAAAAGTGGTAAATACTACGCCCAATCTATTATTCCAACTTCAGCGTACTTAGACTATAAAAATGTAAAACATACAGATGTAAGGTCTGATATGTCAGCTAGTACTACAGTAGTTGGAGACGGTATGGCTCCTACAATCCAAGTAGGTGAAAATGGAAAAACATTGGCAACAACTCCAGCGAATAACCAAGTAACATTATTCGTAACACCAAGCACAGATGGTAAAGTTTCATTAAAAGTACAAATGCAAGATGATAACTTAGGGGATGGAATGGATGCATTCGCCAAAGGAACAAATGCTAACTATGCCATTAATGGAACTTATAACTCCAGAGCTACAACTTATACAGCTGACGGTGGAGTAACAGGAGCTAACGGTAAAAGAGACACTATTAAAGGTGACTTGAAAATTCAATTAAACCAAGATGGTGGAAAATATAAAATTCCTACTGGTGGTTTAACTGTTACGCTAAATGCAAAAGATAAAGCTGGTAACTGGACAAATACTGCCAATCCATCTAAAACACTAACAGTTAAAGTATTATCAGCAGTGCCAAATGAACCACCTGTTCGTATGCTTACAGGAAATGATGTTCAAAATGGTGCTGTTAAGCAAAGTGTTAAAGACGAAGTCTTAAGAAAAGTAAAAGAACTAAACCCAGACTTAGTAAATAATGGTGTGAAGTTTGAATATGACACAACTGTAGGTCGTACAAACCAAATTAAAGTTATTTATCCAGATGGACAAATGACGACTATCGATCCAATGAAAGGGACAAAACCTACAAAACCTTTAGTAGTTGGACCTCAAGATGGTACAGTTAGCATTACGCCACAAGGAGATACAGATAAAGTAACATTCCAATACGTTCCTACAAATGAAACTAATCCTAAAACGATTATTGCTAAAAAAGATGGAAATTCATGGGGGATTCAAGGGACACGTCCAAATGGAATTACAGTAGACAGTAGTACCGGTAAAATTACGATTACAGAACCAACCGTAAAAGACCTATCAAACGTAACAGCAACAGCTACATTCTTAAACAGTGACACAAGTGACACTAATCAAGATACAGCGAAAAACCCTGATAGAGATGCACCTACTGTTATGATGAATGGAAGAGCATTGACGGAACGTGCTAGTGATAATCGTTTCGTAATCTTCCGTGGGGCTACATTTAATCCTACATTCAAAGTAGCTGATAATTCAGGTACTGTGTCAACCTTTAAGATATCTGGCGTTCCAGAGGGTGTTTGGTTCAATAAAGAAGGAAATCGTGATAATGCCAAAACGAATCTTCCGAGCGGAACGACTTATCAATTGACTAAAGATAATGTGGTTGCAACAACCGCAAATTTAGGAATCCAAGAAGCAACGGTATCAGTTAGTGATGCGAATGGAAATACGAAAAACTATAAATTCCAATATACTATTGCGGATGTTGTGTTGAAAAATTCTCCAAAAACAGTTGTACCAAATACACCTCAAGGAGACCCACACAATTTCTTAGCAACCACAGTAAATGGAACAACTGTGGACAACGACTTATACTTCCCGGCTCATATGCAATTCCAATGGGTAAATGGGGGTGAAAATACTCCATTAACGACAGTTGGAACGGTGCAAAAAGAAGCGAAAGTTTTATTCCCAACTAATGCACAAAATGGGACAACGACAGCTAATGGGATGACTATCTACGCACCGGCAGAAATTCGTAAAACGGTTACCTTCAACGTCAAAGACTCAGCGAAACCACAAGCAACAATCAATGGTATATCATTAGGAACAACTTCGACAACTCCTATTTTCACGGTTATACGAGGTGCAACGTTTAATCCAGAATTAAAAGTATGGGATGATTCTGGAATTATCCAAGATATCAATATTCAAAACTTACCACGTGGAATGGCTGGAACGAACTATGCAGGTGGTCGTCAAACTAATAGAAATAGTGAAGCAAATGCATACAGCGAACGCCTAGCAAGTGGAACAGTATCGGATACACAAACGTTAGGAGAACACGAAGCAACGATTCGTGTTACAGGAAGTGGTTCGACAGATGTTAGTACCTTTAAGTTCAAGTATCGTGTCATCGACTTAGAATTAAAAAATACGTATAGAACCGAGGATGCTGATAAGCCAATTATTGGATTAAGCAATAACCAATCGATTGAAGTTACAGGTGGAACAAACAATATTTCTGCGGTAGATTATTGGAAAGTAGTGGACACAGAAACTAAAGAAGATAGAGGGAAAGCCTACTTACCAGAAGGAATAACTTATGAATTGGAAAGACCAGGAGGTTCACGTGGGATATCTTCTAATCCCGCGGATGCATCAAAAGGTGCCACTGTTCGTATGGGGCATTATACCGGTAAGATTAAGGTGAATTTTACGACAGCATCTGATATTAACGATAATAATAGTAAGACTAGAACGGTATTTGCGCCTGCAACTATTGAAAAGCCAGTTTATTATGCTATCACTCCATCCGCACCTACATTGAAAAAAGCTGTAGATGGTACAGCAGAAAGAACAACTGCTGGAGAACTTCTATATGGTCAAGCAGGAAATAAACCTAGAATCGAAGTTTCTAATGTTGTTCCTAAAGGAGATGGAGCAGGAAATGTTAACAGAGATTCAACTCGATTTGTAAGATTATATAGTAGTAAAGATCCGAATACATTCTTAGCAGAAAAAGAAGTTGCTGGTAATAGTACGAGCGTGATTTTTGAACCTAGTGATTATGGAGCTAAACGTCCAAATGGTTTAGAAGAAGGGGAAGAACTTTATGCAGTTACGAGAGTAAAACATGGCATATCAACACTTTCAGGTGCGAGCGCTTCAGAACTTGTTACAGGAAGATTGGAAATCACTGAAAACTCTTCAAACCGTATTATTCAAGCTAATGATCAAACGTTAAATGATGCTGAAAAAACAGGTATTCGTATTGCGTTACGAAATGCTAATCCTCGATTAAATCTAAGTGATGATGATATTAAAATCTCTGATACTGGAGAAATCGTAATTACCAAAGATAAAAAACGTGCTTGGCTTCAAACAGCACCGAATAAGGATAACGGAGCAGGATTCGTTACTCGTTTTGCAAATATCAGAAATGATTATAAATTCGAAAATATCGAAGGATTAAAAGTTCCGGGGCGTGATACAGATAAAGGATTTGCATGGTCAAATGACCCATCTGATAATCGAGTGAATAGTAACCGTAGTTTGATTTATTACTATGATGCAACGAAAGGTCAGTCGTTTAACTTTAATGACGTGTTAAAAGTGTTAAACCTTCGCGAAGGTTGGTCGGTTAACCATACAGAAAATCCATCATTTGTTGCAACGCAAGGGGTTAATAAAGGTAAAGCTGAAAGACGCGAAGATGGCTTCGGCATGTCTGGTACAGCCTTCCTTAAAGATGGAGACTATATCAATGTTCTTGACTTAGTAGACAAAGATAGATTAAGAGGAGGACAACCTGTAAGTAACTCTGCGAATAAATTGGTTGAGAATGGTAAAGCTAACGGAACAGGTACAACTCTTCAAAATGTAACAATTGGAGAAGTAAATGGATTACCAGGATTTACATTAAATAATGTTGTGAATGGTGAACGAGCTATTCATAAAGCGCAAGTTTACTTACGTCCAAAATACGTGAATGGACAATCATTAGCAGAACGTAATAATGAAAACCAAAACACAACAACAAATGTTGTAAACTTATACTTCGTACCAATCGATTCAACGAAACCAGTAGTAGAACGTTCAGACTCTAACAACTTGGGAACTTCAGCAGATGATGCTCCAAGATTAACAGATACTTCTATCACAGCATCTTCACTTGTAAAAGTAACAGATAACTATGATAAAGATGATGTAACGGATTCAAACACTAATAGTGTTCGTAATAAGTTAAATGTTTGGGTGAAAAAAGATGGTGTTGAAACTCAAGTCGTTAGAAATGGTCAAGAGCTAACTAATCCTAATGGTGAAACAGTATTAGGTAGTCTTATTAAGACTGTTGATCCAGCATCTTATGAGTTAATCGCTAAAACAGCAGATACTTCAGGAAATGAAACTGAAAAACAAAGTCTAGGATTCTTCAAAGTTGGGTATAACTTAAATGTACGTCCAGTAATTAACTTTATCCAATATGAAAAATTAACGGATGATGATAAGAGAACATTAGTACGAGTAAATGAAGGTGGACAATTAGAAGAGTTACCTAACGGTGCTACAGTTGATGTTACATTTGATACAGAAAATTTAAATCTTGATTACCAAGATAGACGAGCTACAGCGACTATTACATTTGCAAATGGTGCTACAACGACTAAAGAAATACCGTATAGAGTGTATCGATCATTCCCACTTGTTAATAAGTTGTATGATTTTGCAAAAGTTCCTCTTAAACCTAACTGGTTCTATGATCCTGATTATTATAAAAACGAAGGATTAACAGGAGGCATGAATTGGTTTATAAAAAAAGAAACAGAAGAGAATGGGCGAAAAGTATTCAAAGATGTACCGCCGAAAGCTAATTCTGGAGAGCATGTTATGCCTAGAGAAATTAATAAATCCATCGATGCAGGAGCTGGAGAGTATAAATATCTTCTAGGAGCAACTTATCCAACAGGTAGATACGTTGCAAGGGCTACAGATGAATTATCGAAATTAAGACGTGAAGGTGAAATTGTTCATACGGTATTTGATGTAGGTGCTAATGATACTAATAAAGTTACAGTAAATAGTGGGGATTCATTAACAAGCGACCAAGCAAGAGCAGCAGTAATGCTAATTAATGGATCGAAAGAATTACCAGAAGGAACTACTTATGCATGGGTGTCAGGGCTTACTGTAACAGGACGCGGTGGAGACGAAGTCGATCGTGAAGTAAGAGTGACGTTACCGGCTAGTGGTCCAGCAAACGGACCTTTTGCTGCAACACAAACAAAGACTAAAACTGTAAAAGTTAAAGTGAAAATTAAACCAACAAAACCAACAGTAACTCCTGACAACAACGGTGATGTAAGAATTGGTTATAATACAAATGAAACAAATGTCAATAAAGTGGAAGTGACATACACTCCAACGGACACTAATCGATTAGAAGATAATGGGAATGTGACGAAAACTCCTCAAGAAAGAACAACGGTTATCGCTACTAAGGGAACTGATAATCAATGGCGTATTACAAGTGGTGAGAAAGAAGGAATTAGTGTTAATTCAACTACTGGTGAAATCACTTTGAAAGATCAAGTAGTTAAAGATCAAACAAAAATTCAAGCAAAAGTAGTTGCCCAAGAAGTTTCAAGTGATGAAAATGACAGTAATAATTCTAAAGATGGTGATCGCGAAATTCCAACAATTGGATTGAATAATACGCTTGTAGAAGTTGGAAAAGAGTTCAGTCTTCCTCTTGGTTTATCGGATGGAGCAGGAGTAGGTGTAGACGATACAAACATTAAAGTTTCGTTACCAAATGGGGAAACAGGTCTAACTTACGATGCAACAACAAAATCAATCAAAGGAACAATAAGTACAGTTGCTAAAAAAGACATTACAGTAAGAGTCCTAGATAAAAATGGAAATAAAGCTAAGAAAATAATCTCTATAGCTGCTGTGAAAGCTAAGCCGATTTATGCGATTAAAGATGAAACAATCGACAATGTAGATACTCCAAGTAACTTTGTGGAAATGCCTGCTGGTTTAAGCGCCTCTTGGAAAGACAATTCTATACCTACAACAACTGAAGTGGGGAATACGAATAAAACTGTAACGGTCAGTGCAAACGGCTATGCAGCGATAAATGTGGATATTCCAGTAACGATATATCCAAAAGTAACTTATCGTAAGGTAGGCGGCAATGAAGTGACAGAATACCATGAGATTGTTGGACAACCATTAACATCAAGTGTATGGAGAACAGGTGGACGTACGAGAACTGTTACAGCTGATTTCTATGTAGAATTTGAAGGTGGAAATAAACCAGAGGGTACAACTATTACATTTAAAGATGGAAATCCAGCTAGTCCAAGTACAACAGCAGGTATAACTACTAAAACGATAGTTGTAACTTATCCGAATGGAGCAGGAAGAATTGAAAAAAATGTAACGTTCAAGACTTATGGAAATGAAGCGAAGTATGAGACTGGAAAGGATACGATAGAAACAACAGTTGGAACAGAATTTAGTAAGATTACTGCAGCAGGAACTATCAAGTTAAGCGATCCGAAGTTGCTAAATCCAGGTAGAATAATCATTGGTTGGTGGAAAAACAATCAAAACTATACTCCTGAAAATAAAATCGGTAAACGTAATGAAAACGTCAATGTTTACTTTGGGGAAGCTGTACGAAATGCTCGTGGAGATGGTACGGCTAACTACAATGATCAAAATATTACTGTGAATTTAACAGTCAAACCACAAGCGCCGATAATTGCTGAAGATGCCCTGTATGGTAAAGGTGCGACTAAACCGAATGTAACGGTAGGAAATCTTCCAACGAACAGTCAACTAGAAACTGGAGCATCAGTTACGGTTGAATTATTCCAAGGGAATAAGAAAGTTGCTTCTAAGACAGTAAACGGCGGAATAAGTTCAGTTGAATTTAATAATAATGATTATAGCAATAATCTAACTTATAGTGAAAAAGTTCATGCGGTGGTTAGAGTTGCCGGTGGTACTGGAACTACAGCCTATAACTTATCATCTGCAAATAGTAATGGCATCCAAGTTACTCCTCAAAAACCAACCTTTGATACAACAACAGTGACTTCAACTAGCCGTACATTGAGTGGTACTTTAGGCGGATTTGATGCAACTAATAGAGTGGTCAAAGTTCATTTGAATGATGAGAATAATACCACTCTATCTAGTGAAAATAATGGCGGAGTAACTATCAACGGTAATATATGGACAGCTACGCTTCCTGCTACTGTAAAACTTCGTCAATCAGTCGCTAAAAATGGTGAAACTACAACACCACCAGCGATTACAGTGGAGAATACAGTCACAGAGGGAACGGTTTCAACTAGAAGTGATAATAAAGCAGTTGAAATGGGAGACTACTCAGTTAATACAACAATTGCGGGTAGCAAACATGTTGATGTTACAGTACCACATGATGCGAAACGATTAGAATTACGATTCCACAACAGTGAAGAATCAGGAAATAAAACGAATAGTATTGTTCTAGTTCGTGGGACAGATGGTACATGGCATACAGATGCAACAAGAGCAGATAATACAGCAGTTACTAATGCGAATGGGTACGTTGGAAGAATTAATTCAACTGTAAGTACTACTAATCCAGCAGAAAATAATATTCGTATTGCTCTAAATGAACAAAGCGGAACGACAAAACTTCATATTAAAGAAGAAAATGCAAGCGGAGATAATACTGAATCATATGGTAGTGGATTAGGACTTCGTGTATATAACCAACCAGAAGCAGGTCAAGAGCCAAGTGCGACAGGTAAGTGGAAAGTAGTTGGTGTGACGAATACGGCACCTGTTCTATCACATAAAGGAACAGATGCAAGTAGCGAAACAAATCGTAAAGTCTATGACTCAGGAACTACCATCACTAAAGAAATGCTAGCAGAGTTAGTAACAGTGACAGATCCAGAAGATAATGCTGCAGATGCGAATAATAAACCATACGGCTCAACAACTCTTGAAATCGTATCTGGTTTAACAGAAACACCAGGACAAGCAACACCACCGGGGAATTATACAGTTACTCTAAAGGCTACTGATAGTCAAGGAAGAAAAAGTAATACGTTGACGGTGTATGTGGGAGTTAAAGCAGCAACGCCACAAGCACCAACGGTAACAGCAAATCAAACAGACGCAACGTTGAAAGTAACGCCACCAACAGGCGTTGATGAGATGAGAATCACGTACATTCCAAGTGGAAGTGAAACATCAAAAGAAATAGTCATTAAGAAAACAGAAACAGGCTGGAGCGGACCAAGCGGAAATGGAATCACTATAGGAGCGAATGGAGAAGTAACATTCGACCATACAGTAGCGAAAGATGGAAGCGAAGTAAAAGCGAAAGTTAAGAACGGCAATAGTGACTATAGTGCAGAAGGAAGCGCAACGGATCCAACGAAAGCAGCAACGCCACAAGCACCAACGGTAACAGCAAATCAAACAGACGCAACGTTGAAAGTAACGCCACCAACAGGCGTTGATGAGATGAGAATCACGTACATTCCAAGTGGAAGTGAAACATCAAAAGAAATAGTCATTAAGAAAACAGAAACAGGCTGGAGCGGACCAAGCGGAAATGGAATCACTATAGGAGCGAATGGAGAAGTAACATTCGACCATACAGTAGCGAAAGATGGAAGCGAAGTAAAAGCGAAAGTTAAGAACGGCAATAGTGACTATAGTGCAGAAGGAAGCGCAACGGATCCAACGAAAGCAGCAACGCCACAAGCACCAGTAGTGGAAGCAGATCCAGCGAACGCAAGCGTAAGTGTAACACCGACAGGAGAAGTGGATAAAGTCAAAGTAACGTTCACACCAACAGATGGAACAACTGAGAAAACCATTGAAATTGCGAAAGAGGATGGAGTATGGAAAGATAAATCAAATACCCCAGGAGTAACAGTAAATCCAACAACAGGATTAGTGACATTAGACCACACAGTAGCTAAAGATGGAACAGCAGTCAAAGCAGTAGCAACGAAAGGCAACAGTGACGCAAGTAACGAAGGAACAGCAAATGATCCAGTGAAAGTTTATATTTTGAAAGGTGAACCAGCAAGAGAGTTCGAAGTAGAAATTCCACTACCGATTGTAGTTCCAGATCCAGAACATTTAACACCACAAGAAATAGAAAAATTGGTGAATAAAGTCAAAGAATCTAATCCAAATACGATTGTTACAGCGGATGATAAGGGTAATGTTACTGTAACTGATAAGACAACTGGTGAATCAGTACTAATCTCAGCAAAAGATTTAACTGTTAAAGACTTCGACCCAGTGAAACCAGACGAAAAAGTTCCAGTCAAAGACAAAGCCCACTTAACTCCAGAAGAGAAAAAACAAGTGGCAGATAAAGTCAAAGATAAGAACCCGGGTAAGGAAGTAACAGTAGGAGACGACGGCACAGCAACAGTGACAGATCTGACAACAGGAATTAGTCATACAATTCCAGGAACAGACTTAGTGAACCAAGACTTCGAACCAGTGAAACCAGACGAAAAAGTTCCAGTCAAAGACAAATCCCACTTAACTTCAGAAGAGAAAAAACAAGTGGCAGATAAAGTCAAAGCTAAGAACCCAGGTAAGGAAGTAACAGTAGGAGCCGATGGCACAGCGACAGTGACAGACCCAACAACAGGCATCAGTCATACAATTCCGGCAACAGACTTAGTGAACCAAGACTTCGACCCAGTGAAACCAACCGAAAAAGTTCCAGTCAAAGACAAAGCCCACTTAACTCCAGAAGAGAAAAAACAAGTGGCAGACAAAGTCAAAGATAAAAACCCAGGTAAGGACGTAACAGTAGGAGACGACGGCACAGCAACAGTGACAGATCCGACAACAGGAATCAGTCATACCATTCCAGGAACAGACCTAGTGAACCAAGACTTCGACCCAGTGAAACCAACCGAGAAGGTCCCAGTCAAAGATCCAAGTAACTTAACAAAAGAAGAACAAGATAAAGTTAAGAAAACGGTAGAAAAAGCAAATCCAGGAAAAGATGTAACAGTCGATTCTAAAGGGAATGCAACCGTTAAGGATCCACGGACGAAAATTTCTCATGAAATACCAAATAAAGATTTGGTCATGGTTACTGGAAAAGGAGATTCAACAAAACTAGACCTTCCATCACTTATCATCACTAAATGGGCTGATGAAAATGGCAATGACTTGAAGCAACCCGATGCTAAAGCTCCATCAGTACCAGGTGAAGCGAATGAAGCATTTGAACATGGTGAAATTGAAGGTTATGTATTTGTAAGAACAGAAACTAAAGGTGATGTTGTAACTCATATCTTCAGAAAAGTGAGTCCAGCTAGACCAACAGGTGACGGTCAACAAAGACCAGCTACGCCATCTGATGATACAAATCGTAGACCAGATACTGCTACCCCTGCTGAGGTGCCAGCTACTCAGCCTACTGAACAACCAAGTCAAACAGTTGAAGTGCCTACTCAATTGCCGAATGAAGTGTCAGAAACGAATCCATCAGTTTCTCAACCGCAAGCAGTATTGCCAAATACTGGTACGAAAGCAAATCGTGTTACAGGTGCATTAGGAGCTCTCTCTCTTCTTGGAGCATTTGGCTTACTATTTGCCAAAAAGAAAAAAGACGATGAAGAGGAAGCTTAAATAGATGATCTCATCTGATCCTTAGTAGTTTTCCCTACATAAAGTCTTTGTAAATCAAAAAGAACTAGAAAAAATCACTCATTTGTGAAAATTCTAGTTCTTTTTTCGTATTTCATAAACATTTCATATTTGAATTTTATAATAGTCTTACAAATATGGAGGTGACAAATGAATCCAATCCAAAGAGCTTGGGCTTATGTCAGCAGAAAACGACTGAGAAGTTTTATTCTATTTCTGATTTTATTGATCCTATTGGCCGAAATTTCAGCCTGTCTGACTCTGATGAAGTCCAACAAAACAGTTGAAACAAATCTTTACAAATCACTCAACACATCTTTTTCTATTAAGAAGATAGAAAATGGACAGACCTTCAAGCTGTCGGACCTAGTATCTGTAAGCAAGATTAAGGGACTGGAAAATGTCTCTCCTGAACTCGAGATAATCGCAAAATTAAAAGACAAGGAAGCGGTGAGTGGCGAGCAGAGCGTGGAGCGTGATGATTTGTCAGCTGCGGATAAGAATTTGGTTAGCTTAATGGCTCTTGAGCATTCATCCAAGGATGTTACCTTTACCAGTTCAGCTTTCAATTTAAAAGAAGGTCGACACCTTCAAAAAGGGGATTCAAAGAAAATCCTGATTCACGAAGAGTTGGCTAAGAAGAATGGTCTTTCGCTTCATGACAAGATTGGCTTGGATGCTGGACAGTCCGAATCTGGCAAAGGACAGACAGTTGAGTTTGAAATTGTCGGCATCTTCTCTGGTAAAAAACAAGAGAAATTTACAGGCTTGTCTTCTGACTTCAGTGAAAACCAGGTCTTTACAGACTATGACAGTAGCCAGACCCTTTTGGAGAATAGTGAACCTCAAGTCAGTGCAGCACGATTCTATGTAGAAAATCCTAAGGAAATGGACGGACTCATGAAGCAGGTGGAAAACTTGGCTTTGGAAAGTCAAGGCTACCAAGTCGAGAAGGAAAACAAGGCTTTTGAACAAATCAAAGATTCAGTTGCAACCTTCCAAACCTTTCTGACCATTTTCCTTTATGGGATGTTGATAGCAGGAGCAGGGGCCTTAATTCTTGTTTTGTCTCTCTGGTTGAGAGAAAGGGTCTACGAAGTGGGAATTTTACTTGCACTTGGAAAAGGCAAGAGCTCGATTTTCCTACAATTCTGTTTAGAGGTAGTTTTGGTATCTATCGGAGCTTTGCTTCCAGCATTTGTTGCAGGAAACGCAATCACATCTTACCTACTCCAAACTCTACTAGCAAGTGGAGACCAGGTGGCCCTACAAGACACGCTAGCTAAAGCAAGCAGTTTATCAACCAACATCCTATCTTTTGCAGAATCCTATGTCTTTCTAGTTCTGCTTAGTTGCTTATCTGTAGCCCTTTGTTTCCTATTCTTATTTAGAAAATCACCGAAAGAAATTTTATCATCTATTAGTTAAGAAGGAGAAATCATGACTTTATTACAATTACAAGATGTTACCTATCGTTATAAGAACACTGCTGAAGCAATCCTATATCAGATCAATTATCATTTTGAACCCGGGAAATTTTACAGTATTATTGGTGAGTCAGGAGCAGGAAAATCCACACTCTTGTCCCTCCTTGCTGGTCTAGATAGTCCTGTTGAAGGTTCTATCCTTTTCCAAGGAGAGGACATTCGTAAGAAGGGCTATTCTTATCATCGTATGCATCATATTTCCCTGGTCTTTCAAAATTATAACTTGATAGATTATCTTTCTCCACTGGAAAATATCCGCTTGGTCAACAAAAAGGCCAGCAAGGAGACTCTTCTTGAGCTTGGTTTGGATGAAAGTCAGATCAAGCGGAATGTTCTCCAGTTATCAGGTGGTCAACAACAACGTGTGGCTATTGCTCGCAGTTTGGTATCGGAAGCTCCAGTTATTCTAGCGGATGAGCCAACAGGAAATCTAGACCCTAAAACTGCTGGAGATATTATCGAACTGCTCAAATCACTTGCCCAGAAAACAGGTAAATGTGTCATCGTCGTTACCCACAGCAAAGAAGTGGCACAAGCGTCAGATGTTACACTTGAGTTGAAAGATAAGAAACTGACTGAAACTCGCAATACTACGAAATAATATGAGCTTTTTCAGTTATACTCTTCGAAAATCTCTTCAAACCACGTCATCGTCGCCTTACCGTAGGTATGGTTACTGACTTCGTCAGTTCTATCCACAACCTCAAAACAGTGTTTTGAGCTGACTTCGTCAGTCTTATCTACAACCTCAAAGCAGTGCTTTGAACAACCTACGGCTAGCTTCCTAGTTTACTTTTTGATTTTCATTGAGTATTAGAACTATAAAATAGAATAAAATCTAGAAAGGGAATCTATGTTACACAACGCATTTGCCTATGTTACAAGGAAGTTTTTCAAATCGATTGTCATCTTCCTGATTATTCTCCTCATGGCGAGCTTGAGTTTGGTTGGCTTGTCGATCAAGGGAGCTACTGCCAAGGCTTCTCAGGAGACCTTTAAAAATATCACCAACAGCTTCTCCATGCAAATCAATCGTCGCGTCAATCAAGGTACGCCACGTGGTGCTGGGAATATCAAGGGTGAAGATATCAAAAAAATCACCGAAAACAAGGCCATTGAGTCTTATGTGAAACGCATCAACGCTATCGGAGATTTGACTGGCTATGAACTCATCGAAACGCCAGATACCAAGAAAAATCTGACACCTGACCGTGCCAAACATTTTGGAAGTAGCTTAATGATTACAGGTGTCAATGACTCTTCTAAAGAAGACAAGTTTGTCTCTGGTTCTTATAAACTGGTTGAAGGAGAGCACTTAACAAACGACGACAAGGACAAGATCCTCCTGCACAAGGACTTGGCAGCCAAACACGGCTGGAAAGTTGGGGATAAGGTCAAATTGGACTCTAATGTCTATGATGCAGACAATGAAAAAGGAGCCAAGGAAACAGTTGAAGTGACAATTAAGGGACTCTTTGATGGTCACAATAAGTCAGCAGTAACCTACTCGCAAGAACTCTATGAAAATACAGCTATCACAGACATTCAAACTGCTGCAAAACTTTATGGATACACAGAAGACACAGCTATTTATGGGGACGCAACCTTCTTTGTAACAGCGGACAAGAACTTGGATGATGTCATGAAAGAGTTGAATGGTATCAGCGGCATCAACTGGAAGAGCTACACACTCGTTAAGAGCTCCTCTAACTACCCAGCTCTTGAGCAATCCATCTCTGGTATGTACAAGATGGCCAACCTCCTCTTTTGGGGTAGTTTGAGCTTCTCAGTTCTTCTCCTTGCGCTCTTGCTTAGTCTTTGGATCAATGCCCGTCGCAAGGAAGTGGGGATTCTCCTCTCTATCGGTCTTAAGCAGGCAAGTATCTTGGGGCAATTCATCACTGAATCTATCTTGATTGCCATCCCTGCTCTAGTTTCTGCTTACTTCCTAGCCAGCTATACAGCTCGTGCAATCGGAAATACTGTTCTTGCCAATGTGACTTCAGGTGTTGCCAAGCAAGCCAGCAAGGCTGCTCAAGCCTCTAACCTTGGTGGTGGTGCAGAAGTAGATGGCTTTAGCAAGACCTTGTCGAGCCTAGACATTTCCATTCAGACATCAGACTTTATCATCGTCTTTGTCCTTGCTTTGATTCTAGTGGTTCTCGTTATGGCGCTTGCTTCAAGCAATCTCCTTAGAAAACAACCAAAAGAGCTCTTACTAGATGGTGAATAAGTTTGAAAAAATTAGTCTAAAATAGAGACTGCCTCTTGTTTTTCTATTCAAGAATGGTGGATAGAGAATGGCTATTTAACAATTTAAAATAGAGCCGAAAGCAGTGGTGAAAATGATTGCTTTCAGTTGCTTTCTTTGTACTTTAGTGTTTAAACATGATATACTAAAGCTATGGAATTTATTAGAAAGGAATTTCACAATTTATATATGGAATTGTGCATAAAAATTTATCCATGATTTGTTTTTTAAATAAATAGAAAACTTGTAGATACCTATCCAGACTGAAAAGGTAAACGAGCCTGCTGTGGCTGAGTTTACCTTTTAAAAATATAAAATAGTGAGGAAAACAATGAGACAAACAACTGTTAGAGGGACATTATCCCTACGTGGCTTTAGAAAATTAAGAACTGGTGCAATTGTTGCAACAGGTGTGATTTTATTGGGGCTGGGCTTTTTAGCTCCAACTGTTTCCGCTAACGAACAAGATGGTGTTTGGGTAGCTAGAACAGTTGCAGAAGTAAAAGCTGATATTCAAAATATAGACAATTTATCACACTACACTATTAAGTGGGGAGATACGCTGAGTGCTATTAGTGGAGCAACGGGGTTATCTGTTGATAGTTTGGTTGAGATAAATCATATTGCAAATAGAGATTTGATTTTTGCTAATAGTAAATTGTATTTTAGCGAAGAGGCTTTTCTAAAAGATGGAAATACAGAAGTCAAAAGACAGCAAGTGTCGATTGTTAATTCTGGTAGCTGTCAAAGTTATGAAGTTGAAACCAAGACTGATACTGTAACTGGAGAGCAGACGACTACTGTTAAACAAACGACACCAGTAGTTGTGGAAACCCCAGCGGTGTCAGCAGCGAAATCAGAAACACCAGTCACAGTTGCGCCAAAAGCAGAAACAAGGGAAGAAGTTTCAAATACTCCATCACTGGGCGCTACAACTAGTGCTGATTCAGGTGAATCAAGTCCAGTAACAGACAATGCCCCTTCAAATACAGGGACTACAAATCAACCTGTAGCTTCAAATCCAAGTTCTGAAGTTCCAGTGCCATCAGTATCAGCACCGAAAGCAGAGGAACCAGCAGGAACAACGCCGAAAGCAGAAGAGCCAGCAGCAGGAACAACACCAAAAGCAGAAGAACCAGTAGCAGGAACAACGCCGAAAGCAGAAGAACCAGCAGCGGCTACAACGCCAAAAGCAGAAGAGCCAGCGGCGCCAGCACCAAAAGCGGACAAGCCAGCGACTCCAGCACCGGTAACTCCAAGTGAAGAAACACCGGTCGCTTCAGGCGAGCCCGATTCCACTGAACAGCCAGCTGGAGAATCAGGTAAATCTGAAACACCGTCAGAACCTTCCCATACTCCATCTGCGGAGGCTACAAATGAATCAGGGAATGCAGCAGAATCAAGTCCAGTAACAGACAACGCCCCTTCAAACACAGGGACTACAGAACAACCTGTAGTTTCAACCCCAAGTTCTGAAGAACCAGCAGCAACGCCGAAAGCGGACGAGCCAGCGACTCCAGCACCGGTAACTCCAAGTGAAGAAATACCGGTCGCTTCAGGCGAGCCCAATTCCACTGAACAGCCAGCTGGAGAAGCAGACAAATCCGAAGTTTCAAATCCATCACCAGATGTAACAAATGAGGGTGATTCAGGAGCTTCAACTCCAGTAACAGACAATTCCCCTTCAAATGCAGGAACTACAAATCAACCTGTTTCTTCAAATTCAAGTTCAGAATCTCCAGCACCAAAAGCAGATACTCCATCTGAAGAAGTTGCACCTAAAGATGAAAAACTTGAGGAAGCAAAAAAAGATGGAAAAGATATTATTGAAAAAATTGCAGCTTCAAAACTTAGTGAAATTGAAAAAGTTAAAGATGAAGCAGAAAAAGTTAAGTTAGAAGCTAAATTAAAAGAATTAAAAGAAGCAGGATTAGAAGCGATAAATAATGCTAAAGATCACGATGCTGCTGTAGATGCTACAGCTGAGTATCAAAGTAAAATTGATGAAATTGATGTTCCAGGTGAAGAATTACCAGCACCAAACTATAACAAAGATAATTTAACAAATGGACGTAATGAAGGTACTACCATTGACAATGGAAGTACGATAATAGGTCATGGATCTGGTGAAGCTACAGCAACAAGTCCAACACAGCCTGTTACTGAAGAAAGATCAACTTCAACAGTATCTCCAGAAGGAAGTTCAACACAACCAGCTTCAACAGAAACTACAACGGGAACTTCAAGTTTTAGAAATGCCCCATCAGTTCAAGCAAGAGCAAGAAGAGTGGCACGTTCAACATCAGAACCAGATGGAACTGTCAATATTAGCTATAACTTCGCTGAAATGCCAGATATTCATGGTTTCCTATCTGACCCGGGAGAAAATAACACTGTCACAATTCCTGCAGGAACGAGTGAAGCACAGGCAAAAGAGCTAGTAAAAGAAAAAATTCAAGCCAAGATAAAAGACTTAGCTGCTAGAGGGTATCATGTGAAAAATGACATTATTTTTGAACAAGATACTACTGTGAAAAATTATAACTATGTCGTTACATTCACTAGGGAGGTTACAGGAACTTCAGGTTTCAGAATGGCTCCAGCAGTTCAACCACGTGCTAGCAGAAATCGTAGAAATCTAGAACAACCAGCTCTTCAAAAGGTTAAAGTAAATGTTTTTTATAACTTTGATCAAATGAAGGATATTGCAGGTTTCCTAGGAGATATCAATGGAACTTCTCTTGAAATTGCGGAAGGTTTATCAAATGAAGAGGTAAAAGTAGCAGTTAAGAACCAAGTTGAAGCTAAGAAAGAAGAGTTGAGCAAACGTGGCTATACTTTCAAAGAGGACTATGTATATCAAGCTAATGGGAAAGATTATAATTACGTTGTAACATTTTCAAAATCAACTAAATAATTTTCAGTCCATAGAGAGTGAAATGTTAGCAGAGAGAGCGATAGGCTCTCTTTGTTTTATCTAGTGGTGGGTTTCTTAGAGACAAAAGGTCAGTAAGAGGCTATAATAGAAAATAGAGTAGGTATTTATTCTAATACTCTTCGAAAATCAAATTCAAACCACGTCAGCGTCGCCTTACCGTACTCAAGTACAGCTTGCGGCTAGCTTCCTAGTTTGCTTTTTGATTTTCATTGAGTATAAGAAAAATAAAAAATAGAGAGCAGTCAAAGTATGAAAATTTTAATTGTAGAAGATGAAGATATGATCCGTGAGGGGATCAGTGACTATTTGACGGATTGTGGCTATGAAACTATTGAGGCGGCGGACGGTCAGGAAGCCTTGGAGCAATTTTCCAGCTATGAAGTAGCCTTGGTTTTACTGGATATTCAGATGTCTAAGCTCAATGGCCTAGAAGTTCTAGCTGAGATTCGTAAAACCAGTCAGGTTCCTGTCTTGATGTTGACTGCCTTTCAGGATGAGGAATACAAGATGAGTGCCTTTGCTTCGCTCGCAGATGGCTATCTGGAAAAACCTTTTTCTCTGTCCCTCTTAAAAGTAAGAGTAGATGCGATTTTCAAGCGCTATTATGATATGGGACGAATCTTCTCCTATAAGGATGCTAAGGTGGACTTTGAGAGCTACAGTGCAAGCCTCGCAGGTCAAGAAGTGGCCATTAATGCCAAAGAGTTGGAAATTTTGGATTATTTGGTAAAAAATGAAGGACGGGCCTTGACTCGTTCTCAGATTATCGATGCGGTCTGGAAGGCGACAGATGAGGTTCCCTTTGACCGTGTCATTGATGTCTATATCAAGGAATTGCGGAAAAAGCTGGACTTGGACTGCATCCTCACTGTGCGCAATGTTGGTTATAAATTGGAGCGAAAATGAAACGAACAGGTTTGTTTACAAAGATATTTATCTATACCTTCTCGATTTTTAGTGTTCTGGTTATTTGCCTTCATTTAGCCATTTATTTTCTCTTTCCTTCAACTTATCTGAGCCATCGTCAGGAAACAATTGGTCAGAAAGCGACAGCTATTGCCCAGTCCCTAGAAGGGAAAGATAGGCAGAATATTGAGCAAGTATTAGACTTGTACTCCCAGACCAGTGAGATCAAGGGAGCAGTCAAGGGAGAGATGACCGAGGACAAGTTAGAAGTTAAAGAGAGTCTTCCTCTAGACACGGACCGCCAGACCACCTCCCTCTTTATCGAGGAGCGTGAGGTGAAAACACAAGACGGTAGCACCATGACTCTCCAGTTTCTAGCATCCATGGACCTGCAAAAGGAAGCAGAGCAAATCAGTCTCCAGTTTCTTCCCTATACATTGCTGGCCTCCTTTCTGATTTCCCTCTTGGTGGCCTACATCTATGCTCGGACCATTGTTGCTCCGATTTTGGAAATCAAGCGCGTGACCCGTCAGATGATGGAACTGGATGTCCAAGTGCGATTGTGCGTGGATTCTAAGGATGAGATTGGTGATCTCAAGGAACAAATCAATAGCCTCTACCAGCACCTTTTGACTGTTATTGCGGACTTGCATGACAAGAATGAAGCCATTCTCCAGCTTGAGAAGATGAAGGTTGAGTTCCTACGTGGTGCTTCCCATGAATTGAAAACACCGCTGGCTAGTTTGAAAATCCTGATCGAAAACATGAAAGAAAATATCGGCCGCTATAAGGATAGAGACCACTATCTGGGAGTTGCCTTGGGGATTGTGGATGAACTCAATCACCACGTTCTCCAGATACTTTCTCTCTCGTCTGTGCAGGAATTGCGAGATGATAGGGAAACAATTGACCTCTTCCAGATGACGCAAAGTCTAGTCAAGGATTATGCCTTGCTAGCCAAGGAGAGAAAACTTCAGATTGACAATAGTTTGAACCATCAGCAGGTTTATCTAAATCCATCAGTTATGAAGTTAATCCTGTCTAACCTCATTAGCAATGCCATCAAGCACTCTGTTCCAGGTGGCTTGGTTCGCATTGGCGAAAGAGAAGGGGAGTTCTTTATCGAAAATAGCTGTAGTCCTGAAGAACAAGAAAAACTGGCCCAGTCTTTTTCTGACAATGCTAGTCGCAAGACCAAGGGTTCGGGGATGGGGCTCTTTGTTGTCAAAAGTTTATTAGAACATGAAAAATTACCCTATCATTTCGAGATGGAGGAGAATCGTCTAACCTTCTTCATAACTTTTCCAAAAGTCGCCCAAGACTAGGCAGAGAAAGGGTTTACATAGATGGAGATAGAAGAAATTCAATCGAAACTGCGGGAAAAACTAGATTTTTTTGTCAAAAAGTGATAAAATGAACAATGTAAATGGGATGACCCATAAAAATATACAGGAGGCCTGATAAAATGGCAATCGTTTCAGCAGAAAAATTTGTCCAAGCAGCTCGTGACAACGGTTATGCAGTTGGTGGATTTAACACAAACAACCTTGAGTGGACTCAAGCTATCTTGCGCGCAGCAGAAGCTAAAAAAGCTCCAGTCTTGATCCAAACTTCAATGGGTGCTGCTAAATACATGGGTGGTTACAAAGTTGCTCGCAACTTGATCGCTAACCTTGTTGAATCAATGGGTATCACTGTACCAGTAGCTATCCACCTTGACCACGGTCACTACGAAGATGCACTTGAGTGTATCGAAGTTGGTTACACTTCAATCATGTTTGATGGTTCACACCTTCCAGTTGAAGAAAACCTTAAATTGGCTAAAGAAGTTGTTGAAAAAGCACACGCTAAAGGTATCTCAGTAGAAGCTGAAGTTGGTACTATCGGTGGTGAAGAAGATGGAATCATCGGTAAAGGTGAATTGGCTCCAATCGAAGACGCTAAAGCAATGGTTGCAACTGGTATCGACTTCTTGGCAGCTGGTATCGGTAACATCCATGGTCCTTACCCAGCAAACTGGGAAGGTCTTGACCTTGACCACTTGCAAAAATTGACAGAAGCTCTTCCAGGATTCCCAATCGTATTGCACGGTGGATCAGGTATTCCTGATGAGCAAATCCAAGCAGCTATCAAACTTGGTGTTGCCAAAGTTAACGTTAACACTGAATGCCAAATCGCATTCGCTAACGCTACTCGTAAATTTGCTCGTGACTACGAAGCAAACGAAGCAGAATACGACAAGAAAAAACTCTTCGACCCACGTAAATTCTTGGCTGACGGTGTAAAAGCTATCCAAGCATCAGTTGAAGAACGTATCGACGTATTCGGTTCAGAAGGTAAAGCTTAATCTAGCTGAACAGTACAGATGAAACCTGCCCATTGGGTGGGTTTTTTGGTGTTTTAAGGAGACTATCAAACCAGAATTTTGGATTAAAACTATTATTTTGGGAGAGAAATCTATAATTTCACGATCCACAGGCAAACGCTTGCATTCCATTTTTTATTGGACTATAATAGGTTGGTATAAAGCCTTCTGTAATAATAAAATGTAGAGGGTTTAGAAAGTAAGGATTTAGAATATTTGTAGTCAACAATACAATATTGCTATTCCTTACCATAGGGAGATAGATATGGCAATGATAGAAGTGGAACATCTTCAGAAAAATTTTGTGAAGACTGTTAAGGAACCAGGCTTGAAGGGGGCTTTGCGCTCCTTTATTCATCCTGAAAAGCAGACCTTTGAAGCGGTCAAGGATTTGACCTTTGAGGTCCCAAAAGGACAAATTTTAGGCTTTATCGGGGCTAATGGTGCTGGGAAGTCAACCACCATCAAAATGCTGACAGGGATTTTAAAACCGACATCTGGTTTTTGTCGGATTAATGGCAAGATTCCGCAGGATAATCGCCAAGATTATGTCAAGGATATTGGGGTTGTTTTTGGACAACGTACCCAGCTATGGTGGGATTTGGCACTGCAAGAGACCTACACGGTTTTAAAGGAGATTTATGATGTACCAGACTCGCTCTTTCATAAGCGCATGGATTTTTTGAATGAAGTCTTGGATTTGAAGGACTTTATCAAGGACCCCGTGCGAACTCTTTCACTGGGACAGCGCATGCGGGCGGATATTGCAGCTTCCTTGCTTCACAATCCCAAGGTTCTTTTTTTAGATGAGCCGACCATTGGTTTGGACGTTTCGGTCAAGGATAACATTCGTCGGGCTATTACCCAGATCAATCAGGAGGAAGAGACTACCATTCTCTTGACCACTCACGACTTGAGTGATATTGAGCAACTTTGTGATCGAATTTTTATGATTGACAAGGGGCAGGAGATTTTTGATGGGACGGTTAGCCAGCTCAAGGAGACTTTTGGCAAGATGAAGACTCTCTCCTTTGAACTGCTACCAGGTCAAAGTCATCTTGTCTCTCACTATGAAGGCTTTTCGGATATGAGCATTGATAGACAAGGGAATAGCCTCAACATTGAATTTGATAGTTCTCGCTACCAGTCAGCTGATATTATCAAGCAAACCCTGTCTGATTTTGAAATCCGCGATTTGAAGATGGTGGATACGGATATTGAGGATATTATCCGTCGCTTCTATCGAAAGGAGCTCTAAGATGGTCAAATTGTGGAGACGTTATAAATCCTTTATCAATGCAGGTGTTCAGGAATTGATCACCTATCGAGTCAACTTCATTCTTTATCGAATCGGCGATGTCATGGGTGCTTTTGTGGCCTTTTATCTCTGGAAGGCTGTCTTTGATTCCTCCAAGGAGTCTTTGATTCAGGGCTTTAGTATGGCAGATATCACCCTCTACATCATTATGAGTTTTGTGACCAATCTGTTGACCAGATCGGATGGCTCCTTTATGATTGGGGAGGAGGTCAAGGATGGTTCCATTATCATGCGTTTGTTGCGACCAGTGCATTTTGCGGCCTCTTATCTCTTTACCGAGCTTGGTTCCAAGTGGTTGATTTTTATCAGTGTAGGACTGCCATTTTTAAGTGTCATTGTGTTGATGAAAATCTTATCTGGGCAAGGTGTTGTAGAAGTGCTGGGATTAACTGTCCTTTATCTTTTTAGCTTAACGCTGGCCTATCTGATTAACTTTTTCTTTAATATCTGCTTCGGATTTTCAGCCTTTGTATTTAAAAATCTTTGGGGGTCCAATCTACTCAAAACTTCCTTAGTGGCCTTTATGTCTGGAAGTTTGATTCCCTTGGCTTTCTTTCCAAAGGTTGTTGCAGATATTCTGTCCTTCCTGCCTTTCTCATCTTTGATCTACACGCCAGTCATGATTATTGTTGGGAAATACGATGCCAATCAGATTCTTCAGGCACTCGCTTTGCAGTTTTTCTGGCTCTTAGTGATGGTGGGCTTGTCTCAGTTGATTTGGAAACGAGTTCAGTCCTTTATCACAATTCAGGGAGGTTAGTATGAAAAAATATCAACGCATGCATCTGATTTTTATCAGACAATACATCAAACAAATCATGGAATACAAGGTGGATTTTGTGGTTGGTGTGCTGGGAGTTTTTCTAACCCAAGGCTTGAACCTCTTGTTTCTCAATGTCATCTTTCAACACATCCCATCCCTAGAAGGTTGGACTTTTCAAGAAATCGCCTTTATCTATGGTTTTTCATTGATTCCCAAGGGCTTGGACCATCTCTTTTTTGATAATCTCTGGGCATTGGGACAACGCTTGGTGAGAAAGGGAGAGTTTGACAAGTATCTGACTCGTCCTATCAATCCCCTCTTCCACATCCTAGTCGAGACCTTTCAGATTGATGCCTTGGGTGAACTCTTAGTCGGTGGTATTTTATTGGGAACAACAGTGACCAGCATTGCCTGGAGCTTTCCAAAATTTTTACTTTTCCTAGTCTGCATTCCTTTTGCGACCTTGATTTATACTTCTTTGAAAATCGCGACAGCCAGCATCGCTTTTTGGACCAAGCAGTCAGGCGCTATGATTT
This sequence comes from Streptococcus mitis, assembly GCF_000722705.1. Lineage (GTDB taxonomy): Bacteria > Bacillota > Bacilli > Lactobacillales > Streptococcaceae > Streptococcus > Streptococcus mitis_P. Next base: position 91,647 of record NZ_JPFW01000007.1, read on the forward strand.
ATATTTTCTATATGTTTAATGATTTTGCCAAATACCCGATTTCTATTTACAATTCAGCTCTTCGTTGGTTGATCAGTTTTATTGTACCTTTTGCTTTTACGGCCTACTATCCTGCTAGCTATTTCTTGCAGGATAAGGATGCGATCTTTAACATCGGAGGTTTGATGTTGATTTCCCTTGTTTTCTTTGTCATTTCCCTTAAACTCTGGGACAGGGGCTTGGATTCCTACGAAAGTGCAGGATCCTAATAGGAAGAAACTCAAAGCCTTGTCTCAGGACAGGCTTTTTCAAGTAGAGATGAAAATTCCTTGACATCTATTCTCAGAGTGCTATACTGTAAGTGTAATCGCCGATTTAGCTCAGTTGGTAGAGCAAGGCACTCGTAAAGCCTAGGTCACAGGTTCAATCCCTGCAATCGGCAAAGTGAAGAAGCTCATTAGGGCTTCTTTTCTTTTATCTTAACGATTTAACCACTTAGATCGTAATATAGACCAGATAGGCAAAAGACCTTGTTCTTGGAACTACCCTCTGCTATAATGATTTTTGTAAGGGACGTGAGGGGACAGTATTAGACAACTCAAGTTGCTAAAAAAAGAAATTGGAGATAAAGAAATGAAAAAAGTATTGGGGATTGTATTTTTACTAGCAGCAGCGACAGTATTGTATTTTGGTTCTGTTGGCTGGCCAAGTTTGAATATCAACCTCTGGCCATTGATTCCGGTAGGCTTGTTCCTCTATTTTGCCCTAGAAAATCTTTTGAAAAAAGACTACAAGGCTAGTCTGATGTGTTTGATTATCGCCTTTATCATTGCGAATGCAATTTTGGATCTGTTGCCAATTTCAAGTGGCTTGGTCATTGGAGCAGGTGTCCTAGCTTGTGTAGGGATTGGTTATCTATTTCCTGATAAAGAGAGTAAATAGAAATTATTAAAAAAGATATAAAGAAAAACACTTCAATCATTGTATTTTAGTTTGATTGAGGTGTTTTTGATTTCATTTTTTTATTTCTGAGCCATCAATTCAACAATCATCTCGATATACATGACAAGAGTCAATAAGAATCCTGCACGCCAGAAGAATTTGATGAATTTAGGATAGTAAAAGCTACGTTTTTTCAAAAGAAAGAAAAAAACGAGGATAATAGCTAGAAGTGAGAGGGCTAGGCCCAGTCTAGGAAGAAAATTATGGGTAAAGGTTTTAGCTGTGATCAGGTAATACTCAAATACCAAGACTGGAAAAGCCAAATCCGCAAAGTTTCGTCCTAGTTTTTTTAATCTAAAAAGTTTGGTTATGATAATGCAGACTACTAAAGTCAGTATCAATAATAAAATAGATGCTAATTTCATTAAAATCATATCCATATTGTATCATAAAAAATGGCTAATGGAAACGAGAAACAGAGGAATTTATAGGAAAGTCAGGCTTTTGAGATTGTAGGTGTTTTTTGTTATAATGAAAGTTATGAAATCTTATAATACCTTGAATGATTATTATCGAAAACTCTTTGGAGAAAAGACTTTTAAAGTCCCTATTGATGCGGGATTTGACTGTCCCAATCGTGATGGAACTGTGGCTCATGGGGGCTGTACTTTTTGTACGGTTTCAGGTTCTGGAGATGCTATTGTAGCACCAGATGCGCCTATCCGTGAGCAATTTTATAAGGAAATTGATTTTATGCACCGCAAGTGGCCGGATGTTCAGAAGTATCTGGTTTATTTTCAAAATTTTACCAACACCCATGAAAAGGTGGAAGTGATTCGAGAGCGCTATGAGCAGGCTATCAATGAGCCAGGTGTAGTAGGAATCAATATAGGAACACGGCCAGACTGTTTGCCAGATGAAACAATCGAATATTTGGCTGAGTTGTCGGAACGCATGCATGTGACGGTTGAATTGGGCTTGCAGACTACTTATGAAACAACCTCTGATCTGATTAACCGCGCCCACTCCTATGAATTGTACGTGGAAACGGTTAAGCGTTTGAGAAAGTATCCCAAAATTGAGATTGTTTCCCATTTGATCAATGGTTTACCTGGTGAAACCCATGAGATGATGATTGAAAATGTCCGCCGCTGTGTCACGGATAACGATATTCAAGGAATTAAACTGCACTTGCTTCACCTTATGACCAATACTCGTATGCAACGGGATTACCACGAAGGACGCTTGCAGTTGATGAGTCAGGACGAATATGTTAAGGTCATCTGTGACCAACTGGAAATCATTCCCAAGCATATCGTCATTCATCGAATCACGGGAGATGCACCTAGAGATATGCTGATTGGTCCTATGTGGAGCCTCAATAAATGGGAAGTGTTAAATGCTATTGAAACTGAGATGCGACGTCGTGGAAGTGTACAAGGATGTAAGGCTGTAAAACAGGAGTTTGAAAATGAAAAGACCACTTGAGATGGCACATGATTTTTTGGCTGAAGTAGTGACAAAAGAGGATATCGTTGTGGATGCGACAATGGGAAATGGCCACGATACCCTTTTTTTAGCCAAGCTAGCCAAGCAAGTCTATGCCTTTGATATTCAGAAGCAAGCCTTGGAAAAAACCCAAGAGCGTTTGGACCAGGCTGGTTACACAAATGCCCAGTTAATCTTGCAAGGCCATGAGACTCTGGACCAGTTTGTGACAGAAGCCAAGGCAGGGATTTTTAATCTGGGTTATCTGCCGTCGGCTGATAAGTCCGTCATTACCAAGCCTCAGACAACTATTGAAGCCTTAGACAAGCTGTGTCGTTTGCTTGTCAATGGTGGACGGATTGCCATTATGATCTACTATGGTCATGAGGGAGGAGATATTGAGCGAGATGCTGTCTTGGATTTTGTTAGCTGGTTGAATCAACAAGAGTACACAGCTGCCATTTATCGAACTTTAAACCAAGTCAACAACCCACCATTTTTAGTGATGATTGAAAAATTAGAGAGATATAGACATGGATAAACAATACCTACGTGAAAAGCTAGATGCCATGCGCCAGAATTTTGTTGAGTCAACAATCCACGAACGTGCAGTGGGTGTGTTAGACCAAGCGCATATGAGCAAAAAAATGCTTAAAATCAAGAAAAAATTAGTAGCTCTTGAAATGGAACGGTGCCAGCGAAAAATTGAGCACAAAGATTGTTCCAAGATTGATCAAAAGATTAAAGAGCAGAAGGAGATATTTGAATCCTGTTGTAAAAAAGATTAAGGAGGAAGTGCGTGGAATTACTGATTTACCTCATCCTATTTTTACTGGTTTTGATTGTCTCGAGTACAACCAATAAACTCCTGCCCTTTTTGCCTCTCCCTTTGGTGCAAATTCTTTTGGGAATCGTGATTGGTCTCTTTTTACCCAATACCGACTTTCACCTCAATACAGAGTTGTTTTTGGCCCTAGTTATCGGGCCCTTGCTTTTCCGAGAGTCGGAGGAAGCAGATATTACGGCTATTTTAAAACACTGGCGAATCATTGTTTATCTCATATTTCCAGTGATTTTCATCTCGACCCTGAGTTTGGGTGGCTTGGCTCATCTTCTTTGGCTCAGCCTTCCCTTGGCAGCTTGCTTGGCTGTTGGGGCAGCCCTTGGCCCTACGGACTTGGTTGCCTTTGCCTCTCTTTCGGAGCGTTTTAGCTTTCCTAAGCGCGTGTCCAATATCCTTAAGGGTGAAGGACTCTTGAATGATGCTTCTGGCTTGGTGGCTTTTCAGGTAGCTTTGACAGCTTGGACAACAGGAGCATTTTCCCTTGGGCAAGCTAGTAGTTCGCTCATCTTTTCAATCTTAGGCGGTTTTTTGATAGGCTTTTTAACAGCCATGACTAATCGCTTCCTACATACTTTCTTGCTAAGTGTGCGAGCAACGGATATTGCTAGTGAACTTTTATTAGAATTGAGTTTGCCTCTGGTGACTTTCTTTCTGGCAGAAGAAGTCCATGTTTCAGGGATTATTGCCGTTGTGGTTGCTGGAATTTTAAAGGCAAGCCGTTTTAAGAAAATTACGCTCCTCGAAGCCCAAGTGGATACGGTTACCGAGACGGTCTGGCACACAGTGAACTTTATGCTCAACGGTTCTGTCTTTGTGATTTTAGGGATGGAGCTGGAAATGATAGCAGAACCTATCTTGACCAATCCAATCTATAATCCCTTACTGTTATTGGTATCTCTTATAGCCCTTACCTTTGTCCTCTTTGCTATCCGTTTTGTCATGATTTATGGCTATTATGCCTATAGGACTCTACGTCTTAAGAAAAAGCTAAATAAGTATATGAAGGACATGCTTCTCTTGACCTTCTCAGGTGTCAAGGGAACGGTGTCAATTGCTACGATTCTTCTGATACCAAGTGATTTAGAGCAGGAATATCCAATTTTACTTTTCCTTGTTGCAGGTGTGACGCTTGTCAGCTTTTTAACAGGTCTCTTGGTCTTGCCTCATCTTTCTGATGAACAGGAAGAAAGTAAGGATTATCTCATGCATATCGCTATTTTAAATGAGGTTACTTTGGAGTTAGAAAAGGAACTTGAAACTCATAAGAATAAGCTCCCTCTCTATGCAGCCATTGACAATTATCATGGACGAATAGAAAACCTTATCCTAAGCCAAGAAAATAAAAATGCTAAGGAGGATTGGGAGGCCTTGAAACTTCTTATCCTCAGTATTGAGAGTGATGGATTGGAACAGGCTTACGAGGAAGACAAGATGAGTGAGCGTGCTTATCGGGTTTACCAGCGTTATCTGAAAAACATGGAACAAAGTATCAATCGCAAGTTTGCTTCACGATTGACCTATTATTTCCTTGTTTCCTTACGGATTTTACGTTTTCTCCTTCACGAAACCTTTACCTTAGGTAAGACCTTCCGTAGTTGGAAAAATGAAGAATCACAGAAACTCAGAGCCCTTGACTATGACCAAATTGCAGAGCTCTATCTAGAAAATACAGAGATGATTATCGAAAGTTTGGAGAACCTAAAAGGGGTTTATAAGAGTTCTTTGATTAGTTTCATGCAGGATTCTCGTCTCCGAGAAACAGCTATCATCACCAGTGGTGCCTTTGTCGAACGGGTTATCAATCGTGTCAAGCCTAACAATATCGATGAAATGCTGAGAGGCTATTATCTGGAGCGTAAGTTGATTTTCGAATACGAAGAGAAACGATTGATTACGACCAAGTATGCCAAGAAGTTACGACAAAATGTCAATAACTTAGAGAACTATTCTCTGAAGGAAGCTGCCAATACCCTGCCTTATGATATGGTGGAATTGGTAAGAAGAAATTAATCAAGTTTATAAGTGAAGGAGTGTGATATGAAGAAGTGGTGGCAAAAGCTGACAGACAAGCCTTTAGTAAAAGCTTTTTTGCATTATTATCAAGCTTCCGATAGTGAGTTGACCAGTGTCGCAGTAGCCTACTATTGGTTGATTTCGATTTTCCCCCTGCTTTTGGTGGTGGTCAATATGCTCCCCTATTTTCAGATTCCAGTTTCCAATTTTTTAAAGGTTGTCAATGAATTTTTGCCAGATACGGTTTATGATGTGGTCGCAAAGATTATTACAGAAGTACTGACCCAACCTTCTACAGGCTTATTGAGTTTTGCAGTTTTGTCAGCTCTCTGGACCTTTTCAAAATCCATGAACTTCCTGCAGAAAGCCTTTAATAAAGCTTACGGAGTAGCCAAAAATAGAGGAATGATTTCCCATCAGCTCATGAGTTTATTTGTCAGTTTTGGTCTGCAGATTCTCTTTGCTTTAGCTCTCTTTCTGAGTGTCTTTGGTCGCATGCTCCTCAACCTTATCAAAAGTTACTGGAAATCAGATAGTCCTCTCTTTAATTATCTGCAAGACCTAACAGGTCCCTTAGTCTATGCCTTGATTTTTGCTATCTTGGTCATGCTTTATTATTTCCTGCCCAATGTTAAGGTGCGACGCATTCGACATGTATTGCCAGGTAGCACCTTTGTCTTGTTGACCTTGCTCTTACTGCTCAATATCTTTTCAGTCTATGTCAACAACTATGTTAATCACCTCGTGGACGTTCGTTTCTTCAGTTCCGTTGTCGTGGTGGTCATGATGTTCTGGTTTATTCTCATCGCTAAGATTTTGATTGTCGGCGCGGTGATCAATGCCAGTGTGCAGAGTTTGAAAGATCTGAATTTTAGAAAAGACTAACGAATTTTTAATTCATTACAAAACGCATACTATCAAGGTTGATGTGTACTGACTCCAAAAAGGCGGCAAAAAGCAAGCACCTGAAAGCAACGTGCCGAAATGGTCAAATCCTGATTATGTCAACGAATTAGACCCAAAAATCGTTGATATGCTAGTAGAATTTCACAAGTCGCAAGGCACTTTGGAAACTCCCGAGGCGCAAGCAGAAATCGCCCAAAAACGTGAAGAAATCGAGCAAAGGAGAGCTAAGCTTGAGGTTAAAAAACAAGAACTTTTGAACCGCTTGAACAAATAGAGTTTCGCAAGTATTATGCTTACAAATTACTTGAACAATTAACTAAAATATAAACCCTGCCTTTATATCTAGGCAGGGTTTATATTTTAGAAATTCACGTAGGTTGTTTCGGTTTTTTCATACCCAGTATAATCTGAGTTTCTATAGTATCCAGTGATAAACTTCCATTTTCTTTGAGCAACATGGATATAAGTATTTGTTATGTAGTATGGATATGGGCTTTGTGACTCCAAGTAACTCTCATAAGCTTGTATACCCCAAAATGCTCCACCAATTATTGCACCCCATGGACCTCCCAATACAGCACCTATCTTACTAATTATAAAACTTAGTCCAGCATCAGCCATGAAATTAGCGAATGTGTTAGCTTGTTTATTCCCATGTATTGTGTTGACGTAATTCCAAACATTAGGATCGTATGATCTAAAAGTTATATTTAGGTCGATTTCATTCTTTTGATAATCCATATAAAATGACCCATTGATATAGACACCATCAGCACGTTGTTCAATAGTGTCTACACTTCCATCTGGATTGACCACCTCAAGAACTTCATCACTTAAAATATTTACTTGCGTATCTCCGAACCGCACTGATGAGCCATTCTTAAACTGAGTCTCACCAGATACAACTTTAGAGTTTGCCGATAAGCTATCATCAGCAAAAACAACAAGCGACGGGGAAATGCTAGACATACAGAAAACAGACATAGCTAGCAAACACATGCATTTAGACATCTTAGACATAACGGAAACTCCTTTGTATTTTTGATTTTTTTCAACTTTTATTATACAATAAAACCAAATAAAAAGAAAAACCAAATAAAAAGAAAGCGGTAACAATATGCTTAATGCGAAAATTTTTTATATATTTTTATATTTGATCGTTATCGAAACTATAGGCTTGTTGTTGTTGAAAAACGGCCTTGAAAAGGGTTATTTAGATACAGGAGCTATTATCCTCGCAGTTTTTTCATTTGCTTTTTACAACCTATGTTCATTCGCTTGGGTCTGCAGTACAATAAAAAACAATAAAAAATAAATAGACGTATTTTCAAAAAAAGATTACATATTTATCTTAGTAAAACGACGATTCTGAGAGCTTTTCAGACTTTTTTGCGACCTGTCCTATCATTAGAAAAGCTTAGAGCACCAAAGGATTTTGCCTGATAATATGCGTTTTTTGAATTTGAAAATTAATAGATAAACATGGCATCGCCAAAACTAAAGAAGCGGTAGCGTTCTTGGATGGCATGGTGGTAGGCATCTAAGACTAATTCACGGCCTGCAAAGGCAGAAACCAACATGACCAGAGTTGATTTTGGCAGGTGGAAATTGGTTGAGAAGGCATCTACAACTTTCCATTGGTATCCAGGTTTGATAAAGATGTTGGTCCAGCCAGAATCTGCCTGAATTTGTCCATCGAACTTGGAACCAATAGTCTCCAATGTGCGGATAGAAGTGGTTCCAACAGCGATAACGCGACCACCATTTTCCTTGACAGAGCGAAGGGTGGCAGCAGCTTCCTCAGAAAGTTGATAGAATTCTGAGTGCATTTCGTGTTCGTCCAGATTGTCTACAGAGACAGGTCTAAAGGTTCCGAGCCCGACATGAAGAGTCAGATAGACTAGATGAACCCCCTTGGCTTGGATTTCTGCTAGCAGTTCTTTGGTGAAGTGGAGACCAGCAGTAGGTGCAGCAGCAGAGCCACTTTCTTTAGCGTAGACGGTTTGATAACGTTCACGGTCATCCAATTTTTCGTGGATATAAGGCGGCAGCGGCATTTCTCCCAGACTTTCCAAAACTTCTAGGAAAATTCCTTGGTATTCAAAGCGGACAATACGGCCCCCGTGGGTCAATTCTTCCGTAACGACAGCGCTGAGGCGACCATCACCAAAGCTGACACGAGTGCCAACCTTGAGGCGTTTGGCAGGTTTAGCCAGAACTTCCCACTCATCTCCAGCAGTGTTTTTGAGGAGGAGAAGTTCTACATGACCCCCAGTTTCTTCCTTTTGACCATAGAGGCGGGCAGGGAGAACACGGGTGTCATTCATAACAAGAGCATCACCAGGTTCCAGCATATCAATAATAGAGTGGAAGTGTTTATCCTGCATTGCTCCCGTCTCACGATTGACGATGAGGAGTTTAGAGGCATCTCGTTTTTCAAGGGGTGTTTGGGCAATCAATTCCTCAGGCAAGTGGAAATCAAAATCAGCTGTATTCATATATCTGTTCATTCTTTCTAAGTTCTAATCTTATCCATTATAACATGTTTCAAGTTTGGACGCTCTTTTTTTAGAAATTAAATCGTTTTCACTTGACAAAAATTGGTCTATACCATATAATAAATATAGATAGAAATGGAGGATAAAAAGATGAAAGTCATTAAAGTTGAAAACCAAGTTGAAGGTGGGAAAGTCGCTTTTGAGATTTTGAAGGAAAAATTAGCCAATGGTGCTCAAACATTGGGACTTGCGACAGGAAGCAGCCCGCTTGAATTTTACAAGGAAATTGTTGAGAGTGACCTTGATTTTTCAAATCTAACAAGTGTCAACCTTGATGAGTATGTAGGACTTGATGGGGATAATCCACAGTCTTATCGTTACTTCATGCAGGAAAACTTGTTCAACCAAAAACCATTTAAGGAAAGTTTCTTACCTCGTGGAGTTAAGGACAATGCTGAAGCTGAAGTAGAACGCTACAATCAAATTTTGGCTGACCATCCAGTTGACCTCCAAATCTTGGGAATCGGTCGCAATGGACATATTGGATTTAATGAACCTGGTACTCCATTTGACAGTCAAACGCATCTAGTCGAACTTGATCAGTCTACTATTGAAGCTAATGCTCGCTTCTTTGACAAAATTGAAGACGTCCCAACCCAAGCCATTTCAATGGGGATTAAAAACATCTTGGATGCCAAGTCAATCCTTCTCTTTGCTTATGGTGAATCAAAAGCAGAAGCCATTGCCGGAACCGTGTCTGGTCCAGTGACTGAGAGTCTACCAGCAAGTAGCCTCCAAAATCACCCTGATGTGACTATTATCGCAGATGCTGAAGCGCTCAGCTTACTTGAAAAATAAAAAGAAAAACCGTTCATTGTGTTCCATTGAACGCTTTCAACTCTTGTATAAATGGAAGAAAAAATCAAAATTAAACCGCATTTTTTCTTGACAATTATTCCTTTTACGTGTAGAATATAATAGATACTGAACTTGAAGGGAGTGAAAAAAAATGTCTAAAACAGTAGTACGTAAGAATGAATCTCTTGACGACGCACTTCGTCGTTTCAAACGTGCGGTTACTAAAGCTGGTACTCTTCAAGAAACACGCAAACGTGAATTCTATGAAAAACCTTCTGTAAAACGTAAACGTAAATCAGAAGCAGCTCGTAAACGTAAAAAATTCTAATTAGAAATGAAAGGCTAGAGAAATCTAGTCCTTTTTCTTTTAATACTCTTCGAAAATCAAATTCAAACCGTGTCAACGTCGCCTTGCCGTAGATATGGTTACTGACTTCGTCAGTTTCATCTACAACCTCAAAGCAGTGCTTTGAGCTGACTTCGTCAGTTCCATCTACAACCTCAAAACGGTGTTTTGAGCAACCTGCGGCTAGTTTCCTAGTTTGCTCTTTGATTTTCATTGAGTATAAATAAATACCTCAAAGCCTGCAAAAATCTGAAATATCCTTCTACAATTTGATATAATAGAGAGAAGAACTCACTTGAAGGAGGAAATGATGTCGGTTTTAGTAAAAGAAGTGATAGAAAAGCTTAGACTAGACATTGTCTATGGCGAACCAGAATTACTTGAAAAGGAAATCAATACAGCGGATATTACGCGACCTGGTCTTGAAATGACAGGCTATTTTGATTACTATACTCCAGAACGGATCCAGCTCTTGGGGATGAAGGAGTGGTCATATTTGATTGGCATGCCTTCTAACAGCCGTTATGAAGTTTTGAAAAAAATGTTTTTACCTGAGACACCTGCGGTCATTGTTGCTCGTGGTTTGGTGGTTCCAGAGGAAATGTTAAAGGCAGCTAGAGAGTGTAAGATTGCCATTTTAACCAGCCGTACGGCTACTAGTCGTTTGTCTGGAGAGTTATCTAATTACCTTGATTCTCGTTTGGCGGAACGTACTAGTGTTCACGGAGTCTTGATGGATATCTATGGGATGGGTGTCTTGATTCAAGGCGATAGTGGTATCGGTAAGAGTGAGACAGGTCTGGAGCTTGTCAAACGTGGCCACCGCTTGGTAGCAGATGATCGGGTAGATATTTACTCTAAGGATGAATTAACTCTTTGGGGAGAACCTGCTGAAATCTTGAAACACTTGATTGAAATTCGTGGGGTTGGGATTATCGATATTATGAGCCTCTACGGTGCCAGTGCCGTCAAGGATTCTTCTCAAGTTCAGCTGGCTGTTTACTTGGAAAATTATGATACGCATAAGACTTTTGATCGTCTTGGTAACAATGCAGAGGAATTAGAAATTTCTGGCGTATCTATTCCTCGTATCCGCATTCCAGTGAAAACAGGTCGTAATATCTCTGTTGTGATTGAGGCCACTGCCATGAATTATCGTGCCAAGGAAATGGGCTTTGATGCGACTCGTTTGTTCGAGGAACGCTTGACAAATCTTATTGCTCAAAACGAGGTGCATGATGCTTGATCCAATTGCTATTCATCTTGGCCCTCTAGCCATTCGTTGGTATGCCTTGTGTATTGTGACAGGCTTAATTCTTGCGGTTTATTTAACCATGAAAGAAGCGCCTAGAAAGAAGATCATACCAGACGATATTTTAGATTTTATCTTGGTAGCCTTTCCTTTGGCTATTTTAGGAGCACGGCTCTACTATGTTATTTTCCGTTTTGATTACTATAGTCAGAACTTGGGAGAAATTTTTGCTATTTGGAATGGTGGTTTAGCCATTTATGGCGGTTTGATTACAGGGGCTCTTGTTCTCTATATCTTTGCTGATCGCAAACTCATCAATACTTGGGATTTTCTAGATATTGCGGCGCCTAGCGTCATGATTGCCCAAAGTTTAGGTCGCTGGGGCAATTTCTTTAACCAAGAAGCCTATGGTGCAGCAGTGGATAATCTGGATTATCTACCTGGCTTTATCCGTGACCAGATGTATATTGAAGGGAGCTACCGTCAGCCGACCTTCCTTTATGAGTCTCTATGGAATTTACTTGGATTTGCCTTGATTCTGATATTGAGACGAAAATGGAAGAGTCTCAGACGAGGTCATATCACTGCTTTCTACTTGATTTGGTATGGTTTTGGTCGTATGGTCATCGAAGGTATGCGAACAGATAGCCTCATGTTCTTTGGACTTCGAGTGTCTCAATGGCTATCAGTTGTTCTTATCGGTCTTGGAATTTTTATCATTCTATATCAAAATCGAAAGAAGGCCCCTTACTATTTTACTGAGGAGGAAAACTAAATGTTAGAAGTTGCATATATTCTTGTAGCCCTTGCTTTGATTGTCTTTTTGGTCTATCTGATTATCACTGTACAAAAGCTTGGACGTGTTATCGATGAAACAGAGAAGACGATTAAAACCTTGACTTCAGATGTGGATGTGACCTTGCATCATACCAATGAATTATTGGCTAAGGTCAATGTCTTGGCAGATGATATCAATGTTAAGGTGGCAACGATTGATCCACTCTTTAGTGCTGTTGCTGATTTATCTCTATCTGTTTCAGACCTCAATGACCATGCGCGTGTCTTGAGCAAGAAAGCTTCATCAGCTGGTTCAAAAACACTTAAGACTGGTGCAAGTTTGTCAGCTCTTCGTTTTGCAAGTAAATTTTTCAAAAAATAAAAAAGGAGAATCCTTATGGGTAAACTATCCTCAATCCTTTTAGGAACCGTTTCAGGTGCAGCTCTTGCCTTGTTTTTAACAAGCGATAAGGGCAAACAAGTTTGCAGTCAAGCTCAAGATTTTCTGGATGATTTGAGAGAAGATCCTGAGTATGCCAAGGAGCAGATCTGTGAAAAACTGACAGAAGTTAAGGAACAGGCAACAGATTTTGTTCTGAAAACCAAAGAACAGGTTGAGTCAGGGGAAATCACTGTAGACAGTGTACTTGCTCAAGCTAAATCATACGCTTTTCAAGCCACAGAAGCATCAAAAAATCAATTTAATAATCTCAAGGAGCAATGGCAAGAAAAGGCTGAAACTCTTGATGAATCAGAAGAGATTGTGATTGATATAAGAGAAGAATAAAATAAATAGTAACTATTCTAGGTCCTATAAACTCTCTAGTGGATTATACCTCTATAGAGCTTATAGGTTTTTTTATGTGGATAAAACCTTGAATGAAAAGAAATTCATCTACTTTTTCTATGAATAGATTTGTTTTTGAAATACAAACAATTAACATATTAATAATATTATCTCTAAATATAAAATCTCTCTCGAATTTTAAGCAGTCTAACGCTACATATTTGATTAAATATGTTGAATGTGGTATAATTGAGCTGTGATAGCTGTGATAGCTGTGATAGCTGTGATAGCTGTGATAGCTGTGATGTGTAGAATGCTCATCATAGTGATTTTTTATGGTTATATTCCTACTTGGGTTTAGCTATAAAAAATTACTTTTTAATTTGATTTTATGTCTTGACATAAGGAGGAAAAATGGGAAACAAATCGAATTCACTAAGTAGAGTAGAACGTCACCAACGTGAAAAGGTTCTACGCTTCTCTATTCGTAAATATAGCTTTGGTGCGGCATCAGTAGCTGTTGCAGCACTGATGTTTTTAGGTGCGCGCGTGGTGAGTGCAGATAGTGTGATTGAAAACAATTCACAAAATACCACAGATGTGGTTAACCAGAAAGAGAAGGAAAAATCACTTGCAGAGATTCAACAACCTACCGATAACAAAGTAGAAGTTGCACAGAATCCTTCAGAAAAGGAAACGGCAACTAATATTGAAAGCGTTGTCAAAGCGATTGATAAAGCGAAATTAAGAAAAGTAGTTGAAGAGTTAAATGCTACTCTTTCATCGAAATCAGATCTTGACAACTCAGTTATTTCTCCGATTAAGGACAGAGTTCAAAAAGGGCAAGCCCTACTAGGCAGTGATACTGCAACTCAGAAGGATGTAGATGAACTACTTCCCCTTTTAGAAAGTGATTTAACTGCTTTATCAAATGCTGCTAAAGAATCAAGCAAGGTTCAAGAAAATGCAACTGAGAATAAGACTGAAATCAAAGATAATAAAACCACTTCTGAACTAAGTGAAGCTGATAAAACTATTTCAGATAAGAAAGAATCGCTAAAATTGTCTGCTGATCAATTACAAGCAGCAGTTCTTGAGCTTCCTGAACATGAATCAACTAAAGAAGTACTTGAAAAAGCTAACGAACTCTTGGGATTAGCCCAAGGGGTTATTCAGAATACAACCATTTCTCCTAACGATATTGAAGATCTAACAAAGCGTGTGAAGAGAATGTTTAACTCTGTTAAAATTTCTACCCTTCGTTTGACTTCAGGTTCTCATGATCCGCGTAATGGAGAGAAGATTGAGAAGGGGACAAATGTAAGAGCAGCTTCAATTTCTTCAACATGGGATTCAAGTGACAACTTATTAATTTATCAACGTCACCGTGCAAGTGATGGAAGTAGAGTTGTAAGAAATGGATTAAGAGAATATACAGAAAATAAAGTAGATATGTTCGCTAAAACGACAACAATTGGCGGAGAACGTTATGTAACTTATGATGTCTTCTTCAACAATGATGGTACTGCAATGGCGAACTTAAGTAGATATCAAATCTATCGCTTAATATTACCACCTCAAATTTTAGATTTAAATAGTAATGGTACCTATAAAGGTAATACTTTAAGAGACTTGAAGTTTGAAACTTATACAAGAAATGGGAACTCTGGCACTCTTTCTCAAAATCCAGAAAGATTTACTAGAACGGGTTCATATAATGTTAATTTCTTAAATGATTCATCTGATTATGGTCCAGCTTGGAAAAAATTAACGTATTTCTATGGCTTAGATATTAGACATAACAATAGTTATGACGGAGATATGCGTGATACGTTTAAAGGAAATAGTAATGATCCGCTTTTAATCCATGCGGTTACAAGAACGGAAAGCAAATTTAACAAATATTCATATGGTTTTGGGGTTAAAACAGAGGATAAAACAGCTGCAGTACATATGCAGGTGAAAGCTAAGTTGAAATCTGGAGTAACTGATGACCAGGTAAGAGATGCATTTGCATTAGCAGTTGCGGGTACTTATGGAGCAACTACTAACCAAGCATATACATTCATTTCAGGACGAGATGCAAATGAACCGATATATACAGATTATCCAGACCAACCAGTTCAACCAACCTTAAGAGAAAAACAAGCGAAACTGTATCCTATCCAAGGTAGCTCTCATACGAAAGTCGTCGGAGATACAATTCCTAACACAGGTAATCCTGTAGCAGATAAATATATTACACGTAAGGGTAGCGGAGATTTCCCTGCTGGAATGAGTTGGAGTTGGAAAAATAATTCTGCTCCAAGTACAGCAAATGCTGGGAAGTTTACTTATACTGCAATCGCAAGATATCATGATGGTTCAACTTCGGAAGATGCAAAATCAGGATCAGATGGAAGAGTTTACTTTACAGTTAATCCTAAAAAACCTACAATCACAGCAAGTGATGTGCAACATAAAAAAGGTTTAACAAATCAACGAATCACAGTAAATGTTGGTACAGGAGTTAAAACAGGCTCTACAGTTACTCTATATAGTGGTAACAAAGTTATCGGAACAGGAAAAACAAATGGGGCTACAGCAACAATTACTGTAGCAGAAGCATTACCTGGAACACCGATTACAGCCATCACAACTGTAGATAATAATGGAGTTGTTACTTCAGAACGAAGTGATGGAGTTACACCGACGGATGCTCCAGATAACCAAGCTCCAACGGTTAAAATGACTAATCCGACAAATGGAAACAAATCAACTGTATTAACAGACAATGAATCAACATCTCCAGTAACTCGTATTTATAGAGGAGCAACTTTAAATGTTCCATTATCAATGTATGATAATGATCCTAAAGGAAAAGTAAACTTAAAATATGAAGGTGGATTACCAAAAGGTGTTACTTTTAATAATGGAACAACTCTTTCAAAAACAGGAGCAGTAGAAAAAAATCCAGGAACAACAAGTGTTACTGGGACAGTTGCTGCGGATGCACCATTAGGAAAACATACGGCTACTTTTAAAGTGTCAGACGACCAAAGCGGTAATGTTGATAAAGGCAATAAATCTACGGTGAAATTTAGAACAGAAGTCGTTGATTTAGAGTTTGAAGATGGTAAAGGTGAAATTAGACAAGATGGTACTTTAGTTGTTAAAGGAAATAAAGGTACTTCACTAAATGATGCCAATAGTTACTTAAGAACAACTGATGGGACAACTCACAATGATAGTTTCTTCCCAGGTGGAATGAAATTTAGATTTATTCAACCAGATAACGCTGTTAAGAATAATGTTACTTTCAATACACCAGGTAAACATGTTGTAAAAGCAGCAGCTTATTTCCCTGAAAATTATGCAGGAACGAATGGAGTTCAAACAGTTCCTCGTACTGGAGTTACAGGTGATAATGTTTCTGAAATTACAAATAGAGCCTATTTAACGAAAAACATTGAGGTTCAAATTAAACCTACTGCACCAACAGTAACGCCAGAAACAAATGGGGATGTTACAGTAACGCCAGTGGTTGAAGAAAATGTTAATACATTTAATTTCACTTATAATGATCCGAATAACACGCCAAAAACTGTTACAGCAACAAAAACAGGAAATGGATGGACATTAAGTAATGCTCCAGCTGATGGTGTGACGATTGATAAAACTACAGGAAAGGTAACTATTAAAGACAGAGCTATCAAAGATTCTGATCCAGTTACTGCAAAATCTAAAACAAATGACAATGTAGAAAGTGATCCAACAACAAAAACTTCAAACGTTGGAGATAATGAACCACCTAAATTCAAGTTTACTCCTAATGGAAAAGAAACAAGAGTTGAAACAGGAGGAGAGCAAGTAGCATATATCACTCCGACAGAAGATACAAACTTAAAGATTGGTACAGTAACAGATAACTCTGGTAAATTATCTGAGGTGAAATTCGCAGATAAAGCTAATAAAGTATTTGGTATTCAAGGCTTAGGTTCAGGTATTACCTATAATGAAGTAGCTAAAACAAATAATGGAGATGTTGATGCTCCAAGAGATATCATTGTTTCAGGTAAGCTACCAGAGCGTAATGGTAATGCAGCTTGGACTGATAATGTTGAAATAACACGTTTTGTTGTGGCAAAAGATGCTGCACTTAAGGAAATGAGAGATCAAACTGAAAATGTTTCAAATCCAACTCGTGTTAAATTAAAAGTTTTAACGCAAGCAACGAAATACGATCCACACGTTGGAAATCAAGTAATTGATAAGGATATCACTGCTTCAGGTGCAACGGTTACTCAAGCAGAGTTTGATGCAATTAAATCAAATATTACTTTCACTTCAGAACGTGGTGATGTGAAAATTAGTAATAATTCTAACAATAGAACTACTGGTTTAAATATCACGATGAATGATAATGGTGCAATTAAGCAAGATTCTTCAAATGGTTCATACTATGTAAGTGCCAGAATCGAATATCCAGACCATTCAACGGAAGATGTTAGAATTCCAGTTGCTAAATCTGATACAACAGCACCAAGAGTAACAATAAATGGTAAAGAATTGTCAGAAACAGCTACAGATTATTCATTTGTAGTCTTTAAAGGTTCTACATTTAATCCAACATTAAGAGTAAGTGACGATAAAAATAGCGTGAAAAGCGTAAGTGTATCAGGCTTACCAAGTGGAAATAATTTCTCAGCAACAGGAAACTGGTCTAAAACTGGAGCAGATGTTCAAGTAGCAGGAGATGCTATTACAGCAACAAATAATGCTCAATTAGGAGATCATGAAGCAAGTATTGTTGTAAAAGATGCACTAAACAATGAGAAAACTTATAAATTCAAATATAAAGTTGTAGATGTTGCAATTAGAGAAACACCAAAAACAGTCTCATTAAATACACAATTAGGAGATTCTCATAATTATGTAAAAGTAGTTGATGGTACTAATCCAGATGGAGAAGAAAAATATTATCCAGATGGTATGAGATTCAAGTGGAAAAAAGTAACAGCTGAAGTTGCTAATAACACTAGATTAACTAGACCAGGTATAGTAACGGAGTACAAACCACTAGTTGAGTTTAAATCAGGTGCTGGTTTCTATACAAAAACGATTGATGGTAAGGAAGTTAAAGTTTACACACCTGCTACAATTGAAAGAGATCAAACATTCCGTGTTAAACCAACAGCACCAACAATTGCTCCTTTAGAAAATGGAGATGTAACAGTAACTCCAGTAAGTGAAGAAAATGTTAACACATTAAACTTTACTTATAAACATCCAAATGATTCTACTATTACAGTGACAGCTACTAAAAATGGAAATAGATGGTCATTAACAAGCGGTGCACCTGGAGACGGTGTAACGATTGATCCTGAAACTGGTGTTGTGACTATTAAAGACCGTGCTATTAAAGATGTAGCTGAAGTAACAGCTAAATCTGTGACAACAGACAGTGTAGATAGTGATACAACAACTGCTAATTCTAAAGCGGGAGATAAAGAACCACCTGTATTTACATTTGCCCCAGACGGAAAAGAAAAAGTAGTTGATGCTAATGGTAGACAAGTTGTCTATGTAACTCCAACGGAAGAGACAGATCTTAATATTGGTGTTGTAACAGATAATTCTGGGAAATTAGTACAAGCTATATTCAGAGAAATAAATGGTAATACATCTAGCGGATTAGGATTCCCAGGATTAACTCATAATGGATTACCTCGTACTGATAATGTAGAAGTAGATGCTCCAAGAAATATCCTAGTAACAGGAAAAGTAAGTGAATACAAATCAGGTACAACACCGTGGGCTGATACAGACGAATATACTCGTGGTATGTATGCAAGAGATGCTGCAACAAATGAGATAAGAAATACGTCTGAACATCCTACAAATGTAGTCTTTAAAGTTCTAACTCAAGCAACAAAATATGAACCACAGGTTTCAGCTCAACCAGTGAATGTGGATGTTAATGCTACAAGTGCGAAAATTAGTCAGTCAGATTTTGATGCACTGAAATCAAATATTACCTTTAATTCAACTCGTGGCCCTATAAAAATAGATAATACAACTGCTGGTTTGAAGATTTCTATGAAGGAAGACGGAGCTATTAAGCAAAATCCTGATGGTTCTCACTATGTTGGTGCAACTATCGAATATCCAGACCATTCAAGAGACGAAATTCAAATCCCTGTCGTAAAAGCAGATGCGAATGAACCAAGTGCAACAATGGATGGAATGTTGTTAACAAAAGATGAAAATACTACAGCTAACTTTGTGGTGTTTAGAGGTTCAACATTTAACCCAACATTCAATGTAAGAGATGACAGAAACAACATTAATAAGATTAATGTAACAGGACTTCCAAATGGAACAAGTATTGAGAAAACTGGTCCTTGGACAAGTGGAACAAACGTTAAGATTACTGAAGCAACAAACACATCTACATCTACAGCTGATTTAGGAGAACGTGTTGGAGAAGTAACGGTTACTGACGCTACAGGAAACACTGGTACTTATAAATATAAATATAAAGTAGTAGATGTTGAAGTTAGAAATAGTCCAGAAACAGTTGAGTTAGGGACTAAACTAGTTGATGCAGCAAATGCAAATAATGGTAAAGACTCTCATAATTATGTGGAAGTAGTCGACGGTCAAAATAATAATGGTGATGATAAATATTACCCAGCAGGAATGAACTTCAAATGGAGTAAGAATAATGCTGAAATTACAACTACTACTGAGTTTAATAAACCAGGTGTAGTAACGGATTATAAAGCATTAGTGAAATTCTCATCTGGTGCAGGATTCTATACAAAGAGTATCGATGGAAAAACTGCTAAAGTTTATACACCTGCTAGCATCGAAAAAGAGGTTACATTCCATGTAGCATCTCCAAAACCAACGTTTAATCAGGATGCAGTTTCATCAACTACACGTACGATTAGTGGTACATTAGGTGGATTTACATTAGATAATAATAATGATAGAGTTGTAGAAGTACGCTTAAATGATAAAGATAATACAGTTTTATCAAGTAAAAATGGACAAGTAACTATTAATGGAGATACTTGGACAGCAACATTACCAGATAATGTAAAACTTCGTCAAAGTGAAAACAAAAACGGAGAAACAACTCAACCATCAGCTATTACAGTAGTGAACAAAGTTGGAAATACAGATGTTTCTAAAACGAGTGATCCTAAAGTAGTTACAATGGGAGATTACTCACCTTCTGCTACGATTGCTGGTAGCAAGCATATTGATGTAACAGTGCCACATGATGCAAAACGAATCGAGTTACGATTCCATAACAGTACTGATACTGATAATACGCCAAATAGTATTGTCCTTGTTCGTAATGAAAATGGTGGGGATTGGCAAGTAGATCCTGCAACACCAGCTGGAGTTACAAATGCAAATAACTTTGTACAAGGAATTACAAATAGTATTAATGAAGGCAATAAAGCTGAAAACAAAGTAAGCATTACCCTAAAAGAAACAGATAATAATAAAAAACTTCTTATTAAAGAAGAGGTTGCTTCTGGAGATAATACAGATAATTATACTAGCGGATTAGGATTACGAGTAGATTACAAACCTGAAACTGGACAAAATGCAACACCAGCAGGAAAATGGCAAGTTATTACAGTAACCAATGATGCTCCAGTAGTAACGTTGAAAGATGCAGCAGTAGGAACACAAGAAAATCCAAAAGTTTATACTGCTGGAACAGCACTTACAGAAGATTTATTAAAAGAATTAGTAACGGTGTCTGATACTGAAGATGATCGTACTACGGATAAACCTTTCGGGACAGGTACTGTTAATGTTACTGGTCTTCCAGCCAATCCAACGGCAGGAGTTTATACTGTAACGCTTCAACCTGTTGATAGCCAAGGAAAAGCAGGAAATAAAGTAACTGTACATGTAGTTGTAAAAGAAGAAAAACCAGCAGCTCCAACTATTTCACAATGGCAAAATGGAAATGTTAAAGTAACGCCACCAACAGATGGAGATAAAGTAACGATTCCATTAACAGATGGAACTGTAACACTAGTGAAGAAAGATTCTGGATGGGAACTTGAAACACCAAAAGAAGGTGTCGTATTCCGTAATGGTTCATTAGAAATTCCTAAAAAATTAGTAGGAACTAGTGTGACTGCCAAAGCAACAAAAGGTACAGGTGGTTCAGCTGTAGAATCTGATGATGCGACATATACAACAACACCTCACAAAGTAACAACTGTTGATGTTATTAAAGAAGTAGATTCTCCATTAACAAATTCTGATTTATCAGGAAAAACAGGGGTTACTGGAGTAGTAGATGGAAGTGAAATGAAAGATTTCACAGCTGCGAAGATTACAAGTGTAGTGGAAAAAACATCACCATTACCAACTGTAACTCCAGATACTAAACATACAATTCCAGTGACAATTACTTATGAAGATGGTTCAACAGAAACAACTGATGTAATTGTTAAAGTGAAACCACAAGCTCCAACAGTTACACCAAAAGAAAACGGAACAGTAGAAATTACACCGATATTAACTGGAGAAGGAACTACAACTATCACATATACAGGTGAAGATAATACGCCACAAACAGTAACAGTAACAAAAGCTGGAGATGGAACTTGGACAAGCTCTGATCCAACAGTTGCTGTTGATACAAATGGTAAAGTTACTATTCCTGCGGATAAAGTAAAAGATGGTTCACCAGTTACTGCGCAAGTAACAAGTAAAACAACAGACTTAACAAGTCAATCATCTACAGAAACTGCTGGAAAACCATTAACAGTTGAAGTAGGAACACCAGTAGATGTAATTGAAAATAAAGCATATACAAGTGATAAAGTGGTGACACCTAACAAAGATAATAGTACTATTACTCCAACACCTAAGAATGGATTAACAGTAACTCCTGATGGTAAAGTTACTGGAACACCAGACATTAAAGACTGGGGAGAAATCGAAGAAAATCGTACTGTAACGATAAAAGTAACTGTAACACATGAAGGTGATACACCAGTTGAAAAAGATGTTGTAGTCAATGTATTAAGAGATACAGATGGAGATGGAACACCAGATAAAGATGATTCAGATGATGATAATGATGGTATTCCAGATGATCAAGATAAAAATCCAAAACTAGCAGATAAACTTACAGGAACTGTGACACCACCAGCCCCTGTAAGAGAAAAAGCTGAAGTTCCACCAGTTACAGTTGTAACACCAAATAAACCAGGTGCTACAATTACAACAGAAAATCCACCAGTAAATGGATTGTCAGTTAATGGAAATGGTGAGTTAACAGGAACTCCAACAGTAGATAATTGGGACAAAGATGAAGAAGAACGTCAAATCAACATTCCTGTTAAAATTACAAAAGAAAAAGATGGAAAAACTGGAAAAGAAACTGAGGAAATTAAGGTCGAAGTTCCAGTAACTATCCTACGAGACACAGATGGCGATGGAATTCCAGATAAAGAAGATTCAGATGATGATAACGATGGAATTCCAGATGAGGAAGAGAAGAAAAACGGAACAGATCCAAAAGTTCCTACGACTCAAACTCCAAGTATAGGAATTACTCGTAAAGAAAATGGTGATGCAATCGTAACACCAACGAAACCAGGTGGAGGAACATATCCACCAGGAACAACTGTAACAATTCCAGGAAATGACAATACTCCAATCGAAGTTACAATTGGAAATGACGGTTCAGGAACAGTTCCAAACGATAAACTTCCAAAAACTGATAAACCAGGAACAGGAGTAGTAACAGAACCGAATAAAGCACCATCTAAACCTGTAGAGGTAACAACACCAGCTCGTAAACCATCAACAATTGAGTTAGAACAAGATCCAAAAACAGGAGATGTTACTGTAACGCCTAAGAAACCAGATGGATCAACATATCCACCAGGAACAACAGTGGAAATTCCAGGTAAGAATGGAACACCTATTGTCGTAACTATAGAAGAAGGCGGTAAAGGAAAAGTTTCAAACAGTAATTTACCAGAAGATAAAACACCAGGAACAGGTAAAATTACAGAAAATGGTAAAGATCCTGAAGATGTTAAAGTGGAAACACCAAAACGAATTGATCCAACTTTACCAGAAACAGATGCTCCAACAGAGATTGCAATTACTCGTAAAGAAAATGGAGATGCTATTGTAACACCTAAGAAACCAGGAGGAACATATCCGCCAGGAACTAAGGTTGAAATCCCTGGAGAAGATGGAACAACTATCGAAGTAACGATAGGAAATGATGGTTCAGGAACAGTTCCAAATGATAGCTTGCCAAAAGATGCTAAACCTGGAACTGGAACAGTAACAGAACCGAATAAGAAACCATCACAACCTGTAAATGTGACAACACCAGCACGTAAGACACCAACAGTAGAGTTGGAACAAAATCCAAACACTGGTGATGTAACAGTAACACCTAAGAAACCAGGTGAAGAAACTTATCCACCAGGAACAGTAGTGGAAATTCCAGGTAAAGATGGAAACCCAATTAGAGTAGAAATTGGACAAAATGGTAAGGGTACAGTTCCAAATAGTGAATTACCAGACGGGAACACTCCAGGTAATGCTAAGATAACAGAACCGAATAAACCTGTTGAAAATGTGAAGGTGGAAACACCAGCCCGTAAGACACCAACAGTAGAGTTACAACAAGATCCAGATACAGGGGAAGTAACAGTAACACCTAAGAAACCAGATGGAACAACATACCCATCAGGAACGAAGGTAGAAATTCCAGGTAAGAATGGCACACCAATCGTTGTAACAATCGGAGAAGATGGTAAAGGAAAAGTTCCAAATAAAGACTTACCAGACGGTAATGTTTCAGGTTCAGGAACAATCACTGAGCCTGGTACAGGTAAAACGCCTGAAAAAGTTACTGTTGAAACACCAGCTCGCTTAATACCAGCGTTAGTATTAGATCAAGATCCAAATACAGGAGATGTGACAGTAACACCTAAGAAACCAGATGGAACAACATATCCTCCAGGAACGAAGGTAGAAATTCCAGGTAAGAATGGAGTACCAATTGTGGTAACAACAGGACCAGATGGAAAAGTAATTATTCCAAATAAAGACTTACCAGATGGAGAAATTTCAGGAACAGGTAAAATTACACCGCCAGGTAAACCTTCTGTTGAATTAGAAGTGAAAACACCGAAAAAACTAGATCCAAATGCATCACAAACAGAAAAACCAGAAAAACCAGGTGGAATCGAAATTACAAGAAAACCAAATGGAGATGCTGTGGTAACACCTAAGAAACCAGATGGAACAACATATCCACCAGGAACGAAGGTAGTTATCCCAGGTGATCATAATACTCCAATAGAAGTTACTATCGGAGATAATGGATCAGGTGAAGTACCAAATGATAAACTTCCAAAAGGAGATTTACCAGGAAAAGGTATCGTAACAGAACCGAATAAGAGACCATCTAATCCAGTTGATGTAACAACGCCAGCGCGTAAGACACCAACAATAGAGTTGGAACAAGATCCAAGTACGGGTGATGTGACAGTAACACCTAAGAAACCAGATGGTTCAATTTATCAACCAGGAACGAAGGTAGAAATTCCAGGTAAGAATGGCACACCAATCATCGTAACAATTGGAGAAGATGGAAAAGGAAAAGTACCGAATAAAGACTTACCAGAAGGAGATGTTCCAGGAACAGGTAAAATTCTAGAGCCAGGAAAACCTGATGAAAATGTGAATGTAACAACACCTTCACGTAAGACACCAACAGTAGAGTTGGTACAAGATCCAGATTCAGGTGACGTAACGGTAACACCTAAGAAACCAGATGGAACAACATATCCACCAGGAACAACAGTGGAAATTCCAGGTAAGAATGGCACACCAATCGTTGTAACAATAGGAGAAGATGGTAAAGGAAAAGTACCGAATAAAGACTTACCAAACCGTGAAGTACCAGGGAATGCTAAGATTACAGAACCAGGTAAAGATCCTGTAGAAGTTCCAGTGGTAACAACACCAGCGAAACTTACTCCAACAGTAGAGTTGGAACAAGATCCAAATACAGGTGATGTAACAGTAACACCTAAGAAACCAGATGGGTCAATGTACCCACCAGGAACAGTAGTGGAAATTCCAGGTAAGAATGGAACACCAATCGTTGTAACAATTGGACAAGACGGTAAAGGTAAAGTACCAAATAATGATTTACCAGACGGTGAAGTTCCAGGAACAGGTAAGATTACAGAACCAGGTAAACCTTCTGTTGAAGTAGACGTGAAAACACCTAAGAAATTAGATCCAAATGCACCTCAAACAGAACAACCAGGTGAAATTGAAATTACAAGAAAACCAAATGGAGATGCTGTAGTAACACCTAAGAAACCAGATGGAACAACATATCCACCAGGAACGAAGGTAGTTATCCCAGGAGATCATAATACTCCAATCGAAGTGACTATTGGAGATAATGGATCAGGTGAAGTGCCAAATGATAAACTTCCAAAAGGAGATTTACCAGGAAAAGGTATCGTAACAGAGCTGAATAAGAGACCATCTAATCCAGTTGATGTAACGACGCCAGCACGTAAGACACCAACAGTAGTGTTAGAACAAGATCCAAACACAGGGGACGTAACTGTAACACCTAAGAAACCTGACGGTTCAACATACCCACCAGGAACGAAGGTAGAAATTCCAGGTAAGAATGGCACACCGATTGTTGTAATAATTGGACAAGATGGAAAAGGTAAAGTACCAAATAAAGACTTACCAGACGGTGAAGTTCCAGGAATAGGTAAGATTACAGAACCAGGAAAACCTTCTGTTGAAGTAAACGTGAAAACACCGAAAAAACTAGATCCAAATGCACCTCAAACAGAACAACCAGGTGAAATTGAAATAACAAGAAAACCAAATGGAGATGCTGTAGTAACACCTAAGAAACCAGATGGAACAACATACCCACCAGGAACGAAGGTAGTTATCCCAGGTGACAATAACACTCCAATCGAAGTGATTATTGGAGATAATGGATCAGGTGAAGTACCAAATGGTAAACTTCCAAAAGGAGATTTGCCAGGAAAAGGAACAGTAACAGAGCCGAATAAGAGACCATCTAAACCAGTTGATGTAACAACGCCAGCACGTAAGACACCAACAGTAGAGTTAGAACAAGATCCAAATACAGGTAATGTAACAGTAACACCTAAGAAACCAGATGGGTCAACATACCCACCAGGAACGAAGGTAGAAATTCCAGGTAAGAATGGCACACCGATTGTTGTAATAATTGGACAAGATGGAAAAGGTAAAGTACCAAATAAAGACTTACCAGACCGTGAAGTACCAGGGAATGCTAAGATTACAGAACCAGGAAAAGATCCTGTTGAAGTTCCAGTGGTAACAACCCCAGCGAAACGTACTCCAACCGTAGTGTTAGAACAAGATCCAAATACAGGGAACGGCACAGTAACACCTGCTACCAATGGAAATTCTGGTCAAGATACACCTGCGCCTACACCAACAACTCCAATTCCAGATGTAGTTACTCCGAATGCAAATCATGAAGATACTACAGATGCTAGTGACAATGGAGCTAAATCAAATGATTCTCAAAATGTATTGCCAAATACAGGAACAGAATCAAATGCGACTCTTGCCTCTCTAGGACTTCTTGGTATGTTAAGTGGTCTAGGACTTGCTTTGGGAAAGAAAAAAGAAGACTAAAATAAAAATTTAGTCACAGCAACATTCATTCTTTTGTATTGTAAAGATAAACTAGATTGGTTCTGGGAATCGTGTTAGTCATAAAATACAAAGAATGTTTAGAATAGAGAAAGCGAACAATGCTAGGATTTTGTTAAACGAAATTCTAAGTATTGTTCGCTTTTGTGGTATAATAATTACTATGCAGAAGAAACCAACGTCAGCTTATGTGCACATCCCATTTTGTACCCAGATTTGTTATTATTGTGACTTTTCAAAAGTATTTATCAAGAATCAGCCAGTCGACAGCTATTTGGAGCATCTGCTGGAAGAGTTTCGTTCCTATGATATTCAAAAGTTGCGAACCCTCTATATCGGTGGTGGGACACCGACAGCCTTGTCGGCTCCGCAACTGGAGGT
Source organism: Streptococcus mitis (assembly GCF_000722705.1). Classification (GTDB taxonomy): domain Bacteria; phylum Bacillota; class Bacilli; order Lactobacillales; family Streptococcaceae; genus Streptococcus; species Streptococcus mitis_P. Next base: position 118,467 of record NZ_JPFW01000007.1, read on the forward strand.
ATTGCTGGATGGCTTGACTAAAAACTTGGATTTGTCAGTCTTGGAAGAATTGACCATTGAAGCCAATCCAGGTGACTTGGATGCGGACAAGATTGCTGTTTTGAAGAACTCGGCTGTCAATCGTGTTTCCTTGGGCGTGCAGACCTTTGATGACAAGATGCTGAAAAAGATTGGGCGCAGTCATTTGGAGAAGGATATTTATGAAAATATCGACCGCCTGAAACTGGCTGGTTTTGACAATATCTCTATCGACTTGATTTATGCACTGCCTGGTCAGACTATGGAGCAAGTTAAGGAAAATGTAGCTAAGGCCATTGGGTTGGATATTCCCCATATGAGTTTGTATAGCTTGATATTGGAAAATCATACGGTCTTTATGAATCGTATGCGACGAGGGAAATTGCCTCTGCCTAAGGAGGAACTGGAAGCTGAGATGTTTGAGTACATCATCGCAGAGCTGGAGCGAGCTGGTTTTGAGCATTATGAGATTTCCAATTTCTCCAAGCCTGGTTTTGAAAGTCGCCACAATCTCATGTACTGGGACAATGCTGAATACTATGGCATCGGTGCTGGGGCATCTGGTTATGTCAATGGAGTGCGCTATAAAAATCATGGTCCCATTCGTCATTATCTCAGTGCAGTTGAGGAAGGCAATGCTCGTATTACAGAAGAGCAGCTGAGCCAAAAAGAGCAGATGGAAGAAGAAATGTTTCTGGGACTCCGCAAGAAATCAGGGGTCTCTATGGCGCGATTTGAAGAAAAATTTGGACGGTCTTTCGAGGGACTTTATGGAGAAATTGTCAGAGACTTGGTTCAACAAGGTCTCATGCAAATAGACGGTAATCGCGTGCGCATGACAAAAAGAGGTCTCTTTTTGGGAGACACTGTAGCAGAACGATTTATTTTGGAGTAGGATCATGGGCTTAACTTATCAAATGAAAATGAAGATTCCTTTTGATATGGCTGATATGAACGGTCATATCAAACTTCCAGATGTGATTTTGCTGTCCTTGCAAGTTTCAGGGATGCAGTCGATTGAACTCGGGGTTAGTGATAAGGCCATTTTGGAAGAGCATAATCTGGTTTGGATTATCACAGAATACGATATTGAGGTGGTTCGTTTACCTCGTTTTGCGGAAGAAATCACCATCGAAACGGAAGCTTTGAGCTACAATCGACTCTTTTGCTACCGTCGCTTTACCATTTATGATGAAGCAGGACAGGAACTCATCCACATGTTGGCGACCTTTGTTCTCATGGACCGAGACAGTCGAAAAGTCCATGCTGTTGAACCTGAGATTGTGGCTCCTTACCAGTCTGAGTTTGATAAAAAACTTATCCGTGGACCAAAGTATAATTCCTTGGAAGAACCAAACAGCAAGGATTACCATGTTCGTTTTTACGACTTGGATATGAATGGTCATGTCAATAACAGTAAATACTTGGACTGGATTTTTGAGGTCATGGGAGCGGATTTTTTGACCCAGTATATTCCCAAGAAAATCAACCTCAAGTATGTCAAGGAAGTTCGACCAGGTGGGGTGATTACATCGGCTGTTGAACGGACTGGACTGGAAAGCAAGCATGAGATTACAAGCGACGGGGCTACCAATGCTCAAGCCATCATCACTTGGCAAGAAATAAAAAAAGATTAGGGTAAAATATATGAAATACAAAGGCTATTTAATTGATTTAGACGGAACTATTTATAAGGGGAAAAATCGAATCCCAGCAGGAGAGGCTTTTGTCCATGAATTGCAAAAGCGTGATATTCCTTATCTCTTTGTGACCAACAATACAACCCGCACTCCAGAGAGTGTTCAGGAGATGCTGGCTCAGAATTTTAATATCGATACGCCCCTATCGACTGTCTACACAGCGACTTTGGCAACTATCGACTATATGAACGACTTGGGACTGGAAAAGACGGTCTATGTCATTGGTGAAGCAGGGCTCAAGGAAGCCATCAAGGCGGCTGGTTATGTGGAAGACAAGGAAAATCCTGCCTATGTGGTAGTAGGTTTGGACTGGCAAGTGGATTACGAAAAATTTGCGACAGCAACTCTGGCTATTCAAAAGGGTGCCCACTTTATCGGAACCAACCCTGACCTCAACATCCCGACAGAACGTGGTCTTTTACCTGGAGCAGGTTCGCTAGTAACTCTCCTTGAAGTAGCAACACGAGTGAAGCCTGTTTATATCGGAAAACCAAATGCCATCATTATGGACAAGGCGGTTGAGCACTTAGGTTTGGGACGTGAAGAATTAATCATGGTTGGGGACAATTACCTGACTGATATTCGAGCAGGGATTGACAATGGTATTCCAACGCTCTTGGTGACAACAGGTTTTACCAAGGCAGAAGAAGTAGCAGACCTGCCAATCACACCGACACATGTGGTTTCTAGCCTTGCGGAGTGGGATTTTGATGAGAACTAAACTGACCTTTTGGAGCTCTATGCTCTTTCTCCTCTCCCTTTCAATCCTTCTGACCATCTATCTGGCTTGGGTTTTCTATCCTATAGAGATGCAGTGGCTGAACTTAACAAATCGAGTTTATCTAAAACCAGAAACCATTCAATACAACTTTCATATCTTGATGAATTATCTGACTAATCCTTTTAGTCAGGTCTTGCAGATGCCTGATTTTCGTTCGTCAGCAGCTGGTCTGCACCATTTCGCAGTGGTCAAGAATCTCTTTCATTTGGTTCAGCTAGTAGCTCTAGTGACACTGCCAAGTTTCTATGTCTTTGTCAAAGGGATTGTGAAAAAGGGCTTCTTGTCTCTATTTAGTAAAGGGCTTTTGGCTCTAGTGGTCTTGCCTTTGCTGATTGGGCTTGGGGGAGTGTTGATTGGTTTTGATCAATTCTTTACCCTTTTCCATCAAATTCTCTTTGTGGGAGATGATACCTGGCTTTTTAATCCAGCCAAGGATCCTGTTATTCTGATTTTGCCAGAGGCCTTCTTCCTCCATGCCTTCCTCCTCTTTTTCGCCCTCTATGAGAGCTTCTTTGGTTTTCTATACCTGAAAAGTCGTAGGAAATAATACTAAGATGTTCTTATTTTGAATAAATAAGTTAGGTATGTGATTTGAAACTATTGTCAATACTCAATGAAAATCAAAGAGCAAACTAGGAAACTAGCTGCAGGCTGTACTTGAGTACGGCAAGGCGACGTTGACGCAGTTTGAATTTGATTTTCGAAGAGTATAAGAATGAATTAATCAAATCCAAACAGAGTCAATCGTTCGCAAACAGTCTATTTTTCTTGAAAAAATAGGCTTTTTTTCTAAAAATCCCTAGTCAAGCGCTTTATTTTTTTGTATAATAGAAGTAGCAAAGTATAGATAAGAAGAGAAAAGCATGATTACACTATTTCTATCACCGAGCTGTACATCATGTCGTAAGGCTAAGGCCTGGTTAGAAAAACATAAGGTTCCATTTGTGGAACACAATATTATGACCAGTCCTTTAACAAGAAAAGAATTGCAACACATCCTTTCCTTGACCGAAAATGGTACTGATGACATCATTTCAACTCGTTCAAAAATTTTTCAAAAATTGAATATTGATGTAGAGAGTATTTCGGTATCGGAATTGCTTCATTTAATTGAGCAGTACCCTAGTCTTTTGCGTCGTCCAATTATTATTGATGCTAAGCGCATGCAAATCGGTTTTAATGAAGATGAGATTCGTGCTTTTCTCCCCCGTAGTTATCGTAAGCAAGAACTAAAAGAAGCAAGAATGAGAGCTGGTATTAGTTAATGAACAAACAGTATAGTTACCCACTAGATTTGTCGTGGAGCACTGAAGAACTTGCTTCAGTGCTTTCTTTTTTTAATGATGTTGAAGCTGCCTATGAAGGCAAGGTAGAGGCTAAAAAGTTACTGGACTCCTATAAGGGATTCAAAGCGGTCGTGCCAAGCAAGAGTGAAGAGAAACGTTTGGGGCGAGAATTTGAAATGGTTAGTGGCTATTCGCTTTACCGAGTAGTTCAGGCTGCTAAGGAAAAAGGGGAAGGAAAGATTTCTCTTGGAAAGTAAATTTGAATTTGCTAAAGAACTTGTTAAGAAAGCAGGCCAGTACATCCTTGACCATATGCAGGAAGACTTGCGTGTTGAGACCAAGTCCTCTCCAACAGACTTGGTGACCAGACTGGACAAGGAAGTTCAGGAACTATTGGTGGGTGAGATTTTATCTCGTTATCCTGAGGATAAGATTTGTGCTGAAGAAGGTTGTCTGCGAGCTTCGGTTCAAGAAGGAAAGGTTTGGGTCATTGATCCGATTGATGGTACCAATAACTTTGTAGCCCAGCAGGAAGATTTTGCTGTTATGATGGCTTATTTTGAAAATGGTCAAGGCCAGTTTGGCCTGATTTATGATGTGGTCAAAGGGAATTGTTATCACGGTGGTGGAGCCTTTCCCGTTTGTCTAAATGATAAGCCCCTAGCTCCCTTTAAAGCAAAACCACTTGGAGATTTTCTTATTGCAGGAAATAGTGGCATGCTGGAAACCAACGAATGGGGGCTGGCTGATTTGAGTCGAGCCGTCCTCGGTGTTCGTGTCTATGGGAGTGCGGCCATTAGTTTTGCCAAGATTTTGTCAGGGCGTTTGTTGACCTATGTCACCTATCTGCAACCATGGGATTATGCTGCTGCTAGTATTTTAGGGGAAAGTCTGGGCTATCGGATTGTGACTCTTTCTGGTGAAACTCCTAATTTTCAAACCAGACAGGCGGTCATGATGGTGCCTCTTGAGATGCAGGAGGAAATTCAGTCCTATATTTACGAAAGGAAAAGAACTTAAATGCAATTTCCAGAAGGATTTGTTGAAAAATATGAGAAGATACTAGGAGATGAGGCAAGAGATTTTCTTGCCTCTTTTGAAGAGGAAGCGGTTTCTGCCTTTCGGGTCAATCCCTTAAAAGAAGAGCAACTTTCCTTTTCTGATGCCATTCCTCAAACCCCTTGGGGACATTATGGGAAGGTATCAGGGAAATCGCCTGAGCATGCTACTGGTTTGGTTTATTCGCAAGAACCCGCTGCCCAGATGGTGGCTCAGGTAGCCCAGCCCAGTCCTGGGATGAAGGTCTTGGATTTGGCTGCTGCTCCAGGTGGAAAATCAACTCAGCTGGCCGCCTATCTAGCAGGAGAGGGTCTCCTTGTTTCAAATGAAATTTCAAGTAAACGGGCTAAGATTTTAGTAGAAAACATGGAGCGCTTTGGAGCGACAAATGTCGTAGTGACTAATGAATCTGCCGACCGCTTGGCCAAGGTCTTTAAAGGCTATTTTGACCTTATTGTCCTTGATGCTCCTTGCTCTGGGGAAGGGATGTTTCGTAAGCAACCAGATGCTATGGACTATTGGAGCCTTGATTATCCGAGCCAATGTGCTAGCTTGCAAAGAGAAATTCTGGCAGATGCGGTAACCATGTTAGCTGAAGGTGGTCGCTTGGTTTATTCAACCTGTACTTGGGCACCTGAGGAAAACGAAGAGATTGTCAATTGGCTACTGGAAGAGTATGATTTTGATTTGCTGCCAGTTGATCATATCAATGGAATGGTAGCTGGTATTGACCTGCAAGAAACGGCTCGGATGTACCCTCATCAGTTTAAGGGAGAGGGTCAGTTTGTCGCCCATTTACAATTTAAAGGTGAAAATACAGCACCTAAATGTAAGGCAAGTAAGAGTAACCTCAGCCGTGAACAGCTTGCTTTGTGGCAGGAATTTGCCCAAAATCACTTAAAGGTCAATCTAAGAGGAATCTTGCAGACGTTTGGTGACCAACTCTATCTCTTGCCAGAACTTTTGCCAGATTTAGGGAAGCTCAAGATTGCTCGCAATGGACTACATCTGGGTACCTTTAAGAAGAAACGCTTTGAGCCTAGTTTCGCTCTTGGACTAGCCTTGAAACCGAGTCAGGTCAAGCAGTCCGTTACAATTGATCAAGAAGAGTTTGTAAAGTATGTGGCTGGAGAAACCATTCAGCTGTCGGAAAGTCTGCCAAATGGTTGGTATCAAGTTTTGGTTCAAGGCAATGGGTTGGGCTTTGCTAAGGTGACTGGAAATGTTTTGAAAAATTATTTTCCAAAAGGCCTCAGATTCAAGTGAAAATGCTAGTCAAAGTAGCTTGTCTATGTTATAGTGGAAGTATGGATTTTTTCAAATTGTCTTTCATTTTAAGTCAAAATTGGTGGAGAAGATAACTGAGTAAATTTCAAGTAAAATCAAGCTAAGAACTTCAGTTGGCTCCCAATTTTCAAAAGAAAAACATAAATAAATAGTTGAAAAAATTCACAGCATTCACCATTATTTTCAAGGAGAAAAACAGTGAAAAAAAGGAAAAAACTCGCTCTATCCCTTGCAGCTCTTTTGCTGGTAGGTTCTTTGGCGGGATGTGCTAGCTGGATTGATCGTGGAGAATCCATGACAGCTGTTGGCTCAACGGCTCTTCAGCCCTTGGTCGAAGCAGCAGCAGATGAATTTGGCTCTCTGCACGTTGGAAAAACAGTTAATGTCCAAGGTGGTGGATCTGGTACAGGCTTGTCTCAGGTTCAGTCTGGAGCTGTTGATGTAGGAAATTCAGACGTATTTGCCGAGGAAAAAGACGGTATCAACGCATCCGCTCTAGTGGACCATAAGGTAGCCGTAGCGGGCTTGGCAGTGATTGTAAATAAGGAAGTTGACGTTGAAAATCTGACAACTGAACAACTCCGCAGCATCTTCACAGGTCAAGTGACCAACTGGAAAGAAGTCGGTGGGAAAGACCTAGCCATTTCCATTATCAACCGCGCGGCAAGTTCTGGTTCGCGTGCAACCTTTGATAGTGTTATCATGGATGGTCAATCTGCCGTGCAGAGTCAAGAACAGGATTCAAATGGGATGGTCAAAAACATTGTTTCCCAGACACCAGGAGCCATTTCTTACCTAGCCTTTGCCTATGTGGATGACTCGGTGAAACGCATGAAGTTGAATGGCTATGAGCCGATTGCAGAAAATGTTACAAGTAATAACTGGCCTTTGTGGTCTTATGAACACATGTACACCCTAGGTCAGCCCAATGAATTGGTGGCAGAATTTCTCAACTTTGTCCTCTCAGATGAAGCGCAAAGCGGAATCGTTAAGGGAATGGGCTATATTTCTGTTAAGGAAATGAAGGTTGAAAAAGATGCTGTAGGAACGGTGACAGCACTAGAAGGGAGTCACTAATGAATCAAGAAGAATTAGCTAAAAAATTACTTTCTCCCTCAAAGAACTCTCGTCTAGAGAAATTAGGAAAAGGCTTGACCTTTGCCTGCCTGTCTTTGATTGTCATCATTGTGGCCATGATTTTGATTTTCGTAGCTCAGAAAGGCTTGTCGACCTTCTTTGTCAATGGGGTCAACATCTTTGATTTCCTCTTTGGACAAACTTGGAATCCTTCAGGTAAACAATTTGGTGCCCTTCCCATGATTTTGGGCTCCTTTATTGTCACAATCCTATCAGCCCTTATCGCAACTCCTTTTGCCATTGGTGCGGCAGTCTTTATGACCGAGGTCTCACCAAAAGGTGCTAGAATCTTGCAACCAGCCATTGAATTGCTAGTTGGGATTCCTTCAGTCGTGTATGGATTTATCGGTTTGCAGGTCGTAGTTCCTTTTGTCCGTAGTGTCTTTGGTGGGACTGGTTTTGGGATTTTGTCAGGGATTTTCGTTCTCTTTGTCATGATTTTACCAACGGTAACCTTTATGACAACGGACAGCTTGCGTGCGGTGCCTCGTCACTACCGCGAAGCTAGTTTGGCTATGGGAGCCACTCGTTGGCAAACCATCTGGCGCGTGACCTTGAAGGCGGCGCGTTCAGGGATTTTCACAGCGGTGGTCTTTGGGATGGCGCGTGCCTTTGGTGAGGCCTTGGCTATTCAGATGGTAGTCGGAAACTCAGCCGTTGTCCCGACTTCATTGACAACACCTGCTGCGACCTTGACCTCTGTGTTGACCATGGGTATCGGAAATACCGTTATGGGAACAGTTGATAATAACGTTCTCTGGTCCTTGGCCTTAGTCTTGCTCTTGATGAGTTTAGCCTTCAACAGTGTGATTAAATTGATTACGAAAGAAAGAGGAAAGAAAAACTATGCACGCTAAGAAATTAGATAAAATTGCAACAGCTGTCCTCTACTCAATTGCAGGAATTATCGTTGCCATCTTGGCATCCTTGATTCTTTATATCTTGGTTCGTGGTTTGCCCCACATCTCTTGGTCTTTCTTGACTGGCAAATCATCTTCTTACCAAGCAGGTGGAGGGATTGGAATTCAGCTCTATAATTCCTTCTTCCTTTTGATCATTACCTTGATTATCTCTGTGCCCTTGTCTATGGGAGCTGGGATTTTCCTAGCTGAATATGCCAAAAAAGGTCCTGTGACCAATTTTGTCAGAACCTGTATTGAAATCTTGTCTTCACTGCCATCTGTGGTTGTAGGTCTCTTTGGTTACTTAATATTTGTAGTTCAGTTTGAGTATGGATTTTCAATCATTTCAGGTGCCTTGGCATTGACGGTCTTTAATCTGCCTCAGATGACTCGTAATGTTGAAGATAGTTTGAAACACGTTCACCATACGCAACGTGAGGCTGGTCTAGCCCTTGGGATTTCTCGTTGGGAGACAGTGGTCCATGTGGTCATTCCAGAAGCTCTACCAGGTATTGTCACGGGGGTTGTCTTGGCCTCTGGCCGTATCTTTGGTGAGGCGGCTGCACTTATCTATACAGCAGGACAATCCGCTCCAGCCCTAGACTGGTCTAACTGGAATATTCTCAGTGTGACTAGCCCAATCTCTATCTTCCGTCAAGCAGAAACCTTGGCTGTCCACATCTGGAAGGTCAATAGTGAAGGAACCATTCCAGATGGAACTATCGTATCAGCAGGTTCTGCCGCCGTGCTCCTTATCTTTATCCTCATCTTTAACTTTGGAGCCCGCAAACTCGGAAGCTACCTACATAAGAAATTAACCGCTGCCTAAAGGAGAAGCCATGTCAAAATATAATTGGGATGAAAAGCATATCATCACCTTTCCTGAAGAGAAAGTGGCCCTCTCTACTAAGGATTTACATGTTTACTACGGTAAAAAAGAATCCATCAAGGGCATCGATATGCAATTTGAAAAAATAAGATTACAGCCTTAATTGGCCCATCTGGATCAGGAAAATCAACCTACCTCCGCAGCCTCAATCGTATGAATGATACGATTGATATTGCCAAGGTCACAGGTCAAATCCTCTATCAAGGGATTGATGTTAACCGTCCAGAAATCAATGTTTATGAGATGCGTAAGCACATCGGAATGGTCTTCCAACGACCAAATCCCTTTGCCAAGTCTATCTACCGCAATATTACTTTTGCCCATGAACGTGCAGGGGTTAAGGACAAGCAAGTCTTGGATGAAATTGTGGAAACTTCTCTTCGTCAGGCTGCCCTTTGGGATCAGGTCAAAGACGATTTGCACAAGTCAGCCTTGACCCTATCAGGTGGTCAGCAGCAACGTCTTTGTATCGCTCGTGCTATTTCGGTCAAACCTGACATTCTCTTGATGGATGAGCCTGCGTCAGCCTTGGATCCGATTGCGACAGCCCAGCTGGAAGAAACCATGCTGGAATTGAAGAAGGACTTCACCATCATCATCGTGACCCACAGTATGCAGCAGGCTGCGCGTGCTAGTGACTACACAGGATTTTTCTACTTGGGTGACTTGATCGAGTACGATAAGACGTCTAATATTTTCCAAAATGCCAAACTACAGTCAACCAATGACTACGTAACAGGACACTTTGGATAGAAAGGAAACAGTATGACAGAAGCGATTTTACAGGTGTCAGACCTGTCCGTTTACTACAATCAAAAAAAGGCCTTGAATAGTGTTTCCCTATCTTTTCAACCCAAGGAAATTACAGCCTTGATTGGTCCATCTGGATCAGGAAAATCAACCCTCCTCAAGGCTATCAACCGTATGGGGGATCTCAATCCAGAGGTGACCACAACTGGTTCGGTGGTTTACAACGGTCACAACATTTACAGCCCACGTACAGATACAGTTGAATTGCGAAAGGAAATCGGTATGGTCTTCCAACAGCCAAATCCTTTCCCTATGTCCATCTACGAAAATGTTGTCTACGGACTTCGTATCAATGGAGTGAAGGACAAGCAAGTTCTAGATGAAGCAGTGGAAAAAGCCTTGCAGCGTGCTTCTATCTGGGATGAGGTCAAGGACCGCCTACATGATTCAGCTATTGGCCTTTCAGGTGGACAACAACAACGTGTCTGCGTTGCCCGTGTCTTGGCAACCAGTCCTAAAATCATTCTCTTGGATGAACCGACTTCAGCCTTGGATCCTATCTCTGCTGGGAAGATTGAGGAAACCTTGTATGGGCTAAAAAATAAATACACCATGCTCTTGGTTACGCGTTCTATGCAACAAGCCTCTCGTATCTCTGACAAGACAGGATTTTTCCTTGATGGAGATTTGATTGAGTTTAACGATACCAAGAAGATGTTCCTCAACCCACAACACAAGGAAACAGAAGATTACATTTCAGGAAAATTTGGATAAGGAGATAAATGATGTTACGTTCTCAATTTGAAGAAGATTTAGAGAAATTGCACAACCAGTTCTATGCAATGGGACAAGAAGTGCTATCCCAAATCAATCGTACGGTACGTGCCTTTGTTACGCATGACCGTGATTTGGCCAAGGAAGTCATCGAAGACGATGCAGAAGTAAATGAATACGAAGTGAAATTGGAGAAGAAATCATTTGAAATGATTGCTCTTCAACAACCCGTTTCTCAGGACTTGCGTACCGTTTTGACAGTCTTGAAGGCCGTGTCTGACTTGGAACGTATGGGTGACCATGCTGTTTCTATTGCCAAAGCGGCAATCCGTATGAAAGGGGAGCAACGCATCCCAGCTGTTGAAGAAGAAATCAAGAGAATGGGTCGCGATGTCAAGAACTTCGTCGAAGCAGCCCTTGACCTCTATCTGAATGGTTCAGTAGATCAGGCCTATGAAGTAGCAGCCATGGACGAAAAAATCAACCAATACTTTGATAGCATTCGTGACCTAGCTACAGAAGAAATCAAGAAAAATCCAGATGCCATCGTTACAGGTCGTGATTATTTCCAAGTGATTGCCTTCTTGGAACGTATTGGAGATTATGCTAAGAATATCTGTGAATGGGTTGTTTACTTTGAAACAGGTAAGATTGTCGAACTATAAAATAGATTCATTCTGTATAAAAAGGAGCTTAAAATCAACTGATAGCTCCTTTTATTGAATGAAAAAAATATTTTTAAGATAAAAATTCAAAAAACACTTGACAAGCAACTTGGATAGCGTTATAATTATACAAAATTAACAGAGAGGTTGTTTATTTATGAAATCAAAAAAATGGATATTTGTTTTATGTAGTTTTCTTGCAAGTTTCTTCTTAGTAGCTTGCCAGTCGGGTTCTAATGGTTCTCAGTCAGCTGTTGAGGCCATTAAGCAAAAGGGGAAATTAGTTGTGGCGACTAGTCCTGACTATGCACCCTTTGAATTCCAATCCTTAGTTGATGGAAAAAATCAGGTAGTCGGTGCGGATATTGATATGGCCCAAGCTATCGCTGATGAACTTGGGGTGAAGTTGGAAATTTCAAGCATGAGTTTTGACAATGTCTTGACCAGTCTTCAAACTGGGAAGGCTGACCTAGCGGTTGCAGGAATTAGCGCTACTGACGAGAGAAAAGAAGTCTTTGATTTTTCAATCCCTTACTATGAAAACAAGATTAGTTTCTTGGTTCGTAAGGCTGATGTAGAAAAATACAAGGATTTAACTAGCCTTGAAAGTGCTAATATTGCGGCCCAAAAAGGGACTGTTCCAGAATCTATGGTCAAGGAACAGTTGCCAAAAGCTCAATTGACTTCCCTAACCAATATGGGTGAAGCTGTCAATGAATTGCAGGCTGGAAAAGTAGATGCTGTTCACATGGATGAGCCTGTTGCTCTTAGCTATGCTGCTAAAAATGCAGACCTAGCTGTCGCAACTGTCAGCTTGAAGATGAAGGATGGCGAAGCCAATGCAGTTGCCCTTAGAAAAAATAGTGCTGATTTGAAAGAAGTGGTGGACAAGGTCATCCAAAAACTCAAGGATGACGGCACCTATCAAAAATATCTTGAAAAAGCGGCAACCCTAACAGAAGTTGAAGAATAATACTCAATGAAAATCAAAGAGCAAACTAGGAAGCTAGCCGCAGGTTGCTCAAAGCACTGCTTTGAGGTTGTAGATAAGACTGACGAAGTCAGCTCAAAACATGGTTTTGAGGTTGTGGATAGAACTGACGAAGTCAGTAACCATATCTACGGTAAGGCGACGCTGACGTGGTTTGAAGAGATTTTCGAAGAGTATAAGAAAAAAGCAGAGTTGGAAGTCAGTCCAATTCTGCTTTTAAATAGTTTAAAACATTTTCCAGATTTTCTAAGGATACCTTGGCAAATTGATAAGGGCAGTTATCCAAGTAAGCCTCTTCAAAGAAGTCTAAGCCCAGTTGACTGTGTTTTAGGCTGGCGATTTTAGGATACTGTCTGAGGTCTAGCAATAAACCATCGTGAAGGGGATAGTGAGGCAGGGGACAAGGTGTTTTGGTTAAACTTTCCTCGATTTGTTTTTGGTAAGTTTCCTGATTGGACAAGCGAGCCAGACGATTTTTCTCAAACAGTTGACTGTCAATATAGAGTGACAGGGCCTTTTGCATGATGAGGTTGCTGTCGTAATCTAGGATATTTTTGTAGGAAACAAAGGCTCCCTTGATAGCATTTGGAAGAATGAGCGACGTAATCCGCAGGGCTGGAAAGAGGCTGGTTGAGAAGGACTTGATATAAATAACGCGCTCTTCTGTATCCAGATAGTGGAAGGTCTGGCCCTTCTTGGAGTCCAAATCCCCCAGATAATCATCTTCGACGATATAAACACCATACTTAGCTGCTAAGTCAAGAATAGCTCGTTTGTCCTGCTCTGAATAGGAATGTCCCAGAGGATAGTGAAAACGAGGAATAGTGTAGAAAAACTTGATTTTTCCCGTCTGGAAATGCTGTTCAAGTTCCACCAAGTCAATTCCATCAATGCCTCGTTCAATCGTTTGATAGTCTAACCCCTGAGCAATCAAGAGACGATTCATCCGATGGTAGGTCGGCTGTTCCACCAAGATTTCCTTGGCTTGGCTAGGAAAGGAAATTTGAGAGAGGATAAAAAGGGCTTGTTGGGTCCCAGAAGTCAGTACTAGTTGGTCAGCCTTGCAGTAGAGAGCTTGGTCAAAGAGTAGTTTGTGAATGGACTGTCTTAGGTCTTCTAATCCTTCTTGGTTGTCATAGTAGTTAAAAAGGTAGTTTTCCCGTCCAATCAGGGTTTCATTGACACAGAGTCGGAAATCGTCATAGGCACTGGCATGTTCGTCGGTAACCTCGATTTCTAGGTCCTGATGTTGCCCTTGTTCTAGGACATAGTAGCCACTCTGGGGCTTGGCGTAGAGGTATTGTTCGTGTCGTAATTCTAGCAGGGCTCGCTGAATGGTGTCCTTGCTACAGTGGAAGTCAAGGCTCAGTTGACGGATAGAAGGCAGGCGACTACCCGTCGGAAAGCATCCAGACTCGATACCATTTTTCAGATAGGAAACGACCTCTTGGTACTTGCTTTGTTTCTTCATTCCAGACCTCCCTTGATTTTGTTACATTGTACCTTTTTTTTCCTTCTTGGCAATGTCTAGAGTGTTTCTCTCGTTCACATCTAGGGGCAAATGTGGTATACTTAGGAGTAACATTTATAGAATAACAGATAAGAAAGTGAATGGATAAGAACGTGCAGGAACCAGTGAAATTATTTCAATACAATACCCTTGGAGCCTTGATGGCTGGCCTTTATGGTGGTACCATGACAGTAGGAGAATTGCTAGAGCATGGTGACCTTGGTTTGGGAACCTTGGATTCCATTGATGGGGAATTGATTGTCTTAGATGGCAAGGCTTATCAGGCCAAAGGGTCAGGAGACCAGCCAGAAATTGTGGAAGTGTCACCAGATGCCCTTATTCCTTATGCAGCAGTGGTACCGCATCAGGCAGAGGTCATTTTCCGCCAGCGCTTTGAGATGACAGACAAGGAATTGGAAGAGCGAATCGAGTCTTATTATGATGGGGAAAATCTTTTCCGCTCTATCAAGATTCGTGGGAAATTTTCGCATATGCATGTGCGCATGATTCCCAAGTCGACACCAGATACCAAGTTTGCTGATGTCGCAACCCATCAACCAGAATATAGTCGTGACAATGTGGCGGGAACCATCGTTGGTTTCTGGACGCCTGAGATTTTCCATGGGGTCAGTGTGGCAGGCTACCATCTGCACTTCATATCAGATGATTTGACTTTCGGTGGACATGTCATGGACTTTGTCATCAAGGAAGGTATTATCGAGGTGGGAGCTGTTGACCAATTGGACCAACGTTTTCCTGTCCAAGACCGTCAATACTTGTTTGCTAAGTTCAATGTTGAAGAGATGAGAAAAGATATTGAAAAGGCAGAATAGGAGACGAAAATGACTATTCATATTATCATTACCATGGTGCTTTTGCTGGCTTTCTTGATAGGAAGCATTTGGTATGCCAAAAAGAAATATCAGATTAATTTATCTGTCTTGGGCTTGGGGGCTGTCGCCTTCTTTGTCTCTTCACAGATTTTAGAAAAACTGGTGCATATCTTGGTTTTGCATCCTCAAAAAGACGGTAGTATTGCCCTCTTGCAGGATCATCCACTTGTCTATATCATCTATGGACTAGCCATGGCAGCATTTTTTGAGGAAACAGCTCGTCTTATTTTCTTCAAATGGTTGGAGAAAAAGAGAAGTTTGGAAAAGGCAGATGCCTTGGCCTATGGACTGGGGCATGGTGGCTTGGAATTGATTTTCCTAGGCCTTACTAGTTTGATTAATCTCTACATCGTTCTTTCGGCAGTTCAAACTCAGAATCCACAGGTTATGCAATTGCTGTCTGAAAATATGTTGAAAACCATCCAGTCACTATCTGTCTGGCAGATTTATTTGCTTGGTTTTGAACGGATTTTGGCTTTAGGATTCCAATTACTTTTGACAGTTTGGGTTTACCAAGCTGTTCGTCAGAAGAAATGGACATATCTCCTAGCAGCCTATGGACTCCATGCCTTCTTTGACCTAGCACCATCTCTAGCCCAAGTTGGCTGGTTGACCAATCCAGTTTTGGTGGAAGTGGTCCTAGCACTAGAGCTCGTTCTGGTTGCCTATGGAACCAAGGCAATCTTTTGCAAAAAATCTTAAGAAAAGAGGGGGACCTCTTTTTTTGTTCAAAAAGCAAACAAGGTTTTTTTATGGTCGTAAAATGTCTCTAAAAATGGTATAATGGAATGAATTTTTAAAAAGGAAGAGTGACATGTCAGTAAGAGAAAAAATGCTTGAAATATTAGAAGGGATTGATATCCGTTTTAAGGAACCCTTGCATAGCTATAGTTATACAAAAGTAGGTGGAGAGGCTGATTATCTGGTCTTTCCACGAAATCGTTTTGAGTTGGCGCGCGTTGTTAAATTTGCCAATCAAGAAAATATTCCTTGGATGGTTCTTGGAAATGCCAGCAACATCATCGTTCGTGATGGTGGAATTCGTGGATTTGTCATCTTGTGTGACAAGCTCAATAATGTTTCTGTTGATGGCTATACTATTGAAGCAGAAGCTGGTGCTAACTTGATTGAAACAACTCGCATTGCCCTTCGTCATAGTTTGACTGGCTTTGAGTTTGCTTGTGGCATTCCAGGGAGCGTCGGTGGTGCGGTCTTTATGAATGCGGGTGCCTATGGTGGCGAGATTGCCCACATCTTGCAGTCTTGTAAGGTCTTGACCAAGGATGGAGAAATCGAGACCCTGTCTGTCAAAGATTTGGCTTTTGGTTACCGCCATTCAGCTATTCAGGAGTCAGGTGCAGTTGTCTTGTCAGCTAAATTTGCCCTAGCTCCAGGAGCCCATCAGGTTATCAAGCAAGAAATGGATCGCTTGACGCATCTCCGTGAACTCAAGCAACCTTTAGAATACCCATCTTGTGGTTCGGTCTTTAAGCGTCCAGTAGGGCATTTTGCAGGTCAATTAATTTCAGAAGCTGGCTTGAAAGGCTATCGTATCGGTGGCGTAGAAGTGTCAGAAAAGCACGCAGGATTTATGATTAATGTCGCAGATGGAACGGCTAAAGACTACGAGGACTTGATTGAGTCTGTAATTGAAAAAGTCAAGGAACACTCTGGAGTCACTCTTGAGAGAGAAGTTCGTATCTTGGGCGAAAGCAAGTAGGAAGCTTTAGCTAAAAAGCTGCTGCTATATCATGGAAAGGGGATGAAAGCCTATCGTTAGTGCAGAAATATGTAGGCAGTTCCATCTCCTACACGAGGTAGTAGCGGCCTGACAGAGCCTAATCTGTTAATCTATGAAAAAGAAGGAATAAATGACAATTGAAAAAACCAATTATTGAATTCAAAAACGTCTCTAAAGTTTTTGAAGACAGCAACACCAAGGTTCTCAAAGACATCAACTTTGAGTTGGAAGAGGGGAAATTCTATACCCTTTTAGGCGCATCTGGATCAGGGAAATCAACTATCCTGAACATCATTGCAGGTTTACTGGATGCGACGACAGGAGATATTTTACTGGACGGAGTCCGCATCAATGACATCCCAACCAACAAGCGAGACGTCCATAC
The DNA here is from genome assembly GCF_000722705.1 of Streptococcus mitis. Lineage (GTDB taxonomy): Bacteria > Bacillota > Bacilli > Lactobacillales > Streptococcaceae > Streptococcus > Streptococcus mitis_P. The sequence goes on from NZ_JPFW01000007.1 coordinate 135,235, forward strand.
GGTCTTCCAATCCTATGCCTTGTTTCCACATATGAATGTGTTTGAAAATGTTGCCTTTCCACTCCGCTTGCGTAAAATTGACAAGAAAGAAATCGAGCAACGCGTAGCGGAAGTTCTCAAGATGGTTCAGTTGGAAGGTTATGAAAAACGTTCCATCCGTAAACTTTCTGGGGGACAACGTCAGCGTGTGGCCATTGCCCGTGCCATCATCAACCAACCCCGTGTGGTCTTGTTGGACGAGCCTCTGTCAGCGCTGGACTTAAAATTACGAACAGACATGCAGTACGAACTGCGTGAACTGCAACAACGATTGGGCATTACCTTTGTCTTTGTTACTCACGATCAGGAAGAAGCCCTTGCCATGAGTGACTGGATTTTCGTTATGAATGATGGCGAGATTGTCCAGTCTGGAACGCCTGTGGACATCTATGATGAGCCAATCAACCACTTTGTTGCCACCTTTATCGGTGAGTCAAATATCTTGCCAGGAACCATGATTGAGGACTACTTGGTTGAGTTTAATGGCAAACGCTTTGAAGCAGTTGATGGTGGGATGAAACCAAATGAGCCAGTCGAAGTCGTGATTCGTCCAGAGGACTTGCGCATTACTCTTCCTGAAGAAGGCAAGCTCCAAGTTAAGGTTGATACCCAGCTCTTCCGTGGGGTTCACTACGAGATTATCGCCTATGACGAACTTGGAAATGAATGGATGATCCACTCAACCCGTAAGGCTATTGTTGGTGAGGAAATCGGTCTGGACTTTGAACCAGAAGACATCCATATCATGCGCCTCAACGAAACCGAAGAAGAGTTCGATGCTCGTATCGAAGAATACGTGGAAATCGAAGAGCAAGAAGCAGGTCTGATCAATGCAATCGAGGAGGAAAGAGATGAAGAAAACAAGCTCTAAACTCTTTGTAGTGCCTTATATGCTCTGGATTGCCCTCTTTGTGTTGGCACCCTTGGTCTTGATTTTCGGTCAATCCTTTTTCAACATTGAAGGCCAGTTCAGTATAGAAAACTATAAATCCTACTTTGCGTCACAAAACTTGACCTACCTAAAGATGAGTTTCAACTCAGTGCTTTATGCAGGGATTGTGACCTTTGTAACCCTCCTTATCAGCTATCCGACAGCTCTCTTTTTGACCCGCCTCAAGCACCGTCAACTCTGGCTTATGCTGATTATCCTGCCAACCTGGATTAACCTGCTCCTCAAAGCCTATGCCTTTATCGGGATTTTTGGTCAAAATGGCTCTATTAACCAATTCTTGGAATTTATCGGAATCGGTTCGCAGCAGTTGCTCTTTACCGATTTCTCCTTTATCTTTGTCGCAAGCTACATCGAGCTTCCCTTTATGATTTTGCCGATTTTCAATGTTTTGGACGATATGGATAATAACCTCATCAATGCTAGCTACGACCTCGGTGCGACCAAGTGGGAAACCTTCCGCCATGTCATCTTCCCTCTATCGATGAATGGTGTGCGAAGTGGGGTTCAATCCGTCTTTATCCCCAGTCTGAGCCTCTTCATGCTGACCCGTTTGATCGGTGGAAACCGCGTTATCACACTAGGTACAGCCATTGAACAGAACTTCCTGACCAATGACAACTACGGTATGGGTTCAACCATCGGTGTGATTCTCATTCTGACCATGTTCATCACCATGTGGGTGACCAAGGAAAGGAGAGAACGATGAAAAAATTTGCCAATCTATATCTGGGACTGGTCTTTCTTGTCCTCTACCTGCCGATTTTTTACTTGATTGGCTACGCCTTTAACGCAGGCAACGACATGAACAGCTTTACAGGCTTTAGCTTGAGCCATTTTAAAACCATGTTTGGTGATGGTCGTCTCATGTTGATTGTGACTCAGACCTTTTTCTTGGCCTTTCTGTCAGCCTTGATTGCGACCATTATCGGGACTTTTGGTGCTATTTACATCTACCAGTCTCGTAAGAAATACCAAGAAGCTTTTCTATCACTCAATAATATCCTCATGGTTGCGCCTGACGTTATGATTGGTGCTAGCTTCTTGATTCTCTTTACCCAACTCAAGTTTTCACTTGGCTTTTTGACCGTTCTCTCTAGTCACGTGGCCTTCTCCATTCCTATTGTTGTCTTGATGGTCTTGCCTCGTCTCAAGGAAATGAACGGCGACATGATTCATGCAGCCTATGACCTTGGTGCCAGTCAATTTCAGATGTTTAAGGAAATCATGCTTCCTTATCTGACTCCGTCTATCATTGCAGGTTATTTCATGGCCTTCACCTATTCGCTGGATGACTTTGCCGTGACCTTCTTTGTAACGGGAAATGGCTTTTCAATCTTGTCCGTCGAGATTTATTCTCGTGCTCGTAAGGGGATTTCCCTAGAAATCAATGCCCTGTCTGCCCTTGTCTTTCTCTTTAGTATTATCCTAGTGGTTGGATATTACTTTATCTCACGTGAGAAGGAGGAGCAATCATGAAAAAACTCTATTCATTTTTAGCAGGAATAGCAGCGATTATCCTAGTCTTGTGGGGAATTGCGACTCATCTAGATAGTAAAATCAATAGCCGAGATAGTCAAAAACTGGTTATCTACAACTGGGGAGACTATATCGATCCAGAACTTTTGGAGCAATTCACAGAAGAAACAGGAATCCAAGTCCAGTATGAGACCTTTGACTCCAACGAAGCCATGTATACTAAGATCAAGCAGGGTGGAACGACCTACGACATTGCCATCCCAAGTGAGTACATGATCAACAAGATGAAGGACGAAGACCTCTTGGTACCGCTTGATTATTCAAAACTTGAAGGTCTTGAAAATATCGGACCAGAGTTTCTCAACCAGTCCTTTGACCCAGGCAATAAATTCTCCATCCCTTACTTCTGGGGAACCTTGGGAATTGTCTATAATGAAACCATGGTAGATGAGGCACCTGAGCATTGGGACGACCTCTGGAAACCAGAGTATAAGAACTCTATTATGCTCTTTGATGGAGCGCGTGAGGTACTGGGACTCGGACTCAATTCCCTCGGATATAGCCTTAACTCCAAGGATACCCAGCAGTTGGAAGAGACAGTGGATAAGCTCTACAAGCTGACTCCCAATATCAAGGCTATTGTGGCGGATGAGATGAAGGGCTACATGATTCAGAATAACGCTGCTATCGGCGTGACCTTCTCTGGTGAAGCCAGCCAAATGCTAGAAAAAAATGAAAATCTACGATATGTGGTACCGATAGAGGCCAGCAACCTTTGGTTTGACAATATGGTCATTCCCAAAACAGTCAAAAACCAAGACGCAGCCTATGCCTTTATCAACTTTATGTTGAAACCCGAAAATGCTCTCAAAAATGCAGAGTATATCGGTTATTCAACTCCAAACCTACCAGCCAAGGAAATGCTCCCAGAGGAGAAGAAAGAAGACAAGGCCTTCTATCCTGATGCTGAAACCATGAAACACCTAGAAGTTTATGAGAAATTTGACCATAAATGGACAGGCAAATATAGCGACCTCTTCCTACAGTTTAAAATGTATCGGAAGTAGGAGATAGACGTAAGAAACGAATCAGTTAGAGCTGGTTCGTTTTTTAATAGAAGTCAGCTTTTATAGCCATATCTTTTTCTATTCTAGTTGCTTATTTTCTTGCCTAGTAGTATATTAAGCCTAACCTTACAGAAAGCGGTAACAAATAATGAAAATGTCTACTTTTTTCAAAAAAAGTTATTGGCCAACATTAATGATTGTTAACCAAACATATATACTATTTTATCTAAAGGATGGTTTGGATCGACAATACCTAACAACTGATTCCATATATTTGGTGATAGGAAACTTTATATTTTGGAATATTTTCGTAGCTATTTTTAGCAATTCGAAAATGTGGGATAAAAGTTGGGATAAAAAGAGTGATAGCAGTAAGAAAAAATATATCCTGAAAAAGTAAGAAGAGATGTAGGGAATGGGTTATTTAAATGGGGATCATTTCTAGTTGACGCAAGATTAAAAAAACGATATAATAAGAAAGTTGAGAATTGATTTTCAGTTGTCTTAGTCCAGAGAAATGGCGGTGCTGCGAGCCATCTAAGCTAGGAAGTCATGCTACTCAATCATACAATTGCATAAGAATAAGAGAATGACAAGTTCATTGAATGAAGGTGGTACCGCGGTTTTTCGCCCTTCGTGATATGAGCTTGTCTTTTGGTTTTTGGAGGTGTTGATGAAAACATTTCTTGTCAAACAAAAGTTTCGTCTTGGAGGCGAACGTTTCGCTATCAAGGATGACAGGGGAGAAATCGCCTATCAGGTAGAGGGATCATTTTTTAAGATTCCCAAAACCTTTACCATCTATGATGCTAATGGTGAACAGGTCAGTGAGATCAGTAAAGAAATCTTGACCTTGCTACCTCGTTTCGAGATTCAGCTACGGGACGGTTCAAATTTTGTCATTCGTAAGAAGTTGACCTTCTGGCAAGATAAGTATGAGTTTGATAATCTGGGGCTTCGTATCGAGGGCAATATCTGGGATTTGGATTTCAAATTGCTGGATGATCGCGATCAGTTGATTGCAGAAATTAAGAAGGAACTCTTCCATCTGACCTCTACCTATAACGTAACAGTCCTTGAGGACACTTATGCAGACCTAGTTATTTCCCTCTGTGTCGCTATTGACTATGTGGAAATGCTGGAAAGCCAATCACATTAAAGAAGAAAATAAGGAGACAATATGAAACAATTATCTAGTGCACAAGTCCGCCAAATGTGGCTTGATTTCTGGGCGACCAAAGGTCACTCAGTAGAACCATCAGTAAGTTTGGTTCCTGTAAATGACCCAACTCTTTTGTGGATTAATTCTGGGGTAGCAACCCTTAAGAAATACTTTGACGGGACTATTATTCCTGAAAATCCACGTATTACAAATGCCCAAAAGGCTATCCGTACAAACGATATCGAAAACGTAGGGAAGACTGCGCGTCACCATACCATGTTTGAAATGTTGGGGAACTTCTCTATCGGGGATTACTTCCGTGACGAAGCTATCACTTGGGCTTATGAGCTTTTGACAAGCCCTGAATGGTTTGATTTCCCAGCTGAGAAACTGTACATGACCTACTATCCAGAGGATAAAGATTCTTACAACCGCTGGATTGAAGTGGGAGTGGACCCAAGTCACTTGATTCCGATCGAAGATAACTTCTGGGAAATCGGTGCTGGACCTTCTGGACCAGATACAGAGATTTTCTTTGACCGTGGAGAAGCATTTGACCCAGAAAATATCGGCATTCGCCTGCTCGCAGAAGATATCGAAAACGATCGTTATATCGAAATCTGGAACATTGTATTGTCACAATTTAACGCTGACCCTGCTGTTCCTCGTAGCGAGTACAAGGAATTGCCACACAAGAACATTGATACGGGCGCTGGTTTGGAGCGTTTGGTGGCGGTTATTCAAGGTGCTAAGACAAACTTTGAAACAGACCTCTTCATGCCGATCATTCGTGAAGTGGAGAAATTGTCTGGTAAGGTCTATGACCAAGATGGCGACAACATGAGCTTCAAGGTCATCGCTGACCACATCCGTTCTCTTTCATTTGCCATCGGTGATGGTGCCCTTCCGGGAAATGAGGGTCGTGGTTACGTCCTTCGTCGTCTTCTCCGTCGTGCCTCTATGCACGGTCAAAAATTGGGCATCAACGAACCTTTCCTTTACAAACTCGTTCCAACTGTTGGAAAAATCATGGAAAGCTACTACCCAGAAGTGCTTGAAAAACGTGACTTTATCGAAAAAATCGTTAAGAGCGAGGAAGAGTCATTTGCCCGTACTCTTCACTCAGGTCAACACTTTGCCCAAGGCATAGTAGCAGACTTGAAAGAAAAAGGTCAATCTGTCATTGCTGGTTCAGATGTCTTCAAACTTTATGATACTTATGGATTCCCAGTTGAATTGACAGAAGAAATCGCTGAAGAGGCTGGTATGACTGTCGACCGTGAAGGTTTTGAAGCAGCCATGAAAGAACAGCAAGAACGCGCGCGTGCGTCAGCTGTCAAGGGTGGTTCAATGGGTATGCAAAATGAAACCCTTCAAAACATCACTGTAGAAAGTGTCTTCAACTACAATGCTAGCCAATTGTCTTCTAAATTGGTGGCTATCGTGGCTGACAATGCAGAAGTAGAAGCTGTATCTGAAGGAACTGCCTCTCTTATCTTTGCGGAAACGCCATTCTACGCTGAAATGGGTGGACAGGTAGCTGATCACGGACAAATCTTGGATGAGTCAGGTAAGGTTGTGGCTACTGTGACAAATGTTCAAAAAGCACCAAACGGACAAGCTCTTCACACTGTTGAAGTCCTTGCACCGCTTGCCTTGAACCAAGAATATACGCTGGCAATCGATACAAATCGTCGTCACCGTGTCATGAAAAACCACACTGCGACTCACTTGCTTCACGCTGCCCTTCACAATATCCTTGGAAATCACGCAACACAAGCAGGATCTCTTAACGAAGTTGAATTCCTTCGCTTTGACTTTACTCATTTCCAAGCAGTAACTGCAGAAGAATTGCGTGCCATTGAACAGCAAGTCAATGAGAAAATCTGGGAAGCTCTTGAAGTTAAGACAGTTGAAACGGATATTGACACTGCTAAGGAAATGGGAGCTATGGCCCTCTTTGGTGAAAAATACGGAAAAGAAGTCCGTGTTGTTACTATTGGTGACTACTCTATCGAGCTTTGTGGTGGTACCCACGTTGGCAACACTTCTGAGATTGGCCTCTTCAAGATTGTCAAAGAAGAAGGTATAGGATCAGGAACTCGCCGTATCTTGGCAGTGACTGGTAAGGAAGCCTTTGAAGCCTACCGTGAACAAGAAGACGCTCTTAAAGCTGTCGCAGCAACCTTGAAAACCCCTCAAGTCAAGGAAGTACCCCATAAAGTAGAAGGACTTCAAGAACAACTTCGTCAACTTCAAAAAGAAAATGCTGAGTTGAAAGAAAAAGCCGCAGCTGCAGCTGCAGGCGACATCTTCAAGGATGTTAAGGAAGTCAACGGTCACCGTTACATTGCTAGTCAAGTGTCTGTATCAGATGCAGGTGCCCTTCGTACCTTTGCGGACAACTGGAAACAAAAAGACTACTCGGACTTGCTCGTCCTAGTTGCCGCTATTGGTGACAAAGTCAATGTCCTTGTAGCAAGCAAGACAAAAGACCTTCATGCAGGAAACCTTGTCAAAGAATTAGCACCAATCGTCGATGGACGTGGTGGTGGTAAACCAGACATGGCCATGGCAGGAGGAAGTAACCAAGCTAAAATCCAAGAACTCTTGGATGCGGTAGCAGGTAAATTGTAATCAAGTAAAGATCTATCCATTTGGGTAGGTCTTTTTCATACTTAAAAAGCCAAATCCGATTGGATCTGGCTTAATTATCATTGGCTATTATACTCAATGAAAATCAAAGAGCAAACTAGGAAAGCAGGTTGCTCAAAGCACAGCTTTGAGGTTGTAGATAAGACTGACGAAGTCAGTCACATATAAAATGCAAGGCGACGTTGACGCGGTTTGAAGAGATTTTCGAAGAGTATTAGATTGTATTGGCTGCCCAAACACTTACAGATCTTTCTGAGACTGGGAATTGTCCATAACCTTCTTCATTAATTGTAACTTGGCCTTGGTGGTTGCCAAGTAAGTCTACAAAGGTTTGGTTAGCCCATTCTTGGCCGACAAACATTGACTTGCTGTTTTCTTGGTCATTTGAGATTAAGACTGCGATTGGGGATTGATTTTCAGTACCTGAACGTACCCAACCGACACAGTTAGCATCATCAAAGTAGTCTGTTTGTTCTCCATAGGTCAAATCTTTTCGGATGGCTAGGAGACGGTCAAGGACTTCTTTGAAATCTTCTTGGGCGTATTTGCCAGAAATCCCATAGTAGTCTCCGTAAAAGACACATGGAAGCCCATTTTGTCGTAATAAAATGAGGGCATAGGCTGCTGGTTTGAACCATTCTTCAACAGTCGATTCAAGGGCTTGTCCTCGTTGGGTATCGTGGTTGTCGACAAAGGTTACAGCCTTGTCAGGCTTGAGTTCAACCAAGCTATCTGTGAAAATGTTACGAAGGTCGTAGTTTGCTCCAGCTTGACTGGCTTCAAAGAGATTCTGGTGGAGACGAACATCGACAAGGTCAAAGCGTTCTTCTGTTTTTTCAAGATAGTCTAGGTTAGCTTCCTTGTCTGGGTTCCAAAATTCACCAAAAACATAGAAATCCTCACCGTATTTTTCCTTCATATCACGGATGAAATTGCGCATAAAGAAAGAGTCGATGTGCTTAACGGCATCCAAGCGGAAACCAGCTACACCAGTCGTTTTCATGAACCAGTCAGCCCAGTCATAGATATTTTGGATGACTTCAGGATGTTTAAAGTCTAGGTCGGCATACATGAGGTAGTCGTAGTTACCATTTTCGTTATCGACCAATTCCTCATTTGCCCAACCCTTGTTGTCCCCTTGGATGAGATAAATGCCAGACTTGCGACGTTTGGCATCATAGTCTGTACCGGTGAAGTGGTACCAGTGCCAGTGGAAGTCATTGTAGGTATCTTGGCGACCATCGAAGGTAAAGCTAGTCCAGCCATTGATGGTGAAGGGTTCCCCAAGTTCAACTGTACGGTCTACAGGATCCACTTCGATAACCTGAAAGGCTTCCATGTGATCGGCCGCAGCCTTGTGGTTGAGAACTACATCGGCCATAGGCTGAATTTCCTGCGCTTTTAGGGCTTGAATGGCTTGAAGATAGTCTTCTTTGAAACCATACTTGGTGCGGACAGTCCCTTTCTGGTTGAACTCACCAAGGTCAAATAGATCATAGACCCCATAACCTACATCTTTTTCATTTGTTGCCTTAAAAGCTGGTGGCATCCAGACATGACTGATACCGAGATCAGCTAGGTGTGGAGCATCTTCAGCCAGACGTGTCCAGTGCTGACCGTCGTGGGGCAGATACCATTCAAAGTATTGCATGAGTGTTTGATTTTGCATGATGTTTCCTTTTACTTGTCAATCTTGTTCTTTATTCTATCATAAAGTATCTCTCAGAGCAAACGTTTGCGTAAAAAGAAAAAACTATTTTAACGATTTAAGATAAAGTGTTGATTTTTTTGTATCAAAGTGCTAGTATAATGGTATATAAAACAGATAAAGAGAGGAGATTTCTCATGATTGAATTTCAAAATGTTAGTAAGTTGTATGGTGATAAAGAGGCCTTGAGCAATCTCGATTTGCAGATTGAAAATGGGGAGATTATGGGCTTGATTGGCCATAATGGGGCTGGAAAATCAACCACTATAAAATCCTTAGTTAGTATCATTTCTCCCAGCAGTGGTCGTATTTTAGTAGATGGTCAGGATTTATCGGAAAATCGCTTGGCTATTAAACGAAAGATTGGCTACGTAGCAGACTCGCCTGACTTATTTTTACGCTTAACGGCTAATGAATTTTGGGAATTAATCGCCTCCTCTTATGATCTGAGCAGTTCTGACTTGGAGGCTAGTCTAGCTAGGCTATTGAACGTTTTTGATTTTGCTGAAAATCGCTATCAGGTCATTGAAACCCTTTCTCACGGAATGCGTCAGAAAGTCTTTGTCATCGGAGCACTCTTGTCCGATCCCGATATTTGGGTCTTGGACGAACCCTTGACTGGTTTGGATCCCCAGGCTGCCTTTGATTTGAAACAGATGATGAAGGAACATGCACAAAAAGGTAAGACGGTCTTGTTTTCAACCCATGTTCTAGAGGTGGCCGAGCAAGTCTGTGATCGGATTGCCATTTTGAAAAAGGGGCATTTGATTTATTGTGGTAGCGTAGAGGACTTGAGAAAAGACCACCCAGACCAGTCTTTGGAAAGTATCTACCTTAGCCTTGCTGGTAGAAAAGAGGAGGTTTCAGATGCGTCTCAAGGTCATTAAAAAATTAGTTGATATCAATATCCTCTATTCATCTAAGGAAGCTAATCTGGCTAACCTACGAAAGAAGCAGGCTAAGAATCCTGGGAAAAAAGTAAATGTTTCCGCTAGAGTCCTAAGTTCTTACATTTTTTCCAGTCTCTTGATGCTCATCATGTTTATAAATATAGCCTTTCGTTTTCCTTTTGAGGAAAGGCCAAGTTTTTTTAGTAGCATGGTTGCTATTTTACTGGTGCTTGCCTTTTCAACTTCTTTCACTGCCTTTTACAATGTCTTTTATGAGAGTAAGGACTTGGCATCGTATAGGCCCTATGCCTTTAAAGAATCAGAGATTATAATCGCTAAAGGACTGTCTGTCCTCTTACCAGCTCTGCCTGGAATTGTACCAATCCTAGCTTATTTTCTAGTCCTCTACATTAGGCTAGCACCTTCTCTTTGGCTGGGCTTGCCTTTGATGCTGCTGTCCTTGGCCTTATTATTTGTCTCTTTGGCTTTAGTGATGGTAGTGGCAGTGCATTTCTTGGCTCAAACTGCGCTTTTTAGAAAGTATCAGTCTATTTTTTCGAATGTGATGATTGGGATAGGAGTTCTCATACCTTTAATATTTGTCCTCTTTCTTCAGTCGACTTTTGGAAGTATTGTTGACAAAGTTAGAGACATTCCATTTCTCCTCTATCCTCTTCATATTTTTTACAAAATAGCAGTGGAGCCTTTTTCGAAAGAAGCCATCCTGGGTCTGCTCGCTTGGATAGGACTAACTCTCTTCTTGCTTTATCTGACCAAAAAGAAGGTCCTTCCTCGTTTTTATGATGTGATCCTGCTTAATAGTGAGGAGAAGGTCAAAAAAGAACGTCGCAATAAGGAGAGAATTTCAACTACTAATAAAAAGGGCTTTTTCCGTATGGTTTTACGCTACCACCTCACCCTCTTGGGACAGGGAACTGGCGTGATTACAGTGCTTTTTACAAGTGCTTTCCTTCCTTATCTCATGATGATCGGTCTGATTTCCAACATCCGAGATTCTCAGATAGTTCCAGATATTCATCCTCCATACTGGTTACCCTTGTTTTTTATAGCTCTCTTTATAGCAGTTGTCAATAACAATATCACCAGCCTACCTTCAATTGCCTTGTCCTTGGAGAGGGAAAATGTTGATTTTCTTAAGAGTTTGCCTTTTGATTTTGCTCGTTATGTGAAAGTGAAATTTTGGATTATATTTGCAGTTCAGTCCCTCTTACCTATCTTGACTTTACTTGGTCTTTCCCTTTATTTAGGATTGCCCATTCTTTCGATGATCTACCTTCTTGTGGCATGGTTCCTTGCTAGTGTCATCCTTTCTTGCCATCATTATTTTAAGGACGTGAAAAATCTGTCAACCAATTGGAGTAACATTACGGATCTGGTGAACCGTTCAAATCGTATAGTAGCAATAGTTTTATTGTTTATATATAGTGCAATCCTAATGGTCCTTGTAATAGGGAGCTTATTCTTAGTTAAGTCTCTCTCCCCTGTCCTTGCCATCAGCTTGGGAGTAGGAGCTCTTATCCTTCTGCTTGGTCTTGCTATTTTTAGCTATCATTACTATCTGTCACATATATTAGCAGAAATAGAAAAAAGATGAGTTAGTTGGTCGCTTGCTTGATAAATTTCATTTGACAAAACACTTTCAAAGTTTGTTATAATGTAGTTATAAATTATTAAGATTGGTAATCAAAAATATATAGGGAGGAAGGTTTTGAATAAGAAATACAATATAGTTCTATTATTGTTGTTTATAGTTTATTTATTTGGATATTTTTCAATTTCAAAAACGTTAATTCCTATAATGTGTGTAATCCAAGTGTTTTCAATAGAAAATATATTTAGAGTTCGAAATAGAATTATTCAGATAGGTGAAATGATAATTATTGTTGCTTCTATAATATTATTTATTGATAGTATATTGAGTTTGTAACAAAAAGCTTCTCTATAAAATCAAATTTTCTAGATATCTGCTGAAGCTGATTTATCTTCTCATCTATCTTCGTCACCAAATTTGACAGACACATAGTGCTGATACAGCCTCTCTACCTATAATCTCACAGTTAACCTGAGGATAGTTTCCTAGTTTGCTCTTTGATTTTTGTTGATAAAAAGAAATGCTCCTCCAAGATGGAAGAGCATCTTTTATTTTGATTCTCACACATTTACTTTCTAACTTTTTATTAGTATAGTATACTATTTTTTAAAACGAGAGTAAAAAAGCAAGGGTTGTTTCTTTTTTGAGAATTGTCTAAAAATTTGATATAATGGTAGTTATGAATAGAATAAGAGTCAGCAAAAGGGTTGAAAAAAAGCTTGCCAAAGGTCTGGTTTTACTAGAAGCCAGTGATCTTGAGAATGTCAATCTCAAGGATCAGGAAGTAGAAGTGCAGAGTCAGGAAGGAACCTTTCTTGGGACTGCCTACCTATCTCAGCAAAACAAGGGCTTTGGCTGGTTTGTTAGTAAAAACAAGGTAGCCTTCAATCAAGCTTTCTTTGAAACGCTGTTTAGACAAGCTAAAGAAAAGAGAAAATCCTATTATCAAGATGATTTGACAACTGCCTTTCGTCTCTTCAACCAAGAGGGAGATGGCTTTGGCGGTCTAACAGTGGACCTGTATGGCGATTATGCCGTCTTTTCTTGGTATAACTCTTATGTTTATCAGATTCGTCAGACCATCTCAGAAGCCTTTAGACAGGTTTTCCCTGAAGTGTTAGGGGCTTATGAGAAGATTCGCTTTAAGGGATTGGATTATGAATCTGCTCATGTTTATGGTCAAGAAACACCTGACTTTTTCACTGTTTTGGAAAATGGGGTTCTGTATCAAGTCTTTATGAATGATGGCTTGATGACAGGGATTTTCCTAGATCAGCATGAAGTTCGTGGTAGTCTGGTTGATGGCTTGGCTACGGGTAAATCCTTGCTCAATATGTTTTCCTATACAGCAGCTTTTTCAGTAGCTGCGGCCATGGGAGGAGCAAGCCAGACAACTTCTGTGGACCTAGCTAAACGTTCACGAGAATTGTCTCAAGCGCATTTTCAGGCAAATGGGCTCAGCACAGACAACCACCGTTTTGTGGTCATGGACGTCTTTGAGTATTTCAAATATGCCAAACGAAAAGGCTTGACCTACGATATGATTGTCCTAGATCCGCCTAGCTTTGCTCGGAACAAAAAACAAACTTTCTCTGTGGCCAAGGATTATCACAAGTTGATTTCCCAGAGTCTGGAGATTTTAAATCCGGGAGGAATCATCATTGCCAGTACCAATGCTGCCAATGTTTCCCGCCAAAAATTTATAGAACAAATTGATAAAGGCTTTGCAGGAAGAAGTTACCAGATTTTAAATAAATACGGTCTTCCAGCAGATTTTGCCTATAATAAAAAAGATGAAAGTAGTAATTACCTCAAGGTGATTAGTATGAAGGTTAGTAAATGAAATTAATCGTTTCAGTAATGCCAAGAAGTTTAGAGGAGGCCCAGGCTCTGGATGCCACGAGGTACCTGGATGCCGACATCATTGAATGGCGTGCCGACTATCTGCCTAAAGAAGCGATTTTGCAGGTAGCTCCAGCTATTTTTGAAAAATTTGCAGGTCGTGAATTGGTTTTCACGCTGCGAACTCGCACTGAAGGGGGAGAAATCGAACTTTCTTCAGAAGAATATATCCATCTAATCAAGGAAGTGGCGCAACTCTATCAACCAGATTATATTGATTTTGAGTATTACAGCTACAAGAATGTCTTTGAGGAAATGTTGGACTTCCCAAATCTCGTTTTGAGTTATCACAATTTCCAAGAAACGCCTGAAAATATGATGGAAATCTTGTCAGAGTTGACGAGCCTAAATCCAAAACTTGTCAAGGTTGCGGTGATGGCTCACACGGAGCAGGATGTCTTAGATTTGATGAACTATACACGAGGCTTTAAAACCCTCAATCCTGAACAGGAATATGTGACTATTTCTATGGGCAAGGTGGGCAAGGTGTCTCGTATCACTGCGGATGTGACTGGTTCTAGCTGGTCCTTTGCTAGTCTGGATGAGGCTAGTGCTCCTGGTCAGATTTCCCTAGCTAACATGAAAAAAATCAGGGAGATTTTGGATGAAGCTTGATGGCTATACACGTTTAGCTGCAGTTGTTGCCAACCCTATTAAGCATTCTATCTCTCCCTTCATTCACAATAGTGCCTTTGAGGTGACAGCTACCAACGGTGCTTATGTGGCTTGGGAGATTGAAGCGGCTGATTTGGCAGAGACAGTGGCCAATATTCGTCGCTACCAGATGTTTGGCATTAACCTGTCCATGCCCTATAAGGAGCAAGTGATTCCATATTTGGATGAGCTGAGTGACGAAGCGCGCTTGATCGGTGCGGTCAATACGGTTGTCAATGAGAATGGCAATTTAATTGGATATAATACAGATGGCAAGGGATTTTTTAAGAGCTTGCCTTCTTTTACAATTACAGATAAGAAGATGACCCTGCTGGGTGCAGGTGGTGCGGCCAAGTCCATTCTTGCCCAGGCTATTTTGGACGGCGTCAGTCAGATTTCGGTCTGTGTTCGTTCAGTTTCTATGGAAAAAACAAGACCTTACCTAGACAAGTTACAGGAGCAGACAGGCTTTAAAGTGGACTTGTATGCTTTAGAAGATGTTTCTGTCTTGCAGGAAAGGATTGCTGAGTCGGATTTACTGGTCAATGCGACAAGTGTAGGGATGGATGGTCAATCATCTCCAGTCCCTGAAAATATTGTCCTATCAGAAACTCTCTTAGTAGCTGATATCATTTACAAGCCTTTTGAAACGCCATTTTTGAAATGGGCCAGAAGTCAGGGCAGTCCAGCTGTAAACGGTCTGGGGATGTTGCTCTATCAAGCTGCTGAAGCCTTTCAACTGTGGACAGGCAAGGAAATGCCGACAGAAGAAATTTGGCAGTCCTTAACAGAAAAATACCAATAAAGAAAGGGAGATTCTCCTATGAAAATCAGAATCGATATTCCTCATCATCCTTATGATATTCAGATTGAAAAAGGTTGTCTGGCTCAGGCTGGTCAATGGTTGCGAGAACTCTGGCAACCGCAAAAAGTGGTCATTGTAACAGACAACCATGTAGCTTCTCTTTATGCAGAGAAGGTCAAGCTCAGCCTAGAAGATGCTGGTTTTCAGGTAGCAGTTTTTGACTTTTTAGAAGGCGAAGAAAGAAAGAATTTAACCACTGTTCAGAAAGTTTATGAATTTCTAGTCAAGCAAGGTCTAACTCGTAGCGATGGAATCGTGGCTCTTGGTGGTGGTGTCGTTGGAGACCTAGCTGGTTTTGTGGCTTCTACCTATATGCGGGGCATTCACTTTGTTCAGATTCCGACCAGCTTGACAGCCCAGGTGGATTCTTCTATCGGCGGAAAGACAGGCGTCAATACTCCATTTGCTAAGAATATGGTGGGAACTTTTGCCCAACCAGACGGGGTTCTGATCGATCCGCTTGTCCTTGAAACACTTGGTAAAAGAGAACTGATTGAAGGGATGGGTGAGGTCATCAAGTACGGCTTGATTGAGGATCCAGAACTGTGGGCTCTCTTGACGGAGCTGGATGGTTCTGTAGAGAGCATTTTGGAGCATGCAGAGACCTTGATTGAACATTCTTGTCAGGTTAAGCGCAAGATGGTAGTTGAGGATGAGTTGGATAATGGTGTTCGCCTTTTCCTCAATTTTGGTCATACTATTGGCCATGCCATTGAAGCGACTGCAGGTTATGGAAAAGTCATGCATGGCGAGGCTGTAGCTATGGGAATGGTTCAGATTTCCAAGGTTGCTGAGGAAAAGGGACTCATGCCAGCTGGCATTACCCAATCTATCACAGAGATGTGTCAGAAATTTGGACTACCTGTTGACTATGAAAACTGGGATGTTGATAAGCTTTATCAAGCTCTTACTCATGACAAGAAAGCGCGTGGCAACACCTTGAAATTGGTCTTGGTGTCAGAGCTCGGTTCGGCAACCATTCACCCAGTTTCTCTGGAAGAGATGAAAGACTACTTGGTAAAATAAGGAGAACGTATGAGATATTTAACTGCAGGAGAATCACACGGCCCCCGTCTGACGGCTATCATTGAAGGAATTCCAGCTGGACTTCCTTTGACAGCTGAGGATATTAATGGAGACCTTAAACGCCGTCAGGGTGGCTACGGTCGTGGCGGTCGTATGAAGATTGAGAGTGACCAGGTTGTCTTTACCTCAGGCGTTCGCCACGGGAAGACGACAGGGGCTCCTATTACCATGGATGTCATCAATAAGGACCACCAGAAATGGCTGGATATCATGTCTGCGGAGGACATTGAAGACCGCTTTAAAAGCAAACGAAAAATCACCCATCCTCGTCCAGGTCATGCCGATTTGGTTGGGGGCATCAAGTACCGTTTTGATGATTTGCGAAATTCTTTGGAACGTTCATCAGCTCGTGAAACTACCATGCGAGTGGCAGTCGGGGCTGTAGCCAAACGCCTCTTAGCTGAACTGGATATAGAAATCGCCAACCATGTCGTGGTCTTTGGTGGCAAGGAAATCGATGTACCTGAAGATCTGACAGTGGCTGAGATTAAGGAACGAGCTGCCCAGTCTGAAGTTTCTATTGTCAACCAAGAACGAGAACAGGAAATCAAGGACTATATTGACCAAATCAAACGTGACGGTGATACCATCGGTGGAGTTGTCGAGACAGTCGTTGGAGGTGTTCCAGTTGGCCTTGGTTCCTATGTCCAATGGGACAGAAAATTGGATGCGCGATTGGCCCAAGCAGTTGTCTCTATCAATGCCTTTAAAGGAGTGGAATTTGGTCTTGGCTTTGAAGCTGGTTACCGTAAGGGCAGCCAAGTCATGGACGAAATTCTCTGGTCTAAAGAAGATGGCTATACTCGTCGCACCAATAATCTGGGTGGCTTTGAAGGTGGTATGACTAATGGGCAACCCATCGTTGTTCGTGGCGTCATGAAACCCATTCCTACTCTTTATAAACCTCTTATGAGTGTGGATATCGAAACCCACGAACCTTACAAGGCAACTGTTGAAAGAAGTGATCCGACCGCTCTTCCAGCTGCCGGTGTGGTCATGGAAGCTGTTGTGGCAACGGTTCTAGCACAAGAAATTCTTGAAAAATTCTCATCAGACAATCTTGAGGAATTAAAAGAAGCGGTAGCTAAACACCGAGACTATGCAAAGAACTATTAAGGAGTTCCTATGGCAAAAACAATCTATATCGCAGGTCTTGGTTTGATTGGTGCCTCTATGGCACTTGGTATCAAACGTGATCATCCAGACTATGAAATTTTAGGTTATAATCGCAGTCAAGCTTCGAGAGATATCGCCTTGAAAGAAGGCATGATTGACCGTGCAACAGATGATTTTGCTAGCTTTGCTCCTTTAGCAGATATCATCATTCTCAGTTTGCCAATCAAACAAACCATTGCTTTCATTAAGGAGTTGGGTCACTTAGACTTGAAAGAAGGAGTGATTATCTCGGATGCAGGCTCAACCAAGTCATCCATCGTAGATGCGGCGGAGCAGTATTTGGCTGGCAAATCTATTCGCTTTGTCGGGGCTCATCCCATGGCTGGTAGTCACAAGACAGGGGCTGCTTCTGCAGATGTCAATCTCTTTGAAAATGCCTATTATATCTTTACACCTTCGAGGCTGACAAGTACTGACACGCTTGAGGAAATGAAGGCTCTACTTTCAGGTCTTCATGCTCGTTTTATCGAGATTGATGCCAAGGAGCATGATCGCGTGACTTCTCAGATTAGCCATTTTCCACATATTCTGGCTTCTAGTCTTATGGAGCAGACCGCGGTTTATGCTCAAGAACATGAGATGGCAAGGTGCTTTGCGGCAGGTGGTTTTCGAGATATGACTCGAATTGCGGAAAGCGAACCAGGTATGTGGACTTCCATTCTCTTGTCCAATCGTGAAACTATTCTGGATCGAATTGCGGATTTCAAGGAGCGTTTGGATGAGGTCGGTCAGGCTATCAGCAAGGGAGATGAGGAGCAGATTTGGAACTTTTTCAATCAAGCACGTGAGCAACGTCAGGCCATGGAAATCCATAAGCGTGGCGGTGTGGATAGTTCTTACGACCTCTATGTCGATGTTCCCGATGAAGAAGATGTCATCTTACGAATCTTGGAACTACTACGTGGAACTTCCTTGGTTAACATCCACATCAACGAGGAAAACCGTGAGGATATTCATGGGATTCTACAAATTTCATTTAAAAATGCTCAAGATTTAGAACGAGCCGAGCACCTCATAACAGAAAATACCGACTACACAGTCGTCATCAAATAAGGAGAAAATCATGCCTAAAATAGAGCCTAGATTCATATTTGGTGTTATCTTTATTTCTTTTATCTTACTTAGAGCTTACGTTGTTAAAAAAGATGTGAAAACTACTTCAGAAGCAAGCGTTGAGACAAAAAATGAACGATCCAACAAGGAAATAAGTTAAGAGAAAACCAATTCAAAGTATGTAGACGATAGAATTATTAATGAGTTTATCAATAGCTATAATCAACATTTTAATAGCCCATTAGAAAATATCAAAAAAGGAAATATAAACATAAAATATTTCGCATCAAGCTACGGATACTACTTGGAATTTTTACATGCAAATGATACTGATAAAATCAATGTAACAATAAATCAGACAAATGAAAATAGTGAATCTGGTGTTGCGGGAATGAAAGAAGTATTTCATGATATTGTCAAATCGATTGAATCATCCTTATCTGATGATGAGATAAATAACTATTTTGATAATCTTGTATCAAATGAGACTTTAACAGATTCTAAATTGGGTTCTTTAAAAATAGAACTTGTACCAGATAAGGAATTAAGCAATGGACATTCAAGAGGTTATATAAAAGTAATTGCACAATAATAAAGATCACAGAGTGACTATTAATTTTAAAAAATGAATAAGGAGAAAATCATGTCAAATATTTACGATAGTGCAAACGAACTCAGTCGCGGTCTACGCGAATTACCAGAATACAAGGCTGTTAAAGCAGCTAAAGATGCGATTGCAGCAGATTCTGAGGCAAGCAAAATCTTTACAGAATATGTTGCTTTCCAAGAGGAAATTCAAAAACTAGCACAGACAGGTCAAATGCCAGACGCTTCCTTCCAAGCGAAAATGGAAGGCTTTGGCAAGCAGATTCAGGGGAACAGCCTCTTGTCAGAATTCTTTACTAAGCAACAACAATTGGCAATTTACCTTTCTGACATTGAAAAAATTGTTTTCGAACCAGTTTCAGAATTGCTAAAATAAGAAAATAACTATCATAAAGTCAGGAATTTTTAAGGAATTTCTGGCTTTTTATGATAAAATAAGTAAAAGTATTGCAAGTATGAGGTCCAGTATGAAACTAAAAACAAACATTCGCCACTTACACGGCAGTATCCGAGTTCCAGGTGATAAGTCTATTAGCCATCGTTCCATTATTTTTGGAAGTTTGGCTGAGGGTGAGACCAAGGTTTATGATATCTTGCGTGGTGAAGATGTCTTGTCAACCATGCAGGTATTTCGTGACCTCGGCGTAGAGATTGAGGATAAGGACGGTGTCGTTACTATTCAAGGTGTTGGGATGGATGGATTGAAAACACCTCAGAAAGCCCTGGATATGGGGAATTCTGGGACATCTATTCGTTTAATTTCAGGTGTCCTTGCAGGTGCAGATTTCGAAGTAGAAATGTTCGGAGACGATAGTCTTTCCAAACGTCCTATGGACCGTGTGACGATTCCTCTGAAAAAAATGGGCGTCAGCATTTCAGGGCAAACTGAGCGAGACCTGCCTCCTTTGCGTTTAAAAGGGACGAAAACCCTAAGACCTATTCATTATGAGTTGCCAATAGCTTCTGCTCAAGTCAAGTCAGCCTTGATGTTAGCGGCCTTGCAGGCTCAGGGAGAGTCCGTAATTATCGAAAAAGAATGCACTCGTAACCATACTGAAGATATGTTACAACAATTTGGTGGTCATTTAAGTGTGGACGGCAAGAAAATCACAGTCCAAGGGCCACAAAAATTGACAGGACAAAAGGTGGTCGTGCCAGGAGATATTTCCAGTGCAGCCTTTTGGTTGGTTGCAGGTTTGATTGTTCCAAATTCTCATGTAGTGCTGCAGAATGTGGGCATCAACGAAACGCGTACTGGTATTATTGATGTTATTCGCGCCATGGGTGGAAAATTGGAAATAACTGAAATCGATCCAGTCGCTAAATCTGCTACCTTAACTGTTGAGTCTTCAGACCTCAAAGGAACAGAGATTGGTGGCGCTTTGATTCCACGTTTGATTGATGAATTGCCCATTATTACCCTGCTTGCTACTCAAGCCCAAGGTGTAACGGTTATTAAGGATGCAGAAGAACTTAAGGTCAAGGAAACAGATCGCATTCAGGTGGTAGCAGACGCCTTAAATAGTATGGGAGCAGATATCACCCCTACAGCAGATGGGATGATTATCAAAGGGGAATCAGCCCTTCACGGTGCTAGGGTCAATACTTTTGGAGACCACCGTATCGGTATGATGACAGCTATCGCGGCTCTCTTGGTTGCAGATGGAGAAGTGGAGCTTGACCGTGCAGAAGCCATCAATACCAGCTATCCTAGCTTCTTTGATGATTTGGAGAGATTGATTCATGGCTAAGGTACTACTAGGATTTATGGGGGCTGGCAAATCGACTATTGCAAGAGGCTTGGATCCAAATTACCTTGATATGGATGCTCTGATTGAGAAGCGCTTAGGTATGTCTATTGCGGATTTTTTCGCTGAAAAGGGAGAAGAGGCCTTTCGTCAGGTGGAGTCAGAAGTCCTAGCTGAGTTACTAGAAACAAATCAAGTTGTGTCAACTGGTGGAGGTGTAGTCATTTCTGAACGTAATCGTGACTTACTAAAGACGAATCCTGAGAATATATACCTGAAAGCAGACTTTGAAACCCTCTACCAACGCATATCAGCTGATAAGGACAATTTGCGACCGCTTTTTCTCAATAATAGTAAGGAGAAACTAGCAGCTATTTTTCAAGAAAGACAGTACTGGTATGAGGAAGTAGCCAGTCGGGTTTTGGATGTGACCAAGCTAAGCCCAGAGGAAATTATAGAGGAACTAAGATGAAAATTGCTTATCTAGGTCCCAAGGGATCATTTTCACACCACGTTGTGCAGACAGCTTTTCCTCATGAGGAATTGCAGGCCTTTGCCAACATTACAGATGTCATCAAGGCCTATGAACAAGGCTTGGTGGATTATTCTGTGGTGCCAGTTGAAAATTCTATCGAGGGTAGTGTTCATGAAACCTTGGACTACCTTTTTCATCAAGCTCGCATCCAAGCAGTAGCAGAAATCGTTCAGCCCATTCACCAGCAGTTGATGGTGGTTCCAGGTCACACTAAGATTGAAAAGATTTTTTCACACCCACAGGCTTTGGCGCAAGGAAAGAAATTCATCAATGAAGAGTATCCAGAGGCCAAAATTGAGGTGACTGCTAGTACAGCTTATGCGGCCCGCTTTATTTCCGAACATCCAGACCAGCCTTATGCAGCCATTGCACCTAGAAGTTCTGCCGAAGAATATGGCTTGGAACTGATTGCCGAGGATATTCAGGAAATGGAAGCCAATTTCACACGTTTTTGGGTTCTGGGAGCTGAAGGTGCAGCCATTCCCTTGCAAGTACAAACTGAAAAAATGAGTTTGGCCCTGACCTTACCTGACAACCTTCCTGGTGCTCTCTATAAAGCCCTTTCAACCTTTGCTTGGAGAGGAATTGACCTGACAAAAATTGAAAGTCGTCCACTTAAGACAGCACTGGGCGAATACTTTTTCATTATCGATGTGGATTATGTCGATAAGGACTTGGTCCACTTTGCCCAAAAAGAATTAGAAGCCATTGGAATCCAGTATAAAGTTCTGGGTGCCTATCCTATTTATCCAATATCAGAGCATGGAAAGGAGAGAAGATGAGTAAAGAAAATCCCTTAAGCCATCACGAGCAGTTACGTTATGACTATCTTTTTAAGAACATTCATTACCTAAATGAGCGAGAGAAAAAAGAGTTTGCTTACCTGCAAGACAAATTAAGTAGGGCAAGTAGTGATGCTACCTCAGAAAGTCAAGAATTGACCGAGGATTATAGAAAGACAAGTGCTAACGCTTCAATTCCTTCTTATAATAGTCGTAGCCGTTCTGAGCGATACCAGAAGATCAATTCTCTTCCAAAGAAAAAGACTAAAAAGCGGAAGCTACGGTGGGGTCGTATTTTTGCTGGAGTGCTTGCTCTTCTAGCCT
The DNA here is from genome assembly GCF_000722705.1 of Streptococcus mitis. Lineage (GTDB taxonomy): Bacteria > Bacillota > Bacilli > Lactobacillales > Streptococcaceae > Streptococcus > Streptococcus mitis_P. The sequence goes on from NZ_JPFW01000007.1 coordinate 157,527, forward strand.
GTGCAGGTTTTGGCATGATTTTCATGTTCCTAAAAGGATATTCAAATGCTGAACCAAACAAACCTACCAATGCAAAGGCGGCTCAAGTAGAGGTTTTTCATGGTCAAGATACCAAGGATGGAGTTAATATTTTGATTATGGGAACGGATGGACGGATTGGTCAAAATAGTGCTGAAACGAGAACGGACTCGATTATGGTCCTAAACGTCGGTGGATCAGATAAGAAAATCAAGCTGGTCAGCTTCATGCGTGATAATTTGGTTTATATAGACGGTTACAGTCAAGTCATTAATGGTAGAAAACAGAGGGATAACAAGTTAAACGTAGCCTATGAGTTAGGAGAACAAGAGGGGCAAAAAGGGGCAGAGATGGTTCGTCAAGTCTTGAAAGATAATTTTGACTTGGACATTAAGTACTACGCTTTGGTTGATTTTCAGGCCTTTGCAACTGCTATTGACACTTTATTCCCTGATGGGGTGACAATTGATGCTCAGTTTTCAACATTGAATGGGCGTCCACTAACAGAAGCTACGGTGGGAGATGACTTACATGCTACGGAAACAGAGTCTCCAACTCAGACTATTAAAGTCGGGAAACAGCAGATGAATGGTTCAACCTTGCTCAATTATGCTCGCTTCCGTGATGACGATGAAGGAGATTATGGTCGTACCAAGAGACAACAGCAAGTGTTGACAGCTGTTTTGCAGCAACTTAAGGATCCAACCAAACTTTTTACTGGATCAGAAGCGCTTGGTAAGGTCTTTGGGATGACCTCTACGAACGTTCCTTATAGTTTTCTTTTGACCAATGGTTTGTCCTTCCTAGGAGGGGCGCAAAACGGCATTGAAAGATTAACAGTTCCAGAACTAGGCGATTGGGTGGATGCCTATGATGTCTATGGTGGTATAGCTCTCCAGATCGACCAAAATAAATATCAAACCAAGCTGGCCCAGATGGGAATGAGATAAGATAACACTCAATGAAAATCAAAGTGCAAACCAGGAAGCTAGCCGCAGGCTGTACTTGAGTACGGCAAGGTGAAGCTGACGTGGTTTGAAGAGATTTTCGAAGGGTATAAGACAGAAGAATCAAAGTTTGATAGCTATTTATCTAGCAGTCAGGCTTTGATTTTTTTACAGTCTGAAATAGCTTTTTAGCCCTTATTTGTGGTATAATGAAACGATACGATAGAAAGAATAATGAACAATATGACTGATTTAAAAGCAATTCAGGCTCGTAGTCTGGAGATGGCTGAATATTTTGTGGCCTTTTGTAAAGAACATGATTTGCTCTGTTATCTCTGTGGTGGAGGTGCTATTGGTGCCCTTCGAAACAAGGGCTTTATTCCTTGGGACGACGACCTAGACTTTTTTATGCCTCGTAAAGATTATGAGAAATTAGCAGAATTATGGCCTCGTTATGCAGAGGAGCGTTATTTCTTATCAAAGAGTAACAAGGATTTTGTCGACCGTAATCTTTTTATTACCATTCGTGACAAGGAAACCACCTGTATCAAACCTTATCAGCAGGATTTGGATTTGCCACATGGATTAGCCTTGGATGTCTTGCCTTTGGATTATTATCCAAAAAATCCAGCTGAGCGGAAGAAACAGGTTCGCTGGGCACTGATTTATTCACTTTTTTGTGCCCAAACTATTCCAGAAAAGCATGGTGCACTTATGAAATGGGGAAGCCGTATTTTACTGGGAGTGACTCCAAAATCTCTCCGTTATCGCATTTGGAAAAAAGCTGAACAAGAAATGACCAAATATGGTTTGGCTGAGAGCGATGGCATTACAGAATTATGCTCAGGTCCTGGTTATATGAGAAACAAGTACCCAATCGCATCTTTTGAAGATAACCTTTTCTTGCCATTTGAAGAAACAGAGATGCCTATTCCAGTTGGTTATGATGCTTATCTCAGCACTGCTTTTGGGGATTATATGACTCCTCCGCCAGCAGATAAACAGGTACCGCATCATGATGCTGTCATCGCTGATATGGATAAGTCTTATACAGAATACAAGGGAGAATATGGTGGCTAAGAAAAAAATCTTATTCTTTATGTGGTCTTTTTCTCTCGGAGGCGGAGCAGAGAAGATTCTATCTACCATTGTTTCTAATCTGGATCCAGAAAAGTATGATATTGATATTCTTGAAATGGAACACTTTGACAAGGGATATGAATTTGTTCCTAAACATGTACGAATTTTAAAATCCTTTCAGGATTATCGTCAAGCCAGATGGCTCCGAGCTCTTTTGTGGAGAATAAGAATTTATTTTCCAAGATTGACTCGGCGTTTGCTTGTGAAAGATGACTATGATGTAGAAGTTTCCTTTACTATTATGAATCCACCACTTTTGTTCTCTAGAAGAAAAGAAGTCAAGAAGATATCTTGGATTCATGGAAGTATAGAAGAATTTCTTAAGGATAGCTCCAAAAGGGAATCACATAGACGCCAGTTGGACGTTGCTGATACTATTGTAGGAATTTCTAAAAAGACCAGTCATTCTATCAAGGAAGTCTATCCAGATTATGCTTCAAAATTACAGACGGTTTACAATGGTTATGATTTTAAGACCATTCTAGAAAAATCTCAAGAGAAGATCGATATCGAGATTGCGCCTCAAAGTATCTGTACTATTGGACGGATTGAGGGAAATAAGGGTTCTGACCGTGTGGTGGAAGTGATACGACTATTACACCAAGAAGGAAAAAACTACCACCTTTACTTCATAGGTACAGGTGATATGGAAGAGGACTTGAAAAAACGGGTCAAAGAGTATGAACTTGAGGACTATGTTCATTTCCTTGGTTATCAAAAAAATCCTTATCAGTATTTATCTCAGACGAAAGTTCTCTTGTCTATGTCTAAGCAAGAAGGTTTTCCTGGAGTGTATGTGGAAGCCTTGAGTCTGGGACTTCCTTTTGTCTCTACGGATGTTGGAGGTGCTGAGGAATTATCCCAAGAAGGTCGATTTGGACAAATCATTGAGAGTAATCAAGAGGCAACTCAGGCAATTACGAACTACATGACTTCTGCCTCAAACTTCGATGTCAATGAGGCTAGCCAATTCATTCAACAATTTACAATTGCCAAACAAATCGAACAAGTAGAAAAACTATTAGAGGAGTAGCATGGAAACTGCATTAATTAGTGTGATTGTGCCAGTCTATAATGTGGTGCAGTACCTAGAAAAATCGATAGCTTCCATTCAGAAGCAGACCTATCAAAATCTGGAAATCATTCTTGTTGATGATGGAGCAACAGATGAAAGTGGTCGCTTGTGTGATTCAATCGCTGAACTAGATGATAGGGTATCAGTGCTTCATAAAAAGAATGAAGGCTTGTCACAAGCACGAAATGATGGAATGAAGCAGGCTCATGGGGATTATCTGATTTTTATTGACTCAGATGATTATATCCATCCAGAAATGATTCAGAGTTTATATGAGCAATTAATTCAGGAAGATGCGGATGTTTCGAGCTGTGGTGTCATGAATGTCTATGCTAATGATGAAAGCCCACAGTCAGCCAATCAGGATGAGTATTTTGTCTGTGATTCTCAAACATTTCTAAAGGAATACCTCATAGGCGAAAAAATACCTGGGACGATTTGCAATAAGCTAATCAAGAGAGAAATCGCAATTGCTCTATCCTTTCCTAAAGGGTTGATTTATGAAGACGCCTATTATCATTTTGATTTAATCAAGTTGGCTAAGAAGTACGTTGTTAATACCAAACCCTATTATTACTATTTCCATAGAGGAGACAGTATTACGACCAAACCGTATGCAGAGAAGGATTTAGCCTATATTGATATCTATCAAAATTTTTACAATGAAGTTGTGAAAAACTATCCTGACTTGAAAGAGGTTGCTTTCTTCAGATTGGCCTATGCCCATTTCTTTATTCTGGATAAGATGTTGCTAGATGAACAGTACAAACGGTTTGAAGCCTATTCTCAGATTCATCGTTTTTTAAAAGGCCATGCCTTTGCTATTTCTAGGAATCCAATTTTTCGTAAGGGAAGAAGAATTAGTGCCTTAGCTCTATTTATAAACATTTCCTTATACCGATTCTTATTACTGAAAAATATTGAAAAATCTAAAAAATTACATTAGAATGGGGGTGAGCAAGTGATTGATGGAAAACGATTGTTATTTAGTTTGACCATAGTCAGCTATGCCTTGACGTTAGTAAGTGGAATTGTGTATCTGTTTAATAATAATAATGTTAACTTACTTTCTACTTTATTGTTCTTACTGGTTAGTAGCTTAATTGCCTGCTGGAATGATATCAAGTATTACTTAATCCATTTTATTTTCTTTTTAACCATTTTTATATTTCTGGTATCAAGACCGACCATTGATTATTTTAGGGATGGAGCTTTGGATACCTATCATCCGATAGCCTATCGCTTTGCTTTTATAGTCGTCATGGTTTCGATTCTGGGTTTGACTACAGGAGGCGTCCTAGCTCGTTACTTCATAGCTAGGAAGAAAATAAAAGTACCAAATATAGGAAATTCTCTAAAAGAGATTTATGTCAAGCGGTTGCGCTTTGTATCACTAGGAGTTTTTCTTCTAACTTATCCATTCTATTTCATTAGATTATTTGAACGTCTCTTGTATCGCTTGCAGACGTCCTACTATGCCTACTATGCAAATTTTGAAAGTAAACTGCCTTATTTTACCTACATATTATCGACCTTTACGGTCTATGCAATGTGTATGTATCTGGCAAGCAAGCCAAAGAAATTGCAGGCAACAGCAGTTCTTGTCTCCTTTATTGCAGCTAATACCATTCATTTGGCAATCGGGACACGAAATCCCTTTATTTTAAGTATTTTATTTGCTTTTGTTTATTACTTTATGCGAGAGCAAACTGAAAAAGGAAAATGGATTGGGTTTAAAGAAAAGTTAGCGATTTTTGTAGGTTCTCCTATTCTCATGTTAGGAATGGGAGTGCTCAATTATGTACGGGATAATGTCCAGGTTTCCCATACAGGTTTCTGGGATATCCTGCTCGACTTTATCTATAAACAAGGAACCAGTTTTGGTGTTCTGGCTAGAGGTTTTCTATTTAACAATAGCCTACCTTATCGAGATTTCCGTAATTTTACTTTTGGCCCTGTTCTTGATTATTTTGCAAGAGGAAGTTTGGGGGCTATTTTCGGAGGAAAAGCCTTTGAGCATACAACTAATAGTGTGGAACTAGCTATTGATAGTAATAGTTATGCCCACAATCTATCCTATCTTGTTTTGAACAAGGAATATTTGAAAGGACATGGTATCGGAAGTAGTTATATCATGGAGTTGTATACAGACTATGGTATGGTAGGAGTCTTTCTACTTAGTCTCTTACTAGGCATGCTATTTATAGCCATGTTGCAAGTAGCCTATCGCTCTAGAACAATCCTATTTGCCTTGTCCCTACTCATCTTGAACAATCTATTCTTTATGCCAAGAAGTAGCTTTTCAGAAAGCTTCTTCAATCTATTTACAATGCAATTCTGGGGAATTGTTCTTGTGATTATATTCGTAGCAAAAATGCTTACAAAAGAGAACCAGTATCTACTAAACAAAGGAGAAAAAAATCATGTTTGAACATTATTCAGTAGCTGATTTATTTGCAAATCTTTACAAAAAACGAAAAGCAAATATTCTAGCTCTCATCGCTTTATTTGCTCTCATTGCTGTACCATTTACAATTAAAGCAGTTAAGAATAAAAATACTGTCAAAGACACAACAAGTTATTCAACTTATCTTAGCTATAAAATTACTCCTCCAGAAGATTCAGCTAAAACGATTTTGAATCATCAAATTGGTGGTTATAGTGATTTCTATGGTAAATTGATTGATGGGAATTTGAATGGAGCTTATCTTTTCAATGATGTAGAACCGAGTGAACTGAAAAAAATTGCCAGTGAATTGGATACGACAGAAACAACCTTGAAAAATTCTACGAATGATTATTGGTGGAAAAAACTGACCGTCTACTATATGATTGACGATGCAGGGGTCGGTGTGAAAATTTTGACACCAAGCAAGGATGTCAATGACTTGTTAGAGCGAAAATTTGATGGATTGATTGAGAAATTTAAACATACTTATGCAAATGTGAAAATTGAAAAATTGGAAACCATCAACTCTAAAGAATTGAATGCAAACGGTGAGACAGCGCTTGGATTAAATGTGAAAAACTTGATTCTCCGTTTAGCTGTTATTGGAGTAGTCTGTGTGATTTTGGTTGTGATGGGAAATGTATTGGTTTATCTCTTTAATCCAACAATCAATAGAGCAGGTGATTTTTCTCAATATCAAATTGATTTTGTAACAGAGATCACAACAATTGCCAACCTAGCAGATGTCTTGTCATACAAAAATGCTGGACAAGAATTGACTATCGTTAGCTCAAATAAAGCTATCTTAGATAAATTGAAACAAAATCAAGAGGCTTTAAAAGGAATGCATTTTGTCGATTTACAAGATGTGCCATCTCTTTTGGAAAGAGATACAGTCCTTCTTGTTGAAGAGTATGGAGTGACTCGTTATAAGAAATTTGAACAAAGTCTTCAAATTCTTAGAAATTTAAATCGTTCTATCCTTGGTGTAGCAACCTTTAAACTATAAGCTTTCTGATGTATTAGGTCTTCAAAGTTGGCTAAGAGCCGATTTTGAAGGCTTTTTCTATTTGTTAGCAGAAATTTCCCTTTAGAATTTTCTACAGAAGTTACCCTAGGGAAAATCTAGCACGATAGAGGAGCCTTCTTTTGATAAAATCGTAAAAATCTAGTATAATAGATAGAACTGAAAGTATGAGGTTACTAGCAATGAAAATGAAACAAATTAGTGATACAACTTTGAAAATCACGATGTCTTTAGAGGATTTGATGGATCGAGGAATGGAGATCGCAGACTTTCTCGTTCCTCAAGAAAAAACAGAAGAGTTCTTTTATGCTATCTTGGATGAGCTAGAGATGCCTGAGAGCTTTTTGGATACAGGCATGTTGAGCTTCCGTGTGACTCCAAAACCTGATAAGGTTGATGTCTTTGTAACCAAGTCAAAGATTGACCAAAATCTAGATTTTGAAGATTTATCGGATTTGCCAGACATGGAAGAATTGGCTCAGATGTCGCCAGATGAATTTATCAAAACTTTAGAAAAAAGCATCGCAGACAAAACCAAGGATGACATCGAAGCCATTCAATCTCTAGAGCAAGTAGAAGCCAAGGAAGAAGAGCAGGAGCAAGCTGAACAAGAAGTTGAGAACAAGAAAGAGCCTTACATCTACTACATCCTTTCTTTTTCTAAGTTAGCTGACTTGGTAGCTTTTGCTAAGACAGTGACTTTTGAGATGGAAACTTCTGAACTCTACAAAATGAACGAGCGCTATTATTTGACCATTTTAGTGGATATTGAAAATCATCCAAGTCCATATCCAGCTTGGCTGTTGGCTCGTATGCGCGAGTTTGCGGAAGATAGTGATATCAGTCGTTCAGTCTTACAAGAGTATGGCCAAGTCTTGATGAATCACGATGCAGTGATCAATCTGCAAAAGATTGGATAATCATTTCTGGAAAATTATTTCTAGATTTTAGGAAGAGCGAATCGTTTGATTCGTTTTTTCTTTTCTAGACTGAAATAGTGATTTACTATAATAGGAATTTTCACAAAATTCTGTTATAATGGCTATATTAGAAAATTTCGAGGAGACAAACATGACAGTTAAAATTGCTTTACTAGGATTTGGTACCGTTGCAAGTGGCGTGCCTTTCCTCCTAAAGGAAAATGGAGAAAAAATCAATCAATCAGCACATTCAGAGATTGAAGTTGCTAAGGTATTGGTCAAGGATGAAGATGAAAAGAATCGCTTGCTTGCAGCAGGGAATGACTTTAACTTTGTAACCAATGTGGATGACATTTTGTCAGACCAAGATATTACCATCGTAGTGGAATTGATGGGGCGTATCGAACCAGCTAAAACCTTTATCACTCGTGCCTTGGAGGCTGGGAAACACGTTGTTACTGCCAATAAGGATCTTTTGGCTGTTCATGGCGCAGAATTGCTAGAAATCGCTAAAGCCAATAAGGTAGCACTTTACTACGAAGCAGCAGTAGCTGGGGGTATTCCAATTCTTCGTACTCTAGCAAATTCATTGGCTTCTGATAAAATCACTCGCGTATTGGGTGTAGTCAATGGAACTTCCAACTTCATGATGACCAAGATGGTGGAAGAAGGATGGTCTTACGATGATGCTCTTGCGGAAGCACAAAGACTAGGATTTGCAGAAAGTGACCCGACAAATGACGTAGATGGGATTGATGCAGCCTACAAGATGGTCATTTTGAGCCAATTTGCCTTTGGAATGAAGGTTGCCTTTGATGATGTAGCCCACAAGGGAATCCGCAACATCACACCAGAAGATGTAGCTGTAGCCCAAGAACTTGGCTATGTAGTGAAATTGGTTGGTTCTATTGAGGAAACTTTTTCAGGAATTGCTGCAGAAGTAACTCCAACCTTCCTACCTAAAGCGCACCCACTTGCTAGTGTGAATGGGGTAATGAACGCTGTCTTTGTGGAATCTATCGGTATCGGTGAGTCTATGTACTACGGACCAGGTGCGGGTCAAAAACCAACTGCTACGAGTGTTGTAGCAGATATTGTCCGTATCGTTCGTCGTTTGAATGATGGTACCATTGGCAAAGACTTCAATGAATATAGCCGTGACTTGGTATTGGCAAATCCAGAAGATGTCAAAGCTAATTACTACTTCTCAATCTTGGCTCCAGACTCAAAAGGTCAGGTCTTGAAATTGGCTGAAATCTTCAATGCCCAGGATATTTCCTTCAAGCAAATCCTCCAAGATGGCAAAGAAGGTGATAAGGCGCGTGTTGTGATTATCACTCATAAGATTAATAAAGCCCAGCTTGAAAATGTTTCAACTGAATTGAAGAAGGTTTCAGAATTTGACCTCTTGAATACCTTCAAGGTGCTAGGAGAATAAGATGAAGATTATCGTACCTGCAACCAGTGCTAATATCGGGCCAGGTTTTGACTCGGTTGGTGTAGCTGTAACCAAGTATCTTCAAATCGAGGTCTGCGAAGAACGTGATGAGTGGTTGATTGAACACCAGATTGGCAAATGGATTCCTCATGACGAGCGTAATCTCTTGCTCAAAATCGCCTTACAAATTGTACCAGACTTGCAACCAAGACGTTTGAAAATGACCAGTGATGTTCCCTTGGCGCGTGGTTTGGGTTCTTCTAGCTCTGTTATTGTTGCTGGGATTGAACTAGCCAACCAATTAGGCCAGCTCAACTTGTCAGACCATGAAAAATTGCAGTTAGCGACCAAGATTGAAGGGCATCCAGACAATGTGGCTCCAGCCATTTATGGTAATCTCGTTATTGCAAGTTCTGTTGATGGGCAAGTTTCAGCTATCGTAGCAGACTTCCCAGAGTGTGATTTCCTAGCCTACATTCCAAACTATGAATTGCGCACTCGAGACAGCCGTGGTGTCTTACCTAAAAAATTGTCCTATAAGGAAGCTGTTGCTGCCAGTTCTATCGCCAATGTGGCGGTTGCAGCTTTGTTAGCGGGAGATATGGTGACAGCTGGGCAAGCAATCGAGGGAGACCTCTTCCACGAGCGTTACCGTCAGGACCTAGTGAGAGAATTTGCGACGATTAAACAAGTAGCCAAAGAGAATGGTGCCTATGCAACCTACCTCTCTGGTGCTGGACCAACAGTTATGGTCTTGGCTTCTCATGACAAGATGCCAACGATTAAGGCAGAATTGGAAAAGCAACCCTTCAAAGGAAAACTGCATGATTTGAAAGTTGATACCCAAGGTGTCCGTGTTGAAGCAAAATAAAGAATAGAGGATAGGATGGGGAAACTCTCGACCAGAGGGCTTCCTATCCTTTTTTTGAAAAGAAGTTTATACTCAATGAAAATCAAAGAGCAAACTAGGATGCTAGTCGCAGGCTGCTCAAAACAGTGTTTTGAGGTTGTGGATAGAACTGACGAAGTTAGCTCAAAATACTGTTTTGAGGTTGCAGATGTAAGCTGACGTGGTGTGAAGAGATTTTCGAAGAGTATTAGTTAAAAACTTGATAAAGGAGAAATAAAGATGGCAGAAATTTATCTAGCAGGCGGTTGTTTTTGGGGCCTAGAGGAGTATTTTTCACGTATTTCTGGAGTGTTGGCAACTAGTGTTGGCTACGCTAATGGGCAAGTCGAAACGACCAATTATCAACTGCTTAAGGAAACAGACCATGCAGAGACGGTTCAAGTGATTTATGATGAGAAGACAGTGTCACTCAGAGAGATTTTACTTTATTATTTCCGAGTCATCGATCCTTTATCGATTAATCGACAAGGGAATGACCGTGGTCGCCAATATCGTACTGGGATTTATTACCAAGATGAAGCAGATTTGCCAGCTATCTACACGGTGGTGCAGGAGCAGGAGCGCATGCTTGGGCGAAAGATTACAGTAGAGGTGGAGAAACTACGTCATTACATTCTGGCTGAAGACTACCACCAAGAATATCTCAAGAAAAATCCTTCAGGTTACTGTCATATTGATGTGACGGATGCTGAGAAGCCATTGATTGACGCAGCAAATTATGAAAAGCCTAGTCAAGAGGTGTTAAAGGAAAGCTTAACTGAAGAGTCTTATCGTGTTACTCAAGAAGCTGCTACAGAAGCGCCGTTTAGTAATGCCTATGACCAAACTTTTGAAGAGGGCATTTATGTAGACATTACGACGGGGGAGCCACTATTTTTTGCAAAGGATAAGTTTGCTTCAGGTTGTGGTTGGCCAAGTTTTAGCCGTCCAATTTCCAAGGAATTGGTTCACTACTACAAAGATCTGAGCCATGGAATGGAGCGAATCGAGGTTCGTTCTCGGTCAGGAAATGCTCACTTGGGGCATGTTTTCACAGATGGACCTCGGGAGTTAGGTGGCCTTCGTTACTGTATCAATTCTGCCTCTTTACGCTTTGTGTCCAAGGATGAGATGGACGAAGCAGGATATGGCTATCTATTGCCATACTTAAACAAATAAAATTGAGAGGGTGGGAGTTCCCCACTTTCTTCATTTCCAGAATACGCATAGAAGGGATTTATGAAAAACTTATTACTATACTTCAAACCCTACATCAAAGAATCAATTCTAGCACCCTTGTTCAAGTTATTAGAAGCTGTGTTTGAACTCTTGGTTCCCATGGTGATTGCAGGAATTGTTGACCAATCCTTGCCCCAGAGAGATCAAGGGCATCTCTGGATGCAGATTGGTCTGCTCCTTATCTTTGCAGTCATTGGCGTTTTAGTGGCCTTGGTAGCTCAGTTTTATTCAGCCAAGGCAGCGGTTGGGTTTACCAAAGAACTGACAAACGACCTTTATCGTCATATTCTTTCCTTACCTAAGAACAGTAGAGACCGTCTGACAACTTCGAGCTTGGTGACTCGCTTGACTTCGGACACCTATCAGATTCAGACTGGTATCAATCAATTCCTGCGTCTCTTTTTACGAGCACCTATTATCGTTTTTGGTGCCATTTTTATGTCCTATCGCATCTCGGCTGAGCTGACTTTCTGGTTCTTGGTCATGGTTGTGATTTTGACCATTATCATTGTAGGCCTTTCTCGGCTGGTCAATCCTCTCTACAGTAGTCTCAGAAAGAAAACGGACCAACTGGTTCAGGAAACACGCCAGCAATTACAAGGGATGCGGGTTATTCGTGCTTTTGGTCAAGAAAAACGAGAGTTACAGATTTTTCAAACCCTTAACCAAGTCTATGCTCGATTGCAAGAAAAGACGGGTTTCTGGTCTAGTTTGTTAACACCTCTGACTTATCTGATTGTTAATGGAACTCTTCTCATCATCATCTGGCAGGGCTATATTTCGATTCAAGAAGGTTTACTCAGTCAAGGCGCCCTGATTGCTCTTATCAACTATCTCTTACAGATTTTGGTGGAATTGGTCAAATTAGCCATGCTGATCAATTCTCTCAACCAGTCCTATATCTCAGCCAAGCGAATCGAAGAAGTCTTTGCTGAAGCTTCAGAAGATATTCACTCAGAGTTAGAAGAAAAGCAAGCTACCAGTGATCAGGTTTTACAAGTCCAAGAACTGACCTTTACCTATCCTGATGCGGCCCAGCCTTCTCTGAGAGACATTTCCTTTAATATGAAGCAAGGGCAAAGCCTTGGTATCATTGGGGGAACGGGTTCTGGTAAATCAAGCTTGGTGCAAGTCTTACTTGGACTTTACCCAGCAGACAAGGGGAGCATTGACCTTTATCGAGATGGACGTAGTCCTCTTAATCTTGAGCAGTGGCGGTCTTGGATTGCCTATGTACCCCAAAAGGTCGAACTTTTTAAGGGAACTATTCGTTCTAACTTGACTTTAGGTTTCAATCAAGAAGTGACTAACCAGGAACTCTGGCAGGCCTTGGAGATTGCGCAAGCTAAGGATTTTGTCAGTGAAAAGGAAGGGCTCTTGGATGCCCTAGTTGAGGCAGGAGGACGAAATTTCTCAGGTGGACAAAGACAAAGGTTGTCTATTGCTCGAGCAGTCTTGCGCCAAGCTTCATTTCTCATCCTAGATGATGCTACCTCGGCCCTTGATACCATCACTGAGTCCAAGCTCTTGAAAGCTATTCGAGAAAATTTGCCAAATACGAGCTTAATTTTGATTTCTCAAAGAACATCGACTTTACAGATGGCTGACCAGATTCTCCTCTTGGAAAAAGGTGAGTTACTAGCTGTTGGCAAGCATGAGGATTTGATGCAAACTAGTCAAGTCTATCGTGAAATCAATACATCCCAACATGGAAAGGAGGATTAACATGAGACGACAAACTGCAAACCAGACTCTCAAACGTTTAGCCGTAGATTTAGCAAGCCATCCCTTCCTCCTTTTCCTAGCCTTTCTAGGAACTATTGCCCAAGTTGGCTTATCAATTTACCTACCTATCTTGATTGGGCAGGTCATCGACCAAGTTCTAGTGGCTGGTTCATCACCAGTTTTTTGGCAGATTTTCATCCACATGATTTTAGTAGTCATAGGAAATACTCTGGTACAATGGGTAAATCCTCTTCTTTATAATCGCCTAATCTTCTCTTATACCAGAGACTTGCGAGAGCGAATCATCTATAAGCTCCATCGTTTGCCGATTGCTTTTGTGGATCGGCAAGGCAGTGGAGAGATGGTCAGTCGTGTGACCACAGACATAGAACAGTTGACAGCTGGTTTGACCATGATTTTTAACCAATTTTTCATTGGTGTTTTGATGATTTTGGTTAGTATTCTAGCCATGCTTCAGATTCATCTCCTCATGACTCTCTCGGTCTTGCTCTTAACACCTCTGTCTATGGTCATTTCACGCTTCATTGCCAAGAGATCCTATCATCTCTTTCAGAAGCAGACAGAGACTAGGGGGATTCAAACTCAGCTGATTGAAGAGTCAATTAGCCAGCAGACCATTATCCAGTCTTTTAATGCTCAGGAAGAATTTATAAATAGACTGCGTGAGGCTAATGACAATTACGCAGGCTATTCTCAGTCAGCCATTTTTTATTCTTCAACGGTTAATCCTTCGACTCGCTTTGTCAATGCGCTTATTTATGCTCTTCTTGCTGGAGTAGGAGCTTATCGTATCATGATGGGTTCAACCTTGACAATCGGGCGTTTAGTGACCTTTTTAAACTATGTTCAGCAGTATACCAAGCCCTTTAACGATATTTCTTCAGTTCTAGCTGAGTTGCAAAGTGCTCTGGCTTGTGCAGAGCGCGTCTATGCTGTCTTAGAAAGTCCTGAGGTGGCTGAAACAGGTAAGGAAGTCTTGACAAGTGACCAAGTTAAGGGAGCTATTTCCTTTAAACAGGTCTCTTTTGGCTACAATCCAGAAAAAATCTTGATTAAGGAGTTGTCTATTGATATTCCAGCTGGTAGCAAGGTAGCCATTGTTGGTCCGACAGGTGCTGGGAAATCAACTCTTATCAATCTTCTCATGCGTTTTTACCCTATTAACTCAGGAGATATCTTGCTAGATGGCCGTTCCATTTACGACTATACCCGAGCATCATTGAGACAGCAGTTTGGGATGGTGCTACAAGAAACCTGGCTCAAGCAAGGGACTATTCATGACAATATTGCCTTTGGAAATCCTGATGCCAGTCGGGAGCAAGTGATTGCTGCTGCCAAAGCAGCCAATGCAGACTTTTTTATCCAACAGTTGCCACAGGGCTATGATACCAAGTTGGAAAATGCAGGAGAATCTCTCTCTGTTGGGCAAGCCCAGCTCTTGACCATCGCCCGAGTCTTTCTAGCTATCCCTAAGATTCTTATCTTAGACGAGGCAACTTCATCCATTGATACGCGGACAGAAGTGCTAGTACAGGATGCCTTTGCTAAACTCATGAAGGGGCGCACTAGCTTTATCATTGCCCACCGCTTGTCAACTATTCAGGATGCAGATTTGATTCTTGTCTTGGTGGATGGTGACATTGTTGAGTATGGGAACCATCAGGACCTTATGGATAGGAAGGGCAAGTATTATCAAATGCAGCAAGCAGCAGCTTTTAGCTCAGAATAAGCCTTTCTATTTTGAAATCTTATGGACGAAAAAAGTTGCCTTCGGGTGACTTTTTTGTTACAATAGCTAGAAAAATTATTCGCTATAAATTGTCTTTTAGAAAAGGAGCCTAGAATGAAAGTCTATCAGCATGTAAATATCGTGACTTGTGACCAAGATTTCCATGTTTATCTGGATGGAATCTTAGCAATTAAGGATTCTCAAATCATCTATGTCGGTCAAGAGAAGCCAGAGGTTTTAGTGCAAGCTGAGCAGATTATAGACTATCAGGGAGCCTGGATCATGCCTGGATTGGTCAATTGTCACACCCATTCTGCTATGACAGGCTTGCGAGGAATTCGGGATGACAGCAATCTCCATGAATGGCTCAATGACTATATCTGGCCAGCAGAAGCTGAGTTTACTCCAGACATGACTACCAAGGCGGTCAAAGAAGCTCTGACAGAGATGCTCCAGTCAGGAACAACAACCTTTAATGATATGTATAATCCCAATGGTGTGGATATTGAACGGATTTATCAGGCAGTGAAAACTTCCAAGATGCGTTGCTATTTCTCACCGACTCTTTTTTCTTCAGAGGCAGAGACAACTGCTGAGACCATAAGTAAAACTCGAGCAATTATTGAGGAAATTATTGGATATGAAAATCCAAATTTCAAGGTTATGGTAGCCCCACATTCTCCCTACAGCTGTAGTAAAGATTTACTGGAAGCGAGTTTGGATTTGGCAAAAGAACTGAATATTCCCATCCATATCCATGTGGCTGAGACCAAGGAGGAATCAGGAATTATCCTGAAACGCTACGGCAAACGCCCCCTTGCTTTTCTAGAAGAACTGGGTTACTTAGATCATCCGTCCGTCTTTGCTCATGGGGTAGAATTAAACGAGCGAGAAATTGAGCGCTTGGTATCCTCTCAAGTGGCTATTGCCCACAATCCTATCAGTAACCTCAAACTGGCATCAGGAATTGCTCCAATTATCCAGATCCAAAAAGCGGGTGTGGCTGTGGGAATTGCGACAGATTCAGTTGCTTCCAACAACAACCTTGATATGTTTGAGGAAGGACGGACTGCAGCCCTCCTTCAGAAGATGAAAAGTGGAGATGCCAGCCAATTTCCTATCGAAACAGTTCTCAAGGCTCTGACAATCGAAGGGGCTAAGGTTCTAGGAATGGAAAATCAGATAGGAAGTCTAGAAGTTGGTAAGCAGGCAGATTTTCTGGTTATTCAACCACAGGGGAAAATCCATCTCCAACCCCAAGAAAATATGCTCTCTCATCTGGTTTATGCAGTCAAATCTAGTGATGTAGATGATGTTTATATCGCTGGAGAACAGGTCGTTAAGCAAGGTCAAGTCCTGACAGTAGAACTTTAAAAGAAAAATCACGAAAAATTTTAAAAAAGTTTGCAAAAATCTTGCATTCTTTTTTTAACTATGCTATACTTATATACGGTTTGAAAAAACTGCCTAAGACAGTAGGGGAGCTCGACTCATAAGGATCCTACCGAGGACAAAACGTATCATGTAAAAAGAAGCGTATTGTACTTTCGTGTCTAGGTTTGGGCGCGTTTTTCTTTTGGAAAAATTTCCCCAAGCAAAATAATAACGGAGGTGAACACACTAATGAGTGAAGCAATTATTGCTAAGAAAGCGGAACTAGTTGACGTAGTAGCTGAGAAAATGAAATCTGCTGCATCTATCGTCGTTGTAGACGCTCGTGGTTTGACAGTTGAGCAAGATACAGTTCTTCGTCGTGAGCTTCGTGGAAACGAAGTTGAGTATAAAGTCATTAAAAACTCAATCTTGCGTCGTGCAGCTGAAAAAGCTGGTCTTGAAGATCTTGCATCAGTATTTGTTGGACCATCTGCAGTAGCATTTTCTAACGAAGATGTTATCGCACCAGCGAAAATCTTGAACGACTTTTCTAAAAACGCTGAAGCACTTGAAATCAAAGGTGGTGCAATCGAAGGCGCTGTCGCATCTAAAGAAGAGATTATTGCTCTTGCAACTCTTCCAAACCGCGAAGGACTTCTTTCTATGCTCCTTTCTGTACTTCAAGCGCCAGTGCGCAACGTTGCTCTTGCAGTCAAAGCGGTTGCAGACAACAAAGAAGACGCAGCTTAATTTTAAGCTACGCAGCGTAGCCTAGCTACGAAAAAATCTATTATAAATTTAAAAACATATTTGGAGGAAATAACAATGGCATTGAACATTGAAAACATTATTGCTGAAATTAAAGAAGCTTCAATCCTTGAATTGAACGACCTTGTAAAAGCTATCGAAGAAGAATTTGGTGTAACTGCAGCTGCTCCTGTAGCTGTTGCTGCAGCTGGTGCTGCTGACGCTGGTGCTGCTAAAGATTCATTCGACGTTGAATTGACATCTGCAGGCGACAAAAAAGTTGGCGTTATCAAAGTTGTACGTGAAATCACTGGTCTTGGTCTTAAAGAAGCTAAAGAACTTGTTGACGGTGCACCAGCACTTGTTAAAGAAGGCGTTGCAACTGCAGAAGCTGAAGAAATCAAAGCTAAATTGGAAGAAGCTGGAGCTTCAGTTACTCTTAAATAAGAGGCATATACCAATTAGAATTCGGAATACTATAGTATCAGCCTTTTAGAATCGTGAACACATTTTAGAAACTGATAAATTAATTTAGTTTCCTACCAAAAACCCTACCAAAAATTAATTTGGCAGGGTTTTTCTTTTTATGTGACTATTAGTCCGTCTCGCTCCGTTAGGTGCGAGACAAAAAAACCACCCGCTATGCGGGTGCGCGTCGAAGGTTATACCCAAAAAACTCCAAACGCGATACAATAAAGGTGTTCAAGCCAATTGTAAAGCGAAAGGAGAAAAATATGGCACAAAAGGCACATAGTTTATCGCACACAAAGTGGCACTGTAAGTATCACATTGTGTTCACCCCTAAGTATAGACGAAAAGTAATCTATAATCAATATCGAAGTAGTTTAGGAGAAATATTTCATCGCTTGTGTGGTTATAAAGGAGTTGAAATTATCGAGGGTCACTTAATGCCAGACCATGTACATATGTTAGTAAGTATTCCACCAAGGATAAGTGTTTCAAGTTTCATGGGTTATTTAAAAGGTAAAAGTGCACTCATGATGTTTGACAAACACGCCAATTTCAAGTACAAGTTTGGGAATCGGCATTTTTGGGCGGAAGGTTATTATGTGAGTACGGTTGAACTCAATGAAGCCACAATTAAGAAATATATTCAAGATTAAAGAAATTATCCAGTGGATGATTTCTTCACGAGTATGAAAATTTGAAAACGAGTAAAGCATGATATAGCACTAGATAAATTAAGTGTAAAAGAATATGAGGATCCCTTTAGGGATAGTGGTAAGTAATACTAAAGCCTCTTTAAGAGGCAAGTGACGAGTCAAGAGCAATAAGGCTTGAACAACGTGAAAGCCAGCGTCTTTAGGCGCTGGCTGGTAATTTGGGCTTATAGCCCTGGTTCAAACCACCCGTTAGACGGGTGGTCATGATTATGTAGCAGGGGGTAAAAAAGGAATAAATAACTATACAAATTGTTTAACTCAACATAAAAACCCCCAATCATAGTGATTGAGGATTGAGCTATAAATCTTATACTTAATGAAAATCAAAGAGCAAACTATAGGAAGCTAGTCGCAGGCTGTACTTGAGTACGGTAAGGCGACGCTGACGTGGTTTGAAGAGATTTTCGAAGAGTATTAAACAATACCTTGGGCAATCATAGCATTTGCTACATTTTCAAAGGCAGCAATGTTAGCTCCTGCAAGGTAGTCTTTATCAAGACCATATGTTTCTGAAGTTGTTTTAGCTGTGTTGAAGATGTTTGTCATGATGTCTTTGAGACGTCCATCAA
This sequence comes from Streptococcus mitis, assembly GCF_000722705.1. Classification (GTDB taxonomy): domain Bacteria; phylum Bacillota; class Bacilli; order Lactobacillales; family Streptococcaceae; genus Streptococcus; species Streptococcus mitis_P. Next base: position 176,018 of record NZ_JPFW01000007.1, read on the forward strand.
CTTCTTCACGAGCCCATGAAAGGCGAAGGCTATTTTGGCTCATTTCAAGGGCTGAAACGGCTACACCACCAGCGTTGGCAGCTTTTGCAGGTCCGTAGAAGATACCATTTTCTTTGTAAACTTTGATGGCATCAAGGTCGCTTGGCATGTTAGCACCTTCAGATACACAGATAACTCCTTGAGCAACCAAGCGTTTAGCTGCTTCACCGTTGATTTCGTTTTGAGTAGCACATGGAAGAGCGATATCATAGTTACCAGCGTAAGTCCATACAGAACCCTCGTGGTAGCTTGCAGTTGCTTTTTCAGCAGCATACTCAGTCAAGCGAGCACGACGTTTTTCTTTAACATCTACTAAAAGGTCAAAGTCGATACCATTTTCGTCAATGACATAACCATTTGAGTCAGAAACAGAGATAACTGTTGCACCAAGTTCAGTTGCTTTTTGAAGAGCGTACTGAGCTACGTTACCAGAACCTGAAATAACAACTTTCTTACCAGCAAAGCTGTTGCCGTTAGCTTTGAGCATTTCTTCAGTGTAGTAAACCAAACCGTAACCAGTTGCTTCTGGACGAATCAAGCTACCACCAAATCCAAGAGGCTTACCAGTCAAGACACCAGCATCAAATTGGTTAAGGCGTTTGTATTGACCGTAAAGGTAACCAATCTCACGTCCACCAACACCGATATCACCGGCAGGTACGTCAAGTGACGGTCCGATGTGTTTTTGCAATTCAGTCATGAAACTTTGACAGAAGCGCATCACTTCAGCATCTGTTTTACCTTTAGGATCGAAGTCTGATCCACCTTTACCTCCACCGATTGGAAGTCCAGTCAAGACGTTTTTGAAGATTTGTTCAAATCCGAGGAATTTCAAAATCCCTTGGTTTACAGTTGGGTGGAAACGAAGTCCGCCTTTGTATGGTCCAACAGCTGAGTTGAATTGAACACGGTAACCACGGTTTACTTGAATGTTTCCATCACGGTCAACCCAAGGAACACGGAAAGAAATCACGCGCTCTGGCTCAGTAATGCGTGCCAAGATATTTTCTTCGATATACTCAGGGTGTTTTTCAAATACAGGTTCCAAAGTGTTGAAAAATTCTTCAACAGCTTGGAGGAATTCAGCCTCGTGCCCGTTACGAGCTTTTACAGTTTCAAACACGCTTTGGATATATTCTTTAGCAGATGTCATATCGTTCTCCTTAAATTCTAATTTAATTATGTGTGTCATTATAGCAGAATTTTTTTAACTGTAAAGAGAAAAACAAAAATTTTCTAAAAATTCTTTCAATTCAGTTCCAGATTTTTCTTTAATTCATAAAATACGAACCTTTTTCTTGGAAATATCTTTCTCAAAGAGAAATTGTGAAAATATGGTATAATATTAGCAATAAAAGGAATCTGGAGGATCAGAATCATGGTATCAACGAAAACACAAATTGCTGGTTTTGAGTTTGAAAATTGTTTGATGAATGCAGCAGGTGTGGCTTGTATGACGATAGCAGAGTTAGAAGGAGTTAAAAACTCAGTGGCAGGAACCTTTGTCACTAAGACAGCGACCCTGGACTTCCGTAAGGGAAATCCTGAGCCACGCTACCAAGATGTTCCGCTTGGTTCTATCAACTCTATGGGCTTGCCAAATAATGGCTTAGACTATTATTTGGATTATCTTTTGGATCTGCAGGAAAAAGAGCCGAACCGAACTTTCTTCTTATCTCTGGTCGGCATGTCTCCAGAGGAAACCCATACTATCTTGAAAAAAGTCCAAGAGAGTGATTTTCGTGGTCTAACAGAGCTAAACCTTTCTTGTCCAAATGTTCCAGGAAAACCTCAGATTGCCTATGATTTTGAGACGACAGACCGTATCTTGTCAGAGGTATTTGCCTACTTTACCAAACCTCTTGGAATTAAGCTCCCACCATATTTTGACATTGTTCACTTTGACCAAGCGGCAGCTATTTTCAACAAATATCCGCTCAAGTTTGTCAACTGCGTTAACTCTATCGGGAACGGCCTCTATATAGAAGATGAGTTGGTCGTGATTCGACCTAAGAATGGTTTCGGTGGGATTGGTGGAGAGTACATCAAACCGACTGCTCTAGCCAATGTTCACGCTTTCTACCAACGTCTCAATCCTCAAATCCAAATCATCGGAACAGGTGGTGTTCTGACTGGTCGTGATGCCTTTGAACACATCCTCTGTGGAGCGAGTATGGTGCAGGTGGGAACCACCCTTCACAAAGAAGGTGTCGGTGCCTTCGAACGTATTACCAAGGAACTGAAAGCAATCATGGTGGAAAAAGGGTACGAGAGCTTAGAAGATTTCCGTGGAAAATTGCGCTATATTGACTAAATGAAATCAAAAAATCAGAAGAAAGGAGAGAAGATGCTAGCCATTGAAGAAAGTCAGAAGTTGACTTTATCCAATTTACCGAGTCTGAGCCTTTTTACAGGCATAGATCAGGGCCAGTTTGAAGTGATGAAAAGTCAAGTGCTGAAACAGATTGGTTATGATTCTGCAGACCTCAACTTTGCCTACTTTGATATGAAAGAAGTGACCTACAAGGATGTGGAACTGGAGTTGGTTAGCCTTCCCTTCTTTGCGGATGAGAAAATCGTGATATTAGACCATTTTGTCGATATCACAACAGCCAAGAAACGCTTTTTAACAGATGATGAGCTTAAGTCGTTTGAGGAATACCTTGATAACCCTTCGCCAACAACCAAGTTGTTGATCTTTGCGGAAGGAAAACTGGATAGCAAAAGACGGTTGGTTAAATTACTTAAGCGTGATGCCAAGGTTTTTGACGCAGTAGAAGCCAAAGAACAAGAATTGCGCCAGTATTTCCAAAAGTGGAGCCAGAAACAAGGTCTGCAGTTTGTGGGGCAATCCTTTGAAAATCTACTTATCAAATCTGGTTTTCAATTTAGCGAAATCCAGAAAAATCTCCTCTTTTTACAGTCTTATAAGGCAGATTCTATTATTGAGGAAGAGGATATTGTCAATGCTATTCCCAAGACCTTACAGGATAATATTTTTGATTTAACTCAGTTTATTCTGACTAAAAAGATGGACCAAGCGCGCGACTTGGTTAGAGACTTGACCTTGCAAGGGGAAGATGAAATCAAGTTGATTGCAGTCATGCTAGGACAATTTCGTACTTTTACTCAGGTGAAAATTTTGTCGGAGTCTGGCCAAACAGAAGCGCAGATTGCAAGTAGTTTAGGTAGTTATCTAGGACGGATTCCCAATCCCTATCAAATCAAGTTTGCATTAAGAGATTCGCGAGGACTTTCCTTGAGCTTTTTGAAGCAAGCTATTTCCTATTTGATTGAGACAGACTATCAGATTAAGACAGGTCTTTATGAAAAAGGTTTCCTTTTTGAAAAGGCACTCTTACAGATTGCTAGTCAGGTAAATTGATATTTTTTTGAAACTCCAGCCCGCGTCAGGATTAGCTTGTCGTGTGTTTCTTGCTGATTTGCTTATCTTTAAGCAAAAAACTTGAAAAAAGTGAATGTTTGCGTTATCATTTTCATATAGAAAGAAAAAGAGGTATTACAGATGGCTATTATCTTACCAGATCTTCCATATGCATACGACGCTTTGGAACCATACATCGATGCGGAAACAATGCACTTGCACCATGACAAACACCATCAAACTTATGTCAACAATGCCAATGCAGCTCTTGAAAAACACCCTGAAATCGGTGAAGATCTTGAAGCCTTGCTTGCTGATGTAGAATCTATCCCAGTTGATATCCGTCAAGCACTTATCAACAATGGTGGCGGACACTTGAACCATGCGCTTTTCTGGGAATTGATGACTCCTGAGAAAACTGCTCCTTCAGCAGAACTTGCAGCAGCAATCGATGCAACATTTGGTTCATTCGAAGAATTCCAAGCAGCCTTCACTGCAGCCGCAACAACTCGTTTTGGTTCAGGATGGGCATGGTTGGTTGTCAACAAAGAAGGGAAACTTGAAGTGACTTCAACAGCCAATCAAGACACACCAATCACAGAAGGTAAAAAACCAATCTTGGGCTTGGACGTTTGGGAACATGCTTACTACGTGAAATACCGCAACGTGCGTCCTGACTACATCAAAGCTTTCTTCTCAGTGATCAACTGGAATAAAGTAGATGAATTGTACGCAGCTGCTAAATAATGATAGTTGGAGGGAAGAATTGTTCTTCTCTTTTTAAGGTTATATTATTTGGTCTGACAAAATCGTCAGACTTTTTTCATTTTTATGAGAAACGTGCTAACTGCTGGAAATTATGGTAGAATAAAGTATTAAGTAATCGTGGAAAAAGGATATCTATGCGAAAAGAAATTGCACCTGAATTATACAACTATAACAAGTTTCCTGGGCCTGAGTTCCATTTACACGGGGACAAGGTTGAAACGGAAGGGATAGCTTTTTCCTTGGTGGAAAATATCAAGGATGCCTTTGATGTGACGGCTTTTAATCAGCGTTTTTCAGAAGTCTTAACCAAGTTTGATTATATCGTGGGAGACTGGAGTAATGAACAGCTTCGTCTACGAGGTTTTTACAAGGATGACCGAACAGAAGAAAAACTTGAAAAAATCAGTCGTTTACAAGACTACCTTTTAGAGTATTGTAGTTATGGTTGTGCCTATTTTGTCCTAGAAAATGAAGCCCCTAAGCGAGCATCATTTGACAAGAAAATGCGTAAGAAGGAAGAAGAAACGCCTTCTAGAAAAGGGAAGAAACAGGCTCAAACCAAACGAAGACCGAATGCAGATAAGAAAAATAGACGTCGTCAGAAAGACCAGTATTCTCAGAAAGAGGACAAGGGACAACGTCATTTTGTCATTCGTCAGAAGTGAGTAGAGAATAAGGAGAAGAAATGAAACCGTCAATTTATAGTTTAACACGTCAAACCATGCAGGAATGGGTATTGGAGCAGGGAGAGAAGAAATTCCGTGCTGATCAAATCTGGGAATGGCTTTACCGTAAACGTGTGCAGTCATTTGAAGAAATGACCAACCTTTCAAAAGATTTGATTGCTAAGCTCAATGACCAGTTTGTTGTCAATCCCTTGAAACAGCGAATCGTTCAAGAATCTGCTGATGGTACCGTTAAATATCTTTTTGAGTTGCCTGATGGTATGTTGATCGAGACTGTACTCATGCGTCAACACTATGGTTTGTCAGTCTGTGTGACTACTCAGGTCGGCTGTAATATCGGTTGTACCTTCTGTGCTTCTGGTTTGATTAAGAAACAACGTGACCTAAATAACGGTGAAATCGTAGCGCAGATTATGCTGGTTCAGAAATATTTTGATGAGCGTGGTCAGGACGAACGCGTCAGCCATATCGTTGTCATGGGAATCGGTGAGCCCTTTGATAACTACAACAATGTCTTGAATTTCGTTCGGACCATCAATGATGACAAGGGAATGGCAATCGGAGCTCGTCATATTACGGTTTCAACTTCAGGTTTAGCCCATAAAATTCGTGATTTTGCTAATGAAGGGGTTCAGGTCAATCTTGCCGTTTCACTTCACGCACCTAACAATGAGTTGCGCTCAAGCATCATGAAGATTAACCGTGCCTTTCCGATTGAAAAACTCTTTGCTGCTATTGAGTATTACATTGAAACAACCAACCGCCGTGTAACTTTTGAATACATCATGCTCAATGAAGTTAACGATGGTGTAGAACAAGCCTTGGAATTGGCTGAATTGCTCAAGAACATCAAGAAATTGTCTTATGTAAACTTGATTCCTTATAACCCAGTTAGTGAGCATGACCAATATAGTCGTAGTCCAAAAGAGCGCGTCATGGCCTTCTATGATACTCTTAAGAAAAAAGGGGTTAACTGTGTTGTTCGTCAAGAACATGGAACTGATATTGATGCAGCTTGTGGACAATTGCGTTCTAATACAATGAAACGTGACCGCCAGAAAGCAGTCGCAGTAGTCAATCCGTAATGATGAAGAAAACTCATAATCATATTTTGGTCTGGGGAGTTATTTTCTATAGCATTTGTATCGTCTACTTTTGTTTTACTCCTCAAGGACATTCTCCTGTGGGAGTGGAAACTCCAGGTATTCAGCATCTTGGACGCCTGGTTTTTCTTTTAACTCCTTTCAATTCTCTCTGGAAACTGGGTGAAGTGAGTGATATGGGACAATTATGTTGGATTTTTTTACAAAATATCCTCAATGTCTTCTTGCTCTTCCCTCTGATCTTTCAACTTATCTATCTCTTCCCAAATTTAAGGAAAATAAAAAGAGTTCTTCTTTTCAGTTTTCTAGTAAGTCTTGGAATCGAGTGTACGCAGTTGATCTTGGACTTTTTCTTTGATTTCAATCGCGTCTTTGAGATTGATGATTTGTGGACCAATACCTTGGGTGGCTATCTGGCTTGGCTACTTTATAAACGATTACATAATACTCAATGAAAATCAAAGAGCAAACTAGGAAGCTAGCCGCAGGCTGTACTTGAGTACGGCAAGGTGAAGCTGACGTGGTTTGAATTTGATTTTCGAAGAGTATAAAAACAAGATAAGGAATTAAAATGAGTATTTTAGAAGTTAAAAATCTGAGTCACGGTTTTGGTGACCGTGCAATTTTTGAAGATGTGTCCTTCCGTCTCCTCAAGGGGGAACATATCGGTCTAGTCGGTGCCAATGGTGAAGGGAAATCAACCTTTATGAGCATTGTGACTGGTAAGATGTTGCCAGACGAAGGAAAGGTTGAGTGGTCCAAATATGTGACGGCTGGTTATTTGGACCAGCACTCTGTCCTTGCTGAAGGGCAGTCGGTGCGCGATGTTCTCCGTACGGCCTTTGATGAGCTATTCAAAGCTGAAGCACGTATCAATGACCTCTATATGGAAATGGCTGAAGACGGAGCGGATGTTGATGCTCTCATGGAAGAAGTTGGAGAACTCCAAGACCGTTTGGAGAGTCGTGATTTCTATACCTTGGATGCAAAGATTGACGAAGTGGCGCGTGCCCTTGGTGTTATGGACTTTGGCATGGATACGGATGTAACTTCTTTGTCAGGTGGACAAAGAACCAAGGTGCTTTTGGCTAAGCTTCTCCTTGAAAAGCCAGATATTTTGCTTTTGGACGAGCCGACCAACTACTTGGATGCTGAACATATTGACTGGCTCAAGCGCTATCTTCAAAACTATGAAAATGCCTTTGTCCTCATTTCACATGATATTCCATTCCTCAATGATGTTATTAATATCGTCTATCATGTGGAAAATCAACAGCTGACGCGTTACTCTGGTGACTACTACCAGTTCCAAGAAGTCTATGCCATGAAGAAATCTCAGCTGGAGGCAGCCTATGAACGTCAGCAGAAAGAGATTGCGGATCTCAAGGACTTCGTCGCTAGAAACAAAGCGCGTGTTGCAACACGAAATATGGCCATGTCTCGTCAGAAGAAATTGGATAAGATGGATATTATCGAGTTGCAAAGTGAGAAACCAAAACCATCCTTTGATTTCAAACCAGCTCGTACGCCAGGGCGCTTTATCTTCCAAGCCAAGGATTTGCAAATTGGTTATGACCGTCCTCTGACTAAGCCTTTAAATCTTACCTTTGAACGCAATCAAAAGGTTGCCATTATCGGAGCAAATGGTATCGGGAAAACAACTCTCTTGAAGTCTCTCTTGGGGATTATTCCGCCAATTGCTGGGGAAGTTGAACGCGGTGATTACCTAGAACTTGGTTATTTTGAACAGGAAGTAGAAGGTGGTAATCGCCAAACACCACTAGAGGCTGTCTGGAATGCCTTTCCAGCCCTCAACCAAGCAGAAGTCCGTGCAGCCCTTGCCCGTTGTGGTTTGACAACCAAGCATATCGAAAGCCAAATTCAGGTCTTGTCGGGTGGGGAACAAGCCAAGGTTCGTTTCTGTCTCTTGATGAATCGTGAAAACAACGTGTTAGTGTTGGACGAGCCGACTAACCACCTGGATGTGGATGCCAAGGATGAACTCAAACGCGCTCTTAAAGAATACAAGGGGTCTATTCTTATGGTCTGCCACGAACCAGACTTTTATGAAGGTTGGATGGACCAAATCTGGGATTTTAACAAGCTAACTTAAAAATGAATATAAAAGAAATACAGTACCGAATGTGGGTACTGTATTTTTTAGATTTTTAAGATTTAAAATCGTAGTCTTTCACTACTTCGATACTATCGATAGTAATAGCAGTAGTTGGCTTGTCTTTTTCATCTTTTTCGGCTTTAGCAATCTTATCTACAACATCCATACCGTCAATCACTTGACCAAAGACTGGGTGTTTGCCATCTAGACTAGGGTTTCCCCCTTCTTTATAGGCTTCGATGATTTTCTTTGGATACTTGCTTGTAGGGAGTTTAGCAGAGGTATCTGTAGAGTTTTGGTTGATGAAGAACTGGCTGCCATTGGTGTTTGGTTGACCAGTATTTGCCATCGCAAGAGCACCACGGATGTTATAGAGATAAGGAGTAATCTCATTTTTGAAACCAGTTCCCTTGTCTTTTGTCTTATCCTTGTCATGCCAGATAGACTGACCACCTGTACCATCTCCCTTTGGATCTCCAGTTTGGACCATAAAGCCATCGATGACACGGTGGAAGGTAATGCCATTATAGTAGCCTTCTTTGGCATGAGTGAGGAAGTTTTCAACTGCTAGAGGAGCGAGTTTAGGGAAGAGTTTAATGCGGATATCGCCTTGACTTGTGTGGAGAATGACTTCGGCTTCATCTTCAGCAACTTCCTTAGAAAGTTGAGGAAAGTTGGCATTTTCGTTTGTTAAAGCATCGTTTAACTCCTTTGCAGATTGGGCAGCTGCTTTAGAACTTTCTTCAGCAGCAAGACTGGAATCCACATAATCATCACCACGCAGACTGCGTTGGATGCTGCTACATCCAGCTAGGGCTACAGTGGACAGTAAAAGAAGGGTTGCTAGTTTTTTCATTCTGTTCCTCTCAAAAATTCATTTCTACCATTGTACCCTAAAAGGAAGTGGATTTCAAATATTAGTGACAAGACAGTTTAAGAGGAAGTCAACCATAAAGTCGCTTGTTTAGGGGCATCAATGCCATAAGTATACTCAAAGTATTTTGGGAACCAGATCTTAAGAAAGCTCGTAAAGCATCACAATTAGTAAACGTTAATTAGAAAGAATTACTATATTTTAAAAGAGCACATTTTCAAAGGATTTTTTCTTTTGGCTTCAATTCCTAATTAATCAATGAACTTAATACTAGGTCTCGAAAAGAATTATGCTTCCTCTTTCTGTCTGAGTTCAAAGAGGTCTTCTACTTTCAGATTAAAAACTTGAGCAATTTTAAGAGCCATTTCCAGCGAAGGGTTGTAACGATTATTTTCCAAGTGCAGAATTGTCTCGCGTCGCATGCCGATGAGGTCGGCTAACTCCTGCTGGGTCATGCCTGTGGACTCACGAACAGATTTGAGATTAGTAATAATCTTGCTTTCTTTGGCCATGCTTATCCTCTACGTTCCAAGATAAAATAGACAACCGCAAAGATGAAAATCAAGGCAGCTATGCTAATAAATATCTGTCCCATGTAAAGAGTGAGAGACCCCATATACCCAATGATAACTGCTAGGATCATCAGTGCGCCTAGTATAAAAACAAACATCAAGCTAGCTGCCTTGGCTAAATTAGCATAAAAGCGTTCGTCCGGAGTTTCCTTGACATTTTTCAAACAGAAAAAAGCAAATAAAATCACTTCAATAACGAGGCCAATTCCCAAAATCCATTCTTTAATACCAGAACTTTCGCTTGGGGTCGCAACCCAAATTCCTAATGTATAAAAAATACTTGCTGCAAACAAAAGTATCGTGTAAAGCTTAGCAGACAAGTCAAAAATAATCTTTCCCTTACCTTTCTGACTTTTATGAGACCATAGTTTCATATGTAGCCAGCTCCAAATAGCTACAATTTGACCTTGCACTGAAATACCAGTGATAACTAACTTGGGTCCCCAACTAAGATTAGAACCAAATAAAACAATAAAATCAATAAAGAGAGCTACGGCAATCATTGCAATGAGGCCACGCATTTTTTGACTTTTTTTCATGATAGACTCCTTTTTTGTTATAAATATATAACATTTAAATGTTATGTTATAAATATATCACACTTAAATTTAGAAAGCAAGAATTTTATGTGTCAAGGTGGCAATTATTTGAAAAAATTTTTTAATAAAAGCACTTGATAGTCAAACAACTAAAGAAATCTTTGAAGCAATGCATCGGATTTGGTTTGGATAGTTTCGTTAATAATATTTGATGATAAAGAATTTTTGAAAAATCTAGATACTGTATGAATCTCTACTTTTTTCTTAGACTGTTATAAAGTCTGTCAGAATAAGCGTTATAGGTGTAGAAGTTAATTTTTACAGAACTAAATTATTCCCCTATTTAGAATCTATTAATTCATATTTTATAAATTAATTAGTAGATATCGTTCTTAAAATCCTTGATGTTTCGTTTGGGAATGGGCTTAGGATTTAGGAGCCAAGCATCCAAATCACGTTCAGGCGATATGAAGGGTTTGAGTTGATGGTCTTTATAAAATGTTTCTAATACTCTTCGAAAATCTCTTCAAACTACGTTAGCTTTGCCTTGCCGTACTCAAGTACAGTCTGCGGCTAGCTTTCTAGTTTGCTCTTTGATTTTCATTGAGTATAAAATAGTATTTACGGCTAGCTTCTTTCAAACATTTATTTCCTACTTCTAACAAATTTCTAAATGGTTTAAAAATTTTATAGTCTGTCAAGTTTTTTTCTTGACACCTGTCATAAATCTGCTATAATAGAACATGTGCTAAATAGCTCAGCTATTTCACCGAAATAAAAAATAAGAAAAGAGACTTTAAAAATGGCAGTTAAAATCCGTTTGACTCGTATGGGTTCTAAGAAAAAACCTTTCTACCGTATCAACGTAGCAGATTCACGTTCACCACGTGACGGACGTTTCATTGAAACAGTTGGAACTTACAACCCACTTGTTGCTGAAAACCAAGTAACTTTGAAAGAAGACCGCGTTCTTGCATGGTTGGCTGATGGAGCTCAACCTTCAGATACAGTTCGCAACATCCTTTCAAAAGAAGGCGTATTGAAAAAATTCCACGATTCTAAATTCTCAAAATAAGTTTAAAGTAGGTTGACAGATGGATACGATTGAAAATCTCATTATTGCGATTGTGAAACCCTTGATTTCACAACCAGATGCCTTAACTATCAAGATTGAAGATACACCAGAATTTTTGGAATATCATTTGGATCTTGATCAAAGTGATGTGGGTCGTGTAATCGGTCGTAAGGGTCGCACTATTTCTGCGATAAGAACGATTGTCTACTCTGTCCCAACTGAAGACAAAAAGGTAAGAATCGTTATTGACGAAAAATAAGAAGGGCGGGACGAATGTCTCGCTTTTTTGCGAGAAGCAAGATATGAAGGATTTAACGTTTAGGACAATTACAAGACTACCTACTGGAACATTACCAGCAGTCTCGGACTGAGGAAGGTCTCTTTATGAAGTTAGTGGAGGAAGTCGGAGAAGTAGCCGAAGTTTTGAATGGGCGCTCTGGTCGAAAAGAAGGGGTGCAAGATTCTAACGAGGAACTTGCTAAAGAACTGGCTGATATTATTCACTACACCGTCGCAATCGCAGCTATTAATCATATTGATCTCACTAAAACCATCTTTGAGAAAGACAAAACTGCAGCCATTAAGTACCAACATGAACGTGATTTGGAAGGTCTTTTGAAGGGGAAGGAGAGTTGATCTCCTCTTCCTCCAACTTGAGAAAATCCCTGGAACGTGATAAAATAAAGGATAAGGATTTTTTATAATTCATTATACAGAATGAGTGGATTTCTTTATGAAGAGGCTTGAAGTATCTACAGAAATTGGTAGTCTCTCTGTTACTTATAAAAAGCAAAAGAAAGTGCTAGTTTGTTTAAGTGGCGCAGGGTTGCTACCAAGTTATGAAAATTTTTCACTGATAATCGAAAAACTTCCTCCCACAATTGGTTATTTGACAATTGATTTTCCAAACACAGGTAGGAGTCCGATTCATGACCAAGCTGGTAAAAATCTGGATAATCTTGCAGATGCGGTTTATGAAATACTTGAAGAATTGGCGATTTCTGAATATATACTTTGTGTACATAGTTTGAGTGGAATTTTAGCTTGCAAATTGCTCAACAAACCAATTAAGTGTCAGGCTTTAGTAGCGCTTGAACCGACAACAAAAAAAGTAATGTTTGCTGATTTTTCAGAAAATCCTTATCCAGAAATGGAAGAGCAGATGAGGCTGATTGACGAGTGTGGTCCTGAACTTTATTTTAAGAACTTAACTCAAGCAACATTTAGCACTGAAACTAATAAAGAAATCTGGGAATTAATGCAAGAAAAAGGCTTAGAGTTTGAAAATCAAGATCCAGAATTTCAGATATCTGGAGAGATTACTGAGGAAGATTTTGAGAATTTATCGATACAATCTCATGTCCCTGTATTTATTTTTTGTCAGGCTTATAGAGAAAAAGAGTACAGAGAATCAGAATATTGGACTTCTAATACTAAACTCATTTTAGGAGGGAATCACCATTATTTACAGTGGTCTGAATCTGAAAAAATTGCGACTATTATTCGAGAATTGTCAGAATAAGATGGAAAGAAGGAGACTATAGGAGACAAGATGAACTACTTTAATGTTGGGAAAATCGTCAATACGCAGGGTTTACAGGGTGAGATGCGAGTCTTGTCTGTGACGGATTTTGCAGAAGAACGCTTTAAAAAAGGGGCTGAGCTAGCTTTGTTTGATGAAAAAGATCAGTTTGTTCAAACAGTAACTATTGCTAGCCACCGTAAACAGAAGAACTTTGACATCATTAAATTCAAAGATATGTACCATATCAACGCTATCGAAAAGTACAAAGGATATAGTCTTAAGGTCGCTGAGGAAGATTTGAATGACCTAGACGATGGTGAGTTCTACTATCACGAGATTATCGGTTTGGAAGTCTATGAGGGTGATAACTTGGTTGGAACCATCAAGGAAATCCTGCAACCAGGTGCTAACGATGTCTGGGTGGTCAAGCGAAAAGGCAAACGTGATTTGCTTTTACCATATATACCACCAGTGGTTCTCAATGTTGATATTCCGAATAACCGCGTCGATGTGGAAATCTTAGAAGGGTTAGACGATGAAAATTGATATTTTAACCCTTTTTCCAGAGATGTTTTCTCCACTGGAGCACTCAATCGTTGGAAAGGCTCGAGAAAAAGGGCTCTTGGATATCCAGTATCATAATTTTCGAGAGTATGCTGAAAAGGCCCGCCATGTAGACGACGAGCCATACGGAGGCGGACAGGGGATGTTGCTCCGAGCCCAACCCATTTTCGATGCCTTTGACGCTATTGAAAAGAAAAATCCGAGAGTGATTCTCCTCGATCCTGCAGGGAAGAAATTTGATCAGGCTTATGCTGAGGATTTGGCTCAAGAAGATGAGCTAATCTTTATCTGTGGGCACTACGAGGGTTATGATGAGCGCATTAAGACCTTGGTGACAGATGAGATTTCCCTGGGGGACTATGTACTGACTGGTGGAGAATTGGCGGCCATGACTATGATTGACGCTACAGTTCGCCTGATTCCAGAAGTAATTGGCAAGGAGTCTAGCCACCAAGATGATAGTTTTTCTTCAGGCCTTCTAGAATATCCTCAGTACACACGTCCCTATGACTATCGAGGTATGCTTGTGCCAGATATACTGATGAGCGGGCACCATGAAAAGATTCGTCAGTGGCGCCTGTATGAGAGTTTAAAGAAAACCTATGAGCGCAGACCGGATTTGTTAGAAAATTATCAACTGACAGCAGAAGAAGAAAAAATGCTGGCAGAAATCAAAGAAAACAAAGAATAAAGGAGAAACCTATGCAAGTAATCAAACGTGACGGCGAAATTGCTGAATTTAATCCAGACAAGATTTACCAAGCTATTTTAAAGGCAGCCCAGACTGTCTATGTATTGACAGATGATTTGCGTCAAAACCTTGCACAAGTCACTAAGAAAGTGGTTTTGGACTTGGAAGAAGCCAAGGTGGAACGTGCTACCATTAGCATGATTCAGTCTATGGTTGAACATCGTTTACTGGGTGCAGGTTACATTACCATTGCAGAACACTACATTTCCTATCGTCTACAACGTGACTTGGAAAGAAGTGGTTATGGAGACCATATCGCTGTTCATTTACATTTTGAACAAATTCGCTAAGAAAAAGAGTGGGATGAAGCAACTACATCTCACTCTTTCTTAAATCTATTTTTTTGGGCTGTTTGGACAGTTGAAGGGACAAATCGCAGGCGTTGAATATCGCTTATGCGGATAATACGGCTCACATTTTTGGCAAAATTTTTCACGATAATTTGCTGGCGTTGCTGATCGTATTTGATGATATCACCTGTAAAGCTTGTTTCAGACAAGATAAGGTGAACAGCGGTTTGTTTCTGGATAGCCTCTTCAATAGTAGCAGTCAGGGAGTTGCTTTCAGTCTGGTTAGGTTGATCATGTCCATTTAAAAAGTCATGGATTTTATCTAGAACTTGCTGGAATTTATGTCTCATATTGGCCTCCCTTCTTTTATATCAATATTATATAAAATTTTCCTAAAATCTACAAGATTTTACGAATAATCAAATGAAAGCTAAAAAAGGAGAAGAAAATGGCAGAATTTACATTTGAAATTGAAGAGCACTTGTTGACTCTTTCTGAAAACGAAAAAGGTTGGACTAAGGAAATCAACCGTGTGAGCTTTAATGGTGCTCCTGCAAAGTTTGATATTCGTGCTTGGAGTCCAGATCATACTAAAATGGGCAAAGGGATTACTCTCTCCAATGAAGAATTTCAAACCATGGTGGATGCCTTTAAAGGCAACTAATACTTAATGAAAATCAAAGAGCAAACTAGGAAGCTAGCCGTAGGCAGTACTTGAGTACGGCAAGGCGAAGCTGACGTGGTTTGAATTTGATTTTCGAAGAGTATAAGTTTTCAAAATGAAAGAAAAGGATACTGAGTCATGACAACTCGATATCCTTTTTTAGTGAGCAAAGTAAGCCTGATTTTTAAGGCGTTGAAGTAGTGGATGGCTAATAATACTAATAGCAATAATTTTACCAAGATCTGGGATGATAAAGGGAAATACCCCTATAACAAGAGCTTTTTCAAATGGCATTCCAGCTAGGAAATGCAATCCAATGATTCCACCAACAAAGACAAGTGTATCTCCCAAGAGATTTGCTAGAAAAATTCTGACAAAACCACTATTGCTGTTAGTTAGAGAAGAGGTAAGTCCAGAATAAACAATATAAAACCAAAGATAGCCTGCAGTAGGACCAATCAAAGCATGAAATCCAGCTCCACCTCCTGCAAAGACAGGAAGACCGATAGCGCCTAGAAGAAGATAGAGTCCAACAGAAAGTACAGCCTCTCTCGGTCTAAAGACAGTAGCAATCAAGCCGATTGCAAAGTTTTGCAGAGTGAAGGGAACAGGTCCAATTGGAAGACTGATTTGTGCCAATACAGCAATGATAGCAGCCCCAATAGCAGGGATAGCATAAACGTGAGCTTTTTTCAAAATAGTTAACCTCTTTTCTTATGTATAGTAACTATTATACTTAAATTAATATCATTGTCAACCTGTTTTTATAACAAAGGTAACAAAAACTGTAACAGCCGATTTTCCTGACGGGGTAAGTTGTTTTCATCTATTCGTAAATCATCAAAAAAGAAGCAGATATCTTTGTATCAGCTTCTTTTGTTTCGATTAACGCATGGTAACAAATTCTTCGGATGCAGTTGGGTGAATCGCCACAGTTGCATCAAAGTCAGCCTTGGTTGCTCCCATCTTAATAGCAACGGCAAAACCTTGAATCATTTCATCCACACCGTATCCAATTCCATGAAGTCCGACAACTTTTTCTTCTGAACCAGCTGTGATTAATTTGAAACGTGTTTCTTGGCGGTTGCAAGTGCAAGCAGAGTACATAGAAGTAAAGCTTGATTTGTAAACCTTGATTTGGTCTTGACCGTATTCTTTAATAGCTTGCTCTTCGGTCAATCCAACAGTTCCGATAGCAGGGTGTGAAAAGACAACGGTTGGAATAGTTGAGTAATCCATTTTTGCACTTGTTTTTCCGTTAAAGAGACGTTCAGATAGGGTACGTCCAGCCTTGATAGCAACTGGAGTCAGTTCTTTCTCACCCGTTACATCACCTAGAGCGTAGATTCCCTCAACAACAGTATTTTGGTATTCATCCACTTGGATAAAGCCACGTTCGTTCAGAGTTACTCCAGCTTTTTCAAGTTGCAAGCCCTGAACATTTGGACGGCGACCTGTAGCCCAGATAACTTGGCTAGCTGTGTGACTAGTACCATCTTCAAAATGAATGGTAATGCCTTCAGCAGTTTTTTCTAACTTAACAGGGACTTTGTGAGTATGCAGTGGCAAGTTTGTTCTTTCCATTTCCTTGACCAAACCTTCAACGATGTAGGAATCAAAACCACGTAAAGGGCGATCACGGCGAACAAAGAGGTCTGTCTTGACACCAAAAGTGTGGAGTACGCCAGCTAATTCAACGGCGATATAACCAGCGCCTAGAATAGCAACTGACTCTGGCAATTCTTCCCAGGCAAATACATCATCAGAAGAACCACCTAGTTCAGCACCAGGAATATTTGGAATACTTGGATGGGCACCAGTAGCAATCACGATATGTTTAGCACGAATGAGTTCACCATTTACGCTGACAGTATGAGAATCTACAAATTCAGCATGGCCTTCAATCAGGTCTACGCCGTTGCGTTTAAAACTGCCATCATAAGAAGAACGAGCGCGATCGATGTAGGCTTCACGATTGCGACGTAGGGTTGCAAAGTCAAAGTTTAGATCAGTAGTCTTAAAGCCATAGTCTTCTCCAAATTGATGGAAAGTCTCAGCGATTTGTGCCCCGTACCACATGATTTTTTTAGGAACACAACCGACGTTGACACAGGTTCCACCTAATTTCTTTTCCTCAATAACGGCTGCTTTGGCTCCATGTTCACCAGCACGGTTCATGGTAGCAATTCCTCCGCTACCTCCACCAATAGCAATGATATCATATTCTCTCATTAAAAAACTCCTTTGTACTCTTTTAAATAGTAGAGTGTCATTTTTTGATAGTCATATTCTATCTTTTTTTGATTTGATTGCAAAAATCTGCTACGTTCAAAAAAATTAAGAAAAAGGCTTGCGAAAAAGAAAAATAAAGTGTATTATATAACTAGTACAATGATTGTAAAATGAATTCCGAACAATAATTTAGTCCTGAAATGTCATTATTTCGTTCTAAAATGTTATTGTTTCAAATTGATAATTTTTGTATAATATTGTTAAGGACTTTAAATCAAAAAAGGAGTTTCATTATGAAAAAGAATGGTAAAGCTAAAAAGTGGCAATTGTATGCAGCAGTTGGTGCTGCCAGTGTAGTTGTATTGGGTGCTGGGGGCATTTTGCTCTTTAGACAACCTTCTCATACCGCTGTAAAAGATGAAGCTACTCATCTTGTTGTTGCTAAGGAAGGAAGCGTGGCATCCTCTGTTTTATTGTCAGGGACAGTAACAGCAAAAAATGAACAATATGTTTATTTTGATGCTAGTAAGGGAGATTTAGATGAAATCCTTGTTTCTGTGGGGGATAAGGTCAGCGAAGGGCAGGCTTTAGTCAAGTACAGTAGTTCAGAAGCCCAGGCTGCCTATGATTCAGCTAGTCGAGCAGTAGCTAAGGCAGATCGTCATATCAACGAACTCAATCAAGCACGAAATGAAGCCGCTTCAGCTCCGGCTCCACAGTTACCAGCGCCAGCAGGAGGAGAAGGTGCTGCAGTGCAAGCTCCAGCTCCAGTCTCAGGAAATTCAGTTTCATCTATTGATGCACAACTGGGTGATGCTCGTGATGCCCGTGCAGATGCAGCAGCGCAATTAAGCAAGGCTCAAAGTCAGTTGGATGCAACGACTGTTCTAAGTACCCTAGAGGGAACTGTAGTCGAAGTCAACCGCAATGTTTCAAAATCTCCAACAGGAGCTAGCCAGGTGGTAGTGCATGTCGTAAGTAATGAAAACTTGCAAGTTAAGGGGGAGTTGTCTGAATATAACCTTGCCAACCTATCTGTTGGTCAAGAAGTAACCTTTACTTCTAAAGTTTATCAAGATAAGAGATGGACTGGTAAGATTAGCTATATCTCTGATTACCCTAAAAACAATGGCGAAGCAGCAAGTACAGCTACCGCAGCTGCTGGTAATTCTGGTTCTAAATATCCATATACCATCGATGTTACAAGTGAAATTGGTGACTTGAAACAAGGATTCTCAGTAAGTGTTGAGGTGAAGAACAAGACTAAAGCCATTTTGGTTCCTCTAACAAGTGTTGTGACTGAAAATGATAAGAACTATGTCTGGGTGCTTGACGAGCAGAAAAAGGCCAAGAAAGTGGAAGTTGGTTTGGGCAATGCTGATGCAGACAACCAAGAAATCACTTCAGGTCTGACAAATGGAGTCAAGGTCATCAGTAACCCAACGTCTTCTCTAGAGGAAGGAAAAGAGGTGAAGGCTGATGAAGCAACTAATTAGTCTAAAAAATATCTGCAGAAGTTACCGTAATGGTGACCAAGAACTGCAGGTACTCAAAAATATTAACCTTGAAGTGAATGAGGGTGAATTCGTTGCTATCATGGGACCATCAGGTTCTGGTAAGTCTACTCTCATGAATACCATTGGAATGTTGGATACACCAAGCAGTGGAGAGTATTATCTTGAAGGTCAAGAAGTGGCTGGATTGGGTGAAAAACAACTAGCCAAGGTTCGCAACCAACAAATCGGTTTTGTCTTTCAGCAGTTCTTTCTTCTATCCAAACTCAATGCTCTGCAAAATGTAGAATTACCCTTGATTTACGCGGGAGTTTCGGCTTCAAAACGTCGCAAGTTAGCTGAGGAGTATCTAGATAAGGTTGAATTGACAGAACGTAGTCATCATTTGCCTTCAGAATTATCTGGAGGTCAAAAGCAACGTGTGGCTATTGCGCGTGCCTTAGTAAACAATCCTTCTATTATCCTAGCGGACGAACCGACAGGAGCTTTGGATACCAAAACAGGGAACCAAATCATGCAACTATTGGTTGACTTGAACAAAGAAGGAAAAACCATTATCATGGTAACGCATGAGCCTGAAATCGCTGCTTATGCTAAACGTCAGATTGTCATTCGAGATGGAGTTATTTCGTCTGATAGTGCTCAGTTAGAAAAGGAGGAAAACTAAGATGCAGAATCTGAAATTTGCCTTTTCATCTATCATGGCTCATAAGATGCGTTCTTTGCTTACCATGATTGGGATTATCATCGGTGTTTCATCCGTTGTTGTGATTATGGCTCTGGGAGATTCTATGTCTCGACAGCTCAATAAAAACATGACCAGATCTCAGAAGAATATCAGTGTCTTTTTCTCTTCTAAAAAAAGTAAAGATGGGTCTTTTACTCAGAAACAATCAGCTTTTACGATTTCTGGAAAAGAAGAGGAAGTTCATGTTGAACCACCAAAACCGCAAGAATCTTGGGTCAAGGAGGCAGCCAAACTCAAGGGAGTGGATAATTACTATGTAACCAACTCAACGAACGCCATCTTGACTTATAAAGATAAAAAGGTTGAAAATGCCAATTTGACAGGTGGTAACAGAACTTATATGGAGGCTGTTAACAATGAAATTCTTGCAGGTCGTAGTCTGAGAGAGCAAGATTTCAAAGAATTTGCAAGTGTTATTTTGCTTGATGAAGAATTATCCATTAGTCTATTTGGCTCTCCTCAAGAGGCTATTAACAAGGTTGTAGAAGTCAATGGTTTTAGTTATCGAGTCATTGGTGTTTATACTAGCCAAGAATCTAAAAATTCAAAAATATATGGTCTTGGCGGCTTACCCATTACCACAAATATCTCCCTTGCTGCGAATTTTAATGTAGATGAAATAGCTAATATTGTCTTTCGAGTGAATGATACAAGCTTGACTCAAACTCTGGGTCCAGAATTAGCACGAAAAATGACAGAGCTTGCTGGCTTGCAACAGGGAGAATATCAAGTAGCAGATGAGTCAGCTGCATTTGCAGAAGTTCAACAATCGTTTAGTTTTATGACGACGATTATTAGTGCAATCGCAGGAATTTCTCTCTTTGTTGGAGGAACTGGTGTTATGAATATCATGCTGGTTTCAGTAACAGAGCGTACTCGTGAGATTGGTCTCCGTAAGGCTTTGGGTGCGACACGTGCTAATATTTTAATCCAGTTTTTGATTGAATCCATGATTTTGACCTTGTTAGGTGGCTTGATTGGATTGACAATTGCAAGTGGCTTAACCGCTATAGCTGGTATACTATTGCAAGGCTTGATTGCGGGTATAGAAGTGGGAGTATCGATTCCAGTTGCCCTATTTAGTCTTGCAGTTTCGGCTAGCGTGGGTATAGTTTTTGGGGTCTTGCCAGCCAACAAGGCATCGAAGCTTGATCCAATCGAAGCCCTTCGTTATGAATAAGATCAACAAGATGGACACTCGTCTATCTTGTTTTTGTATGGATTTCCCTATCGAAAATCATTAAAAATGTGATATAATGAAGTGTTAGAAAAACAGGTTTCATTTGCCTGGAAAGGAAAAATTATGTCTGAAAAGAATTTTTATATTACAACGCCGATTTACTATCCATCTGGGAAACTTCACATCGGTTCTGCCTATACCACCATCGCCTGTGATGTCCTAGCTCGTTACAAACGCCTGATGGGCTACGATGTCTTTTATCTGACAGGTCTTGATGAACATGGTCAGAAAATCCAGCAAAAAGCAGAAGAAGCTGGTATCACACCTCAAGCATATGTTGATGGCATGGCAGTTGGAGTCAAAGAACTCTGGCAATTACTAGATATCTCATATGATAAGTTTATCCGTACAACTGATGACTACCATGAAAAAGTAGTGGCGCAGGTCTTTGAACGCTTGCTGGCTCAAGATGACATCTATTTGGGTGAATATTCTGGTTGGTACTCAGTCTCAGATGAAGAATTCTTTACAGAAAGCCAGCTTGCAGAAGTATTCCGTGATGAAGCTGGAAATGTAACTGGTGGTATTGCTCCATCCGGTCACGAAGTTGAATGGGTATCTGAAGAATCATACTTCCTTCGTCTCAGCAAATACCAAGACCGCTTGGTAGAATTTTTCAAAGCTCATCCTGAGTTCATCACTCCAGATGGTCGTCTGAATGAAATGCTTCGCAACTTCATCGAACCTGGTTTGGAAGATTTGGCGGTTTCTCGTACAACCTTTACATGGGGGGTCCCAGTACCATCTAATCCAAAACACGTGGTTTATGTTTGGTTTGATGCTCTGCTCAACTATGTGACAGCTCTTGGCTACGATCAAGACGAACACGCTAACTTTGACAAGTTCTGGAACGGAACAGTCTTCCACATGGTTGGAAAAGACATCCTTCGTTTTCACTCAATCTACTGGCCAATCCTTCTTATGATGTTGGATATCAAATTGCCAGAACGTTTGATTGGTCATGGTTGGTTTGTCATGAAAGACGGCAAGATGTCTAAATCTAAAGGGAATGTTGTCTATCCTGAAATGTTGATAGAGCGTTTTGGACTAGATCCACTTCGTTACTACCTCATGCGTAGCCTTCCAGTCGGTTCAGACGGAACCTTCACTCCTGAAGACTATGTAGGCCGTATCAACTACGAATTGGCTAATGACCTTGGGAACCTCCTCAATCGTACGGTTTCTATGATTAACAAGTACTTTGATGGACAAATTCCAGCCTATGTAGAGGGTGTAACAGAGTTTGATAATGCTCTTGCTGAGGTTGCAGAACAATCAATTGCTGACTACCATACACACATGGAAGCAGTTGACTACCCACGTGCCCTTGAAGCAGTCTGGACTCTTATCTCTCGTACCAATAAATACATTGATGAAACAGCTCCATGGGTCTTGGCTAAGGATGAAGCACTTCGTGACCAATTAGCAAGTGTTATGAGCCACTTGGCAGCCAGTCTTCGTGTCGTTGCTCACTTGATTGAGCCATTTATGATGGAAACCAGTCGTGCAGTTTTGAATCAACTTGGTCTAGCAGAAGTTTCTAGCCTTGAAAACTTGAGCTTGGCTGACTTCCCAGCAGATGTGACTGTAGTTGCCAAAGGAACACCAATCTTCCCACGTCTCGATATGGAAGAAGAAATCGCCTATATCAAGGAACAAATGGAAGGCAATAAACCAGCAGTCGAAAAAGAGTGGAACCCAGACGAAGTCGAACTCAAACTAAACAAAGAAGAAATCAAGTTTGAGGACTTTGACAAGGTTGAAATCCGTGTTGCAGAAGTCAAAGAAGTGTCTAAAGTAGAAGGTTCTGATAAGTTGCTTCAATTCCGCCTAGATGCTGGTGATGGTGAAGATCGTCAAATTCTTTCTGGAATTGCAAAATACTATCCAAACGAACAAGAATTGGTCGGCAAGAAAGTTCAAATCGTTGCCAATCTTAAACCACGTAAAATGATGAAAAAATATGTCAGTCAAGGGATGATCCTCTCAGCTGAACATGATGGACAATTAACCCTTCTCACAGTTGATCCAGCTGTACCAAATGGAAGTGTGATTGGCTAAAAGTAGACAGGACTAGTTCATGCTAGTTCTGTTTTTTTATGTACACTCAATGAAAATCAAAGAGCAAACTAGGAAGCTAGCCGCAGGTTGCTCAAAGAACTGCTTAGAGGTTGTAGAAGAAACTGACGAAGTCAGCTTAAAATACTGTTTTGAGGTTGTAGATAGAACTGACGAAGTCAGCTCAAAGCATGGTTTTGAGGTTGTGGATAGAACTGACGAAGTCAGCTCAAAACACTGTTTTGAGGTTGTAGATAAGACTGACGAAGTCAGTCACATATATACCCTAAGGCGACGCTGACGTGGTTTGAAGAGATTTTCGAAGAGCATTAACTATTATGCTTTACAAACTAGTGTGAAAGTGGTATATTATTGATGGAGATACTAGTAGGTATTACAAAATAGATTGAAGGGAGAAGGGATGAAGGAAACTCAGCTATTAAAAGGTATTCTTGAAGGTTGTGTCTTGGATATGATCGGTCAAAAAGAGCGGTATGGTTATGAGTTGGTTCAGACTTTGCGAGAGGCTGGATTTGACACTATCGTTCCAGGAACTATTTATCCTTTGTTGCAAAAGTTAGAAAAAAATCAATGGATAAGAGGAGACATGCGTCCGTCGCCAGATGGTCCAGATCGGAAGTATTTTTCGTTAACGAAAGAAGGAGAAGAGCGTGTCTCAGTCTTTTGGCAACAATGGGACGATTTGAGTCAAAAAGTAGAAGGAATTAAGAATGGGGGTTAAACCATGAAGAAAATGAAGTATTATGAAGAAACAAGCGCCTTGTTGCATGAGTTTTCTGAGGAGAATCAGCAGTATTTTGAGGAGTTGTGGGATAGTTTTAATCTTGCTGGATTTCTCTATGATGAGGACTATCTCAGAGAGCAAATTTATTTGATGATGTTAGATTTCTCAGAAGCAGAACGAGATGGCATGAGTGCAGAGGATTATCTAGGTAAGAATCCTAAAAAAATAATGAAAGAGATATTCAAGGAAGCACCACGCAGTTCTATCAAGGAGTCACTGTTGACGCCAACCCTTGTCCTAGTGGTATTACGTTATTATCAACTACTAAGTGATTTTTCTAAAGGTCCTCTCTTAACAGTCAATTTGCTTACGTTTTTAGGGCAACTTCTTCTTTTTTTGATTGGATTTTGGCTTGTGGCCACAATCTTACGATGGAGTTTAGTCCAAGATTCTTCTAAAATGAAAATTGGCACTTATATTGTCGTTGGGATTCTTGTCCTTCTAGTAATTCTGGGATATGTAGGAATGGCAAGTTTCATACAAGAAGGGGCCTTTTATCTTCCTGCTCCCTGGGATAGTTTCCTTGTCTTTACGCTTTCTCTAGTCATCAGTATTTGGAATTGGAAAGAAGCGGTCTTTCGTCCCTTTGTCAGTATGGTTGTTGCCCATCTTGTTGTAGGTTCTCTGCTCCGTTACTATGAGTGGATGGGGATTTCAAATGCTTTCCTTACAAAAATCATTCCTTTAGCTATCCTCTTTATCGGAATCTTTCTCTTTTTCCGTGGGTTTAAGAAGATAAAATGGAGTGAAATATAGTCAAAAAGCCGTTGCAAAGCGGTTTTTTGTTATAATTAAATGAAGAATGTAGAATCAAAGGAGAATAATATGACATTTGAAGAAATTCTGCCTGGGTTAAAGGCTAAGAAAAAATATGTACGTACTGGTTGGAGAGGGGCGGAAAACTATGTCCAACTTTTTGACACTATCGAGCAAAATGGGGTTGCGCTTGAAGTAACGCCCTATTTCCTAATCAACGTGTCTGGGGAGGGAGAAGGTTTTTCTATGTGGAGCCCGACACCTTGTGATGTTTTGGCGACGGATTGGGTAGAAGTGCATGACTAAACGTGTACTCATTACAGGTGTGAGTTCAGGCATTGGTCTGGCTCAGACTCGAATCTTTTTAGAAAATGGCTATCAAGTTTATGGAGTTGACCAAGGAGAAAATCCACTCTTAGAGGGTGATTTTCACTTTTTACAGAGAGATTTGACCTTGGACTTGGAGCCTATTTTTGACTGGTGTTCTCAGGTGGATGTTTTGTGCAATACTGCTGGAGTTTTGGATGATTACAAACCACTGTTGGAACAAACAGCGCAGGACATTCAAGAGATTTTTGAAATTAACTACATAACACCAGTGGAGCTAACTCGCTATTATTTGACACAAATGTTGGAAAATAAAAAAGGGATTATTATCAATATGTGCTCTATTGCTTCTAGCCTAGCAGGTGGAGGTGGTCACGCCTATACTTCTTCTAAGCACGCCTTGGCTGGCTTCACCAAGCAGTTGGCTCTAGACTATGCAGAAGCTGGGATTCAGATCTTTGGGATTGCTCCAGGAGCTGTCAAGACGGGTATGACCGCTGCGGACTTTGAACCAGGTGGTTTAGCGGACTGGGTGGCTAGTGAAACCCCAATCAAGCGCTGGATTGAGCCAGAGGAAGTAGCAGAAATTAGCCTTTTCTTAGCAAGTGGAAAAGCAAGCGCCATGCAAGGACAAATCTTGACAATAGATGGTGGCTGGAGCTTAAAGTAGGAGTAGTTGGATGGAAATCAAA
This sequence comes from Streptococcus mitis, assembly GCF_000722705.1. GTDB lineage: Bacteria > Bacillota > Bacilli > Lactobacillales > Streptococcaceae > Streptococcus > Streptococcus mitis_P. The sequence continues at coordinate 201,341 of NZ_JPFW01000007.1, forward strand.
AAACACTTTGGAGTCTATGGTGTTTGCTATAAACATGGTTACCTTCTTTGTATTCAAAAAACAGCAGGTCCCTACAAAAATAGGTTAGACCTTCCCGATGGTAGTCAGCAAATTGGTGAAGGACTGACGGAAACGCTGATTAGAGAAGTTATGGAAGAGACGGGATTTACCGTTAGAAGCTACTCCAATCCTCGAATCTACGATGTTTTCGTCAGGGAAGAGTTAACAAATTTTATGGTTCACCATATCATGGCATTTTATGATATTGAGATAAACGAGAAGGAAGCTCAAGTTACAATTTCTGAAGCTGTGTCTGATGGTGCGAATGATTCTCTTGGATATGTTTGGAAGGCAATTCAAGAAATCACAGAAGAAAATGCATCGCCATTGGTCTTGAAGGTTAAGTCTGAATTATTAGGATTTCCAGAACTGGACAAGACCTTGTATATGAATTGGAAGGTGAATGATGAGAAACCAACTAGCTCTTAGTGGCGAACAAATTGTTGAAAAAGTTTATCCTCAGTTATTGAATCATGTTGGTATGATTCGTGGGGAATACTTGTTGAGAGAGCTAAATCAAAACATCCTGTTACCAAGTTGTCAGCAATTTGTAAAAGATTACCTAGAGACTATCTGCTCCCTGTACTCAGATGAAGAAGTTTGGTATCGTTTTTCTGAATTAACGAATACAGAAGCCAATTGTTTAGTAGGGACTAAAGAGTACTTTGATGAAAATCATCCCTTATTTGGATATAGAGGAACCAGGCGTTTGCTGGCGTGTCCAGATGAATTTCAGGCTGAGGCACATGTCGTTACAGAAGTTTATCAAACCAATCCCAATTTGTCTGTTGTTTTTTCCTTTTGTCAATGATGCTGACCAATTAAAACAAGCTATTATAGTATTACGTCAGCATGGTTTCGCTGGAAAAATTGGCACAATGATTGAATTACCGTCAGCATATTTTGACTTGGACAGAATAATGGAAACGGGCATTTCAAAGATTGTAGTTGGAATGAATGATTTGACTTCCTTTGTTTTTGCGACTGTGAGAAATAGTCAATGGCATGATATGGAAAGTCCAATAATGTTAGATATGCTGAAACAGATGCAGGATAAAGCAAGGATGAAAAAGATTGACTTTGCTGTGGCAGGTTATCTGAATGCTTCCTTCATACAAAAAATGAATCTGATGGGTATCAAGTGCATTATCCACTATAGTTCTATTCCAGAAATTTTTGATTTAGAGATTGAGCATCCAGACCACCTCAAACGTGTAAAAGAAGTAAGTAAAAAATTACAAAGGAGCAACCTATGACACCGCAAGAAATGTGGAATGCCTACAAGCAAATCAATCCCTCAATTGGAGATGAGATAGATGCCTGGGCTTTTGGAGTAGATGCTAATCTCTTGGAAGATTTGGTTTTAAAAGGCGAAAAGACAGCAACCGCCTCAGCCTATGACCTCTACGCACTAGAAGACGAACCTCTTCCACAAAAAGGGACCTTCGATGTCATTTTAGATAGTCAAAATCAAGCTGTCTGCATTGTTGAAATTACAAAGGTTTCTGTTGAACCCTTCAATCAAGTGTCAGCTGACCATGCCTTTAAGGAAGGTGAGGGAGACAAATCTTTAGCATATTGGCGCCAGGTTCATGAAGATTTTTTCAGAGACTGCTTGGGTGAAGCAGGATTGACTTTTACACCTGAAAGCAAGGTTGTTTTAGAAGAATTTCGCAAGGTCTACCCTCTGTAGACAGATAGAAGGAAGAAAGTTTTGGAAATCGCCGTCCAATCCTTTTTTCTCAAGCAAAACATGATATAATAAGTTTGTTTGAAGAAGAGCTCTAGCTCTTAAACTTAGATAGGAGAAAATTATGCAAGCAGTTGAACATTTTATTAAGCAATTTGTTCCTGAACACTATGATTTATTTTTAGACTTGAGTCGTGAGACCAAGACGTTTTCTGGGAAGGTGACCATTACTGGTCAAGCACAGAGTGACCGTATTTCCCTTCATCAAAAAGATTTGGAAATCGTTTCTGTAGAAGTTGCAGGTCAAGCTCGTCCATTTACAGTTGACCATGAAAATGAAGCACTTCATATTGAACTTGCGGAAGTAGGTCAAGTTGAAGTGGTTATCGCTTTTTCAGGAAAAATCACAGACAACATGACAGGGATTTACCCTTCTTATTACACAGTTGATGGAGTGAAGAAGGAAGTCTTGTCAACTCAGTTCGAGAGCCATTTTGCGCGTGAAGCCTTCCCATGTGTGGATGAGCCTGAAGCCAAGGCAACCTTTGACCTCTCTCTACGTTTTGACCAAGCAGAAGGTGAAGTGGCCTTGTCAAACATGCCAGAAATCGATGTTGAAAACCGCAAGGAAACAGGTATCTGGAAGTTTGAGACAACACCTCGCATGTCTTCTTACTTGTTGGCCTTTGTTGCTGGTGATTTACAAGGAGTAACGGCTAAAACTAAAAACGGTACCCTCGTAGGTGTCTACTCAACCAAAGCTCACCCACTATCTAATCTTGATTTCTCACTGGACATCGCCGTTCGTTCAATCGAGTTTTACGAAGATTACTACGGAGTCAAGTACCCAATCCCTCAATCTCTCCACATCGCCCTTCCTGACTTTTCATCAGGTGCTATGGAAAACTGGGGTCTTGTGACCTACCGTGAAGTTTACTTGGTTGTCGATGAAAACTCTACATTTGCCAGTCGTCAACAAGTTGCCCTTGTAGTGGCACATGAGTTGGCTCACCAATGGTTTGGAAACCTCGTAACTATGAAATGGTGGGATGACCTTTGGCTTAATGAAAGCTTCGCTAACATGATGGAATATGTCTGTGTGGATGCCATCGAGCCAAGCTGGAATATCTTTGAAGATTTTCAAACAGGTGGTGTTCCGTCTGCCTTGAAACGTGATGCGACAGATGGTGTGCAGTCTGTTCACGTAGAAGTCAAACACCCAGATGAAATCAATACGCTCTTTGACGGAGCTATCGTCTATGCCAAAGGAAGCCGTCTCATGCACATGCTTCGTCGTTGGTTAGGAGATGCTGATTTTGCTAAAGGTTTGCACGCTTACTTTGAAAAACACCAATACAGCAATACCATCGGTCGTGACCTTTGGGATGCCCTTGGTCAAGCGTCAGGACGTGATGTTGCAGCCTTCATGGATTCTTGGTTGGAACAACCTGGTTATCCAGTTCTTACTGTCAAGGTTGAAAATGATATCTTGAAGATTTCACAAAAACAATTCTTCATCGGTGAGCACGAAGATAAGAACCGTCTCTGGGTTGTGCCACTCAACAGCAACTGGAAAGGCTTGCCAGATACACTTGAAACTGAAAGTATCGAAATCCCTGGCTACGCAGCTCTTCTTGCAGAAAACAAAACAGCCCTTCGTCTCAATACTGAAAATACAGCCCACTATATTACAGACTACCAAGGAGACTTGCTAGATGCTGTTCTTGCTGACCTAGTTGATCTTGATAACACAAGCAAATTGCAAATCGTCCAAGAACGTCGCTTGCTTGCTGAAGCAGGGCACATTTCTTATGCTGACTTGCTCCCAGTCCTTGATAAACTTGCCAAGGAAGAGTCTTACCTTGTGGTTTCAGCTGTTTCTCAAGTTATTTCTGCCCTTGAGCGCTTTATCGATGAAGGAACAGAAGCTGAAACAGCCTTCAAAGTATTGGTTGCTAAATTGGCTCGTCACAACTATGACCGTCTTGGTTTTGAAGCTAAAGAAGGGGAATCAGATGAGGATGAATTGGTTCGTCAGTTAGCCATTTCTATGATGATTCGCTCAAATAATGCAGAAGCTAGTCAAGTCGCTAGCCAAGTCTTCGCAGCTCACAAGGAGAATCTTGCAGGACTCCCAGCAGCTATTCGCTCACAGGTTCTGATCAATGAGATGAAACATCATGAGACTAAAGACTTGTTAGCACTTTATCTTGATACTTATACGCACGCAACAGATGCTGTCTTTAAACGTCAGTTGGCAGCTGCTCTTGCCTACAGTACAGATGCGGACAATATCCAAACCTTGATTGCTTCTTGGAAGGACAAATTTGTGGTCAAACCACAAGACTTATCAGCTTGGTATAATCATTTCCTATCTCATCAAGCAACTCAGGAAACAGCTTGGTCTTGGGCTCGTGAAAACTGGGCTTGGATTAAGGCAGCTCTTGGAGGAGATATGAGCTTTGATAGCTTTGTTATTCTTCCTGCCCATGTATTTAAGACAGAACAACGCTTGGCGGAATACAAGGAGTTCTTTGAACCACAACTTTCTGATCTTGCTCTTAGCCGTAATATTGGCATGGGAATTAAGGACATTGCAGCGCGTGTTGACTTGATTAACCGTGAAAAAGCTGCAGTGGAAGCAGTCGTTCTTCAATATGGGAAAGCTTAAACATTCGTAAAATAATAAAAACTCAACTTTCTCTCTTAAAGTAAGAGGGAGTTGAGTTTTTTTTAAGGCAAATTTGGTATAATGGTTTTAATAAGGAGGAGTTTCTCATGATAAAAATCTTATTAGTTGAGGATGACCTAGGCCTATCAAATTCAGTATTTGACTTTTTAGACGATTTTGCGGATGTCATGCAGGTATTTGATGGAGAAGAAGGTCTCTACGAAGCTGAAAGTGGCGTCTATGACTTGATTTTGCTGGATTTGATGTTGCCAGAAAAAAATGGTTTCCAAGTATTGAAAGAATTGCGTGAAAAGGGAATTACGACACCAGTTCTGATTATGACTGCCAAGGAAAGTTTGGATGACAAGGGACATGGATTTGAATTGGGAGCAGATGATTACCTGACCAAGCCTTTCTACCTAGAAGAACTCAAAATGCGGATTCAAGCCCTTCTCAAACGTTCAGGGAAGTTTAATGAAAACACCTTGACTTATGGAAATATTGTAGTTAATTTGTCAACCAATACCGTTAAGGTTGAAGATACTCCTGTTGAATTGCTGGGGAAAGAGTTTGATTTACTAGTTTATTTCCTTCAAAATCAAAATGTTATTTTGCCTAAGACTCAGATTTTTGATCGTCTATGGGGATTTGATAGTGATACAACGATTTCGGTTGTCGAAGTTTATGTTTCAAAAGTCCGTAAGAAATTAAAAGGAACTACTTTTGCAGAGAATTTGCAAACCTTGCGCAGTGTTGGGTATATTTTAAAAGATGTTCAGTAAACTAAAAAAAACATGGTATGCGGATGACTTTAGTTACTTTATCCGCAACTTTGGTGTCTTCACCCTGATTTTCTCTACCATGACTCTGATTATTTTGCAGGTTATGCATTCGAGCCTCTATACTTCGGTCGATGATACGCTCTATGGCTTAAGTAAGAATCCTCAGGCGGTTATTCAGCTTGCGGTAAATAGGGCAACAGAAGAGATTAAAGATTTAGAGAATGCCGCTACAGATACTAGTAAGACGGAGATAAAACCCAATGTCAGTTCCAATACGGAGGTTATTCTTTTTGATAAGAATTTTACCCAGCTCCTTTCTGGAAATCGATTTTTGGGCTTGGATAAGATTAAGTTAGAGAAAAAAGAACTAGGCCATATCTATCAGATTCAAGTTTTTAATAGCTATGGCCAGGAAGAAATCTATCGCATGATTCTGATGGAAACTAATATCAGTTCGGTTTCAACCAATATCAAGTATGCGGCTGTCTTGATTAATACTAGTCAGTTAGAGCAGGCCAGTCAAAAGCATGAGCAGTTGATTGTGGTCGTGATGGCTAGTTTCTGGATTTTATCTTTGCTTGCCAGTCTCTATCTAGCTCGAGTCAGTGTTCGTCCTCTGCTTGAGAGCATGCAGAAGCAGCAATCCTTTGTGGAAAATGCCAGTCATGAGTTACGAACTCCACTTGCAGTTCTGCAAAATCGTTTAGAGACCCTTTTTCGAAAGCCAGAAGCTACCATTATGGATGTGAGTGAAAGCATTGCATCGAGTTTGGAAGAAGTCCGCAATATGCGTTTTTTGACGACAAACTTGCTGAACTTAGCGCGTAGAGATGATGGGATTAAGCCAGAACTTGCAGAAGTTCCAACTAGCTTTTTTAATACGACTTTCACAAACTATGAGATGATTGCTTCAGAAAATGACCGTGTCTTTCGTTTTGAAAATCGCATCCATCGCACGATTGTCACAGATCAGCTCCTTTTGAAACAACTGATGACCATCCTATTTGATAATGCTGTCAAGTATACTGAAGAGGATGGTGAAATTGATTTTGTGATTTCAGCTACTGATCGTAGTCTTTACTTGTTAGTTTCCGACAATGGAGTCGGTATTTCAGCAGAAGATAAGAAGAAGATTTTTGACCGTTTTTATCGAGTGGATAAGGCTAGAACCCGTCAAAAAGGTGGTTTCGGTTTAGGATTATCCCTAGCCAAGCAAATTGTAGATGCCCTAAAAGGAACCATTACTGTTAAAGATAATAAACCAAAGGGAACAATCTTTGAAGTGAAGATTGCCATCCACACACCATCTAAAAAGAAAAATAAAAATATCGCTCCAGCTGGGGCGATATTTTGGATTTATCTTCTACGTTTTCGTTTGATAATAGAGCGTTGAATTTTTAAAACAAGTAAACTGAATCCGATTGCTGCGACAAATGCAAGAGCAGTTGAGAATTTTAATGCTAAAAAGATAAAACTAAAGATAGCAATACAGATACAAAAAATAGCTATATTAACAAAAAATAGGATTTCCTTGAGATTGGTATCAGATTGCGCTTCAGGTATATAATCTTGATAGCGAGGAACCTGCTGGTGCAATTCTTCTTGATAGTCTACCTCATAGGATTGTAATTTTCTTACGGGCATGTCTCTCTCCTTACAGTACATACCTATTTTATCATTTTTTCAGCAGAGAATTATTACAGAAAGGTTACAAAAAGAATAAAGTCCCTTTTCATTTTCAAAGAATAGCTGATTTTCCAGAATTGTGGTATAATTTTTCTTATGGAAAAGATTATTATTACAGCAACTGCTGAAAGTATTGAACAAGTTGAACAACTGCTCGAAGCTGGCGTGGACCGTATCTATGTCGGTGAGAAAGACTTTGGGCTTCGTCTGCCAACAACCTTTAGTCATGACCAATTGCGTGAAATCGCTAAGCTGGTTCATGATGCTGGTAAGGAATTGATTGTTGCAGTCAATGCCCTCATGCACCAAGATATGATGGACCGTATCAAGCCTTTTCTCGATTTCTTGGAAGAAATCAAGACAGACTACATAACGATTGGAGATGCAGGCGTTTTTTACGTAGTCAACCGCGATGGATATCCCTTTAAAACCATCTATGATGCTTCTACAATGGTGACAAGCAGTCGTCAGATTAACTTCTGGGGACAAAAGGCTGGCGCATCTGAGGCTGTTTTGGCGCGTGAAATTCCATCTGCTGAACTTTTTAAAATGCCAGAGATTTTGGAAATTCCTGCTGAAGTTTTGGTGTATGGTGCTAGTGTGATTCACCATTCTAAACGTCCACTCTTGCAAAACTACTATAACTTTACGCATATCGATGATGAAAAGACCCGCAAGCGGGACCTCTTCTTGGCTGAGCCAAGTGACCCCGAGAGCCATTATTCCATTTTTGAAGACAATCATGGGACCCACATCTTTGCCAATAATGACCTTGATTTGATGACCAAATTGACAGAATTGGTAGAGCATGGTTTTACTCACTGGAAATTAGAAGGTCTTTATACTCCAGGTCAGAACTTTGTTGAGATTGCAAAACTCTTTATCCAAGCGCGTAGCTTGATCCAAGAGGGCAACTTTAGCCATGACCAAGCCTTCTTGCTGGATGAAGAAGTGCGCAAGTTACATCCTAAAAACCGTTTCCTTGATACAGGATTTTATGATTACGACCCTGATATGGTTAAATAAAGTAAATCAATAGTTGAGAGAAGGAAGATGCAAACCTTTCTTCTCTCAATTTTTCTTATTCTCCAATATTTTCAAAAAAATCAGCATGTGAGGATACTCTATTTGATGTGATTTTTAAGCTAAGTAACGTTCTTGAGTTTGAAAATTATCCCATGTTTGCAGGTGCCAAATGGCCCTTTTTTTGGTATAATTTTTTATAATGGAAACGATTGGTAATCGCTATGTTGTGGTGGATTTAGAGGCAACTAGCACAGGTAGTAAGGCTAAAATTATTCAAGTGGGAATTGTTGTGATTGAGGATGGGAAAATCGTCGATCGCTATACGACGGATGTCAATCCACATGAACCTTTGGATGCCCATATTAAAGAACTGACAGGATTGACAGACCAACGTCTGGCGCAAGCACCTGATTTTTCGCAAGTTGCAAGAAAAATCTTTGACTTGGTGGGGAATGGTATTTTTGTAGCCCATAATGTTCAGTTTGATGCCAATCTCTTGGCGGAAAATTTATTTTTCGAAGGATATGAGCTAAGAAATCCTCGTGTTGACACGGTCGAATTGGCCCAAGTCTTTTTCCCGGAGCTGGAAAAATATAGTTTACCGATTTTGTGTCGAGAATTAGGAATTCCTCTAAAACATGCCCACACAGCCCTTTCAGATGCCCAAGCTACCGCGGAATTACTCTTATTTTTACGAGAAAAGATGGCCCAACTTCCTAAAGGTCTCTTGGAACGCTTGCTGGAAATGGCTGATTCCCTCCTATATGAGTCTTACCTGGTTATTGAGGAAATTTATAGAAATCAATCTATCCTGACTTCTCCAGACTTGGTCCAAGTTCAAGGACTGTATTTCAAGAAAACTGCATCTCCTCTGGAGACACGAAAACTATCTCAAGATTTTTCTAAAAATATTTCTCTATTGAACCTTGAAATAAGGGAGGAGCAAGAACGTTTTGCTAAAGAGGTTGGTTTGCTATTGAAGGATGAGCCTGTATCATTAATTCAAGCACCAACTGGGATTGGGAAAACTTATGGCTATCTCTTACCTGCTTTGTCCCAAGTAAAAGAGCGTCAGATTGTCCTTAGCGTTCCGACAAAGATTCTTCAAAATCAAATCATGGAAGAAGAGGGTAAACGTCTTAAAGAGGTGTTCCATACAGATATCCATTCTTTAAAGGGTCCACAAAATTACCTGAAGTTGGATGCCTTTTATCGTTCCTTGCAGGAAAATGATGAAAATCGCTTATTTAGACGCTTTAAAATGCAACTCTTGGTTTGGTTGACAGAGACAGAAACAGGAGATCTGGATGAAATTGGGCAACTCTACCGTTACCAACATTTTCTAACAGACCTTCGTCATGATGGGAATTTATCATCCCAGAGCTTATTTGTGACGGAAGATTTCTGGAAACGTAGTCAAGAAAGGGCACAAACCTGCAAGCTTTTAGTGACCAATCATGCCTATCTTGTAACCAGACTTGAAGATAATCCTGAATTTGTCAGAGACCGTTTATTGATTATTGATGAAGTTCAAAAGATTTTGTTAGCTCTAGAAAATCTGCTTCAACAGACCTACGATATCCAGTCTATTATTGCTTTAGTTGATAAGGCTTTAGTAGAAGAAGAAAACAGGGTCCAGCAACGAATACTAGAAAGTATTCGCTTTGAGTGTCTCTACTTGATAGACCAATTTCAGTCTGGAAAATCTCGGAAAAATATCTTGGATTCTCTTGCCAATCTCCACCAGTATTTTTCAGAATTAGAGGTAGAAGGCTTTGAGGAATTGGTTCGCTATTTTACGGCTGAAGGTGATTACTGGCTTGAAGCCACTGAAACGAGTCAGAAGAAAATTCAGATTTCTTCTACAAAATCAGGTCGTATTCTTCTATCTTCTTTAGTGCCTGATTCATGTCAAGTCTTGGGAGTATCGGCCACTCTTGAGATTAGTCAGAGGGTTTCTTTGGCAGACCTTTTAGGTTACCCTGAAGCCAAATTTGTCAAGATTGAAGCTCACAAAAAACAGGATCAAGAAGTGGTCTTGGTCAAAGATTTCCCTCTAGTAACAGAAACCTCCTTAGAAGTTTACGCCAAAGAGGTAGCTGATTTGCTGATGGATGTTCAAGATTTCCAACAACCGATTTTGGTTCTCTTTACTGCTAAAGACATGCTTCTAGCAGTATCGGATTTACTTCCAGTTAGCCATCTGGCCCAGTATAAAAATGGGGATGTTCATCAACTGAAGAAACGCTTTGAAAAAGGTGAACAACAAATTCTGCTTGGTGCCGCAAGTTTCTGGGAAGGAGTCGATTTTTCAAGTCATCCTTTTGTGATTCAAGTTGTACCAAGACTTCCTTTCCAAAATCCCCAAGAGCCCTTGACGAAAAAGATCAATCAGGAACTAATTCAAGAAGGGAAAAATGCCTTTTATGATTATCAATTGCCAATGGCTATTATTCGTTTAAAACAGGCTTTGGGAAGAAGCACGAGACGCGAATACCAACGTTCCTTAACCCTCATTCTGGATAGGAGAATTGTCGGAAAACGATACGGCAAGCAAATTGTGACTTCTCTAGCAAAAGAAGCGATCGTTACAACGATTGCTCAATCTGAAGTTAATGAGGCTATTGATAGATTTTTAAATGAACTTTGATAAATAGTATAGTATGAAAGTATAAGGTTAGTAAATATGAAACGTTCTCTCGACTCTAGAGTCGATTATAGTTTGCTCCTGCCAGTATTTTTTCTACTGGTTATCGGTGTGGTGGCTATTTATATAGCTGTTAGTCATGATTATCCAAACAATATTCTGCCCATTTTAGGGCAGCAGGTCGCCTGGATTGCCTTGGGGCTTGTGATTGGTTTTATCGTCATGCTCTTTAATACTGAGTTTCTTTGGAAAGTGACCCCCTTTCTGTATATTTTAGGCTTGGGACTCATGGTTCTGCCGATTGTCTTTTATAATCCGAGCTTAGTTGCATCCACGGGTGCTAAAAACTGGATTTCAGTAAATGGTGTTACCTTGTTCCAGCCGTCAGAATTTATGAAGATATCTTATATCCTCATGTTGGCCCGTGTCATTGTCCAATTTACCAAAAAACATAAGGAATGGAGACGCACAGTTCCGCTGGACTTCTTGTTGATTTTCTGGATGATTCTCTTTACCATTCCAGTCCTAGTTCTTTTGGCACTTCAGAGTGACTTGGGGACGGCTTTGGTTTTTGTGGCCATCTTCTCAGGAATCGTCTTGCTATCAGGAGTTTCTTGGAAAATTATTATTCCAGTATTTGTGACTGCTGTAACAGGAATTGCTGGTTTTCTAGCCATTTTTATCAGTAAGGACGGTCGTGCATTTCTCCATCAACTGGGGATGCCGACCTACCAAATCAATCGTATCTTGGCTTGGCTCAATCCATTTGACTTTGCCCAAACAACTACTTATCAACAGGCTCAAGGACAAATTGCCATTGGAAGTGGTGGCTTATTTGGTCAAGGGTTTAATGCTTCGAATCTGCTTATTCCAGTTCGTGAGTCGGATATGATTTTCACGGTTATTGCAGAAGATTTTGGCTTTATTGGCTCAGTCCTTGTTATCGCTCTTTACCTCATGCTCATTTACCGTATGTTGAAGATTACTCTCAAATCAAATAACCAGTTCTATACCTATATTTCCACAGGTTTGATTATGATGTTACTCTTCCACATCTTTGAGAATATTGGCGCTGTGACGGGCTTGCTTCCTTTGACTGGGATTCCTTTGCCTTTCATTTCACAAGGGGGATCGGCTATTATTAGTAATTTGATCGGTGTTGGCTTGCTTTTATCGATGAGTTACCAGACTAATCTAGCTGAAGAAAAGAGTGGAAAAGTCCCATTCAAGCGGAAAAAGGTTGTATTAAAACGAATCAAATAAGGAGAAAATCATGGTGAAAGTAGCCGTTATGTTAGCTCAGGGCTTTGAAGAAATTGAAGCTTTGACAGTTGTAGATGTCTTGCGTCGAGCAAATATCACTTGTGATATGGTAGGATTTGAGGAGCAAGTGACAGGTTCGCACGCAATCCAAGTCAGAGCAGATCGTGTATTTGATGGTGATTTATCAGACTATGACATGATTGTACTTCCTGGGGGCATGCCTGGTTCTGCACATTTGCGTGACAATCAGGCTTTAATTCAAGAATTGCAAAGCTTCGAGCAAGAAGGGAAGAGACTGGCAGCCATTTGTGCAGCACCAATTGCCCTCAATCAAGCAGGAGTATTGAAAAATAAGAAGTACACTTGTTATGACGGTGTTCAAGAGCAAATCCTTGATGGGCAATACGTCAAGGAAACAGTAGTGGTAGATGGTCATTTGACAACCAGTCGGGGCCCTTCAACAGCCCTTGCCTTTGCCTACGAGTTAGTGGATCAATTAGGGGGAGACGCAGAGAGTTTACGAATTGGAATGCTATATCGAGATGTCTTTGGTAAAAATCAATAAAACGGGAGTCAACCTCTCGTTTTTTTACTTGGAAAAAATCTAGGAAATCATCGCTTTTTTCATAAAAAAATGGTATAATGAGGGGTATGAAATATCACGATTACATCTGGGATTTAGGTGGAACTTTACTGGATAATTATGAAACTTCAACAGCTGCATTTGTTGAAACATTAGCGCTGTATGGTATTACACAAGATCATGATAGTGTCTATCAAGCTTTAAAGGTTTCTACTGATTTTGCGATTGAGACATTCGCTCCCAACCTAGAGAATTTTTTAAAAAAGTATAAGGAAAATGAAGCCAGAGAGCTGGAACACCCGATTTTATTTGATGGAGTTTCTGACTTATTGGAGTACATTTCAAATCAAGGTGGGCGTCATTTCTTGGTTTCTCACAGAAATGATCAGGTCTTAGAAATTTTAGAAAAAACTTCTATAGCAACCTACTTTACAGAAGTAGTGACTTCTAGCTCAGGTTTTAAGAGAAAGCCAAATCCTGAGTCCATGCTTTATTTAAGAGAAAAGTATCAGATTAGCTCTGGTCTTGTCATTGGAGATCGGCCGATTGATATCGAAGCAGGGCAAGCTGCTGGCCTGGATACCCACTTGTTTACCAGTATCGTGAATTTAAGACAAGTATTAGACATGTAAGAAAAAGGAATGAGATGACAGAAGAAATCAAAAATCTGCAGGCACAGGATTATGATGCCAGTCAAATTCAAGTTTTAGAGGGCTTAGAGGCTGTACGTATGCGTCCAGGGATGTATATCGGATCAACCTCAAAAGAAGGTCTTCACCATCTAGTCTGGGAAATTGTTGATAACTCAATCGACGAGGCCTTGGCAGGATTTGCCAACCATATTCAAGTCTTCATTGAGCCAGATGATTCGATTACTGTTGTCGATGATGGACGTGGTATCCCAGTCGATATTCAGGAAAAAACAGGTCGGCCTGCCGTAGAAACTGTCTTTACTGTCCTGCATGCTGGAGGAAAGTTTGGCGGTGGCGGATACAAGGTTTCAGGTGGTCTTCACGGAGTAGGGTCATCAGTAGTTAATGCCCTTTCCACTCAATTAGACGTCCATGTCCACAAAAACGGTAAAATTCATTACCAAGAATACCGTCGTGGTCATGTTGTTGCGGATCTTGAGGTAGTCGGAGATACAGATAGAACTGGAACAACGGTTCATTTCACACCAGATCCAGATATCTTCACTGAAACAACAACCTTTGATTTTGATAAATTAAATAAACGGATTCAAGAGTTGGCCTTTCTAAATCGCGGTCTTCAAATCTCCATCACAGATAAGCGCCAAGGTTTGGAACAAACCAAGCATTACCATTATGAAGGTGGGATTGCTAGTTACGTTGAATATATCAATGAGAACAAGGATGTTATCTTTGATACACCAATCTACACAGATGGTGAGATGGATGATATCACAGTTGAAGTAGCCATGCAGTACACAACGGGCTACCATGAAAATGTCATGAGTTTTGCCAACAATATTCATACCCATGAAGGTGGAACGCATGAGCAAGGTTTCCGTACAGCACTGACTCGTGTTATCAACGATTATGCTCGAAAAAATAAGTTACTGAAAGACAATGAAGACAACCTAACAGGGGAAGATGTTCGCGAAGGATTAACTGCAGTTATCTCAGTTAAACACCCAAATCCACAGTTTGAAGGACAAACTAAGACCAAACTGGGAAACAGCGAAGTAGTCAAGATTACTAATCGCCTCTTCAGCGATGCCTTCTCTGATTTCCTTATGGAAAATCCACAGATTGCCAAGCGAATCGTGGAAAAAGGGATTTTAGCTGCCAAGGCTCGTGTTGCTGCCAAGCGTGCGCGTGAAGTCACTCGTAAAAAATCTGGTTTGGAAATTTCCAACCTTCCAGGAAAACTAGCAGACTGTTCTTCTAACAATCCTGCTGAAACAGAACTTTTTATCGTCGAAGGAGACTCAGCTGGTGGGTCAGCTAAATCTGGTCGTAACCGTGAATTTCAGGCAATTCTTCCAATTCGCGGTAAGATTTTGAACGTTGAAAAAGCAAGCATGGATAAAATTCTTGCCAACGAAGAAATTCGAAGTCTTTTTACAGCTATGGGAACAGGATTTGGAGCAGAATTTGATGTTTCAAAAGCTCGGTACCAAAAACTCGTTTTGATGACCGATGCCGATGTCGATGGAGCTCATATTCGTACCCTTCTTTTAACCTTGATTTATCGTTATATGAAACCAATCCTAGAAGCTGGTTATGTTTATATTGCCCAACCACCAATCTACGGTGTCAAGGTTGGAAGTGAAATTAAAGAATACATCCAGCCAGGTGCAGATCAAGAAATTAAACTTCAAGAAGCTTTAGCCCGTTATAGTGAAGGTCGAACCAAACCGACAATTCAGCGTTATAAAGGTCTAGGTGAAATGGACGACCACCAATTATGGGAAACAACAATGGATCCAGAACACCGCTTAATGGCTAGAGTTTCTGTGGATGATGCTGCAGAAGCAGATAAAATCTTTGATATGTTGATGGGGGATCGAGTAGAGCCTCGTCGTGAGTTTATCGAAGAAAATGCTGTCTATAGTACACTTGATGTCTAAAAAAAGGGGAGAAGTAGTTCCCTTGGTCTAAAAAATATGATATAATCATTACGATTGTTTCAAGTAAAAAAGGAGTTTAATATGTCTGCTAGACTAGTAATTTATCTAATCATTGCAATCGCAGTTTTATTGATCGTTGCATATGCTATCGCAATCTACGTACGAAAACGCAATGAAAGTAAATTAGCAATTTTAGAAGAGAAAAAAGAAGAGCTGTATAATCTTCCAGTTAATGATGAGGTTGAAGCTGTAAAAAACATGCACTTGATTGGACAAAGTCAGGTGACTTTCCGTGAGTGGAATCAAAAATGGGTTGACCTATCTCTTAATTCTTTTGCCGATATCGAAAATAATCTTTTCGAGGCAGAAGGTTATAACAACTCATTCCGTTTTTTCAAAGCTAGTCATCAAATTGATCAAATCGAGAGTCAAATTACCTTGATTGAAGAAGATATTGCATCAATTCGCAATGCCTTGGCAGATTTGGAGAAACAAGAGTCTAAAAATAGTGGACGTGTTCTTCATACCTTGGACTTGTTTGAAGAGTTACAACACCGAGTTGCTGATCATTCTGAAGAATATGGACAAGGTTTGTCTGAAATCGAAAAACAATTGGAAAATATCCAATCAGAGTTTTCTCAGTTTGTAACTTTAAACTCGTCTGGTGACCCAGTAGAAGCTGCTGTGATTTTGGATAATGCTGAAAATCATATCTTGGCTTTGACACATATTGTTGATCGTATACCAGCAGTTGTAACAACATTATCTAAAGAGCTACCAGATCAGTTAGAAGATTTGGAGAATGGTTACCGTAAGCTTTTAGATGCTAACTATCATTTTGCTGAGACGGATATTGAAGCTCGTTTCCAATTGCTTCATGAAGCTCTTAAGAAAAATCACGAGAATATTGCGCAATTAGAATTGGATAATGCTGAGTACGAAAATACTCAAATCCAAGAAGAGATTAATGCACTTTATGATATTTTTACACGAGAAATTGCTGCTCAGAAAGTTGTAGACGGTTTAGTAGCAACACTTCCTACTTATCTTCAACACATGAAAGATAGTAACGCTGTTTTAGTCGAAGATATTAAACGATTAAGTAAGAGTTATCTATTTTCTGAAACAGATGTTAGTCATGTTCATAGATTGCAAACTGAATTAGACTCTTTGGAAGAATCTGTATTAGAATTAACTTCTGAACAAGAGGAACATTCTGAGCCATATTCATTGCTTGAAGAACGTTTGGAAAACTTACAAGCAACTTTGAAAGAGATTGAGGATGAACAAGTTGAACTTAGTCAACGTCTTGCTCAGATTGAAAAAGATGATATCAATGCTCGCCAAAAGGCAAATGTTTATGTTAATCGTCTTCATACAATTAAGAGATATATGGAGAAACGCAATCTTCCAGGTATTCCTCAGAATTTCTTACAGTTATTCTTTACAGCAAGTAACCATACAGAAGAGTTAATGGCTGAACTAGAAGAATCTCAGGTTAATATCGAAGTTGTAAACCGTATGCTTGAGATTACAACAAATCATATGGAAGCACTTGAAGATGAAACTTATAATATTGTTAAATATGCAACTTTGACTGAACAATTACTACAGTATTCGAATCGTTACCGCTCATTTGATGAACGAATTCAGGAAGCCTTTAATGACTCATTAGAAATCTTTGAAAAAGATTTTGATTACCATGCTTCATTTGATAAGATTTCGCAAGCTTTGGAAGTTGCAGAACCTGGTGTAACCAACCGTTTCGTTACTTCATATGAAAAGACACGTGAGACAATTCGTTTCTAACATAATAAAAAAGATTTGGTTTTGTGAGAAGCAGAACCAAATCTTTTTTATTGTCTATAAAATCTTCTATGATAAAATCTCAAGATAAAAAATTGGAGACGATTTAAAAAGCAAGTCAGAACCTATGTTTGGCTTATTAGGTTCAATAGCTTTCTAATCTCTCCAAAATGTTATTTGGTTGGAATCGAAATCCCAATTAATTTTTCTGAGTAGAGTGTCTTGATATTGGCTTCATCAATAGAGTCCTTATCAATTTTACGTTTCAAGAAAAATTCTTGAATGGCTTCGATTTCAGGTTCGCGAATAGCGCGGTGTTTGTTTGAGATGAGGATTTCATAGTGAAGCGGAGCTTGGGTAAAAATAACATCTGTATTACCTGCAGAATAAACCTCAACAAGGGTTGCATCTGTACTTTCTAGCTGGCTTTTTACAAGTTGCGAGTGTGAGTTTGTCGTATTGATAAGCTTCATAACATTTCCTCCGATTTTCTAATTCTATTATAGCACTTTTTAAATAAAGTAGCTTGATTTAGTCAATCTTATGCTGTTTTTTCCAAGATTGGATTGCCCATTTATGGCTACCACGTTTGAGGTTTTCAATAGCCTCGTCAATAGGGAACCAGGAAATATGATTAAAGTCTTCTAGTGGTTTTTGTACTTCTTTGAAAGAAGTCGCTTCATAGAGGTAGGCAGGATTGTAGTAGTAGGTATCACGGTGACGAGAGTAAAAATATTCGTCAGCTTGTCCGTAATAGGTACCAATTTCAGCAGTGAATCCAAGCTCTTCAATCAATTCACGTTTTAGGGCCTCCTGATGATTTTCACCTGCTTCAATTTCGCCACCTGGTAAGAACCAAGCGCCATTAGGCGCTTGAACAAGAACAATTTGTTTTTGTTCATCGTCTGGAATAACTGCATACACTCCATAGCGTGCAATATAGTCTATATTTGCTTTTTTTTCTCCAAAAGTTGGGTTTGACATTGCATTTTCCTCATTATCTATTATCTTTATTATTATCTTAATGGACAAAGGCCTAGCTGTCAAGAATTTATAGTTATTTTAGTAAAAAGGGGCAGAAAATTTTCATTTTCTACTCCTTTTTTATAGGATTTATACTTCTTTTTCAGAAGATTTTACTTCAGCTTTTTTGGCAGATTTAATCTGAATCTTGCCCTTGCTGGTCATCACTGCCTTGAGGTCTTTCTCGCTTGGGTTTTCAAGGTAGTAGTCAGTGATTGCGTCTTCAATATAGTCTTGAATAGTACGACGAAGTGGGCGTGCCCCCATTTTTGGATCATAGCCGAGGTCAACCAATTTTTCCTTAACCTTGTCAGTTACATCCAAATGAATGTTGTTGCTGGAAAGGCGTTTATTAACATCAGCTAGCATGAGCTCGACGATTTGAAGGAGATTGTCCTTGCTGAGAGCCTTGAACTCAATAATAGCATCAAAACGGTTCATGAACTCTGGGCTAAAGAAGTTGCCGAGTTCACCGAGAACAGAGTTGGTACGTCCTTCGCGAGCTGCCCCAAAACCAACGCTGGCTTCAGCCTTACCTGTACCTGCATTTGAGGTCATGATAATAATGGCGTCCTTGAAGCTAACGGTACGTCCTTGTCCATCTGTCAAACGTCCATCGTCCAAGACTTGAAGGAACATATGCATGACATCTGGATGGGCTTTTTCCACTTCATCCAAGAGGATAAGTGAGTAGGGATTACGGCGGACTTTTTCAGTTAATTGCCCAGCTTCATCATAGCCAACATAACCTGGAGGGGCGCCGACCAACTTAGCCACACTGTGTTTTTCCATGTATTCACTCATATCAAAGCGAATCATGCTGTCAGCAGAACCAAAAAGTTCAATGGCTAGTTGTTTGGAAAGTTCTGTCTTACCGACACCGGTTGGCCCAACGAAGAGGAAGCTTCCGATGGGGCGATTAGGAGTCCCAAGTCCGACACGATTACGGCGAATAGCCTTAGCAATCTTATCGACAGCATCGTCTTGCCCAATAACATGAGAGTTGAGGTCTTCAGCTAGATGGATGAGTTGAGATTGTTCTTTCTCTTTCAAATCCCCAACAGGGATATTGGTTTTCTGCTCGATAATGTATTCAATTGTTTTCTCACTGATGATAGGAGTGTCCTGGTCTGTGACCTTTTTCTTTTGCATTTCCCTATACTTGGCAATCTGGTCACGGAAGTAAGCAGCTTTTTCAAAATCTTCCTCTCGTGTAGCTTGAGATTTGAGATTTTCAGCCTCAATCAAGCGCTGATCAATTACTTTAGGATCTACAAAATTCAAGGTCAAGTTCATCTTAGAACCCGCTTCATCTAGGAGGTCAATGGCCTTATCAGGTAAGAAGCGATCTTGGATGTAGCGATTAGAAAGAGTTGCAGCTGCTTCAATTGCAGCATCGGTATACTGAACGTGGTGGTAGTCTTCGTATTTCTTTTGAATCCCTTTGAGGATAATAATCGTTTCCTCCACAGTTGGTTCATCGACTTTAACAGGCTGCATACGACGCTCGAGAGCAGCATCCTTTTCAATGATACGGTATTCATTGAGGGTAGTAGCACCGACCAGTTGCAGCTCCCCACGAGCAAGGGCTGGCTTGAGGATATTTCCAGCATCCATATTGCCATCGCCCGCAGAACCAGCACCGACAATTTCATGGATTTCATCGATAAAGAGGATGATGTCCTCACGTTTGCGAATTTCTTCCATGAGTTTTTGCATGCGTTCTTCAAATTGTCCTCGGATCCCCGTTCCTTGAACCAAGCTAACCACATCCAAGCGGATGACTTGTTTACCTTGGAGTTTATGCGGAACATCTCCATCAACGATTTTCTGAGCTAGACCTTCGACAACGGCCGTTTTTCCGACACCTGGTTCACCGATAAGAACAGGATTATTCTTGGTTCTACGATTGAGAATTTCGATGACACGGATAATCTCATCGTCGCGTCCAATAACAGGGTCTATATCTCCACGACGGGCAATCTCAGTTACGTTAATACCAAATTCTTCCAGCAGGCCTTTTTCTTGGCTTGGGGGCGGAGTTTGAGCAGGTCCACGATTTTGGGAACCATAACCGCCGTTTCCACCGTAACCTCCACCTGATTGGGTTGGGGGAATAGGAGGGGTATTGCTAGAAGGTCTGAAATTGTTTAGATCATTGAAGAAATCACCAAAGGGATCAAAGTCACGATTATTCAGATCCGTCATACCTTTAAAGAGGCTATTGTTAGGATCTGTTTTGATAATCTTATAGCAGTTTTGACAGAGGTCAATTTGTTTTTGTTTTCCATTGAGATTGGTATAAAGATGAATTGTTGAGTCGTTGATTTTACAGTTTTGACAAAGCATACATCTACCTCATTTCTTTCTTTAGCCTGACCTGTTTAAAGGTCAAAAATAGTCAAAATTCTATACTCTCATTATAACAGGATTGGGGTGTAAAGCAAGTAAAAAGATTGCAGCTTTGAGAAGTTGTTACAATGAAAATCTTTGTGGATTTGGACTATAAAAAAAATCCTATTTGTGAGACAAAAAGGATTTTGGTTAGAGATGCAGGGGTAATCCCGGCTAGTTTTAGATTAGTAGAGGAGTTCGTAAATCTCCATTGCAATCAAGTCAATGCTGTCAAACGTATAAGTTTCGCGAGCTTCGACATCACGAAGGGTAAAGATTGATCCGTTTTCTTCGTCGTGGCTGTATGCAACTTCTGCAACAACAACTCCTTCGCGTTCAAAATTACGTTTTAAATTTCCGCCGTCTTTTGCCATTGCTTCAAGGCGGTTGATAATTCTAACCAAATGTGATTCCATTTTGATTCTCCTTCATTTCTTATCGTTACTATTTTACCATAAAGGAGGTCAACTTGACTAGAAAAAACTAAGATTTCTCGCTAATTCTACCAGCTTAAAGTTTTTTTGAATAAATTAGATAAAAGATTTGAATTTTAATTCAATTAATGTTATAATCATACAGTATTCTATTTTAGAAAGCAGTGTGACTATGAATTTTTCTTTTTTACCCAAGTATTTACCTTATTTTAACTATGGGGCTGTTGTGACGGTTCTTATTTCTATCTGTGTTGTCTTTTTGGGAACTATTTTGGGTGTTGTCTTGGCTTTTGGGCAACGTTCCAAGTTTAAACCGCTTGTTTGGCTCGCCAACTTGTACGTTTGGATTTTCCGTGGGACACCGATGATGGTTCAGATTATGATTGCCTTTGCTCTTATGCATATCAATGCTCCGACTATTCAGGTTGGGATTTTGGGTGTTGATTTGTCTCGCCTGATTCCAGGGATTTTGATTATTTCTATGAATAGTGGTGCTTATGTTTCTGAGACTGTGCGTGCTGGGATTAATGCAGTTCCTAAGGGTCAGTTAGAGGCGGCCTATTCTTTAGGGATTCGTCCTAAAAATGCGATGCGCTATGTGATTTTGCCACAAGCAATCAAAAATATTTTGCCAGCCTTGGGGAACGAATTTATCACTATTATCAAGGATAGTTCCCTCTTATCAGCTATCGGTGTTATGGAGTTATGGAATGGGGCTACAACAGTTTCTACAACAACCTATCTACCTCTGACACCACTTTTATTTGCAGCCTTTTACTACTTGATTATGACCTCTATTTTGACAGTAGCCTTGAAAGCTTTTGAAAAACGTATGGGACAAGGAGATAAAAAATAATGACAGAAACCTTGATAAAAATTGAAAATTTACATAAATCCTTTGGAAAGAATGAAGTATTGAAGGGCATCAACCTCGAGATTAAAAGAGGAGAAGTTGTCGTTATCATTGGTCCTTCAGGAAGTGGGAAATCTACCTTGCTTCGTTCTATGAATTTGTTGGAAGAAGCGACCAAGGGGAAGGTTATCTTTGAGGGAGTCGATATTACGGACAAGAAGAATGACCTGTTTGCTATGCGTGAGAAGATGGGCATGGTTTTTCAACAATTTAATCTCTTTCCTAATATGACTGTGATGGAAAATATCACCTTGTCTCCTATCAAGACAAAAGGTGAAAGTAAGGAAGTTGCAGAGAAGAGAGCTCAGGAACTTTTGGAAAAAGTTGGTTTACCAGATAAGGCAACTGCTTATCCACAGAGTTTGTCAGGTGGTCAGCAACAGCGGATTGCTATTGCGCGTGGTTTAGCTATGGAACCTGATGTTTTGCTCTTTGACGAGCCAACTTCAGCCCTGGACCCTGAAATGGTAGGTGAGGTGTTGGCTGTTATGCAAGACTTAGCCAAGTCAGGAATGACCATGGTTATCGTAACGCATGAGATGGGATTCGCTCGTGAGGTGGCAGACCGTGTCATCTTTATGGCAAACGGTGTGGTTGTTGAAGATGGAACACCTGAACAGATTTTTGAACAAACCCAAGAACAACGGACTAAAGACTTCTTGAGTAAGGTTTTATAAGTTAGCTTTGTTAAGCTATTTGTAGCCAACTTTACATATAAAATATAGATTAATGAAAAGCTCGACTCGAGCTTTTTCTTATAGTTTGAAACTATAGGATAGCTTAGGAAAGAAGTGTTAGAGAGGATTAGCAGTTTTTGATATAATGGAAGATATTTGAAAGAAAAGAGAAGTGATATGACACAGATTATTGATGGGAAGGCTCTAGCAGCTAAGTTACAAGGACAGCTGGCTGAAAAGACTGAAAGATTAAAGGAAGAAACGGGGCTAGTACCTGGTTTAGTAGTGATTTTGGTTGGGGAGAACCCTGCCAGCCAAGTCTACGTTCGTAACAAGGAACGTTCTGCACTTGCGGCTGGTTTCCGTAGTGAAGTAGTGAGAATTCCAGATACCATTAGTCAAGCTGAATTGTTAGACTTGATTGCCAAATACAATCAAGATCCAGCTTGGCATGGAATTTTGGTTCAGTTACCATTACCAAAACATATTGATGAAGAGGCAGTTTTGTTGGCCATTGACCCAGAAAAGGATGTAGATGGTTTCCATCCCTTAAACATGGGGCGTCTCTGGTCTGGTCATCCAGTCATGATTCCTTCGACACCTGCAGGAATTATGGAAATGTTTCATGAATATGGGATTGACTTGGAAGGTAAAAATGCGGTCGTCATCGGTCGTTCCAATATCGTTGGAAAACCCATGGCTCAACTTCTTTTGGCAAAGAATGCTACAGTGACTTTGACCCATTCACGTACTCATAATCTTGCCAAGGTAGCTGCTAAAGCAGATATTCTTGTAGTAGCAATCGGTCGTGCCAAGTTTGTGACTGATGACTTTGTCAAACCAGGTGCGGTAGTCATTGACGTTGGGATGAATCGTGATGAAAATGGCAAGCTCTGTGGGGATGTGGATTATGAGGCAGTTGCCCCACTTGCTAGCCATATTACACCAGTTCCTGGAGGTGTAGGTCCTATGACCATTACTATGCTGATGGAGCAAACCTATCAGGCAGCCCTTTGGACTTTGGAGAGAAAATTTTAAAAGTAAGTTTATAAAAGGAGGTATGCGCTTCCTTTTTGTTGTATAATGGAGTGAGGTGATTAGATGATTTTAAAAATTTATAATGGAGAATATAGTTTACAATGGGATAGAATATACTACTTAGCACTAATTGATTATCCAAATATTCAAGAGTGGGAATTAGAAAAAATTGCTAAATTTATAGCTTACGAAAAACTTCATAGACGTCAAACAAGTATTGAGTGTGCTGATTCTTATTTAAAAAAAGAAATTTTAGATTACATCTGTCAGCATCCCTTTCTGCCACCATTTACCCCTACAGATAAAAGAGTAGCCTCGACTTATGATCTACATAAGAGGTTAGTGACTTCAGACTACTGTAGTCATACTACGACTATAGATGCAGCGATTTCTATCTTTAAAACAGGTCAGATTTTATCTGCTGTGAAAGCCTTTGGGCGAGATGCTGAGGAGTTGGTTTTGGATAGTAGAAATGCTGCATCGGATCCGATAGATTATTTTGACTATGTCATGTTAGGGTGGTCAAATACAAGTTCTGGTTATCGATTAGCGATGGAGCGTTTATTAGGTCGAGCTCCTTCAGAGAAAGAATTACAAGACAAGTTTATTCCTGGAGTAAGTTTTCATTTTATCTATACAGATTTGATTAAAGTTACTGGTTATATTTTTGATGGCTATCATGTTGCAAAAATTAAGGACATGCTTAATTTATTAAGTGAGTTGTATATTTGCATTATTCCAACTCATAATAAGAGCCAATTTGAAAATATTATTCCAACCAAAATACAAGATAGGGTGTATTATCTTGACTATGCTGGAGAAGACTTAGAAGAGTGGACTAAGAAAGTCTATCAAGTTGTTTTAAAACAATCAGATAAAGGATAGTTGAGGAAAAAAGATGAAAGTGATTGAGCAAGCATTATTAGAAAAAGTCATTATTGAACGTTCTCGTACCAGTCATAAAGGAGACTATGGCCGTCTGTTGTTGCTGGGTGGTACCTATCCTTATGGTGGTGCCATCATCATGGCTGCTTTGGCAGCTGTTAAAAGTGGTGCAGGATTGGTGACCGTTGGAACAGATAGGGAAAATATCCCAGCTCTGCACAGCTATTTACCTGAGGCTATGGCCTTTTCTATTCAAGACCAGCAATTGTTAAAAGAGCAATTGGAGAAGGCAGAAGTTATCTTGCTAGGATCTGGTTTACGAGACGATACTTTTGGAGAAAATCTAGTAAAACAGGTATTTGCTAGCTTAAAACAGAATCAGATTTTGATTGTAGACGGAGGTGCCTTGACCATTCTTTCTAGGATAAGTTTGTCATTTCCTTCGAGTCAGCTTATCCTAACTCCCCACCAAAAAGAATGGGAAAAGCTGTCTGGTATTGCTATTGAAAAGCAAAACGAAGATGCAACGGCTAGTGCCCTGACTTCCTTCCCTCAAGGAACAATTTTGGTAGAGAAAGGTGCGGCTACTCGTATTTGGCAAGCTGGCCAATCAGATTATTACCAGTTACAGGTTGGCGGTCCCTATCAGGCGACTGGAGGAATGGGAGATACACTTGCTGGGATGATTGCAGGATTTGCAGGCCAATTCCAACAGGCCAGTCTCTACGAGCGTGTGGCAGTAGCGACTCATCTTCATTCAGCTATTGCTCAAGAACTAGCACAAGAACATTATGTGATCTTGCCGACGGAGATTAGTAATTATCTTCCAGAAGCAATGAAAAATGTCTCAAAATAGGCTGGGCTAGAATTTAATTTGAGTGGGAAATTTAGAAAAATGTTCTAAGATAAAACGCACAATATCAAGTTTTTTATACCTGATAATATGCGTTTTTATAATTTTGAAATCTCTGTGATCTTTTATACTCATTTAAAATGATACTGTACCTTTTTGTTGACAATTCATTAAAAAATATAGCAGATTGGAATAAGATTTAGATAAATCACTTGGGGCATTCAAATTAATTTTTAAAAATGCTTTAGAAGTTAATTTGTGCTATTCTAACTTCAATTTACTATATCTTAGTTCAAGTAGACATCCTGAGCAATGTTAATTACTTTTAAAACCAATCATTTCAATAATTAGATTCATTCTCAATCCAACCTTTTCCTTCAACTTCGATAGGCTGTTGAAAAAATTTTAAAGAACTTTACTTTGCCAAATATATTTTCTACCCTAATTATATCTCTATTTTATTACTTTTTGTATCACAGGAAGTCAATTATGAGAAATTTGGGAAAAGACAGTTCAAATGGAAAAAAGAAACGGAAATAATTTTATAATAATGAATGTTCTTGTTTAATTGCTTTTTTTATTCATTTTATAAATTTTTAAAAATAATAATAAAGAATTTCTGAAATGAAAATATTTTCAATCTCATTTTATTGTTTTAATGTTGCCGCAAATAGAATATTTGATGTTTCCAATTTTTGAATAATAAAGGTATACATGATATAATGAAAGTAGCTCTCTAATGGAGGTATTTGAGTGGAAAATCTGAAGAAAATGGCAGGTATCAGGGCTGCTGAGTTTGTTACTGATGGTATGGTAGTCGGACTTGGAACTGGCTCTACTGCCTATTATTTCGTGGAGGAAATCGGTCGTCGAATCAAGGAAGAAGGCTTGCAGATTACAGCTGTGACGACTTCTAGTGTAACCAGTAAACAGGCAGAAGGACTCAATATCCCTCTTAAGTCTATTGACCAAGTGGACTCTGTTGATGTGACGGTTGATGGGGCGGATGAAGTGGATAATCAGTTTAATGGAATCAAAGGCGGTGGTGGTGCTCTTCTGATGGAGAAGGTTGTCGCAACGCCCTCAAAAGAATATATTTGGGTAGTGGATGAAAGCAAGCTGGTAGACAAACTAGGTGCTTTTAAATTGCCAGTAGAAGTGGTTCAGTATGGCGCAGAACAGGTCTTTCGTCGTTTTGAGCGAGCTGGCTACAAACCAAGTTTCCGTGAAAAAGACGGCCAACGTTTTGTGACTGATATGCAGAACTTTATCATTGACCTTGCCTTGGATGTCATTGAAGATCCAATTGCTTTCGGACAAGAACTGGACCATGTCGTTGGTGTCGTGGAGCATGGATTATTCAACCAAATGGTGGACAAGGTCATCGTTGCTGGACGAGATGGAGTTCAGATTTTAACTTCAAACAAAGGAAAATAGGAGGAGATACACTATGTCAAAATTTAATCGTATTCACTTGGTGGTACTAGATTCTGTAGGAATCGGTGCTGCACCAGATGCTAATAACTTTGTCAATGCAGGGGTTCCAGATGGAGCTTCTGACACACTGGGACACATTTCAAAAACAGTTGGTCTGAATGTGCCAAACATGGCTAAAATCGGTCTAGGAAATATTCCTCGTGAAACTCCTCTTAAGACTGTAGCAGCTGAAAGCAATCCAACTGGATATGCAACAAAATTAGAAGAAGTATCTCTTGGTAAGGATACCATGACTGGACACTGGGAAATCATGGGACTCAACATTACGGAGCCTTTCGATACTTTCTGGAACGGATTCCCAGAAGAAATCTTGACAAAAATCGAAGAATTCTCAGGACGCAAAGTCATTCGTGAAGCAAATAAACCTTACTCAGGAACGGCTGTTATCGATGACTTTGGACCACGTCAGATGGAAACTGGCGAATTGATTATTTATACTTCAGCTGACCCTGTTTTGCAAATTGCTGCTCACGAAGACATTATTCCTTTGGATGAACTTTATCGTATTTGTGAATACGCTCGTTCGATTACCCTTGAGCGCCCAGCTCTTCTAGGTCGTATCATTGCCCGTCCTTATGTAGGTGAGCCTGGTAACTTCACTCGTACAGCAAATCGTCGTGACTTGGCTGTATCTCCATTTGCACCAACTGTGTTGGATAAACTCAATGAAGCAGGTATCGATACTTATGCTGTTGGTAAAATCAACGATATCTTTAACGGTGCTGGTATCAACCATGATATGGGTCACAACAAGTCAAATAGTCATGGAATTGACACACTGTTGAAGACTATGGGCCTTGCTGAGTTTGAAAAAGGATTCTCCTTCACAAACTTGGTAGACTTTGATGCTCTTTACGGCCACCGTCGTAATGCTCATGGTTACCGTGATTGTTTGCATGAGTTTGATGAACGCTTACCTGAAATTATCGCAGCCATGAGAGAGAATGATCTTCTCTTGATTACAGCGGACCATGGAAATGACCCAACTTATGCAGGAACAGACCACACTCGTGAATATATTCCATTGTTGGCCTATAGCCCTTCCTTTAAAGGAAATGGTCTCATTCCTGTCGGACATTTTGCAGATATCTCAGCGACAGTTGCGGATAACTTTGGTGTGGAAACTGCCATGATTGGGGAAAGTTTCTTAGATAAATTGGTATAAGATGACACGATATGCTTTACTGGTAAGGGGCATTAATGTAGGTGGGAAAAATAAGGTTGTCATGGAGCAACTTCGTCAAGAACTGACAGAGTTGGGACTGGAAAAGGTTGAGACCTACATCAACAGTGGCAATATTTTCTTTACTTCGACAGCTCCCAAAGCCCAATTGGTTGAAAAGTTAGAGGCTTTCTTTACAGTCCATTATCCATTTATTCAGAGCTTTTCTTTGCTGGGTCAGGAAGATTATGAAGAAGAGCTGAATAATCTGCCAGATTGGTGGACCAAAGACCTAGCTCGAAAAGATGTGCTCTTCTACACGGAGAGTTTGGCTGTGGATCAAGTCATCGAGAAAGTGAACAGTTTGGAACTGGAAGATGAAGTGGTTCATTTTGGAAGACTTGGGATTTTCTGGGGGAAATTCTCCGAGGAATCCTACTATGCAACTGCCTATCATAAGTACTTGCTCAAGATGCCCTTTTATCGCAACATCACCATTCGCAATGCTAAAACTTTTGACAAAATCGGTCAAATGCTAAAAAAATAATAAAGGAGACACACAATGACATTTTTAGATAAAATCAATGAAACAGCTGCCTTCCTGAAAGACAAGGGAATACTAGCGCCTGAGTTCGGTCTAATCCTTGGATCAGGACTTGGAGAATTGGCAGAAGAAATCGAAAATCCAGTTGTAGTAGACTATGCTGAGATTCCAAACTGGGGCCGTTCGACAGTAGTCGGTCACGCTGGTAAATTGGTATATGGAGAACTTGCAGGTCGCATGGTCTTGGCTCTTCAAGGTCGTTTCCATTTCTATGAAGGAAATCCTCTGGAAGTCGTGACTTTCCCAGTACGTGTCATGAAAGTTCTCGGATGTGAAGGTGTCATTGTAACTAATGCAGCTGGAGGTATTGGATTTGGTCCTGGTACCTTGATGGCTATCTCAGACCATATCAATATGACGGGGCAAAACCCATTAATGGGTGAAAACTTGGATGATTTTGGTCCACGTTTCCCAGATATGTCTAAAGCCTACACACCAGAATACCGTGCAACTGCCCATGAAGTGGCTAAAAAACTTGGTATCAAGCTTGATGAAGGTGTCTATATCGGTGTAACTGGTCCGACTTATGAAACCCCAGCAGAGATTCGTGCCTATAAGACATTGGGAGCAGATGCAGTCGGTATGTCCACTGTTCCTGAAGTTATTGTAGCAGCTCACTCAGGCTTGAAAGTTCTAGGAATTTCATGTATTACTAACCATGCTGCAGGATTCCAAGAAGAACTCAACCACGAAGAAGTTGTAGAAGTAACCGAACGTGTCAAAGGTGATTTCAAAGGCTTGCTCAAAGCGATTCTTGCTGAACTATGAGAAAGAAAAATAAGTAGGAAAGCATTTCTGTAAGTTGGAAGATGAATGAAACAATTAACTTCCATATAGAATTATGATATAAAATTGAATGAGGTTCCTATACTTTTACAAACCTCATCAAATCCTTGTTAACCAAGTATAAAAATGAAACTGTGACGCTAAGGGAGATTAGCTGATTGGAGAATATTGTTGGTAAAGAGGGTGAAAAAAATAAAAGAAAGATATATGAATAAATGAGAATTGATCAACGAATTATGCGTTTTGGTATAAAAAACTAAGTATCGGAGTTGTGTCTGTTGCAGTTGGTTTTGCTTTTTTAGCACCGACAGGAATTTCTGCCAATGAAGGAAATCCAGTTGTGAAAAATGAGACTCCTCTAGTAGTAAATGCAATAGATAGTCCTGTAAAAGAAGGTACTGATAAAAAACAGGAAATATCTATTACAGAGGAGAAAGCTACAGCTACTCAATCAACTTTAGAAACAAAAGAAGTTGTTACACATGAGAAAGAAAAAGCAGGAGAAGAATTATATAAAAAAGAATCTGCTGTACCTCATGAGGAATTGAAGAAAGAGGAAATTCTAAAGGATGAGCCGAAAAATTTTCGTCCAGTAACAGAGGCAGACTTTGTCAAAATTTCTAAAGGAGAACTCCATGTAGAGAAGGATCTTGTAGATAATTCTTTATACGGTGGAAAATTTTTAGATCCTGATGGCGATGATGATCATGATGGAATAAAAAATAAGGATGAATTGTATATTTACAATAAAGATGGGAAAGACTATTTAGGTTACCATAGCCATCCATTACTAGCAGATAGTGATGGAGATGGATTAGCAGATGGAGAAGATGATAACAAGAAACAATGGTATGTCACAGATCGTGATTCTCTCCTTTTTATGGAGTTGGCTTATCGTAATGATGATTACATTGACAAAATTCTAGATCATAAAAATCCTTTTCCAAGTCTTTATCTTGATCGTCAAGAATATAAAATGATGCACAATGAGTTAGCCCCATTTTGGAAGATGAAAAAGGCTTATCATACAGCAAGTGGGATGGATGCTTTTTTGTTTGAAACTAAGAGTGATCTTCCTTATTTAAAAGACAATACTGTTCAAATGTTGGCTATACGTGGAACAAGACTGAATGATGCGAAAGATTTAAGTGCAGATTTTGTTTTGTTAGGAGGAAATAAACCTGCACAAGCGGATGATATCCGTAATGTTGTAAAAGAACTAGCGCAGGATTCCAGCATTACCAATCTTTATATGACAGGTCATTCGCTGGGAGGCTACTTAGCTCAAATAGCGGCAGTTGAAGCTTATCAAAAATATCCTACTTTTTATAATAATGTTTTGAAAAAAGTTACGACATTTAGCGCTCCTAAAGTAATTACTTCTCGAACTATTTGGAATGCTAAAAATGGTTTCTGGGATGTAGGATTAGAAAGTCGTAAGTTGGCTTTATCTGGAAAAATAAAACATTATGTGGTCGATAATGATAATGTTGTGACATCTTTGATTCGTAATGATAATGATATTGTAACCTTTACAGGTAACTCTAGTTTCAAGCACCGTTCGCGTGGTTATTTTGAAAGTAGAATGAATGCTATCCCGAATTTTAATATTGGAAAACGTGATACGCTTGATAAACAGGGATATCGTGATCAAAAATTGGACAACGTTTATTTCTTTAAGAAAAAGGAAGTTCCCCTCTTGTCTACTCAACCTAGTTCAGAATCATTTGAAAACATAGCTCTAGGAAAACGAGTAACTCAAAGTTCGACAGCTTTTGGAGGAGATGCTAGAAGAGCGGTTGATGGGAAATTAGATGGGAATTACGGACATAACTCTGTCACTCATACAGATTTTCAATCAAAACCTTGGTGGCAAGTCGATTTAGACAAGGAAGAAACGATTCGTCAGATTAATATTTACAATCGAACAGATGCTGCTCAAGATAGACTGACTAATTTTAATGTGATTCTTTTGGATAGTTTTGGAAAGGAAATTGAAAGAAAGCGTATTGCATACTTACGAGATAGTTCCGCTCAGATTTCAATTGATTATAAGAAAGCTCGTTTTGTACGCATTGAGTTAGATGGATATAACGCTCTCAGTCTTGCAGAAGTTCAGGTTTTTCGCGCTGAAAATATTGCTTGGAAAAAACAAGCACGTCAAAGCTCTACCGAATTTGGAGGAGATGCTAGTCGTGCCTTGGATGGCAATACCAATAGTAGTTATAGCCAGCAATCAATTACCCATACAAAATTTGAAAACCAGCCTTGGTGGGAAGTTGATTTAGGTCGTACAGAACAGGTAGGACTTGTTCGCCTTCATAATCGTGGGGATGGAGAACTTTCTAAACGTCTGTCAGACTTTGATGTGATTTTATATGATGAAAAAGGGACAGAAGTTGCTAGACAATATGTTTCTCGTTTAGAAGGAAGCAGTTTAGATCTCCAGTTGAATGGTAAATTAGGTCGCCGTGTTCGCATTCAATTGCGTCAAAAAAATCAAGCTCTCAGCCTTGCAGAAGTAGAAGTTTTTCGATTTGTAGCTAAAAATAATGCAACTACTCAAGCTTCTAAGCCTGTACAACTGTTAAACTACACTCCTGTAAAAGATAAGACCCTAACTATCCAACATAGTGGTGCTTATATTGCACGTTATTCAATATCGTGGGAAGAAGTTACAGTAGATAAAGAGGGTAATTCAGTTGTTCGCAGTCATTCTTGGGAAGGGAATGGACGAAATCAGACCGCAGGCTCTGTCCTCAATCTCCCAATTAAGTCTAATATGCGCAATCTTCGAATTAAGATTGAGAAAAGAACTGGTCTTTTTTGGAATAGATGGCAAACAATCTATGATAATAGACCAATTCTTGCACAAGCCCATCGAAAAATCACTCACTGGGGAACAACATTGAATTCTAAGGTGAGTGACGATGATGTCTTATAATCTGATGGTACAATGACAGTTAGTTTGTCTAGCTTATAAGGAAAGTACTAGCTAATCTTGAACAGAATTCAGGTAGCTTTCTATGAGAGAAAAAAATAAAACAGAAAGGTAGAGTGAAGTGTTCTAATTTGAACACGAGCGGAAAACTCGGAAAATAGATAATCTGACTGAGAAATCAGGATTTCTCGTCAGATTCCTAATTTTCAGTCGTTTTCTTGTCGCTCTTTGTATCATAAATTATGTCTATCCATATTGCTGCTAAGCAGGGTGAAATTGCTGATAAAATTCTTCTTCCTGGGGATCCTCTTCGTGCTAAGTTTATCGCTGAGAATTTTCTTGAAGATGCTGTTTGCTTTAACGAAGTTCGTAACATGTTTGGTTACACTGGTACTTACAAGGGTCACCGTGTATCTGTCATGGGAACTGGGATGGGAATGCCATCTATTTCGATTTATGCGCGTGAGTTGATTGTTGACTACGGTGTGAAAAAATTGATCCGTGTGGGAACTGCGGGTTCTTTGAATGAAGATGTCCACGTTCGTGAATTGGTTTTGGCGCAGGCAGCTGCAACCAACTCAAACATCATCCGCAACGATTGGCCACAGTACGATTTTCCACAAATCGCTAGCTTTGATTTGCTTGATAAGGCCTACCATATCGCTAAAGAACTCGGTATGACCACCCACGTTGGGAACGTTTTGTCTTCTGATGTCTTTTATTCAAACTACTTTGAAAAGAACATCGAACTTGGTAAATGGGGAGTCAAGGCTGTGGAAATGGAAGCAGCAGCCCTTTACTATCTGGCAGCCCAATACCATGTTGATGCGCTAGCTATCATGACCATCTCGGATAGCTTGGTCAATCCAGATGAAGATACAACTGCAGAAGAACGCCAAAATACCTTCACAGATATGATGAAGGTAGGTTTGGAAACATTGATTGCAGACTAAAAGTAGGCTATATTCAGAATGATTTCTCTTGTTCTCAAATGATAACTATTAACAATGAATCAATTCTGAAATAGGTAAGAATAAGGAAATTGAAGAAAGCCTAATTGTGTCAAAGGACAGAGACTAGTCAGTTTAATATCTAAATCATAATCAAATAAAGTTGGAAGCCAAGTTGACAAGAAGTCAAGACTTTCAACTTTTTAACTTGAAAATTCCTAGGAGTACAAAATGGATAAGATTGAACAATTACAAGGTATTATTGATCAAAGTCAGAGAATTGTCTTTTTCGGTGGTGCAGGGGTTTCTACAGAGTCTAATATTCCAGATTTTCGTAGTTCAGATGGTATATATAGTCTGAAACTAGGTCGCCATTTTACTGCCGAGCAACTGGTTTCACGCACTATGTTTGAGCGCTATCCAGAGGATTTTTTTGATTTCTAC
Source organism: Streptococcus mitis (assembly GCF_000722705.1). GTDB lineage: Bacteria > Bacillota > Bacilli > Lactobacillales > Streptococcaceae > Streptococcus > Streptococcus mitis_P. The sequence goes on from NZ_JPFW01000007.1 coordinate 234,749, forward strand.
AAAAAGTATCTGGTCTATCCTGATGCCAAGCCGAATTTAGCACATGATTATCTAGCGTCGTTGGAAAAAACAGGTAAATTAAAGGCGATTGTGACGCAAAATATCGATAGTCTCCATGAAATGGCAGGATCTCAGAAAGTTTTGAAACTGCATGGTAGTGCAGATCGTAATTATTGTTTGGGCTGTCATCGCTTTTATGATTTGACTGCCTTTTTGGAACTTGAAGGTCCAGTTCCCTACTGCTTAGATTGTGACAAGGTGGTCAAACCTGACGTGACCCTTTATGAGGAAGCGCTAGATATGGATGTATTTAGTCGCGCAGCTCGAGCCATTCAGCAAGCAGATTTGTTGATCATTGGTGGAACTTCCTTAGTTGTTTACCCTGCAGCTAGCTTAATCAATTATTTTTCAGGGTCAAATCTTGTTGTTATCAACAAATCCAGCACTCCTCAAGACAGCCAAGCTGATTTAGTTATCAAAGGTAAGATTGGAGAAGTTTTTTCTAAATTGAGACAATAAAAAAACTGAAAGAAGTAGGACTATACTTCCTTCAGTTTTCTTGTATCACGAACTCAGAAACTATGAACAAGATTCTCTTCATTTCTAGGGGAATTTTATTGTTGATTTATAAATTGCTCGAGTTATTTTTAATTGTTGAATAAAAGGAAAAAGGAAGATTTTCTGGATGAAAATCTTCCTTTTTTAGTCATTCAGTCCATACTGTGACCTAAATGAATGTTGCTCTACCGTCTATTTTTTAAGAGATCGCAAAAAACAATCAATCTCTGCTTGCGAATGGAGAATACGCATCTTTTCTGGGTAAGTATTGTTTAAGTATTGGTATCTATCCTTAGCATTATTTGTTCGGCCATCCCAGAGAATCCATCTGATAAACTCCCAATTAAATTGTTCTTGACAACCAGCTGCCATACTTTCTCTGATCTTACCTCGGTATGTGAGATAACGTTTAAAGGCTCGAAAGAGACAGGTTAATGGCGAAAAATTGAGAAAGATGATTTGGTCAGCTTCCTGCATTCTTTCCTCATAGAAACACCAAGAATAATTTCCATCAATGACCCAAGCTTCATGCTTGGTGAGAAAGCTTTTCATCTCGGTCAACATCCATTCACGGTCACTGTCTTGCCAACCAGGTTGAAATTGGAGTGTATCCATGTGAAGTTTTGGGATGGAGTAGTAGTTAGATAACTTTTCGGCTAGCGTTGACTTACCAGCACCAGAATATCCGATAATTGCGATTTTCATTTTCTACCTTTTCCTATTTGGAGACAAAAAAACAGCCTCTATGGACTGTTTCTTATTTAGCAAGTTTAGCTGAAAGACGAGCTTTGTCGCGACTTGCTTTGTTTTTGTGAATCAAACCTTTAGTTTCTGCTTTATCGATAGCTGAGCTAGCAGCACGGAAAAGTTCTTCAGATGGGTTTGCTTCGAAAGCTTTGATAGCAGTACGCATAGCTGATTTTTGAGCTGAGTTCTTTTCGTTTTGTTTAACGTTCAATTCAGCGCGTTTGATAGCTGATTTAATGTTTGCCAATGTTCTTACCTCCATATTTACTAACTATACTATTATATCTGAAAACTTACGTTTTGACAAGGGGAAATTATTTTTTTAAGTAAATTTCATCTATTTCATGGTTCTTTGTTTTATGAAGAATCACTTCCGCACGATTTCTGGTCGGTTCAATATAATTTTGTAAATTTGTGAGATTGATACTGGTCCAGACCTGATGGGCAAAGGATTCCACTTCCCCAATCGGCATTTGAGTAAAACGATAATAGTAGCTATCAGGATCGTTTTGGGCTAGGCTCAGCATTTTCAAGAAACGGTCGAGATACCAACTCTCGATGTCATCGACCGCAGCATCAACGTAGATGGAAAAGTCAAAGAAATCAGTGATATAGAGACGCTCGTTTTGTGGATTTTGAAAGACGTTAATCCCCTCGACAATCACAAAGTCAGCTGCTTTGACGTTTTGTTTTTCCTCAGGTACGATGTCGTAGACTTCATGAGAATAGACAGGAATATCTACATCTTGTCCATTTTTGATGCGATCCAAGAAGTTGAGAAGAGCTTCCATATCATAGCTTTCAGGAAATCCCTTACGATTTAAAATCCCTTGCTCAATCAAGGTCTGGTTGGGGTAGAGAAAGCCGTCAGTCGTTACCAACTCAACCCTAGCATCTGTAAGCGTACGGGATAGTAGGATTTGAAGTAGGCGACTGGTTGTTGATTTTCCAACGGCAACACTACCAGAAACCCCAATGATAAAAGGCTGGGATTTGCTTTCGCGTTGAAGGAAAATTCCTTTTGAAAAGGCCAAATCATCCTTGGTACGTTTGTAAATTTGTATGAGATGGGCTAGGGGAAGATAGACATCGGTAACATCCTGCAAGCTAATCTGGTCATTAAAACTCTTGATGGATTCTAATTCCTCTTCTGTCAAAGGAGGCGTTGTCTTTCGATGTAAAGATTGCCAAGTCTGGCGGCTGATTTTTTCAAAATGTAAAAATTCGTTGGTCATTTATTTTCCCCTAGATATTTTGTCTATCATACCATAAAAAGCTAAAAAAATAAAGCGGTTTCTTGATGCTGGTAAGTCAATATTGTATAATAGAGGTAGATAGAGACTGAACAATTTAATGATGAAGTAGGAGATAGTTTTTGCTGATTTATAAGCTAATAAAGGGAAATTTTTAGTTCACAACTTATAGGAGGTCTACTATGAAAATCTTAAAACGTTACATATTGGAACTCTGTTTTATTTTAAGTTTTGCACTACCTTTTTTAAAAGGAGTCAATGCGGATAATGGTAGACGTTTTGTGGAAACCTATTACGGTTTTACTTTTTTGATGGAACATGCCATTGTAACGGCTGTCTTTATCTGTTCCCTCTTGATTGCTTGGCTACTCAAAAAACGGTGGACGAAACGGCTTGCTGCTGGAAGTTATGTCTTCTTAGTTCTATGGATTGCTACAGAGGGTTATTTCTTTCGAATGTCACTAGAAGATTTGATACGACTTTGGACAAGTTTGGAATTCCTGACAAAAACGTATCAGTTGGGCTTTTATCTAAACATCCTGTTGGGAATTTTGTTGATAATAAAGTATTTGAAGGTTAAGCAATAGTCATAAAAATGAGCCTAATTATAGATGATAAATTTGTTGTTTTATCCTGATTATGATATTTCTAGTTCTAAATGGCTTATTATTTATAAGTGTTGAAAGAGATTGAAGAAAAGGTCTTCTTGACTAGGTTTCTTCAGTCTTTTTCGTTTTATTATCAATTTGTAAACGATTTACAATTTAAGTCAAATTATGGTAAAATAGTTTCATGAGTAAAATGTATTATGCAGAAAATCCTGATGCTACTCACGACATTCATGAGTTGAGAGTGGACTTGTTGGGAGAAAAAATGACCTTTTTAACGGATGCGGGTGTTTTTAGCAAGAAAATGATTGACTTTGGCAGTCAACTCTTGCTCAAGTGTCTTGAGGTCAACCAAGGAGAAACTGTCCTTGATGTAGGCTGTGGTTACGGGCCTTTGGGATTGTCCTTGGCTAAGGTTTATGGAGTTCAGGCGACCATGGTCGATATTAATAATCGTGCCTTGGATTTAGCGCGACAAAATGCTGAACGAAATAAAATAGAAGCGACGATTTTCCAGTCTAATATTTATGAACAAGTTGAAGGGAAATTTGACCATGTCATTTCCAATCCTCCTATCCGTGCGGGCAAGCAAGTGGTTCATGAAATCATTGAGAAAAGTAAAGATTTCTTGGAAACTGGTGGAGATTTAACAATCGTTATCCAGAAAAAACAAGGGGCTCCAAGTGCCAAATCCAAGATGGAAGATGTGTTTGGCAATTGTGAAATTGTCAAAAAAGATAAGGGATATTACATCCTTAGAAGCGTGAACGAATGAGAGCAGTTGATCTAATCCAAAAAAAACGAGACGGTCAAGAACTAACTTCGAGTGAAATTGAATGGCTAGTTGAAGGCTATGTGTCAGGAACTGTTCCTGATTATCAGATGTCTGCCTTTGCTATGGCTGTCTATTTCAAAGGAATGACGACTCGAGAAATCTCTGACCTAACTATGAAAATGGTTCAGACAGGGCAAGAGTTTGATTTATCTGCTATTGATGGGGTTAAGGTTGACAAGCATTCTACGGGTGGTGTTGGTGATAAGGTGACTCTGATTTTAGCTCCTTTAGTAGCGAGTTTTGGAGTTCCAGTCGCGAAAATGAGTGGTCGTGGTCTCGGTCATACTGGTGGAACAATTGATAAATTGGAATCCATTAAGGGCTATCAAGTTGAGCGCAGTCAAGAGGATTTCATTAATCAAGTGCAAGACATTGGAGTATCTGTCATTGGGCAATCAGACCAACTGGTTAAAGCAGACAAGCTTCTCTACGCCCTCCGTGATGTGACCGCAACTGTTGACACGATTCCTTTGATTGCGAGTTCGGTGATGAGCAAGAAAATTGCGGCAGGAGCGGATGCTATTTTGCTAGACGTGACTGTCGGTGAGGGTGCCTTCATGAAGACGGTTGATGAGGCGCGTGAGTTGGCTCAAACCATGGTGGAACTTGGTAAGGCAGTTGGTAGAAAAACGGTAGCAGTGATTACGGATATGAGTCAGCCCTTGGGACGAGCGATTGGAAATCGCCTCGAAATTCTTGAAGCACTGGAGATTTTACAAGGGCAAGGTCGTCAGGATATTACCCACTTCATCTGTGAATTGGCTCAAATTATGCTTGGCATGGCAAATGTAAATAAAACAGTTGAAGAAGTTCGCCAACATCTTGAAAATGGCCAAGCGCTAGCTAAGTTTGAGGAAATGGTCCAAGCCCAAGGTGGAGACTTGGAAGACCTCTATCGTCCTGTAAATGTAGCCCATGTGGTGGAAATCCCTGCCCAGGAAACGGGTGTCATTTCAGCTCTTCCAGCTATGGAATTTGGGCTTTATGCTATGAGACTGGGGGCAGGCCGTGCAGTCAAGTCTGATGCCTTGGACTATGAAACAGGAATTGTTTTTGAAAAGAAAGTTGGAGATTCTGTTCAAAAGGGAGAAATTGTTGCAAAAGTATACACAAATGGAAAAATTTCTCCTCAGCTAGTTACAGATTTTCAAAAATATGTTAAAATAAATGATAGGGTGCAAAGTTTACGAGAAATTATAGAAATTATCTCATAAACCGCAGGAGAATCCGAATATGAAATTAAATAAATATATCGATCATACGCTTTTAAAACAAGATTCGACAGAAAATCACATTGATTGTTTGTTGTCTGAGGCTAGAGAGTATGATTTTGCCAGTGTTTGCGTCAATCCGACCTGGGTTAAATATGCTAAAAAAGGGCTTGAAGGAACAGATGTCAAGGTCTGCACAGTAGTAGGTTTCCCTTTGGGAGTAACAACTTCAGCCGTGAAAGCATTTGAAACCAAAGAAGCTATTCAAAATGGTGCAGATGAGATTGATATGGTGATCAATGTTGGAGCTCTCAAATCGGGTAATCTTGATTTGGTTGAATCTGATATTCGCGCAGTCGTGGAAGCAAGTGGTGACAAGTTAGTGAAAGTCATTATTGAAGCTTGCCTTCTGACCGACCAAGAAAAAGTTGTGGCTTGCCAATTAGCTCAAAAATCTGGAGCTGATTTTGTTAAAACATCTACTGGTTTTTCAACTGGTGGCGCTACGATAGCAGATGTTACATTAATGCGTGAAACAGTTGGACCTGATATGGGAGTCAAGGCTGCTGGTGGAGCTCGTTCTTATGCAGATGCTCTTGCCTTTGTGGAAGCAGGGGCGACCCGTATCGGAACTTCAGCTGGGGTAGCCATTTTAAAAGGAGAATTGGTAGATGGCGACTACTGAGTTGATAGAACTAGCAATTGAAACCAGCAAGCAAGCATATGTGCCCTATTCTCACTTTCCTGTTAGCGCTGTTCTAGTGGCAAAGGATGGTAGTATTTATACTGGTGTCAATATCGAGAATGCTAGTTATTCTTTGACCAACTGTGGAGAACGTACAGCGATTTTTAAAGCAGTTTCCGAAGGTCAAAGAGAGTTTTCAGAATTGATTGTCTATGGACAAACTGAAAAACCAATTTCACCATGTGGTGCTTGTCGCCAAGTGATGGCTGAATTTTTTGAACAAGATCTAAAAGTGACCTTAGTCGCAAAAGATAAATCGACGGTCGAGATGACGGTCGGGGAGTTACTTCCATACTCTTTTACAGACTTAAACTAGTCTGAGTCGCTCTCTGAGTGGCACGGTCCTTGTGGCCAACCAATCCATACTTGCAACATCGTTGCACATCTTATTTAGGAGGTTCAGTAATGAACAAGAAACAATGGCTAGGCCTTGGTCTAGTTGCAGTGGCAGCAGTTGGACTTGCTGCATGTGGTAACCGCTCTTCTCGTAACGCAGCTTCATCTTCTGATGTGAAGACAAAAGCAGCAATCGTCACTGATACTGGTGGTGTTGATGACAAATCATTCAACCAATCAGCTTGGGAAGGTTTGCAAGACTGGGGTAAAGAACACAATCTTTCAAAAGATAAAGGTTTTACTTACTTCCAATCAACAAGTGAAGCTGACTACGCTAACAACTTGCAACAAGCGGCTGGAAGTTACAACCTAATCTTCGGTGTTGGTTTTGCCCTTCACAATGCGGTTGAAGAAGCAGCGAAAGACCACTCTGATTTGAACTATGTCTTGATTGATGATGTGATTAAAGATCAAAAGAACGTTGCTAGCGTAACATTTGCTGATAACGAAGCTGCTTACCTTGCAGGTGTTGCAGCAGCTAAAACAACTAAAACAAAACAAGTTGGTTTTGTAGGTGGTATTGAGTCTGAAGTTATCTCACGTTTTGCAGCTGGATTTAAAGCTGGTGTTGAGTCAGTAGACCCATCTATCAAAGTTCAAGTAGACTACGCTGGTTCATTTGGTGATGCTGCTAAAGGTAAAACAATTGCAGCAGCACAATACGCAGCTGGTGCAGACGTTGTTTACCAAGCAGCGGGTGGAACAGGTGCTGGTGTCTTTGCGGAAGCAAAATCACTCAACGAAAGCCGTCCTGAAAGTGAAAAAGTTTGGGTTATCGGTGTTGACCGTGACCAAGTAGCAGAAGGTAAATACACTTCTAAAGATGGTAAAGAATCAAACTTTGTTCTTGTATCTACTTTGAAACAAGTTGGTACAACTGTAAAAGATATTGCGAACAAGGCAGAAAAAGGTGAATTCCCTGGTGGTCAAGTGATCGTTTACTCATTGAAAGATAAAGGGGTTGACTTGGCAGTAACAAACCTTTCAGAAGAAGGTAAAAAAGCTGTCGAAGCTGCAAAAGCTAAAATCCTTGATGGAAGCGTAAAAGTTCCTGAAAAATAATGGATGGAAGTCATTTCTTAGGAAGCGGCCCTTGGCCGCTTTTTTAAGAGTTGAGACAAAGTCATTTTGTCTCAGTAAAGCTTGCTACTAGAGAAACTAGCAAGTTTTATTGAAATAAAATAAGACTCTGAAAGGAAGAGCACATGGCACACGAAAATGTCATTGAGATGCGTGATATTACCAAGGTGTTTGGTGAATTTGTTGCCAACGACAAAATCAACCTGCACCTACGAAAAGGTGAAATTCATGCACTTTTAGGAGAAAATGGGGCTGGAAAGTCTACGCTCATGAACATGTTAGCAGGGCTTCTTGAACCAACCAGTGGTGAAATTGTGGTCAACGGTCAAGTTGTTAACCTTGACTCACCATCTAAAGCAGCTAGCTTGGGAATCGGAATGGTTCACCAGCACTTTATGTTGGTAGAGGCCTTCACAGTGGCTGAAAACATCATTTTAGGTAGTGAATTGACTAAAAATGGTGTGCTAGATATCGCTGGAGCTAGCACAGAAATCAAGGCTCTTTCTGAACGTTATGGCTTATCTGTAGACCCTTCTGCCAAGGTAGCAGACATCTCAGTTGGAGCCCAACAACGTGTAGAAATTTTAAAAACCCTTTATCGGGGGGCTGATATTCTTATCTTTGACGAACCAACGGCTGTTTTGACTCCATCAGAAATTGAGGAGTTGATGGCTATTATGAAAAATCTTGTCAAAGAAGGGAAATCAATTATCTTGATTACCCACAAGTTGGACGAGATTCGCGCAGTTTCTGACCGCGTTACAGTTATCCGTCGTGGGAAATCAATTGAAACAGTCGAAATTGCAGGAGCTACCAATGCTGATTTAGCAGAAATGATGGTAGGTCGTTCTGTTTCCTTTAAAACAGAGAAACAAGCCTCTCAACCAAAAGAAGTGGTCTTGTCAATCAAAGATTTGGTGGTCAATGAAAACCGTGGTGTCCCAGCTGTGAAAAATCTATCCTTGGATGTTCGTGCTGGAGAGATTGTTGGGATTGCAGGGATTGATGGAAATGGTCAGTCTGAACTCATTCAAGCCATCACAGGTCTTCGCAAGGTTGAATCTGGTAGCATCGAGCTAAAAGGAGATTCAATTGTAGGCTTGCACCCACGTCAGATTACAGAGTTAAGTGTTGGGCACGTTCCAGAAGACCGTCACCGTGATGGTTTGATTTTGGAAATGATGATTTCTGAAAATATTGCCCTTCAAACCTACTATAAAGAACCACATAGTAAAAATGGAATTTTGAACTATTCAAATATTACTTCTTATGCTAAAAAGCTAATGGAAGAATTTGATGTTCGTGCTGCCAGTGAATTTGTGCCTGCAGCGGCACTCTCAGGAGGAAATCAACAAAAAGCAATTATTGCTCGTGAAATTGATCGAGATCCTGATCTCCTTATCGTCAGCCAACCAACTCGTGGTTTGGATGTCGGTGCCATTGAATATATCCACAAACGCTTGATTGAAGAGCGTGATAATGGGAAGGCTGTCCTTGTTGTCAGCTTTGAATTGGATGAGATTTTAAACGTCTCAGACCGTATTGCCGTTATCCACGATGGTAAGATTCAAGGTGTTGTGTCACCAGAAACAACCAATAAACAAGAACTTGGTGTCTTGATGGCTGGTGGAAACTTGGGAAAGGAGAAGAGTGATGTCTAAAAAATTACAACAAATTTCGGTTCCCTTGATTTCTGTCTTCCTAGGAATTTTACTCGGAGCCATTGTCATGTGGATCTTCGGTTATGATGCTATTTGGGGCTACGAAGAATTGTTCTATACAGCCTTTGGTAGTCTGCGTGGGATTGGGGAGATTTTCCGTGCTATGGGGCCTTTGGTCTTGATTGGTCTTGGTTTTGCCGTTGCCAGTCGTGCTGGTTTCTTTAACGTCGGACTTCCTGGTCAGGCTTTGGCAGGTTGGATTCTCAGTGGTTGGTTTGCCTTGTCGCATCCAGATATGCCACGTCCTTTGATGATTCTAGCAACTATCGTGATTGCCTTGATTGCTGGTGGGATTGTCGGAGCGATTCCAGGTATTCTTAGAGCCTATCTAGGGACATCAGAGGTTATCGTAACCATCATGATGAACTACATTGTCTTGTATGTAGGAAATGCCTTTATCCATGCCTTTCCTAAAGACTTCATGCAAAGTACAGATTCGACGATTCGTGTCGGAGCTAATGCAACCTACCAGACACCTTGGTTGGCTGAGTTGACTGGTAACTCGCGGATGAATATCGGTATTTTCTTTGCTCTCATTGCCGTTGCAGTCATTTGGTTCATGCTCAAGAAAACAACTCTTGGTTTTGAAATCCGTGCGGTTGGTCTCAATCCTCACGCATCAGAATACGCTGGTATTTCTGCAAAACGAACAATTATCCTCTCTATGATTATCTCAGGTGCTTTGGCTGGTCTTGGTGGAGCTGTTGAAGGTCTGGGAACCTTCCAGAACGTCTATGTTCAAGGGGCATCATTGGCTGTCGGATTTAACGGGATGGCAGTTAGTCTGCTTGCGGCCAACTCACCAATTGGTATTCTCTTTGCAGCCTTCCTATTTGGTGTTCTCCAAGTTGGAGCTCCTGGTATGAATGCGGCGCAGGTACCATCTGAGCTTGTCAGCATTGTCACAGCGTCTATTATCTTCTTTGTCAGTGTTCATTATCTTATCGAACGCTTTGTCAAACCGAAAAAACAAGTTAAAGGAGGTAAGTAAAGATGTCTATTACAACCTTGCTCACCCTCTTGGTGTCTTCTATGCTGATCTACTCAGCACCCCTCATCTTTACAAGTATCGGTGGTGTTTTCTCTGAACGTGGTGGTGTGGTAAACGTCGGCCTTGAAGGAATTATGGTTATGGGTGCCTTCTCTGGAGTCGTCTTTAACCTTGAATTTGCAGAACAATTTGGAGCAGCAACTCCATGGCTATCCTTGCTTGTAGCAGGATTGGTTGGTGGTCTCTTCTCTATCATCCACGCAGCAGCGACGGTTCATTTCCGGGCAGACCATGTTGTCAGCGGTACGGTATTGAACTTGATGGCACCAGCCTTGGCTGTTTTCTTAGTGAAAGTCCTTTATAACAAAGGACAAACCGACAACCTAAGTCAGACTTTTGGACGCTTTGATTTCCCAGTCTTGGCAAATATCCCAGTGGTTGGTGATATCTTCTTCAAGTCAACTAGTCTTCTTGGTTACTTGGCGATTGCCTTCTCCTTCCTTGCTTGGTTTATCCTCTTCAAGACTCGATTTGGTCTTCGTCTCCGCTCTGTCGGTGAGCACCCTCAAGCAGCGGATACCTTGGGAATCAATGTCTACAAGATGAGATATTTAGGGGTTATTATTTCAGGTTTCCTAGGTGGAATTGGTGGAGCGATTTATGCTCAATCCATCTCAGTTAACTTCTCAGTGACAACCATTGTTGGACCTGGATTTATCGCCCTTGCTGCGATGATTTTCGGAAAATGGAATCCAATCGGAGCCATGCTTTCTAGTCTTTTCTTTGGACTTTCACAAAGTTTGGCTGTTATCGGTTCTCAATTGCCGTTCCTACAAGGAGTGCCTACGGTTTATCTTCAAATCGCACCTTATGTCTTGACAATTCTTGTCTTGGCAGCCTTCTTTGGAAAAGCAGTTGCACCAAAAGCAGATGGTATCAATTACATCAAATCAAAATAAGTATACAAAAAAACGTCAGTTCACAACTGGCGTTTTATTTTTTAGGATGTTGATGGGTTAGGTTTAATCCCCAAGGGACTAAATTTTCAGTTTTATTTTTAATGCGTGTGATATTATCCTTATGCCGAATGATAATCAAACTAGCAAGTGCTAGGATAATAGCGATGAAGAGAGGGTCATAGTGACTCAGGATAAAACCAAAAAGTGGAAAGAGTAGAACCCCGATAACAGCCGCGATAGATGCTGTGACACTAGATAGTGAAATCATACTACCAAGATAGAGGGTTCCAAAGAAAACAACCGCAAGGTAGAGACAGAAGACAGGCGCAAATCCGAAAATCACTCCCGCACTGGTTGCGACAGCCTTACCACCCTTAAATCCTGCAAAGATTGGAAAGGTATGGCCAATAACAGCCAAAAGTCCAAAGATGAGAGGCGAAACGCCTTGCAGATGAAAGATAATTGGCAGAAGCGTTGCTAGGGTTCCTTTGAAAAAGTCAATCACAAAGGTTGCCATACCAGCTTTCTTACCTAAAATGCGGAAGGTATTGGTCGTTCCAGTGTTACCAGAACCATGCTCGCGTAGATTGATTTGAAAGAATACTTGTCCAATCCAGAGACCAGACGGAATCGAACCCAGCAGATAGGCTAGGATTAATAAAACTATTGTAATCATACTCCTATTATATCATGAAATGGAGAAGAAAGGCAGAGAATCTCTTCTGAAATTGTCACAGCGGAGAAAGAAAAATTTTGCAAAATTCTTGGAAAACCTGTAGAATAGTAAAGATGAACGAATAGGAGGTTCCTTGTGTCAAAAAAGGAAATCAATATTAACAATTATAATGATGATGCCATTCAGGTGCTAGAAGGGTTGGATGCGGTCCGAAAACGTCCAGGGATGTATATCGGATCGACCGATGGTGCTGGTCTCCACCACCTAGTCTGGGAAATAGTCGATAATGCAGTCGATGAAGCCCTGTCTGGGTTTGGTGATCGTATCGATGTAACTATCAATAAAGACGGAAGTTTAACGGTTCAAGACCATGGTCGTGGGATGCCGACGGGTATGCACGCTATGGGAATTCCAACTGTTGAGGTTATCTTTACCATTCTTCATGCTGGAGGGAAATTCGGTCAGGGGGGCTATAAGACATCTGGTGGTCTCCACGGGGTCGGTTCTTCCGTTGTTAACGCTCTTTCTAGCTGGTTAGAAGTTGAAATCACCCGTGATGGGGCAATCTACAAACAACGTTTTGAAAATGGTGGAAAACCTGTCACGACTTTGAAGAAAATCGGTACAGCGCCCAAGTCTAAAACAGGTACCAAGGTTACCTTCATGCCTGATGCGACCATCTTTTCTACGACAGATTTCAAGTACAATACCATTTCAGAGCGCCTTAATGAATCAGCTTTTCTTTTGAAAAATGTGACCTTGTCTTTGACGGACAAGCGAACAGATGAAGCGATTGAGTTTCATTATGAAAACGGAGTTCAGGACTTTGTTTCTTATCTAAACGAAGACAAGGAGATCTTGACACCAGTTCTGTACTTTGATGGGGAAGATAATGGTTTCCAAGTGGAAGTTGCTCTCCAATACAATGATGGATTTTCAGATAACATTCTGTCCTTTGTCAATAACGTTCGTACCAAGGACGGTGGAACGCATGAGACAGGACTCAAGTCTGCCATTACCAAAGTCATGAATGACTATGCGCGTAAGACAGGTCTTCTCAAGGAAAAAGATAAAAACCTTGAAGGTTCAGACTATCGTGAGGGACTAGCAGCCGTTCTTTCTATCTTGGTTCCAGAAGAACACCTCCAGTTTGAAGGACAGACCAAGGACAAACTTGGAAGCCCACTAGCTCGTCCGGTTGTGGATGGCATTGTGGCTGATAAGTTGACCTTTTTCCTTATGGAAAATGGGGAATTGGCTTCTAACCTCATCCGCAAGGCTATCAAGGCGCGTGATGCTCGTGAAGCGGCACGTAAGGCGCGTGATGAGAGCCGAAATGGTAAGAAGAACAAGAAAGACAAGGGCTTGCTGTCTGGGAAATTGACCCCAGCCCAGTCTAAGAATCCAGCTAAGAATGAACTCTATCTAGTCGAGGGTGATTCTGCCGGTGGATCTGCCAAGCAAGGTCGTGACCGCAAGTTCCAGGCTATCCTACCTCTTCGTGGTAAGGTTATCAATACAGCCAAGGCCAAGATGGCGGATATCCTCAAAAATGAAGAAATCAATACCATGATTTATACCATTGGTGCAGGTGTTGGGGCAGACTTCTCTATTGATGATGCCAATTATGACAAGATCATTATCATGACCGATGCGGATACCGACGGTGCCCACATTCAAACACTTCTCTTAACCTTCTTTTACCGCTACATGCGTCCGCTAGTTGAGGCGGGACATGTCTATATTGCCCTTCCACCTCTTTACAAGATGTCCAGAGGAAAAGGCAAGAAAGAAGAAGTTGCCTATGCATGGACAGATGGAGAGCTAGAAGAACTCCGTAAGCAGTTCGGTAAAGGCGCAACCCTCCAACGCTATAAAGGTCTTGGTGAGATGAATGCGGACCAGCTCTGGGAAACAACCATGAACCCAGAAACACGTACTCTTATCCGTGTAACGATCGAAGATTTAGCACGTGCCGAACGTCGTGTCAATGTCCTCATGGGAGATAAGGTCGAACCACGTCGCAAGTGGATTGAAGATAATGTCAAGTTTACGCTGGAAGAAGCGACAGTGTTTTAAATCTGTCTTTAACGAATGGGTATTAACATGAGAACTGAAACAGAAATGCTAAATCGAATTTTACAAACAGGCAAAACTTTACAAGTCAAAGCTGTCGCCATGTCTGGTTCACGGACTTGCCCAAATGTCCCAAAAGATGAATTTCAAGACTACGACGTGGTCTATATTGTGGATGATTTGGATAATCTGACGAGTGACCTTTCTTGGTTGGCCTATTTCGGGAAACGCATTATCGAGCAAGAAGTTAGTCTTGGTAATCGTCGTCTCTATCTCATGCTCTTTGAAGATGGTAACCGCATTGATTTGACTCTTTGCCCTAAAGAATACATTCAAGAGTGGGTGGACAGTGAATCAGGATTTGCTGTTTTGGAAGATCCAGAAAATTTATTTGAAGCCTATTTCCCAAATCTAGAGCGTTACTGGATAACCTCAGCTACTGAAACGGATTTTGAAAAAGCCTGTAATGAATTTTGGTGGGTGTCGGCTTACGTGGTCAAAGGAATTTGTCGCAAGCAAGTCATCTATGCCACTGACCATCTCTACGGCATTTGTCAACAAGAGTTATTAAAAGTCTTAGCTTGGCAGGTGGCAAGGGATAAGGGAACAGTAGACGTCGGCAAGAATTATAAGTATCTTTTTAACTATTTACCCACTGAGAAAGAAAAGGAATTCTCAAATCTGCTTGATTTTTCAAGTATAGAGAAGCTCACCCAGTCTTTATTTGCTACGATGAAATTCTTCCACCAAGAAGCTCAGTACCTTGTTCAAAAAATGGGATTTGACTATGATAAAGAAGTAGCTGAGAAGATGATTCAGTATGCTGAGGAGGGACTCGAAACAAATGAAACATTTACAAAATAATAAGATAACAAAATTTTTACTGATTAGTTTTCTCATTTCTTGGGGATTTGGTTGGGGATTACTCGCTTTTCTGACGCAAATGAGCCTCTTAAGTCTAACAAGTCCACTAGGAGTTTTTCTCCATTTACTAGGAGGTTTCGGTCCAACCATTGCAGCCATTTTTTGTTTGCCTCAAAAATCCATTAAAAGCATAGTCTCTTTTATCTTAGGGGACTCAAAGAAATATATTTTGTTATTTCTTTTACTAATTTTCGTACAGACAGGTGTCATCGCTTTCTCCTCTAAGGAACTTAATCTGGCTTTTCCACTAGGAAATTTGTTTGTTGTTTTTTTGAGTGCAGTCTGTGTTTATGGTGGCGAAGAAGAATTGGGATGGCGAGGCATCTTGCAACCAATTTTGGAAACTAGATTCTCCTTTTGGATTTCCGGTTTGATAACAGGTTGTATTTGGGCAATATGGCATGTACCTTTATGGTTTGTGATTGGAAGTTCCCAAAGTGGGATGCCTTTTATATTATTCAGTCTATTTGCAATTTATCTCAGTATTCTTCTAGCAGCTGTTTTCAAAAAGACTAAGTCAATCCTTTTTTGCGCCATTTTTCACGGTCTAATTAATACCCTACTTAGCTTATTTGTTATTAAAATTAATCTTTTATTCATTCTAGGATTAGTAGGATTGCTCTTCTTTTCTTACTACCTACAAAGAAACACTTAAATTTATAAAATATAGATTTACTTTACAATAAAACACTAAAAAGAGAATTATTATGTCTAACATTCAAAACATGTCCCTTGAGGACATCATGGGAGAGCGCTTTGGTCGCTACTCCAAATACATTATTCAAGACCGTGCTTTGCCAGATATTCGTGATGGGCTCAAGCCGGTTCAGCGTCGCATTCTTTATTCGATGAATAAGGATGGCAATACTTTTGACAAGAGCTACCGTAAATCGGCTAAGTCAGTCGGGAATATCATGGGGAATTTCCACCCACACGGTGACAGTTCCATCTATGATGCCATGGTCCGTATGTCTCAGGACTGGAAAAATCGTGAGATTCTAGTTGAAATGCACGGTAATAACGGTTCTATGGACGGAGATCCGCCTGCAGCTATGCGTTATACTGAGGCGCGTTTGTCTGAGATTGCAGGCTATCTTCTTCAGGATATCGACAAAAAGACAGTTCCTTTTGCTTGGAACTTTGACGATACCGAGAAAGAACCAACTGTCTTACCAGCGGCTTTTCCAAACCTCTTAGTCAATGGTTCTACAGGTATTTCAGCTGGTTATGCCACAGATATTCCACCACATAATTTGGCTGAAGTTATCGATGCTACAGTCTACATGATTGATCATCCTACTGCCAAGATTGAAAAGCTCATGGAATTCTTGCCAGGGCCAGATTTTCCGACTGGAGGAATCATTCAGGGTCGTGATGAAATCAAGAAGGCCTATGAAACTGGGAAAGGGCGTGTAGTTGTTCGTTCCAAGACTGAGATTGAAAAGCTAAAAGGTGGTAAGGAACAAATCGTTATCACCGAGATTCCTTATGAAATCAATAAAGCCAATCTAGTCAAGAAAATCGATGATGTTCGTGTCAATAACAAGGTAGCAGGTATTGCTGAGGTTCGGGACGAATCTGACCGTGATGGTCTTCGTATTGCGATTGAACTCAAGAAAGACGCTAACACGGAGCTTGTTCT
Source organism: Streptococcus mitis (assembly GCF_000722705.1). Lineage (GTDB taxonomy): Bacteria > Bacillota > Bacilli > Lactobacillales > Streptococcaceae > Streptococcus > Streptococcus mitis_P. The sequence goes on from NZ_JPFW01000007.1 coordinate 251,171, forward strand.
AAACTATCTATTTAAATACACTGACCTACAAATCAATTATAACTTCAACATGGTGGCGATTGACAATTTCATGCCTCGTCAGGTTGGGATTGTCCCAATTTTGTCTAGCTACATCGCCCACCGTCGTGAAGTGATTTTGGCACGTTCCCGCTTTGATAAGGAAAAGGCTGAGAAGCGTCTCCATATCGTGGAAGGTTTGATTCGGGTTATTTCAATTCTGGATGAAGTTATTGCCCTTATCCGTGCTTCTGAGAATAAGGCTGACGCCAAGGAAAACCTCAAGGTCAGCTATGATTTTACAGAAGAGCAGGCTGAGGCTATTGTAACCTTGCAACTTTACCGTTTGACCAATACAGACGTGGTTGTCTTGCAGGAAGAAGAAGCAGAACTTCGTGAAAAGATTGCCATGCTTGCGGCGATTATCGGTGATGAACGGACTATGTACAATCTTATGAAGAAAGAACTTCGTGAGGTCAAGAAGAAATTTGCAACTCCGCGTTTGAGTTCTTTAGAAGACACTGCGAAAGCAATCGAGATTGATACAGCTAGTCTTATCGCTGAGGAAGATACCTATGTCAGCGTGACCAAGGCAGGTTACATCAAGCGTACTAGTCCACGTTCCTTTGCGGCTTCAACGCTGGAAGAAATTGGCAAACGTGATGATGATCGTTTGATTTTTGTGCAAGTTGCCAAGACAACTCAGCACCTCTTGATGTTCACAAGTCTTGGAAATGTCATCTATCGACCAATCCATGAATTGGCAGATATTCGCTGGAAGGATATCGGAGAGCATCTGAGCCAGACCATTACAAACTTTGAAACGAATGAAGAAATCCTTTATGTGGAAGTAGTGGATCAGTTTGATGATGCGACAACCTATTTTGCAGCCACTCGTCTCGGTCAAATCAAACGTGTAGAACGTAAAGAATTCACTCCATGGAGGACCTACAAGTCTAAGTCGGTCAAGTATGCTAAGCTCAAAGACGAGACAGACCAGATTGTAGCAGTGGCTCCAATTAAACTAGATGATGTTCTCTTGATAAGTCGAAACGGTTATGCCCTGCGCTTTAACATAGAAGAGGTTCCGGTTGTGGGTGCCAAGGCTGCAGGTGTTAAGGCTATGAACCTGAAAGAAGATGATGTCCTCCAATCGGCCTTTATCTGTAATACTTCATCCTTCTACCTCTTGACTCAGCGTGGAAGCTTGAAACGTGTTTCTATTGAGGAAATTCCAGCAACCAGTCGTGCCAAACGAGGATTACAAGTTTTACGTGAGTTAAAAAATAAACCACATCGAGTTTTCTTGGCAGGAGCAGTTGCCGAGCAAGACTTCGTTGGTGACCTCTTTAGTACGGAAGTAGAAGAAAATGATCAAATTCTGCTTGTTCAATCCAACAAAGGAACTGTCTATGAAAGCCGATTGCAAGACTTGAATTTGTCAGAACGAACTAGCAACGGTAGCTTCATCTCTGACACGATTTCAGATGAAGAAGTTTTTGAGGCTTATTTATATAGTTATGAAATAGACAAGAAAACGATTGATTAATATCTGTGTTTTTGCTATAATAATAGCGAATTAAGTATAGTTTTTATGCTAAAGGAGTTTTGTATGATTAAAAATAAAGGGATTAGTAAGCGTAGTATTGGAGTATGTGGCGTTGTCATTGCAACATTTTTACTAGGTTCTGGACTAATTTTTCAATCAAATGTAGTAAAAGCTACAGAGCCAAGTGTAGCTACAGTTTCTGGTGAAAACATTGCTGCTCACAAACCTGCAAGTCAAAGTTCAATTGCCTATGGCGGAGATGCTTCTAGAGCAGTTGATGGCAATCGTGATAACGCATGGAGCCACCGTTCCGTTACCCATACAGATTTTCAAGATCATTCTTGGTGGAAAGTTGATTTAGAGAAAGAAGAATCAGTAGGAACTGTTCGTATCTACAATCGTGGAGATGGGGATGTAGCAAATCGTTTATCTAATTTTGATGTTATTTTGTTGGATAAAGCTGGAAATGAAGTGGCTCGTCAACATGTAGATAGCTTAAACAATCAACCAACAGTTGATGTTCAATTCTCAGGAGTTGCTGCACGATATGTAAAAATTGAATTAAATAAATCTAAAACTCCACTTAGTTTAGCAGAAGTTGAAGTATATCGTTCTGTAAAAGAAGAAAAAGTAGTAGCAAGTAAGAAAACAGAAAACAAAGTTAAAACAGATTATACTGCAGAACTAAATAACTATTTGTTTGGCTTGAATTATGATAAAACAAATATTTTAACTAGACGAGGCGAGGCAATAGAAAATTACACGAATACAAGCACAAAACAACAAGGAAATGAATTTGTGGTTGTAGAAAAAGTGAAGAAAAACCTTTCCAGTGGTCACGCTGATGTTGCTATTAATGGAAACGGAGATATTTTCCTAGGTGCTTTGTTTAAAGCAAATCAAGACCTTCTAGAAAATAAACCACAACAAATTAGTTTAGATCGTAGCAAAGGTAGAATTAGTGTTGATCTACCAGGAATGGTAGGCGGAGATAGCTATGTAGATGCTAATCCAACTGCAAGTGGTATGCAGGAAGGTGTGAATACCTTGTTAAACCGTTGGCATGAAAAATATGCTGCAAAAAATCCTGCTCCAGCACGTATGCAGTACGAATCAACTTCTGCTTACAGCATGAATCAATTGAAAGCAAAATTCGGAAGTGATTTTGAAAAAGTCGGTGTTAATTTGAAAATTGACTTTGAGGCTGTGAACAAGGGTGAAAAACAAGTTGAAGTTGTTGATTTTAAACAAATTTACTATACTGCTAACTTTGATGCTCCAAAAAATCCATCAGATGTATTTGCCCCAGGAGTATCGGTTGATCAATTGAAAGCACGTGGAATTGATGATAAAACACCTCCTGTATACGTGTCAAGCGTTTCATACGGACGTCAAATGTATGTCAAATTTGAAACAACAAGCAAGAGTACAGAGTTGAAAGCAGCCATCAATGCTGTAATTAAGGGAGTACCTATTAAAGCTGAATCTGAATGGGCGCGTGTCTTGAAGAATACAACTGTAACCGTTTCAATCGTAGGTGGAAATGTTGATGGTGCTGCACGTGTTGTGACAGGTACAATAGAAGATTTGAAGAAATTGATTCAAGAAGGAGCTACTTTCAGTACACAAAACCCTGCTGTTCCAATTTCTTACAAGACTGCATTCTTGAAAGATAATCAAGTAGCCACAATTCAAAGTAACACAGACTACATTGAAACTAAAGTGACTTCATACAAAAATGGTTATCTTAATTTACAACATAAGGGAGCCTATATTGCTCGTTACTATGTTTACTGGGATGAAGTAACTTATGATAAGGATGGAATTGAAAGTATTCGCTCACGTCAATGGGAAGATAATGGTAAAAACAGAACAGCTGGCTTCCAAACTGAACTTCAATTTAAAGGAAATGTACGTAACCTACGAGTGAAGATTCAAGAAAAAACAGGTCTTGTTTGGGAACCATGGCGTACAGTTTATAATCGTACAGACCTTCCTCTTGTTCAAAAACGTACAATTATTAACTCAGGTACAACACTAAGACCAAAATACGATGAAAAAGTTGAAAATAATTAATTTCTCACTTGTAAGAAGAATCAGTTCTCAGAGCTGGTTCTTTTTATTGAAGAAATTTTCTGAAAATTACAAAATATGCTTGCTATTTTAGAAAAATAGTGTAGAATAAAAGAAATAAGTTTTTAGAATAAGGAGTGGAATATGACAGTAACGATTGATTGGGAAAACCTTGGTTTCTCCTATATGAAATTACCTTATCGCTATATTGCTCATTTTAAAAATGGACAATGGAATCAAGGAGAGCTTACAGAGGATGCAACCTTACATATTTCAGAGTCTTCTCCAAGTCTTCACTATGGTCAACAAGCATTTGAAGGTTTGAAAGCTTATCGTACTAAAGATGGTAGTGTTCAACTTTTCCGTCCTGACGAAAATGCTAAACGTTTGCAACGCACTTGTGATCGTCTCTTGATGCCACAAGTTCCGACAGACATGTTTGTAGAAGCTTGTAAGGAAGTTGTCCGCGCGAATGAAGAATACATACCACCATATGGAACAGGTGGAACCCTTTATCTTCGTCCACTTTTGATTGGAGTAGGAGATATTATCGGAGTAAAACCAGCAGAGGAATACATTTTCACCATCTTTGCTATGCCAGTTGGTAATTACTTTAAGGGTGGTTTGGTTCCAACCAACTTCTTGATTCAGGATGAATACGACCGTGCCGCTCCAAATGGTACGGGTGCGGCTAAGGTTGGTGGGAACTATGCTGCCAGTCTCTTGCCAGGGAAATTGGCTAAATCACGCCATTTCTCAGATGTTATCTACCTAGACCCATCAACTCATACAAAGATTGAAGAAGTCGGTTCAGCTAACTTCTTTGGAATTACAGCTGACAATGAATTTGTAACACCATTGAGTCCATCTATCTTGCCATCTATTACTAAGTATTCTTTGCTTTATTTGGCAGAACATCGTTTGGGCTTAACTCCTATTGAAGGAGATGTACCAATTGATAATCTTGATCGTTTTGTAGAGGCAGGTGCCTGTGGTACAGCAGCAGTGATTTCACCAATTGGTGGAATTCAACACGGTGATGATTTCCATGTATTCTATAGTGAGACAGAAGTTGGGCCTGTGACTCGTAAACTCTATGATGAATTGACAGGTATTCAGTTTGGTGATATTGAAGCGCCAGAAGGATGGATTGTAAAAGTAGATTAAAATAAACAAAAGGAGATTTTTATGAAATCGAAAAAGTGGCTCTTAACAGCAGGAGTGGTCCTGAGCACAACAGCTTTTTTAGTAGCTTGTGGAAAAGCTGATAAAGAAGCAGATGCACCGACAACATTTTCATATGTCTATGCAGTAGATCCAGCATCTTTGGACTACAGTATAGCGACTCGGACATCGACGACAGACGTTATTGGAAATGTTATTGATGGTTTGATGGAAAACGACCAATACGGAAATGTTATTCCTTCCTTGGCTGAAGATTGGTCTGTGTCAAAAGATGGGTTGACTTATACTTATAAACTTCGTAAAGGAGTGAAATGGTACACTTCTGAGGGTGAAGAATACGCAGAAGTAACAGCCCATGACTTTGTGACAGGACTAAAACACGTAGCTGATGGCAAGTCAGACGGTGTCTCTCTTATTCAAAATTCAATCAAGGGCTTGGATGCCTACATGACTGGTGAAACCAATGATTTCTCTACAGTTGGTGTCAAGGCTTTGGACGATTACACAGTCGAATATACCCTAAACAAACCAGAAAGCTTTTGGAATTCTAAAGTTACAACAGCAACGATGTTACCTGTAAATGAAGAGTTTCTGAAGGCATCAGGTAAAGATTATGGAGCAGTGACTCCAGCGGGAATTCTCTATAATGGTCCTTATTTCTTGAAGACCTTGACTTCTAAATCGTTGATTGAATACGAGAAAAATCCAAATTACTGGGATAAAGAAAATGTAAAAATCGAGAAGATCAAATTGACCTACTACGATGGTTCAGATCAGGAATCATTGATTCGAAGCTTCTCTTCTGGTGCCTACACAACAGCCCGTCTCTTCCCAAGTAGTTCAAACTTTGCTTCAACTTTGGAACAATACGGAGATAAAATTACTTATAGTCCACAGGATTCAAGTAGCTATTACTTCACTTTTAACGTAAATCGTCAGTCATACAATAAAACTGCGAAAACAAGTGAAGAACAAAAGACTTCTACAAAAGAAGCTATGTTGAATAAGGATTTCCGTCAGGCTATCAACTTTGCCTTCAACCGCCATTCTTACGCTGCCCAGCTAAATGGTGAAGACGGTGCGGACAAGATTATTCGTAACAGTCTCGTTCCTGACAACTTTGTACAAGCAGGCGGTAAGAACTTTGGTCAAATTGCTCAAGCTGAGTTGGTGAACTATGGTGACCAATGGAAAGGTGTCGAGCTAGTTGATGGTAAGGATTCTATCTACAACCCTGACAAGGCTAAAGTTGCCTTTGAAAAAGCTAAGAAAGACTTGGAATCTAAAGGGGTAACCTTCCCAATTCACTTGGATGTTCCAGTTGAACAAACAGATACCATCGCCGTTCAACAAAGTAACTCTTTCAAACAGTCAATCGAATCAACTCTTGGTGCTGAAAATGTTGTCATCGATGTTCTTCAAATGACAGATAATGAAAAGGAAACAATCACTTCACAAGCGCGTGTTCCTTCTCAAAAAGACTATGATTTGAACAGTACAGGATGGGCTCCAAGCTATCAAGACCCAGCATCTTATTTAACTATCATGGATCCTAAATCAGGTTCTGCTATGAAACACCTTGGTATCACTAAAGGAAAAGATAAGGATGTTGTAGCTAAACTTGGTTTGGACCAATATAAGAAATTATTGGATGATGCAGATTCAGAAACTACGAATCTTGAAGAGCGCTATGAAAAATATGCCAAGGCTCAAGCTTGGTTGACAGATAGTTCATTATTGATGCCAACAGCCTCATCTGGTGGTTCTCCAGTTGTAAGTAATGTAGTGCCATTCTCAAAACCATACTCACAAGTTGGTATTAAGGGTGACCCATATATCTTTAAAGGAATGAAATTGCAAAAAGATATCGTTACAACAAAAGAATATGAAGAAGCACTGAAAAAATGGCAAAAAGAAAAATTGGAATCAAACGGTAAGTACCAAAAAGAACTAGAAAAACACATTAAATAAAGCAGAAAACTCTATATCAGACACGGAATGATATAGAGTTTTTTCTTGCTAGTTTTTGGATTTTCTTGTAAAATAGAAAAAGTGAAGAGAGGTATGAAATGAGTAAGAAAGATAAAAAAATTGAAATTCAAGTAGCAGATGCCAAAGTTAATGTAGGAAAAGACAGTTTTGAAGGTTATACATTGACTATCGGTAAAAAAATTATTGGAGAAATTGCCGAATTAGATGGACAATTTGCCATCATAAAGAATGGGAATGTCGATAGTTTTTATAAAAAATTGGAAAAAGCTGTGGAAATTTTGATTGAAAATTATAATTTAGCAAAATAAGTCTTGTTTTTTTGAAATTTTCATGATATAATAGTCCATGTTGATTATAGGAGAGATAGCGAAGAGGCTAAACGCGGCGGACTGTAAATCCGCTCCTTCGGGTTCGGGGGTTCGAATCCCTCTCTCTCCATTTTATCAATGGGGTATAGCCAAGCGGTAAGGCAAGGGACTTTGACTCCCTCATGCGTTGGTTCGAATCCAGCTACCCCAGTTCTTAGGTAATGATCAAGATAAAAAGCAAAATATCTTAGGGTATTTTATTTTTATAATTGAAAGACGTGAACGATATGAACATGTCCTTGCGGGTGCTTAGGAAAAAAATTATAAGTATGTCAAGTTTAAGAAAAACTTGATTGTTGGAGGATTTTTTAGATGAACGAATTTGAAGATTTGCTAAATAGCGTTAGCCAAGTTGAGACTGGTGATGTTGTTAGTGCTGAAGTATTGACAGTTGATGCGACTCAAGCTAACGTTGCAATCTCTGGAACTGGTGTTGAAGGTGTCTTGACTCTTCGCGAATTGACAAACGATCGCGATGCAGATATCAATGACTTTGTTAAAGTAGGAGAAGTATTGGATGTTCTTGTACTTCGTCAAGTAGTTGGTAAAGATACTGATACAGTTACATACCTTGTATCTAAAAAACGCCTTGAAGCTCGCAAAGCATGGGACAAACTTGTTGGTCGCGAAGAAGAAGTTGTTACTGTTAAAGGAACTCGTGCCGTTAAAGGTGGACTTTCAGTAGAATTTGAAGGTGTTCGTGGATTTATCCCAGCTTCAATGTTGGATACTCGTTTCGTACGTAACACTGAGCGTTTTGTAGGTCAAGAATTTGATGCTAAAATCAAAGAAGTTGACGCTAAAGAAAACCGCTTCATCCTTTCACGTCGTGAAGTTGTTGAAGCAGCTACAGTAGCAGCTCGCGCTGAAGTATTCGGTAAGTTGGCTGTTGGTGATGTAGTAACTGGTAAAGTTGCACGTATCACAAGCTTCGGTGCTTTCATCGACCTTGGTGGTGTTGACGGATTGGTTCACTTGACTGAATTGTCACATGAACGTAACGTTTCACCAAAATCAGTTGTAACTGTTGGTGAAGAAATTGAAGTGAAAATCCTTGATCTTAACGAAGAAGAAGGACGTGTATCACTTTCACTTAAAGCAACAACACCTGGACCATGGGATGGCGTTGAGCAAAAATTGGCTAAAGGTGATGTAGTAGAAGGAACAGTTAAACGTTTGACTGACTTCGGTGCATTTGTTGAAGTATTGCCAGGTATCGATGGACTTGTTCACGTATCACAAATTTCACACAAACGTATTGAAAATCCAAAAGAAGCTCTTAAAGTTGGTCAAGAAGTTCAAGTTAAAGTTCTTGAAGTTAACGCAGATGCAGAGCGCGTATCACTTTCTATCAAAGCTCTTGAAGAGCGTCCAGCTCAAGAAGAAGGACAAAAAGAAGAAAAACGTGCTCCACGTCCACGTCGTCCAAAACGTCAAGAAAAACGTGATTTCGAACTTCCAGAAACACAAACAGGATTCTCAATGGCTGACTTGTTCGGTGATATCGAACTTTAATCAAATTGAAAATTCACAAAATCCTTTGTTTTCTAAACAAGGGATTTTTCTTTTGTCTGCAAGCCTTTTTTGATATAATAGTTCTATGTTAGAATCAGAAAAACAATCACGTTATCAAATGTTAAATGAAGAGCTCTCTTTTTTATTGGAAGGCGAAACCAATGTTTTGGCTAATCTTTCCAACGCCAGTGCTCTTCTAAAATCACGTTTTCCTAATACCGTATTTGCAGGCTTTTATCTGTTCGATGGAAAGGAATTGGTTTTAGGTCCCTTCCAAGGAGGTGTTTCCTGCATCCGTATTGCACTTGGAAAGGGAGTTTGCGGTGAGGCAGCTCACTTTCAGGAAACTGTTCTGGTTGGTGATGTAACAACCTATCCCAACTATATTTCTTGTGATAGTCGAGCTAAAAGTGAAATTGTTGTTCCGATGGCTAAGAATGGTCAATTACTTGGAGTTCTGGATATGGATTCTTCAGAGATTGATGATTATGATGCTATGGATCGAGATTATTTGGAACAATTTGTCGCTATTTTGCTTGAAAAGACAGAATGGGACTTTACAATGTTTGAGGAGAAAGCCTAATGTATCAAGCACTTTATCGAAAATATAGAAGTCAAAATTTCTCCCAGTTGGTTGGTCAAGAAGTTGTTGCTAAGACTCTTAAACAAGCGGTGGAGCAAGAGAAAATAAGTCATGCTTATCTTTTTTCTGGCCCTCGTGGGACGGGAAAAACCAGTGTAGCTAAAATTTTTGCTAAAGCTATGAATTGTCCCAATCAAGTGGGTGGTGAACCTTGTAATAACTGCTATATTTGTCAAGCAGTGACAGATGGTAGTTTAGAAGATGTCATTGAAATGGATGCGGCTTCTAATAATGGGGTCGATGAAATCCGTGAAATTCGTGATAAATCTACCTACGCCCCTAGCCTTGCCCGTTATAAGGTTTATATAATAGATGAGGTTCACATGTTGTCTACAGGGGCTTTTAATGCTCTCCTAAAGACGTTGGAAGAGCCAACACAGAATGTGGTCTTTATTTTAGCTACAACGGAATTGCACAAGATTCCTGCGACTATTCTATCCCGTGTGCAACGTTTTGAATTTAAATCAATTAAGACACAAGATATTAAGGAACATATCCACTATATCTTAGACAAAGAAAATATCAGTTCTGAACCAGAGGCTGTGGAAATCATTGCCAGACGGGCTGAAGGTGGAATGCGAGATGCCTTGTCTATTTTGGATCAAGCGCTGAGTTTGACACAGGGAAATGAATTGACGACTGCTATCTCTGAAGAAATTACAGGAACTATTAGTCTGTCAGCCTTGGATGATTATGTGTCTGCCTTATCTCAACAGGATGTTCCCAAAGCCTTGTCTTGCTTAAATCTTCTCTTTGAGAATGGTAAGAGCATGACTCGTTTTGTGACCGATCTTTTGCACTATTTAAGAGATTTGTTAATTGTTCAAACAGGTGGAGAAAACACTCATCATAGTCCAGTCTTTGTAGAAAACTTGGCACTTCCTCAAGAAAATCTGTTTGAAATGATTCGCTTGGCGACAGTCAGTTTAGCAGATATTAAGTCTAGTTTACAGCTAAAGATTTATGCTGAGATGATGACTATTCGATTGGCAGAGATTGAGCCTGAACCAGCTCTTTCAGGGGCGGTTGAAAATGAAATTGCTACGCTGAGACAGGAAGTTGCCCGTCTCAAACAAGAACTCGCCAATGTGGGAACTGTAGCCAAGCCAACTAGTCCAGCGCCTAGTCGTCCAGCGGCAGGCAAAACAGTCTATCGTGTAGATCGCAATAAAGTTCAATCTATCTTACAAGAGGCCGTCGAAAATCCTGATTTAGCACGTCAAAATCTGATTCGTTTACAGAATGCCTGGGGAGAGGTGATTGAAAGTCTTGGAGGTCCTGATAAGGCTCTGCTAGTTGGATCTCAACCAGTTGCGGCCAATGAACACCACGCTATTCTTGCTTTTGAGTCTAACTTCAATGCTGGTCAAACCATGAAACGAGACAATCTCAACACCATGTTTGGCAACATTCTAAGTCAAGCAGCAGGTTTTTCACCTGAGATTTTAGCTATTTCTATGGAAGAATGGAAAGAAGTTCGCGCAGCCTTTTCAGCCAAAGCCAAATCTTCTCAAACTGAAAAAGAAGCAGAAGAAAGCCTGATTCCAGAAGGATTTGAATTTTTGGCAGATAAAGTGAAGGTAGAGGAAGACTAAAGAAAGATTTCATGATACAATAAGTTTATGAATAGACAACAATTTATTATCATCGCGCTGTTTACAGCTGCTGAGACCTATTTTTTTAATGAAGCCTGGATGACTGGTCGCTATATTATGGCAGCCTTTTGGGCCATTTTGCTCTTTAGAAATTTTCGAGTCAGTTACTTGATGGGGAAAATAGTAGATGTCATTGACCAGCACTTGAAAGGAAAAGACTAGTCCTCAGCTTCTAGACAAAATCAAAGCCTTTTAGGCTTTTTTTGTTATACTATAAAAGTATATTTATTGACCTTTTACCGTGTTTTCTAGGGAAATCAAGTATGTTTCTAGTAAGTATTGTAAAGGCCTTGAAAAAGAAAGGAACTATCATGTCAGTATTAGAGATCAAAGATCTTCACGTTGAGATTGAAGGAAAAGAAATTTTAAAAGGGGTTAACCTGACCCTGAAAACAGGTGAAATAGCCGCTATCATGGGGCCAAATGGTACGGGTAAATCGACTCTCTCTGCCGCTATCATGGGAAATCCAAACTATGAAGTTACCAAAGGTGAAGTCTTGTTTGACGGCGTCAACATTCTTGAATTGGAAGTAGACGAGCGTGCGCGTATGGGACTTTTCCTTGCTATGCAATACCCATCAGAAATTCCTGGAATTACTAACGCTGAGTTTCTTCGTGCAGCCATGAATGCTGGTAAAGAAGACGATGAGAAGATTTCAGTTCGTGAGTTTATCACTAAATTGGATGAGAAGATGGAATTGCTCAACATGAAAGAAGAAATGGCTGAGCGTTACCTCAACGAAGGTTTCTCTGGTGGTGAGAAAAAACGTAATGAAATTCTTCAACTCTTGATGTTGGAACCAACATTTGCCCTTTTGGACGAGATTGACTCTGGTCTTGATATTGATGCCCTTAAAGTTGTGTCTAAAGGTGTGAATGCCATGCGTGGGGAAGGCTTTGGTGCTATGATTATCACTCACTACCAACGTCTTTTGAACTACATCACACCTGATGTGGTACACGTCATGATGGAAGGTCGTGTTGTCCTTTCTGGTGGTCCAGAATTGGCTGCGCGTTTGGAACGTGAAGGATACGCAAAACTAGCTGAAGAACTTGGCTACGACTACAAGGAAGAATTGTAATTCCCTCGTATCTTTTAGGAGAAGTAAATGACTAAAGAAAATATTAAACTTTTTTCAGAAATGCACGCTGAACCAAGCTGGTTGGCTGACCTCCGTCAAAAAGCTTTTGATAAGATTGAGAGTTTAGAATTACCGGTTATTGAGCGTGTCAAATTCCACCGTTGGAATCTGGGTGATGGAACGATTATAGAAAGTGAGCCATCAGCAAATGTTCCAGATTTCACTGCACTAGATAACCACTTGAAATTGGTTCAAGTAGGAACTCAAACTGTTTTTGAGCAAATTCCAGTTGAGTTGGCTGAACAGGGTGTCGTCTTTACAGACTTCCACTCAGCTTTAGAAGAAATTCCAGAGCTTATTGAGGAATTCTTCATGTCATCTGTTAAGTATGACGATGACAAGTTGGCAGCCTACCATACAGCTTATTTCAACAGTGGTGCTGTTCTCTACATTCCTGATAATGTTGAGATTAAAGAACCAATCGAAGGAATTTTCTATCAAGACAGCGATAGTGATGTGCCGTTTAACAAGCATATTATGATTATCGCTGGTAAAAATTCTAAGATTAGTTATCTGGAACGTTTAGAGTCACGCGGTGAAGGAAGTGCCAAAGCAACTGCTAATATCACAGTAGAAGTAATTGCACGTTCTGGTGCGCAAGTGAAGTTTGCGGCTATTGACCGTTTAGGTGAAAACGTCACTGCCTACATTAGCCGTCGAGGTAAATTGGGCAACGATGCAAGCATTGACTGGGCGATTGGTGTTATGAACGAAGGAAACGTCGTTGCTGACTTTGATAGCGACCTGATTGGTAACGGTAGCCATGCCGACCTAAAAGTGGTAGCTCTTTCAAGTGGACGTCAGATTCAAGGGATTGATACTCGTGTGACTAACTATGGTTGCAACTCAATCGGAAATATCCTCCAGCATGGGGTTATCCTTGAAAAAGCAACTTTGACCTTCAACGGTATCGGTCATATCATCAAGGGTGCTAAGGGAGCCGATGCGCAACAAGAGAGTCGTGTTCTCATGCTTTCAGATCAAGCGCGTTCAGATGCCAATCCAATTCTTTTGATTGATGAAAATGACGTAACTGCAGGACACGCGGCTTCTATCGGTCAGGTGGATCCAGAAGATATGTACTACCTCATGAGCCGTGGTCTGGATAAGGCAACTGCAGAACGTTTGGTTGTTCGTGGTTTCCTTGGATCTGTTATCGTTGAGATACCAGTCAAAGAAGTTCGTGATGAAATGATTGCAACTATTGAAGAAAAATTGTCAAAACGCTAAGGGGTAGCCTATGATAGATGTAGAAGCGATTCGCAAGGATTTTCCGATTTTAGACCAGATTGTTAACGATGAACCTCTGGTCTATCTGGACAATGCTGCGACGACACAAAAACCACTAGCAGTTCTGGAGACGATTAACCGCTACTATGAGAACGACAATGCCAATGTTCATCGTGGCGTTCATACCTTGGCTGAAAGGGCGACAGCATCTTATGAAGCTGCCCGTGAAACCATTCGTAAGTTTATCAATGCAGGCTCTACAAAGGAAGTTCTCTTTACTAGAGGAACGACAACCAGTCTTAACTGGGTGGCGCGCTTTGCTGAGGAAATCCTGACTGAGGGAGACCAGGTCTTGATTTCTATCATGGAACACCATTCCAATATTATTCCTTGGCAGGAAGCCTGTCGCAAGACTGGAGCAGAGCTGGTCTATGTTTATCTCAAGGACGGTGCCTTGGATATGGATGACTTGCGAGCTAAATTGACGGACAATGTCAAGTTTGTTTCGCTAGCTCATGCCTCTAATGTTCTTGGAGTGATCAATCCAATTAAGGAAATTACTCAAATGGCCCACCAAGTTGGAGCAATCATGGTGGTAGATGGTGCTCAATCTACACCCCATATGAAGATTGATGTTCAGGACTTGGATGTGGACTTCTTCGCCTTTTCAGGTCACAAGATGGCGGGTCCAACTGGTATTGGTGTCCTTTACGGCAAAGAGAAGTATCTGGAACAAATGTCACCAGTTGAATTTGGCGGTGAGATGATTGATTTCGTCTATGAGCAATCTGCTAGTTGGAAAGAATTGCCTTGGAAATTTGAGGCTGGAACGCCCAATATGGCAGGTGCTATTGGACTTGCAGCAGCAGTGGATTATCTGGAAAAGATTGGTATGGATGCCATTGAAGCTCATGAGCAGGAATTGATTTCATACGTCTATCCGAAACTGCAGGCGATTGAAGGATTGACCATTTATGGTTCGCAGAACTTGGCTCAACGTTCAGGTGTCATTGCTTTTAACCTAGGCGACCTTCATCCTCACGACCTTGCGACTGCTTTGGATTATGAAGGAGTGGCTGTTCGAGCAGGTCACCACTGTGCGCAACCCTTGCTTCAGTATTTGGAAGTTCCAGCAACAGCTCGTGCAAGTTTTTATATCTACAATACCAAGGCAGATTGCGACAAGTTGGTCGATGCCCTACAAAAGACAAAGGAGTTTTTCAATGGCACTTTCTAAACTAGATAGCCTTTATATGGCAGTGGTAGCGGACCATTCGAAAAATCCACATCACCAAGGGAAGTTGGAAGATGCTGAGCAAATCAGTCTCAACAATCCGACCTGTGGAGATGTCATCAACCTCTCTGTCAAGTTTGATGCAGATGATCGTTTGGAGGATATCGCTTTTCTAAACTCAGGCTGTACCATCTCAACTGCCTCTGCTAGTATGATGACGGACGCAGTTTTAGGAAAAACCAAACAAGAAATTTTAGAACTTGCGACTATTTTTTCTGAAATGGTTCAAGGGCAAAAAGATGACAGACAAGATAGTCTTGGAGATGCAGCCTTCTTGTCAGGTGTTGCTAAATTCCCTCAACGAATTAAGTGTGCAACCCTAGCTTGGAATGCCCTGAAGAAAACAATTGAAAATCAAGAAAATTAGTAAGACAAGTTTCTTTTGTCTTATGAATCAGTAGAAATGAAGAATAAAGGAAAGGATATTATGGCTGAAGAAAGAGTAGAACCAAAACCAATTGATCTTGGTGAATATAAATTTGGTTTCCATGACGATGTAGAGCCTGTCCTATCGACAGGAAAAGGATTGAACGAAGATGTCATTCGCGAATTATCAGCTGCTAAGGGAGAACCTGAGTGGATGTTAGAATTCCGTTTGAAGTCTTATGAAACCTTCAAAAAAATGCCAATGCAGACTTGGGGAGCAGATTTGTCAGAGATTGACTTTGATGACTTGATTTACTATCAAAAACCATCTGATAAACCAGCCCGTTCATGGGATGAAGTTCCTGAAAAAATCAAAGAAACCTTTGAGCGTATCGGGATTCCTGAAGCTGAGCGTGCTTATCTAGCAGGTGCCTCTGCCCAGTACGAGTCAGAAGTGGTTTACCACAACATGAAGGAAGAGTTCCAAAAATTGGGGATTATCTTTACAGATACAGATTCTGCCCTCAAGGAATACCCAGACTTGTTTAAACAATACTTTGCGAAGTTGGTACCGCCGACTGATAACAAGTTGGCTGCCCTGAACTCAGCAGTATGGTCAGGTGGAACCTTTATCTACGTACCAAAAGGTGTTAAGGTAGATATTCCGCTTCAAACTTATTTCCGTATCAACAACGAAAATACAGGTCAGTTCGAACGTACCTTGATTATCGTTGATGAGGGAGCAAGCGTCCATTACGTAGAAGGATGTACGGCACCAACATATTCAAGTAACAGCTTGCATGCTGCCATCGTAGAAATTTTTGCCTTAGATGGTGCTTATATGCGTTATACAACCATCCAAAACTGGTCTGATAACGTTTATAACTTGGTTACTAAGCGTGCTAAGGCTCAAAAGGATGCCACGGTTGAGTGGATTGATGGTAACTTGGGTGCAAAGACTACTATGAAATACCCATCTGTTTACCTTGATGGAGAAGGGGCGCGTGGTACTATGCTTTCTATTGCCTTTGCTAATGCAGGGCAACACCAAGATACGGGTGCTAAGATGATTCACAATGCTCCACATACTAGCTCGTCTATTGTTTCTAAATCCATCGCTAAAGGCGGAGGAAAGGTTGACTACCGTGGACAGGTAACCTTTAATAAGAACTCTAAAAAATCTGTCTCTCACATCGAGTGTGATACTATTATCATGGATGACTTGTCAGCATCAGATACTATTCCATTTAATGAAATTCACAACTCACAAGTCGCTTTGGAACACGAAGCTAAGGTATCTAAGATTTCTGAAGAACAACTCTATTACCTCATGAGCCGTGGATTGTCAGAATCTGAGGCAACTGAGATGATTGTTATGGGATTTGTAGAACCCTTCACAAAAGAGCTTCCAATGGAGTATGCTGTTGAGCTTAACCGCTTGATTAGCTATGAAATGGAAGGATCAGTTGGATAAAGTTATATTTTAGTAGAACTAAGAAATAGTAAAAAAATCGCGGTTTAAAATCGCGATTTTTTTATAATTTTTCGTTGATGAAGCGGATAAACTGATTCCACCAAACTTTTAAGAAGAAGGCTTTTTCAACTTTCTTTTCTGCTAGCATTTCGAAACTAGGACGTTCAGTGGTAATGTAACCTTGACCAATCAAGTCCTTGTCTTCATAAGTTAAATGGCCAACCACTGTTCCAGCTTCAAGTGGTGCTGGGATTGCTTTGGAATCAGGTGTGAATTGAACAGATTGGGAAGATTGATTCCCAACACGTTCAATTAGAGAGATATCATCTTTGGCAACAGCAGTGACTGTATCTTCTTTTCCGTCTTGTACAGGGACTTTGCTATCTTGGTAGGCCTCGCCTTTTTGAACGATTTTGCGAAGTGTGAATGTAGAAGAGATATAATCCATTAGTGAAGATGTAGCTGTGAAACGAGCGTAAGGATTATTGGCTTGATGATCTGCATTCAAAACAACTGTGATAACCCTCATTCCTTTTTCGACAGTAGTACCAACAAAAGACTCTCCAGCTTTGTCTGTTGTTCCTGTTTTCAGTCCATCAAAACCACCACGGTAAGCAGGCATGCCTTCTAACATGTAGTTTGTTGAAGTGATTGTCATTCCAGCAAAAGTAGAAGATGGTTTTTTGGTGATTTCCAAGACTTGTGGGTACTTTTTGATGAGGTTACGAGCAACGATAGCAACATCATAAGCACTGAGCTTGTTTTCATCATCTTTTTTAGAGCCTGGGTAAATGTTATCCCCTAGAGTCTCATTGTTCAGACCAGTTGTATTGACAACAGTAGCATCTTGAATTCCCCATTCCAAGAGTTTTGCCCGCATCATATCGACGAAATCTTTTTCTGAGCCAGCAATTTTCTCAGCTAGAGCAATGGCTGCACTGTTAGCGCTAGATACTAGTGTTGCTTCCAGTAGTTGTTCGACGGTATAATTACGAGCCTCCATAGGGACGTTACTTGCTTCAGAATTAGTTGTTAATTTGTAAGGATATTCAGAAATATCTACTGGGGTAGATAGCGAAATACTTCCGTTTTCCAAGGCTTCATAGACAAGATAAACTGTAATTAATTTTGTAATAGAAGCGATTTCGACTGGCTGAGTTGCATCTTTTTCATAAAGTATTTTTCCAGTATTTGCCTCAACGGCAATTGCATGTTTTGCAGCAATATTAAAATCTTGAGCAGCAACAGTAGATGCTGACCCAATCACAGATAAGCTTAGTAGAGTTAAAATGATTTTTTTCATAGTAAGTTTATTCTAACATAAAGAAAAAAATATTCCCAGTTTCACGATAGAAGAAAGAAGCTTTTTTGAAAGTGTGGTAAAATAGATGAATGGAGGTACCCCATGTTTCGTAAGAATAAATTATTTTTTTGGACCAGTGAGATTTTATTATTAACCATCATCTTTTATTTATGGAGACAGATGGGTGGGATTATAACGCCTTTTGTAAGTGTCGCAAACACCATAATGATTCCCTTTCTTCTAGGTAGTTTTTTATATTATTTGACCAATCCCTTTGTTAGTTTTTTACAAAAGTATTTCAAAATTAATCGTATCATTGGTATTCTACTAACTTTGTGTGCCTTGGTTTGGGGGCTAGTTATTGGGGTAGTCTATCTCTTACCGATTTTGGTCAATCAGTTGACCAGCTTGATTGCGACTAGCCAGACTATCTACAGCCGTTTACAAGATTTGATTTTGGATTTATCTACTTATCCAGCTTTTCAAAATTTGGATATCCAAGCGACTATTCAACAGTTAAATCTTTCTTATGTAGATATTTTACAAAATATACTAAATAGTGTGACCAATAGTGTCGGAAGTATCCTATCAGCTCTCTTTAGTACTGTTTTAATTATTATCATGACACCTGTATTTTTGGTTTATTTTTTGTTAGATGGTCACAAATTTTTACCGATGCTTGAACGTACTGTTTTAAAGAGAGATAAGTTGCATATTGTAGGCCTCTTAAAAAATTTGAATGCGACAATTGCTCGATATATTAGTGGAGTCGCCATTGATGCGATTATTATTGGTTGTTTGGCCTTTATCGGATATAGCGTGATCGGTTTAAAATACGCTTTGGTCTTCGCCATCTTTTCAGGATTAGCCAATCTCATTCCGTATGTGGGACCAAGTATTGGTTTGATTCCAATGATTATCGCAAATGTCTTTACTGATCCTCATAGAATGCTGATTGCAGTTATTTACATGTTGATCATTCAACAAGTGGATGGGAACATCCTTTACCCTCGAATCGTTGGCGGAGTGATGAAGGTTCATCCAATTACGATTTTAGTATTACTTTTATTATCAAGTAACATCTATGGCGTCATTGGTATGATTGTCGCAGTACCAACTTATTCTATCTTAAAAGAAATTTCTAAGTTTTTATCACGTTTGTATGAAAATCATAAAATAATGAAAGAACGAGAAAGAGAATTAGCTAAGTAAAAGTCAGGAATTCCTGATTTTTCTTTTTGTTTAGCTAAGTGATAGGAGTAGAAGTGTCGTTTAGATTAGCAGATTAAGAATAATTCACAAAAACTTTGTAAAACACTTGCAATTTAGCTGAAATTTGATAAAATAGTAAGGAAAGTTAGACTGTATTGCCTACTGTCTATCTATAAAATATATTTTATTGGAGGCTTTTACTCAAATGGCAAAAGAAAAATACGATCGTAGTAAACCGCACGTTAACATTGGTACTATCGGACACGTTGACCACGGTAAAACTACCCTAACTGCAGCTATCACAACTGTTTTGGCACGTCGCTTGCCTTCATCAGTTAACCAACCTAAAGACTATGCGTCTATCGATGCTGCTCCAGAAGAACGCGAACGCGGTATCACAATCAACACTGCGCACGTTGAGTACGAAACTGAAAAACGTCACTACGCTCACATCGACGCTCCAGGACACGCGGACTACGTTAAAAACATGATCACTGGTGCTGCTCAAATGGACGGAGCTATCCTTGTAGTAGCTTCAACTGACGGACCAATGCCACAAACTCGTGAGCATATCCTTCTTTCACGTCAGGTTGGTGTTAAACACCTTATCGTCTTCATGAACAAAGTTGACTTGGTTGACGACGAAGAATTGCTTGAATTGGTTGAAATGGAAATCCGTGACCTCTTGTCAGAATACGACTTCCCAGGTGACGATCTTCCAGTTATCCAAGGTTCAGCTCTTAAAGCTCTTGAAGGTGACTCTAAATACGAAGATATCGTTATGGAATTGATGAACACAGTTGATGAGTACATCCCAGAACCAGAACGTGACACTGACAAACCATTGCTTCTTCCAGTCGAAGACGTATTCTCAATCACTGGACGTGGTACAGTTGCTTCAGGACGTATCGACCGTGGTGTTGTTAAAGTCAACGACGAAATCGAAATCGTTGGTCTTAAAGAAGAAACTCATAAAGCAGTTGTAACTGGTGTTGAAATGTTCCGTAAACAACTTGACGAAGGTCTTGCAGGAGATAACGTAGGTGTCCTTCTTCGTGGTGTTCAACGTGATGAAATCGAACGTGGACAAGTTATCGCTAAACCAGGTTCAATCAACCCACACACTAAATTCAAAGGTGAAGTTTATATCCTTACTAAAGAAGAAGGTGGACGTCACACTCCATTCTTCAACAACTACCGTCCACAATTCTACTTCCGTACTACTGACGTTACAGGTTCAATCGAACTTCCAGCAGGTACTGAAATGGTAATGCCTGGTGATAACGTGACAATCGACGTTGAGTTGATCCACCCAATCGCCGTAGAACAAGGTACTACATTCTCTATCCGTGAGGGTGGACGTACTGTTGGTTCAGGTATGGTTACAGAAATCGAAGCTTAATTCGATTTAGTTCCCAGAAGAACAATTATTTAAGTCAGACACTAAAAGAATCTTGCTTTGCAAGGTTCTTTTTTCTGGTATTGAACTAAAATTGAAGAATTGCTTACAAAAAAGCTCCATACACTTGGTGTGTATAGAGCAAATGGGGCTTCATTTGATATATAGTTCTTGGTTTTTCAAGACAATTTCATGTAAGCTTGCAAATTTTTTGAGTTTTTTGATTTCTTCTGGATGAGTGACGAGAGTGATAACATAACCTTCCTTGCCCATACGGCCAGTACGGCCAGCACGGTGGGTGTAGGTCTCGATATCTCTAGGGACATCAAAGTTTACAACACATTCGAGGCTATCGATATCAATTCCACGAGCCAGAAGGTCAGTTGCAAGAAGTAGGGTTAGTTGCTTGTCTTTAAACTTTTCTAAGATGACTTTTCTAAATTTAACATTGACATCACTCGCTAGAGAAACAGCCAAGATATCACGATATTGTAGTTTTTCTTCTGCACTTCCTAGATCTGACAGGCTGTTAAAAAAGACTAGTCCGCGGAAATCCTCTACATGAGCCAGTTTTCGTAGCATATCCACTCGGTGACGTTGATATACCTGCATATAGAAATGTTGAATGTTGTCCAATTTTTGGTCAGAGAGGTCAATGGTACGTGTATTAGGCGCAATCTTTTCTTGGTCAAACTTGGTTGTCGCACTCATGTAGATGAGTTGGTGGTCACGAGGTGCGTAGTGGGTGATTTTCTCGACAAAGTGAATCTGAGAATCATCTAGCAATTGATCAAATTCATCCAGGATAATGGTTTCTACATTCATCATCTTGATTTTTTTCAATTTAATCAACTCAAAGATACGACCAGGGGTTCCAATCAGAATTTCTGGTCCTTTTTTGAGGCGTTCAATTTGACGTTTCTGACTTGAACCCGATAGGAAGAGTTGGGCTGTCAAACCGATGGCTTCTGCCCACGTTTTACATACATCAAAAATCTGTCCAGCAAGTTCCGTGTTTGGTGCTAGAATCAAGAGTTGTTGCGCTTTTTTCTTTTGTAGTCGGAGAAGACTTGGTAGGAGGTAAGCTAGGGTCTTACCAGTTCCTGTTGGGCTCACTCCTAGAAGATTTTCTCCTGCAAGAAGGGGATCAAATAGTTGAGTTTGAATGGGGGTAAATTCTTGGAAACCGAGTTGGTCGCTCAGTTCTTGCCATTCAGTCGGTAGTTTAGTTTTCATTTTCTGCCTCAAATCTAATGCCAGCAGTCTGGCGCATGGTATATAGTAGCTCATGAACAGAGCCTGCATCGTCCAGCCAAGTCTGGTAGAGTGTCTGGTCTGGTTGCTGGATCATCTGTGCAAATGCAGCGACTTCCTCAGTCATCGTATGAGGAGCCTGTTGGATAGGGAGTTGGATTTGATTGCCTTGATGGTCGGTAAAAATAGCTGAGCTGACATGTTCGATGGTGTTGAGGGTCAAGGTACCATCTGTTGTATAAATCTCGCAAGGGAGATTGGAAGTGATGTTTTTTCCAGCCTTGATATGAACTTGATAGTCTGGGTAGAAGAGGATTCCGTCACCATTTAGGTCAATACTATTGTCAAGCTGTTGAGCCTGATAGGTTGCATCCTTAGCTTTTCCAAAGAGACGAACGGCAGCGTAGAGGGGATAAATCCCCAAATCCATAAGGGCTCCTCCAGCAAAATGGTTTGAAAAGACGTTAGGTGTCTGTCCAGCCAATAAGTTCGGCATCTTGGAAGAATACTTGGCATAGTTGAAATCTGCCCCTAACACTTGCTTGTCTGCTAAGAAATTTTTGATAGTTGTGAAAGCTTCCTCGTGATAATTACGAGCTGCTTCGAAGATAAAACAGTGATTTTTCTCAGCTGTTTGAATCAAATCCAGCCATTCTTGTGGCTGCGTGACAGCTGGCTTTTCAAGAATAACGTGTTTAGCAGTAGACAAGGCAGCTTTTGCCTGAGCAAAATGCAAGGAGTTTGGACTAGCAATATAGACTACATCAAAAGAGCTCTTGAAGAAGTCCTCTAATTGATCAAAGAGTTGGATATCCTGATAGTGAGAAGCAAAGGTTGCTGCAGTTTCTAGTTTTCTAGAATAGACTGCGACCAACTGGTATTCTTCACTGGTATGGGCTGCTTCTATGAAGTGATGGCTGATAGCCCCTGTTCCGATGACACCTAATTTAAGCATAGTTACTCCTTTTCCGATTTCAAATCCTTCTTTCATTATAACATAGATAGACGGGACTATCCAACAGAGGGTAAAAAATTTCAAATAAGCTACTAGGTCTTTTCCAAAGAAAGTGGTACAATAATGAGATGAGTAAATGAATGGGAGGGAAAATGAGGTTATTACCTATAAGAAAAATATCACGTCAGTCTAAGAGGCTAGCGCTTTTTTTGACTTTTTGTGCAGGATATGTAGACGCCTATACTTTTATTGTGCGAGGGAATACTCTTGTAGCTGGACAAACTGGGAATGTCGTCTTTCTTTCAGTAGAATTAATCCAGAATAATGTTTCAGATGTTAGGGACAAGGTTCTCACCTTGCTAGCTTTTATGATGGGGATCTTTTTATTAACTGTTTATAAGGAAAAATTGAGAATTGTGAAAAAACCGATTCTGTCACTGATTCCTTTGGCAATCTTATCAATAGTTATTGGTTTTGTGCCTCAGACTGTGGATAATATCTATCTAGTACCACCCTTGGCCTTCTGTATGGGACTGGTGACAACTGCTTTTGGAGAAGTGTCCGGTATTGCTTATAATAATGCCTTTATGACAGGAAATATCAAGCGGACCATGCTGGCTTTTGGAGATTATTTCCGAACCAAGCACACTCCTTTTTTGCGTGAAGGGTTCATATTTGTTAGCCTGCTTAGTAGTTTTGTCCTTGGCGTTGTCTTTTCAGCCTATTTGACGATTTTTTATCAGGAAAAGACCATTCTTGGTGTTCCTATTATGATGAGTATTTTTTATCTCAGTATGCTTTTTGCCTCGTGGCAGAAAAAAGTAAAAGAAAAAGCTTCATTTTAGGTGTTATTACTTGTAAGAAAATAGGAGATATGCTATACTTGAAGAGTTGACTATGCACGATCCTGTGCAACCGCACGAACATCGTTGCTCGTCGTATAACAAATTTAAACTTCGTCATTGTCGCCTTGCCTAACATAAGTTATGTCTTCGGCTCAATTCCTAGTTTATTCTTTGTTATACTTAGAGCTCTTCCTTTAAGTGGTTCGTCCCACGATGCTAGGCGAGTCTTCACAAAAAATTCGGGGAAACCCATAAAAATCATAGGAGGTGCATAATGAGCACATACGCAATTATCAAAACTGGCGGAAAACAAGTTAAAGTTGAAGTTGGTCAAGCAGTTTACGTTGAAAAATTGAACGTTGAAGCTGGTCAAGAAGTTACTTTTAACGAAGTTGTTCTTGTTGGTGGTGAAAACACTGTTGTCGGAACTCCACTTGTTGCTGGAGCTACTGTAGTTGGAACTGTTGAAAAACAAGGAAAACAAAAGAAAGTTGTTACTTACAAGTACAAACCTAAAAAAGGTAGCCACCGTAAACAAGGTCACCGTCAACCATATACAAAAGTTGTCATCAACGCAATCAACGCTTAATTTTAAGGAGAACACATGATACAAGCAGTCTTTGAGAGAGCCGAAGATGGCGAGCTGAGGAGTGCGGAAATTACTGGACACGCCGAGAGTGGCGAATACGGCTTAGATGTCGTGTGTGCATCGGTTTCTACGCTTGCCATTAACTTTATCAATTCTATTGAAAAATTTGCAGGCTATGAACCAATCCTAGAATTAAACGAAGATGAAGGTGGCTATCTGATGGTTGAGATTCCAAAAGATCTTCCTTCACACCAGAGAGAAATGACCCAGTTATTTTTTGAATCATTTTTCTTAGGTATGGCAAACTTATCGGAGAACTCTTCTGAGTTCGTCCAAACCAGAGTTATCACAGAAAACTAACACGGAGGAAAACATTATGTTAAAAATGACTCTTAACAACTTGCAACTTTTCGCCCACAAAAAAGGTGGAGGTTCTACATCAAACGGACGTGATTCACAAGCGAAACGTCTTGGAGCTAAAGCAGCTGACGGACAAACTGTAACAGGTGGCTCAATCCTTTACCGTCAACGTGGTACACACATCTACCCAGGTGTAAACGTTGGACGTGGTGGAGACGATACTTTGTTCGCTAAAGTTGAAGGCGTAGTACGCTTTGAACGTAAAGGACGCGATAAAAAACAAGTTTCTGTTTACCCAATCGCTAAATAAAAAGGTCCAGTGAACCTTTTTATCCCGAGCCTTGAAATGTAAAGGCGAGGAAGCTAGAAGTAGCATAAACTAAGGCTTTCCGAGTTTTCGGAGAGCCTATTTTTTTATTTTGATACCCACGCTGATACCCATATTTTAAAAACCAATGTAAGAAGTGAATTTGTCGGTTACTTTATTTTACAATTAAAAAATAGCATGATGTAAAAATTTTTTAGTAATGAATTTTATAAGGTAATAAGATATTGTAAAAATTGCTAAGCTTTGATATTATAATTGTATCTAAAAGAAGAAGTAAGAAGAATGAAAGGATGTGACCCTGTATGAAAAAGATATTCATCATAATAGTCTGTTCAATCTCTTTTCTTGTTCTATCTGCTTGTGACAATAACAAAAAAATCATTCTTCCTGAATCTGAAAGGATTTCTGTAATTTCCCTGCAGAAAAGTATCTCTGGAGAAATTAAAACAATAAGTAAGAGAGAAGAAATTTCAGAATTGATTAAGGAGATACACAAACAATCAAAATCTACAACTTTAGAGAGTGTAAATGATCAACCGACAAATGTTAAAGATTACATCATTATCAAATTTTATCATCAGAATGAAGAAAATGATAGTGTAGCCTATCTATATACTATGAAAGAAAAACAGTATATTGAACAACCTTATGCTGGTATTTGGGAAGTAAATCCAGATATAGCTAATAGGATTGAAGAGGCTTTTTCTAGTTGATTTATAGGGCAAAAGAAAATATTAGAGGCTTTTCTTGCATCATATTATAAACGGTAAATCAAAAAGATTTGCTGTTTTTATTTGCTTGAAATCATATAAAGACTGAAAAAAGAATGGTTCAAATTCTTGTATTGGGATGTTAGAGTATTTATTGAGACTTGAAAATTTCTAGACTTTTTTCCTTTTTGGAAAACTTCTAAAATATGGTATAATGAAAAGATAAAGAAGTTGGGGGTAGAAGATGAACATTCAACAATTACGCTATGTTGTTGCCATTGCCAATAGTGGTACTTTCCGTGAAGCTGCTGAAAAGATGTATGTTAGTCAGCCGAGTCTGTCTATTTCTGTTCGTGATTTGGAAAAAGAGTTGGGTTTTAAGATTTTCCGTCGGACCAGCTCAGGGACTTTCTTGACCCGTCGTGGGATGGAATTTTATGAAAAAGCGCAAGAATTGGTCAAGGGATTTGATATTTTTCAAAATCAGTATGCCAATCCTGAGGAAGAAAAAGATGAATTTTCCATTGCTAGCCAGCACTATGACTTCTTGCCACCAACCATTACAGCTTTTTCAGAGCGTTATCCTGACTATAAGAACTTTCGTATTTTTGAATCAACTACTGTTCAAATCTTAGATGAAGTAGCACAAGGTCACAGTGAGATTGGGATTATCTACCTTAACAATCAAAATAAAAAGGGTATTATGCAGCGGGTTGAAAAGCTGGGTCTTGAGGTCATTGAATTGATTCCTTTCCATACTCACATTTATCTCCGTGAAGGGCATCCTTTGGCTCAGAAAGATGAATTGGTCATGGAGGATTTAGCGGATCTACCAACGGTTCGTTTCACTCAAGAGAAAGACGAGTACCTTTATTATTCGGAGAACTTTGTTGATACCAGCGCTAGCTCGCAGATGTTCAATGTGACAGACCGTGCTACTTTGAATGGTATTTTGGAGCGGGCGGATGCCTATGCGACAGGTTCTGGATTTTTAGATAGTGATAGTGTTAATGGCATCACAGTTATTCGTCTCAAGGATAACCTAGATAATCGCATGGTCTATGTTAAACGTGAGGAAGTGGAGCTTAGTCAGGCTGGAACTCTTTTCGTAGAAGTCATGCAAGAATATTTTGATCAGAAGAGGAAATCATGAAAAAAAGAGGAATAGTGGCAGTCATTGTACTGCTTTTGATTGCGCTGGATCAGTTAGTCAAATCCTATATCGTCTGGCAGATTCCACTGGGTGAAGTTCGTTCGTGGATTCCCAATCTCGTTAGCTTAACCTACCTGCAAAATCGAGGGGCAGCCTTTTCCATCTTACAAGACCAGCAGTGGTTATTTGCTATCATTACATTGGTCGTTATGATAGGTGCCATTTGGTATCTACATAAACACATGGAGGACTCACTCTGGATGCTCTTGGGCTTGATATTGATAATCGCAGGTGGTCTTGGAAACTTTATTGACAGGATCAGTCAGGGCTTTGTTGTGGATATGTTCCACCTTGACTTTATCAATTTTGCAATTTTCAATGTGGCAGATAGCTATCTGACTGTTGGAGTGATTATTTTATTGATTGCAATGCTAAAAGAGGAAATAAATGGAAATTAAAATTGAAACTGGTGGCCTGCGTTTGGATAAGGCTTTGTCGGATTTGACAGAATTATCACGTAGTCTCGCGAATGAACAAATCAAATCAGGCCAGGTCTTGGTCAATGGCCAAGTCAAGAAAGCTAAATACACTGTCCAAGAGGGCGATATCGTCACTTATCATGTGCCAGAACCAGAGGTTTTAGAGTATGTGGCTGAGGATCTTCCGCTAGAAATCATCTACCAAGATGAGGATGTGGCCGTCGTTAACAAACCTCAGGGCATGGTTGTGCATCCGAGTGCTGGTCATACTAGTGGAACCCTAGTAAATGCTCTCATGTATCATATTAAGGACTTGTCGGGTATCAATGGGGTTCTGCGTCCAGGAATTGTTCATCGTATTGACAAGGATACGTCAGGCCTTCTCATGATTGCTAAAAACGATGAGGCGCATCTAGCACTTGCTCAAGAACTCAAGGATAAAAAGTCTCTCCGCAAATATTGGGCGATTGTTCATGGAAATCTGCCCAATGATCGTGGTGTGATTGAAGCACCGATTGGTCGTAGTGAAAAAGATCGTAAGAAACAGGCTGTAACTGCTAAAGGGAAACCTGCAGTGACCCGTTTCCATGTCGTGGAACGCTTTGGTGATTACAGCTTAGTGGAGTTACAACTGGAGACAGGGCGTACCCATCAAATCCGTGTTCACATGGCTTATATTGGTCATCCAGTCGCTGGTGATGAAGTCTATGGACCACGCAAGACTCTGAAAGGGCATGGGCAATTTCTTCATGCCAAGACTTTAGGTTTTACTCATCCGAGAACAGGTGAGACCTTAGAATTTACAGCAGATATCCCAGAGATTTTTAAGGAAACATTGGAGAGATTGAGAAAGTAAGAATGAAAAAGAAATTAACTAGTTTAGCACTTGCAGGCGCTTTTTTAGCTTTGTCATGGTATGGAAATGTTCAAGCTCAAGAAAGTTCAGGAAATAAAATTCACTTTATCAATGTTCAAGAAGGTGGCAGTGATGCGATTATTCTTGAAAGCAATGGGCATTTTGCCATGGTGGATACAGGAGAAGATTATGATTTTCCTGATGGAAGTGATTCTCGTTATCCATGGAGAGAAGGAATTGAAACATCTTATAAGCATGTTCTAACAGACCGTGTCTTTCGTCGTTTGAAGGAATTGGGTGTTCAAAAACTTGATTTTATTTTGGTAACCCATACCCACAGTGACCATATTGGAAATGTTGATGAATTACTGTCTACCTATCCAGTTGACCGAGTCTATCTTAAAAAATATAGTGATAATCGTATTACTAATTCTGAACGTTTATGGGATAATCTGTACGGTTATGATAAGGTTTTACAGACTGCTGCAGAAAAAGGTGTTTCAGTTATTCAAAACATCTCACAAGGAGATGCTCATTTTCAGTTTGGAGACATGGATATTCAACTCTATAACTACGAGAATGAAACCGATTCGTCAGGTGAATTACAGAAAATTTGGGATGACAATTCCAATTCCTTGATTAGTGTAGTGAAAGTCAATGGCAAGAAAATTTACCTTGGGGGCGACTTAGATAATGTTCATGGAGCAGAAGACAAGTATGGTCCTCTCATTGGAAAAGTTGATTTGATGAAGTTTAACCATCACCATGATACCAACAAATCAAACACAAAGAATTTTATTAAAAATTTGAGTCCGAGTTTGATTGTTCAAACTTCGGATAGTCTACCTTGGAAAAATGGTGTTGATAGTGAGTATGTCAATTGGCTTAAAGAACTTGGAATTGAGAGAATTAACGCAGCCAGCAAAGACTATGATGCGACAGTTTTTGATATTCGACAAGACGGATTTGTCAATATTTCAACCTCCTACAAGCATATTCCAAGTTTTCAAGCTGGTTGGCATAAGAGTGCATATGGGAATTGGTGGTATCAAGCACCTGATTCTACAGGAGAGTATGCAGTTGGTTGGAATGAAATCAAGGGTGAATGGTATTACTTTAACCAAACGGGTATCTTGTTACAGAATCAATGGAAAAAGTGGAACAATCGTTGGTTTTATTTGACAGACTCTGGTGCTGCTGCAAAAAATTGGAAGAAAATCGATGGAAGCTGGTATTATTTCAACAAAGAAAGCCAGATGGAAATTGGTTGGATAAATACTGGAGGTCAGAATTATTATTTATCCAAGGATGGTTCGCTGCAAACAGGTTGGCTTCAATATAAGGGGCAATGGTATTACTTTGCTCAATCAGGGGAAATGAAAACGGGCTGGGTAAAAGATAAAGAAATCTGGTACTATATGGATTCTGCTGGTATCATGAAGACAGGCGAGATAGAAGTTGCAGGTCAACATTATTATCTAGAAGAATCAGGAGCTATGAAGCAAGGCTGGCTTAAAAAGGCAAATGATTGGTATTTCTACAAGGAAGATGGTTCACGAGCCGCGGGTTGGATCAAGGACAAGGATAAATGGTACTTCTTGAAAGAAAATGGTCAATTACTTGTGAATGGTAAGACACCAGAAGGTTATACTGTTGATTCAAGTGGTGTCTGGTTAGTGGATATTCCAGTAGAAAAATCTGCTACAATTAAAACTACAAGTCATTCAGAGACAAAAGAATCCAGTGAAGTAGTGAAAAAAGATCTTGAAAATAAAGTAACGACTCAGAACGAAAGTGTTACAAGTTCTTCGACTAGTCAGGATTTGACTTCTTCAACTTCACAAAGCTCTGAAACGATTGTAAACAGATCTGAATTAGAACAGTAGTAAAAAAGAAGGTTTTAGGCCTTCTTTTTCCTATCAACTCTTTTCTATTTTTTGTCATTCATGTTATAATGGATAAATATGAAGAATCGGAGTGAGACTATGAAATACAAACGGATTGTCTTTAAGGTAGGAACTTCTTCTCTGACGAATGAGGATGGAAGTTTATCACGTAGTAAGGTAAAGGCTATTACCCAGCAGTTGGCGATGTTGCACGAGGCGGGTCATGAATTGATTTTGGTGTCGTCAGGTGCCATTGCTGCAGGTTTTGGAGCCTTAGGATTTAAGAAACGTCCGACTAAGATTGCTGATAAACAGGCTTCAGCAGCGGTAGGACAAGGGCTTTTGTTGGAAGAATACACAACCAATCTTCTCTTGCGTCAAATCGTTTCTGCACAAATTTTGCTGACCCAGGACGACTTTGTGGATAAGCGTCGTTATAAAAATGCCCATCAGGCTTTGTCAGTTCTACTTAGCCGTGGGGCGATTCCTATCATCAATGAGAATGATAGTGTTGTTATTGATGAGCTCAAGGTTGGGGACAATGACACTTTAAGTGCCCAGGTAGCGGCCATGGTACAAGCAGACCTTTTGGTTCTCTTGACAGATGTGGACGGTCTTTATACTGGAAATCCTAATTCAGACCCAAGAGCCAAACGCTTGGAGAAAATCGAGACCATTAATCGTGAGATTATCGATATGGCTGGCGGAGCAGGTTCTTCAAACGGAACTGGGGGCATGTTAACCAAAATTAAGGCTGCGACTATCGCAACAGAATCAGGAGTTCCAGTTTATATCTGCTTATCCTTGAAGGAAGATGCCATGATTGAAGCAGCTGAGGAGACCAAGGATGGTTCCTACTTTGTTGCGCAAAAGAAGGGACTTCGTACCCAGAAACAATGGCTAGCTTTTTATGCCAAAAGTCAGGGTTCTATTTGGGTTGATAGAGGGGCTGCAGAAGCTCTCTCTCAACATGGCAAGAGTCTTCTCTTATCTGGTATTGTTGAAGCAGAAGGAGCCTTTTCTTACGGTGATATCGTGACAGTATTTGACAAGGAAAGTGGAAAATCACTTGGAAAAGGACGCGTGCAATTTGGAGCATCTGCTTTGGAGGATATGTTGCGTTCTCAAAAAGCTAAGGGTGTCTTGATTCACCGTGATGACTGGATTTCCATTACGCCTGAAATCCAACTACTCTTTACAGAATTTTAGAGGTAAACTATGGTAAGTACACAAGAACAATTTGAACAGGTACAGGCTGTTAAAAAATCGATCAACACAGCTAGTGAAGAGGTGAAAAACCAAGCCTTGCTAGCCATGGCTGATCACTTAATAGCAGCTACTGAGGAAATTTTAGCGGCCAATGCCCTCGATATGGAAACGGCCAAGGGTAAAATCTCAGATGTGATGCTGGATCGTCTTTATTTGGATGCAGGACGTATAGAAGCAATGGCAACTGGTATTCGTGAAGTGGTTGCCTTACCAGATCCAATCGGTGAAGTTATAGAAACCAGTCAGCTTGAAAACGGTTTGGTTATCACCAAGAAACGGGTGGCTATGGGTGTTATCGGCATTATCTATGAAAGCCGTCCAAATGTGACGTCTGATGCGGTTGCTTTGGCTCTCAAGAGTGGGAATGCGGTCGTTCTTCGTAGTGGGAAGGATGCTTATCAAACAGCTCATGCCATTGTCACAGCCTTGAAGAAGGGCTTGGAGACGACTACCATTCATCCAGATGTGATTCAACTGGTGGAAGATACCAGCCGAGAAAGCAGCTATGCCATGATGAAGGCCAAGGGATATCTAGACCTTCTTATTCCTCGTGGGGGAGCTGGTTTGATCAATGCAGTGGTTGAGAATGCTATCGTACCTGTTATCGAGACAGGAACTGGGATTGTCCATGTCTATGTGGATAAGGATGTGGATGAAGATAAGGCTCTATCGATCATAAACAATGCTAAAACTAGTCGTCCTTCTGTCTGCAATGCTATGGAGGTTTTGTTGGTTCATGAAGCTAAGGCAGCAAGTTTCCTTCCTCGTTTGGAGCAAGTGCTGGTTGCAGATCGTAAAGAAGCTGGACTTGAACCGATTCAATTCCGTTTGGATGAGAAGGCTAGTCAGTTTGTATCTGGCCAAGCAGCTGGGGCTCAAGACTTTGATACCGAGTTTTTAGACTATGTTCTAGCTGTTAAAGTAGTGAGCAGTTTAGAAGAAGCGGTTGCGCATATTGAAGCCCACAGTACCCATCATTCGGATGCCATTGTGACTGAAAATGCTGATGCTGCAGCTTACTTTACAGATCAAGTGGACTCTGCAGCAGTCTATGTCAATGCCTCAACGCGTTTTACAGATGGAGGTCAATTTGGTCTTGGTTGTGAAATGGGGATTTCTACTCAGAAACTGCATGCACGTGGTCCAATGGGCTTAAAAGAATTAACCAGTTACAAGTATGTAGTTGCTGGTGATGGACAGATAAGGGAGTAAAAAATGAAGATTGGATTTATCGGTTTGGGGAATATGGGTGCTAGTTTGGCCAAGGTTGTTTGGCAAGCTAATACGACAGATAAGTTTCTTCTTTCTAATCTAAGTCAAGATAGAGTGGATGATTTTATTGCTAGCTACGGAGGTCAAGTTTCTAGTAATGAGGAAATCTTTGCGGAAGCAGATGTGATTTTTTTAGGAGTGAAACCAGCTCAAGTATCTACTTTACTTGCGGAATCTCAAGATATTCTTGAAAAACGGGAGAGTCTGCTCTTAATTTCCATGGCAGCGGGTATAACGTTGGAAAAACTAGCTAGTCTTGTTCCAAGTCAGCACCGTTTAATTCGCATGATGCCCAACATTCCAGTTTCTATCGGTCAAGGAGTCATTAGTTATGCTTTGTCAGCTAACTGCCAAGTAGATGATAAGGAAGTCTTTTGTAAACTTTTACAACATGCTGGTTTATTGTTTGAAATCAGTGAAGGGTTAATCGATGCTGCAACGGGTCTTGCAGGTTGTGGACCAGCCTTTGTCTATCTTTTCATTGAAGCTTTGGCGGATGCAGGTGTTCAGACAGGATTGCCACGAGAAACTGCTCTACAAATGGCAGCTCAAACAGTTATTGGAGCAGGCAAATTGGTCCTAGATACTCAAGAACATCCAGGAGTATTGAAAGACAAGGTTTGTAGTCCAGGGGGCGCTACTATTGCTGGTGTAGCTAGTTTAGAAGCACATGCCTTTAGAGGAACCGTTATGGAGGCAGTCAAAAAAGCCTACAAACGAACTAAAAAACTAGGTAAATAAGAGGTGGAGAAATCTACCTCTTTTATACTTCCTTAAAATCAGTGTCCAAAAAGATTTTCACAATATCTATTTTTTTGATAAAATAGAAGTAGTAAAAAAGAAATGAGTTAGACATGTCAAAAGGATTTTTAGTCTCTCTTGAGGGACCAGAGGGAGCAGGAAAGACCAGTGTTTTAGAGGCACTGTTGCCAATTTTAGAGGAAAAAGGGGGAGAGGTGCTGACGACCCGTGAACCTGGCGGAGTCTTGATAGGAGAGAAGATTCGGGAAGTGATTTTGGATCCAAGTCATACTCAGATGGATCCTAAAACAGAACTCCTTCTCTATATCGCCAGTCGCAGACAGCACTTGGTGGAAAAAGTTCTCCCTGCCCTTGAAGCTGGTAAGTTGGTCATTATGGATCGTTTTATTGATAGTTCTGTTGCCTATCAGGGATTTGGTCGTGGTTTGGACATTGAAGCCATTGACTGGCTCAATCACTTTGCGACAGATGGCCTCAAACCTGATTTGACACTTTATTTTGACATCGAGGTGGAAGAGGGACTGGCTCGCATTGCTGCTAATAGTAATCGTGAGGTCAATCGTTTGGACTTGGAAGGGTTGGACTTGCATAAAAAAGTTCGTCAAGGCTACCTTTCTCTTCTGGAAAAAGAAGGAAATCGCATTGTCAAGATTGATGCCAGCCTTCCTTTGGACCAAGTTGTGGAAACGACCAAGGCTGTCTTGTTTGACAGAATGGGCTTGGCTAAATGAAACAAGATCAACTAAAGGCTTGGCAGCCAGCCCAGTTTGACCGCTTTGTCCGTATCTTGGAGCAAGACCAGCTCAATCATGCTTACCTCTTTTCAGGTTTCTTTGGAAGCTTGGAAATGGCGCAGTTTTTGGCTAAGAGCCTCTTTTGTACAGATAAAGTAGGTGTTTTACCATGTGAGAAATGCCGAAACTGCAAGCTGATTGAACAGGAAGAGTTTCCCGATGTTACCTTGATTAAGCCAGTCAATCAGGTCATAAAGACAGAACGCATTCGGGAATTAGTGGGTCAGTTTTCTCAAGCAGGGATTGAAAGTCAGCAACAGGTCTTTATTATCGAGCAAGCTGAGAAAATGCATCCCAACGCAGCTAATTCTCTGCTTAAGGTCATCGAAGAACCCCAGAGTGAGGTTTATATTTTCTTCTTGACCAGCGATGAGGAAAAGATGTTACCGACCATCCGTAGTCGGACCCAGATTTTCCACTTTAAAAAGCAGGAAGAAAAACTCATCTTGCTCTTAGAACAAATGGGGTTGGTTAAGAAAAAAGCGACTCTCCTAGCTCAGTTTAGTCAATCGCGAGCTGAAGCAGAAAAGTTGGCTAATCAGGCAAGTTTTTGGACTTTGGTCGATGAAAGTGAACGGCTGCTGACTTGGTTAGTAGCTAAGAAAAAAGAAAGTTATCTGCAGGTTGCTAAATTAGCCAACTTGGCAGATGACAAGGAAAAACAGGATCAGGTTTTACGGATTTTTGAAGTCCTCTGTGGGCAGGACCTCCTGCAAGCAAGAGTAAGAGTGGTTCTACAAGATTTGTTAGAAGCTAGAAAAATGTGGCAAGCCAATGTTAGCTTTCAAAACGCCATGGAATATCTGGTCTTGAAAGAAATGTAAACTCAAAAATGAACGATAAAGAAAGGAAAGGGCTGGTTTATGGACAAAAAAGAATTATTTGACGCGCTGGATGATTTTTCCCAACAGTTATTGGTAACCTTGGCCGATGTGGAAGCCATCAAGAAAAATCTCAAGAGCCTGGTAGAGGAAAATACAGCTCTTCGCTTGGAAAATTCTAAGTTGCGAGAACGCTTGGGTGAGGTGGAGGCAGATGCTCCTGTCAAGGCCAAGCATGTTCGTGAAAGTGTCCGTCGCATTTACCGTGATGGATTTCACGTATGTAATGATTTTTATGGACAACGTCGAGAGCAGGACGAGGAATGTATGTTCTGTGACGAGTTGTTATACAGGGAGTAAGCATGCAGATTCAAAAAAGTTTTAAGGGGCAGTCTCCTTATGGCAAGCTGTATCTAGTGGCAACGCCGATTGGCAATCTAGATGATATGACCTTCCGTGCTATCCAAACCCTGAAAGAAGTGGACTGGATTGCGGCTGAGGACACGCGCAATACTGGCCTTTTGCTCAAGCATTTTGACATTCAGACAAAGCAGATCAGTTTTCATGAGCACAACGCCAAGGAAAAAATTCCTGATTTGATTGGTTTTCTGAAAGCAGGGCAAAGTATTGCTCAGGTCTCTGATGCAGGTCTGCCTAGTATCTCGGACCCTGGTCATGATTTGGTTAAGGCAGCTATTGAGGAAGAAATTGCGGTTGTCACAGTGCCAGGAGCCTCTGCAGGGATTTCGGCCTTGATTGCCAGTGGTTTAGCACCGCAGCCACATATCTTTTACGGTTTTTTACCGAGAAAATCAGGCCAGCAAAAGCAATTTTTCGACTCAAAAAAAGACTATCCTGAAACACAAATTTTCTACGAATCGCCCCATCGTGTGGCGGATACATTGGAAAATATGCTAGAAGTCTACGGTGACCGCTCGGTTGTCTTGGTTAGAGAATTGACCAAAATCTATGAAGAATACCAAAGAGGTACCATTTCTGAATTGCTGGAAAGTATCGCTGCAACGCCACTCAAGGGCGAATGCCTTCTCATTGTTGAAGGTGCCAGCCAAGATGTGGAGGAAAAAGACGAGGAAGACTTGTTCGTAGAAATTCAAACCCGCATCCAGCAAGGTGTGAAGAAAAATCAAGCTATTAAGGAAGTCGCTAAGATTTACCAGTGGAATAAAAGCCAGCTCTATGCTGCTTACCACGATTGGGACGAAAATCAAGAAAATGACTAAACAGGGAAGTTTGCCTTCTTCCCTTTTTTTGTTATACTAGTAGAAGAAAAAATAGAAAGATTTGTGGGAGTGAAAAAGTCCTGTGGACTTTTTCAGCCTGAGCCAAGAAACTCGAAAGCGAAGTAAGTCCTGTGGACTTTTTCAGCCTGAGCCAAGAAACTCGAAAGCGAAGTAAGTCCTGTGGACTTTTTCCGCCTGAGCTAAGCAACTCGAAAGCGAGTAAGTTCGGTTGGCTTTTTCAATGTGAAGCTTGTCTTTACACTCCCAAAGAGGTATTAGTGTCGTGTCTCAATCTTATATCAATGTTATCGGTGCTGGTTTGGCAGGTTCTGAAGCAGCCTACCAAATCGCAGAGCGTGGTATTCCAGTTAAACTCTATGAAATGCGTGGTGTCAAGTCAACTCCTCAGCATAAAACAGACAATTTTGCTGAGTTAGTTTGTTCCAATTCCCTACGTGGGGATGCTTTGACTAATGCTGTTGGGCTTCTCAAGGAAGAAATGCGTCGCTTGGGTTCTGTTATCTTAGAATCTGCTGAGGCTACACGTGTTCCTGCAGGTGGTGCGCTTGCGGTAGACCGTGATGGTTTCTCTCAAATGGTGACCGAAAAAGTGGCCAACCACCCCTTGATTGAAGTGGTTCGCGATGAAATTACAGAATTGCCAACGGACGTTATTACTGTGGTCGCTACTGGTCCTTTGACTAGCGATGCCCTGGCTGAGAAGATTCATGCCCTTAATGACGGCGATGGATTCTATTTCTACGATGCGGCAGCGCCTATTATCGATGTCAACACCATCGATATGAGCAAGGTCT
The DNA here is from genome assembly GCF_000722705.1 of Streptococcus mitis. GTDB lineage: Bacteria > Bacillota > Bacilli > Lactobacillales > Streptococcaceae > Streptococcus > Streptococcus mitis_P. Next base: position 287,957 of record NZ_JPFW01000007.1, read on the forward strand.
ATCTCAAGTCTCGTTATGACAAGGGAGAGGCGGCCTACCTCAACGCTCCCATGACCAAGCAAGAGTTTATGAATTTCCATGAAGCCTTGGTCAATGCGGAAGAAGCACCGCTGAATTCCTTTGAAAAAGAAAAGTACTTTGAAGGTTGTATGCCTATCGAAGTCATGGCCAAACGTGGTATTAAAACCATGCTTTATGGACCTATGAAGCCAGTCGGGCTTGAGTATCCAGACGACTACACAGGACCTCGTGATGGAGAATTTAAGACTCCTTATGCGGTGGTTCAGCTTCGTCAGGACAATGCGGCTGGTAGCCTCTACAATATCGTCGGTTTCCAGACCCACCTCAAATGGGGAGAACAAAAGCGTGTCTTCCAAATGATTCCAGGTCTTGAAAATGCGGAGTTTGTTCGCTATGGTGTTATGCACCGCAATTCTTACATGGATTCACCAAATCTTCTGGAGCAGACTTACCGTTCTAAGAAACAACCAAATCTCTTCTTTGCTGGTCAGATGACGGGTGTGGAAGGCTATGTTGAATCAGCAGCATCTGGTTTAGTAGCTGGCATTAACGCGGCTCGTCTCTTCAAGGGAGAAAGCGAGGCTATTTTCCCAGAAACAACAGCGATTGGAAGTCTTGCTCATTACATCACCCATGCGGACAGCAAACATTTTCAACCGATGAATGTCAATTTCGGAATTATCAAGGAGTTGGAAGGCGAGCGTATTCGTGATAAGAAGGCTCGTTATGAAAAAATTGCAGAGCGTGCCCTTGCCGACTTAGAGGAATTTTTAACGGTCTAATTTTTTTGAAAGAATTGCTCATGATACTATAAAAATCTTAGAAATTGTGATAAAATAGGTAGGATAAAAAAAGGAGAGTGAAAATGGCGAATCCCAAGTATAAACGTATTTTAATCAAGTTATCAGGTGAAGCCCTTGCTGGTAAACGTGGCGTAGGGATTGATATCCAAACAGTTCAAACAATCGCAAAAGAGATTCAAGAAGTTCATAGCTTAGGTATCGAAATTGCCCTTGTTATCGGTGGAGGAAATCTCTGGCGTGGAGAACCTGCTGCAGAAGCAGGAATGGACCGCGTTCAGGCAGATTACACAGGAATGCTTGGGACTGTTATGAATGCTCTTGTGATGGCAGATTCCTTGCAACAAGTTGGGGTTGATACGCGTGTACAAACAGCCATTGCCATGCAACAAGTGGCAGAGCCTTACGTACGTGGACGTGCCCTTCGTCACCTTGAAAAAGGTCGTATCGTTATCTTTGGTGCTGGAATTGGTTCACCATACTTCTCAACAGATACAACAGCGGCCCTTCGTGCAGCTGAGATCGAAGCAGACGCCATCCTCATGGCTAAAAATGGCGTAGATGGTGTTTATAATGCCGATCCTAAGAAGGACAAGACAGCCGTTAAGTTTGAAGAATTGACTCACCGTGACGTTATCAATAAAGGTCTTCGTATCATGGACTCAACAGCTTCAACCCTCTCAATGGACAACGACATTGACTTGGTTGTCTTCAACATGAACCAACCAGGTAACATCAAACGTGTCGTATTTGGTGAAAATATCGGAACTACAGTTTCAAATAATATCGAAGAAAAGGAATAAGAAAGATTATGGCTAACGCAATTATTGAAAAAGCTAAAGAGAGAATGACTCAGTCTCACCAATCACTTGCTCGTGAATTTGGTGGTATCCGTGCTGGACGTGCCAATGCAAGCTTGCTGGACCGTGTACATGTAGAATACTATGGAGTAGAGACTCCTCTTAACCAAATCGCTTCAATTACGATTCCAGAAGCGCGTGTTTTGTTGGTAACACCATTTGACAAGTCTTCATTGAAAGACATCGAACGTGCCTTGAACGCTTCTGATCTTGGTATTACACCAGCTAATGATGGTTCTGTGATTCGCTTGGTTATCCCAGCTCTTACAGAAGAAACTCGTCGTGACCTTGCTAAAGAAGTGAAGAAGGTCGGCGAAAATGCTAAAGTGGCTGTCCGCAATATCCGTCGCGATGCTATGGACGAAGCTAAGAAACAAGAAAAAGCAAAAGAAATCACTGAAGACGAATTGAAGACTCTTGAAAAAGATATTCAAAAAGTAACAGACGATGCTGTCAAACACATCGACGACATGACTGCCAATAAAGAAAAAGAACTTTTGGAAGTCTAAAATAAAACAGAAAAACTCAGTTGGCATTGCTGGCTGAGTTTTATTCGAAAGAAGGAAATATGAATACAAATCTTGCAAGTTTTATCGTTGGACTGATCATCGATGAAAATGACCGTTTTTACTTTGTGCAAAAGGATGGCCAGACCTATGCGCTTGCCAAGGAAGAAGGTCAGCATACGGTAGGTGATACGGTTAAAGGTTTCGCCTATACAGACATGAAGCAAAAGCTCCGCTTGACCACTCTAGAAGTGACTGCTACTCAGGATCAATTTGGTTGGGGCCGTGTCACAGAAGTTCGTAAGGACTTGGGTGTCTTTGTGGATACAGGTCTTCCTGACAAGGAAATCGTTGTGTCACTCGATATTCTCCCTGAGCTCAAGGAACTCTGGCCTAAGAAGGGCGACCAACTCTACATCCGTCTTGAGGTGGACAAGAAAGACCGTATCTGGGGACTCTTAGCCTATCAAGAAGACTTCCAACGTCTGGCTCGTCCTGCCTACAACAACATGCAGAACCAAAACTGGCCAGCCATTGTATACCGTCTCAAGCTGTCAGGAACCTTTGTCTACCTACCAGAGAATAATATGCTTGGTTTTATTCACCCAAGTGAGCGTTATGCAGAGCCACGTTTGGGCCAAGTTCTAGATGCGCGTGTCATTGGTTTCCGTGAAGTGGACCGTACCTTGAACCTCTCCCTTAAACCACGTTCTTTTGAAATGTTGGAAAATGATGCCCAGATGATTTTGACCTACTTGGAAAGTAATGGGGGGTTCATGACCTTAAATGATAAGTCATCTCCAGACGATATAAAGGCAACCTTTGGTATTTCTAAAGGTCAGTTCAAGAAAGCACTTGGTGGCTTGATGAAGGCTGGCAAAATCAAGCAAGACCAGTTTGGGACCGAGTTGATTTAGGGTGACTTATGAGAAAATCATTTTACACTTGGCTCATGACTGAGCGTAATCCTAAAAGTAATAGTCCCAAAGCCATCTTGGCAGACCTCGCTTTTGAAGAGTCTGCTTTTCCAAAACACACAGACGATTTTGATGAGGTCAGTCGCTTTTTGGAGGAACATGCCAGTTTCTCTTTTAACCTAGGAGACTTTGACGCTATCTGGCAAGAATACTTAGAACACTAGCATTTAGTCATTGGGTTTAGGCTAGTAATTTCTCCATCCCTTTGCTATAATAAAAAGAAATAAACGGATTAGAGAGGTTCTTTATTTGAAGGAACATTCAATAGACATTCAACTGAGTCATCCAGATGACCTGTTTCATCTTTTTGGTTCCAATGAACGCCATCTTCGTTTGATGGAAGAAGAGCTTGATGTGGTGATTCATGCCCGTACAGAGATTGTACAGGTTTTAGGCGAAGAATCTGCATGTGAGGAAGCCCGTCAGGTTATTCAGGCTTTGATGGTCTTGGTGAATCGGGGGATGACCGTTGGCACGCCAGATGTGGTCACTGCGATTAGCATGGTCAAAAATGATGAAATAGACAAGTTTGTCGCCCTTTACGAAGAAGAAATCATCAAGGACAATACTGGGAAACCGATTCGCGTCAAAACATTGGGTCAAAAGCTTTATGTGGATAGTGTTAAACAGCATGATGTGACCTTTGGAATTGGGCCTGCAGGGACAGGGAAGACCTTTCTTGCAGTGACCTTGGCAGTGACAGCCCTTAAACGTGGGCAGGTCAAGCGAATTATTCTAACTCGTCCAGCAGTGGAAGCAGGAGAAAGTCTAGGATTTCTTCCGGGTGATCTTAAGGAGAAGGTAGATCCTTACCTTAGACCTGTTTACGATGCCTTGTATCAGATTTTGGGGAAAGACCAAACAACTCGTCTCATGGAGCGTGAGATTATCGAAATCGCACCCCTTGCCTACATGCGTGGACGGACCTTGGATGATGCCTTTGTCATTCTCGATGAAGCGCAAAATACGACCATCATGCAGATGAAGATGTTCTTGACTCGTTTAGGTTTTAATTCTAAGATGATTGTCAATGGAGATATCAGTCAGATTGACCTGCCACGTAATGTCAAGTCAGGTTTGATTGACGCCCAAGAAAAGCTCAAGAACATTCACCAGATTGACTTTGTTCATTTTTCAGCTAAGGATGTGGTTCGCCATCCAGTTGTTGCTCAGATTATCCGAGCTTATGAACCAGCACCTGTCAAGAATGAAGAGAGTGAAGAATTAGAGTCTCAACCTCTGTCTGAAGGATAGTTCTTTTGTAATTAAAGTTATCTCAATACCAAGTATAAATTTGCTTTTTAGATGTTTTATTCAATATCCTTGTATTAGATTAGAAAGGTTTCAAGTGGAGGAAACGTATGGAATCAATTTTTGTAAAACTTGCCCAGTATCCGTCTATAGAAACGGAGCGTTTATTGCTTAGACCTGTAACCTTGGATGATGCGGAAGCTATGTTTGAGTATGCCTCAGACAGAGAAAATACGCGCTACACTTTTCCAACCAATCAAAGCTTGGAAGAAACTAAGAATAACATTGCTCAGTTCTACTTGGCCAATCCCTTGGGACGCTGGGGAATAGAACTAAAAAGCAATGGCAAATTTATCGGAACTATTGACTTACACAAGATTGATCCTGTTCTTAAGAAAGCGGCTATTGGCTACATTATCAATAAAAAATATTGGAATCAAGGGTTAACGACAGAAGCCAATCGTGCCGTAATTGAGCTAGCTTTTGAGAAGATAGGAATGAATAAGTTAGTTGCTTTACACGATAAGGACAATCCTGCATCTGGCAAGGTCATGGAGAAATCAGGCATGCGTTTTTCCCATGCAGAACCATATGCTTGTATGGACCAGCATGAAGAAGGTCGAATTGTTACAAGAGTTCATTATGTCTTGACCAAGGAAGACTATTTTGCAAATAAATAAGCAGTTGAGAAGAAATTTTCAACTGTTTTTTCTTCCTCTTACGAATAATCTAAGAGAGGAGAAAATATGGAAGCAATTATCGAGAAAATCAAAGAGTATAAAATCATCGTCATTTGTACTGGTCTGGGCTTGCTTGTAGGAGGATTTTTCCTGCTAAAACCAGTTCCACAAACACCTGTTAAAGAGACGAATTTACAGGCAGAAGTTGCAGCTGTTTCCAAGGATTCATTATCCGAAAAGGAAGTGAAGAAGGAAGAGAAGGAAGAACCACTTGAACAAGATTTGATTACAGTAGATGTGAAGGGTGCTGTTAAATCGCCAGGGATTTATGACTTGCCTGTAGGTAGTCGGGTCAATGATGCTGTTCAAAAGGCGGGTGGCTTGACAGAGCAAGCAGACAGCAAGTCGCTCAATCTAGCTCAGAAAGTTAGTGATGAGGCTCTAGTTTACGTTCCAACTAAGGGAGAAGAAGCAACTAGTCAACAGACTGGTTCTGGGACGGCTTCTTCAACGAGCAAGGAAAAGAAGATCAATGTCAACAAGGCTAGTCTGGAAGAACTCAAGCAGGTCAAGGGTCTGGGCGGCAAACGAGCTCAGGATATTATCGACCATCGTGAGGCAAATGGCAAGTTCAAGTCGGTTGACGAACTCAAGAAGGTCTCTGGCATTGGTGCCAAGACCATAGAAAAGTTAAAAGACTATGTTACAGTGGATTAAGAATTTCCCAATTTCCCTAATCTATCTGAGTTTTCTATTGCTTTGGCTTTATTATGCCATTTTCTCAGCATCCTATCTTGCTTTGTTGGGCTTCGTTTTTCTGCTGGTCTGTCTCTTTATCCAATTTCCGTGGAAGTCTGCTGGTAGAGTTCTAGCGATTTGTGGAATCTTTGGATTTTGGTTTCTGTTTCAAACTTGGCAACAGAGTCAAGCGAGTCAAAACCTAGCGGACTCTGTTGAAAGGGTACGGATTTTTCCTGACACTATTAAGGTTAATGGTGATAGTCTATCCTTTCGTGGTAAGTCTGATGGACGCATTTTTCAAGTCTATTATAAACTCCAGTCCGAGAATGAAAAAGAAGTCTTTCAAACCTTAACAGATCTTCATGAGATAGAACTTGAAGGAAAACTTTCGGAGCCAGAAGGGCAGAGAAATTTTGGTGGCTTTGACTATCAAGCCTATCTGAAAACTCAGGGAATTTACCAGACTCTCAATGTCAAAAAAATCCAGTCACTTCAAAAGGTTGGCAGTTGGGATATAGGAGAAAACCTGTCCAGTTTACGTCGAAAGGCTGTAGTTTGGATTAAGACACACTTTCCAGACCCTATGCGCAATTACATGACAGGTCTTTTATTGGGACATCTGGACACCGACTTTGAGGAGATGAATGAGCTTTATTCCAGTCTAGGAATTATCCACCTTTTTGCCTTGTCCGGCATGCAGGTAGGCTTTTTCATGGACGGATTTAGGAAACTTCTCTTGCGATTGGGCTTGACCCAAGAAAAGTTGAAATGGCTGACTTATCCCTTTTCCCTTATCTATGCTGGTCTGACAGGATTTTCAGCTTCGGTTGTTCGCAGTCTCCTGCAAAAGTTACTGGCTCAACATGGTGTTAAGGGCTTGGATAATTTTGCCTTGACAGTCCTTGTCCTCTTTATCGTCATGCCCAACTTTTTCCTGACTGCAGGAGGAGTTTTGTCATGTGCTTATGCTTTTATCTTGACTATGAGCAGCAAAGAAGGGGAGGGACTTAAGGCTGTTGCCAGAGAAAGTCTAGTCATCTCCTTGGGAATATTGCCCATTCTATCCTTCTATTTTGCAGAATTTCAACCTTGGTCTATCCTTTTGACCTTTGTCTTTTCCTTTCTATTTGACTTGGTCTTCTTACCGCTCTTGTCTATCTTATTTGCCCTTTCTTTTCTTTATCCAGTTATTCAGCTTAATTTTATTTTTGAATGGTTGGAGGACATTATTCGCTTGGTATCACAGGTGGCAAGTAGACCTCTGGTCTTTGGACAACCCAATGCATGGCTTTTAATCCTATTGTTAATTTCCTTGGCTTTAGTCTATGATTTGAGGAAAAACATTAAAAGGCTAGCAGTGTTGAGCTTATTGATTACAGGTCTCTTTTTCTTGACCAAGTATCCACTGGAAAATGAAATCACTATGCTGGATGTGGGGCAAGGCGAGAGTATTTTCCTACGGGATGTAACTGGTAAAACCATTCTCATAGATGTCGGTGGCAAGGCAGAATCTGATAAGAAAATCGAAAAATGGCAAGAAAGGACGACGACCAGCAATGCCCAGCGAACCTTGATTCCCTATCTCAAAAGTCGAGGAGTATCCAAGATTGACCAGCTGGTTTTGACAAACACAGACAAGGAGCATGTTGGAGATTTGTTGGAGGTGACCAAGGCTTTTCATGTAGGCGAAATTTTAGTATCAAAAGGCAGTTTGAAACAGAAGGAATTTGTAGCAGAACTACAGGCTACTCAAACTAACGTGCGTAGTGTGACAGTAGGAGAGAACTTGCCAATTTTTGGAAGTCAGTTAGAAGTCTTATCTCCAAGGAAAATTGGAGATGGAGGTCATGAAGATTCCATAGTTCTGTATGGGAAACTCTTGGATAAGCACTTCCTCTTCACAGGAAACTTGGAGGAGAAAGGAGAGAAGGACTTGCTGAAGCAATATTCTGACCTAGAAGTGGATGTTTTGAAAGCTGGCCAACATGGCTCTAAAAAATCATCAAGTTCAGCCTTTCTAGAAAAACTCAAACCAGAGCTTACTCTTATCTCAGTTGGAAAAAACAATCGAACCAAACTCCCCCATCAGGAAACTTTGACCCGACTGGAAGGTATCAATAGTAAAGTTTACCGAACTGACCAGCAAGGAGCTATACGCTTTAAAGGGTGGAAAAGTTGGAAAATCGAAAGCGTTCGATAGGAAGGAAAAATATTATATATTAGTAAAATAAACTAAAAATCTGTTGCATAATAATGATAAAAACGATATAATAAAAGCGTATTCGATATTGATGATATAAAACCATTAAAAATTAGTAAAAACCGTTTAATTAGTTAGTTTATGATCTATTGGTCTTTTTCATTCCAGTATATCTGCTGTGAGCGTTCTTAAAATTTATCGGTATGATTGGAATACCTACTATAAGTCTAGTATGAATTGCTAGAGATATAACTATATTAATTCCCTGTTATGGTATCGTTATGACAGCTATTCTGAATATAAAATTGGTTCTGGTTGGAACTACGATTGTTATGAGGTACTAAACTACTACAGCAGAGGCTATTAATCCAAAAAGGAGGGCTAGATATGTTGCAGCTTACTCATGTGACCTTAAAAACGCGACAAGTCATCTTACAAGATGTTGATTTTACATTTGAAAAGGGTAGGATTTATGGTATTCTTGCTATCAATGGTTCTGGAAAGACGACACTGTTCCGCGCCATTAGCAATTTAATTCCTATAAGTAGCGGAAATATCGCAGTCCCTCCTTCTTTATTTTATTATGAGAGCGTTGAATGGCTGGATGGAAACTTAAGTGGGATGGACTACCTTCGCCTCATAAAAAACATCTGGAAGTCAGATCTAAACTTGGGGGATGAAATTGATTACTGGGAAATGTCTGACTATATCAGCCTTCCCATTCGTAAGTATTCCTTAGGCATGAAGCAACGCTTGGTGATTGCCATGTATTTCCTCAGTCAGGCGAAATGCTGGCTTATGGATGAGATTACAAATGGCTTAGATGAGTATTATCGACAGAAGTTTTTTGATAGGCTAGCACAAATCGATAGACAAGAGCAGCTGGTTCTTTTAAGTTCCCACTATAAGGAAGAGTTGGTTGATGTCTGCGATAGAGTAGTAACCATTCATCGGGGAAAGATAGAAGAGGTTTAGTTTATGAAAGATGTTGGTCTATTTTTATTGAAAAAAGTTTTCAAAAGTCGCTTAAATTGGATTATCTTAGCTTTATTTGTATCTGGACTCGGTGTTACCTTTTATTTCAATAGTCGGACTGCAAACTCCGTCAGCTTGGAGAGCGAGTTGGAAACCCGTCTTGTAAAAAATGAGAGAGTCATCAATGAATATGAAGAGAAACTCTCCCAAATATCTGACACCAACTCGGAGGAATACCAGATTGCTAAAATTAATTTAGAATCGCAAAAAAATCTTTCGACTCAAAAGAAAGAAATTCTGGCTTTGTTAAAAGAAGGACGGTGGAAAGAAGCCTATTATTTGCAGTGGCAAGATGTAGAGAAGAGTTATGAAATTTTATCAAAGGAACCGACTGCTAGTTCTGACTTAAAAATGGCGGTTGACCGCGAACGAAAGACTTACCAAGCCCTATATCCCTTGAACATAAAAGCCCACAATTTAGTTTATCCGACCTACGGGATTGATCAGATTGTCTGGATTTTAGAGGCTATCATCCCAAGCTTGTTTGTGGTTGCTATTATTTTTATGCTAACGCAACTATTTGCAGAAAGATATCAAAATCATCTGGATACAGCTCAGTTATATCCTTTTTCAAAAGTGGCATTTGCCATGTCCTCTCTTGGAGTTGGAGTGGGCTATGTAACTGTGCTGTTTATCGGAATCAGCGGATTTTCTTTTCTAGTGGGAAGTCTGATAAGTGGTTTTGGACAGTTAGATTATCCCTACCCGATTTATAGCTTAGTGAATCAAGAGGTAACTATTGGAAAGATACAAGATGTGTTATTTCCTGGCTTGTTCTTAGCTTTCTTAGCCTTTATCGTCATTGTGGAAGTCGTCTACTTGATTGCATCCTTTTTCAAGCAAAAAATGCCCATCCTCTTTCTTTCACTCATTGGGATTGTTGGCTTATTGTTTGGCATCCAAACAATCCAGCCTCTTCAAAAGATTGCACATCTGATTCCCTTTACTTACTTACGTTCAGTGGATATTTTATCTGGAAGATTACCTAAGCAAATTGATAATGTCAATCTAAATTGGAGCATGGGGATGGTCTTACTTCCTTGCCTGATTATCCTTTTGTTAGTGGGGATTCTATTTATCGAAAGATGGGGAAGTTCACGGAAAAAAGAATTTTTTAATAGATCCTAGCTTTCCTATAGGGAAAATAAGTAAAAACTAACATAGAGAGGGAATCAACTTGATTCTCTCTTTTTGATGAGGAAACCAAGGCAAAATACAAACACAAACTTTTCAAAAAAATAACTTTTTATCTTGACAAGGACTAGAAAACTTGGTATCATATAAAAGTTGAGAAAAGCAGAAGTGAGAGCTTCTCGCCTTGTGACATTAAGTTGCCTGGCCCTACGGATGAAAAGTTTCTAAGAAACGCTATCATAACGTGCGGGCTTGTATATTTACGAGTCCGCTATTGTTTTTCTCTAATAAAACAAAAGAGGTGAAAACCATAGCAAAGCAAGACTTATTCATCAATGATGAGATTCGTGTACGTGAAGTTCGCTTGATTGGTCTTGAAGGAGAACAGTTAGGCATTAAGCCACTCAGTGAAGCGCAAGCTTTGGCTGATAACGCTAATGTTGACCTAGTATTGATTCAACCCCAAGCCAAACCGCCTGTTGCAAAAATTATGGACTACGGTAAGTTCAAATTTGAGTACCAGAAGAAACAAAAAGAACAACGTAAAAAACAAAGTGTTGTTACTGTGAAAGAAGTTCGTCTAAGTCCAACGATTGACAAGGGTGACTTTGATACAAAACTTCGCAATGCACGCAAATTCCTTGAAAAAGGAAATAAAGTTAAGGTATCTATTCGCTTTAAGGGTCGTATGATTACCCATAAAGAGATTGGTGCAAAAGTTTTAGCCGAGTTTGCTGAAGCAACTCAAGATATTGCAATCATCGAACAACGTGCTAAAATGGATGGACGTCAAATGTTCATGCAATTGGCGCCAGCAACTGACAAAAAATAATTGTCAGAAAGTTAAATAAAGGAGAAAAAATCATGCCAAAACAAAAAACACACCGCGCATCAGCTAAACGTTTCAAACGTACAGGTTCTGGTGGACTTAAACGTTTCCGTGCTTACACTTCTCACCGTTTCCACGGAAAAACTAAGAAACAACGTCGTCATCTTCGTAAAGCATCTATGGTGCATGCAGGAGATTACAAACGTATCAAAGCAATGCTTACTCGCTTGAAATAATAGCTTGACTGTAAGTAAACAATTCTAGGAAATATTTGGAGGAAATAAAACATGGCACGTGTTAAAGGTGGCGTTGTATCACGCAAACGTCGTAAACGTATTCTTAAATTAGCAAAAGGTTACTATGGAGCTAAACACATCTTGTTCCGTACTGCGAAAGAACAAGTAATGAACTCTTACTACTATGCATACCGTGACCGTCGTCAGAAAAAACGTGACTTCCGCAAATTGTGGATCACTCGTATCAACGCGGCAGCTCGTATGAACGGACTTTCATACTCACAATTGATGCATGGTTTGAAATTGGCTGAGATCGAAGTTAACCGTAAAATGCTTGCTGACTTGGCTGTTAACGATGCAGCAGCTTTCACAGCTCTTGCAGATGCAGCGAAAGCAAAACTTGGTAAATAATAACAGATAAGACTGGAACAGAATTGTCCCAGTCTTTTTAAAAATAAAGGAGAAAAATATGGCTTCAAAAATGCTACATACTTGCTTGCGAGTAGAAAATCTTGAAAAATCAATTGCATTTTATCAAGATGCTTTTGGTTTTAAAGAATTGCGTCGCAGAGATTTTCCAGATCATGCCTTCACGATTGTCTATCTAGGTCTTGAGGGTGACGACTATGAGTTGGAGTTGACTTATAACTATGATCACGGCCCTTATGTGGTTGGAGATGGATTTGCCCACATCGCCCTCAGTACACCTGATCTTGAGGCACTTCATCAAGAGCATAGTGCAAAAGGCTATGAAGTAACTGAGCCAAATGGTCTACCAGGAACTGCACCAAACTATTACTTTGTCAAAGACCCTGATGGTTACAAGGTCGAAGTTATTCGTGAAAAATAATCTCGTGAAGTCAAGTAGAATGTTCGTTTTCTACTTGACTTTTTTAGTTGAAAGAGTATACTAGTAAAAATTTAACCTTTAAGGGGAGCCCAGAGAGACTCACAAGGTGTCAGATAAAAGAATAGTACAATTTTCTAGAGGAGACTTTTTGAGTGCGCTCTCTTGTGTTGTACGATTTTAACTGAGACCTTGCACTAGCAAGGTCTTTTCTTTATCTGGTTCCCTTAAAATTTAAGGAGGAAAAGTCATGAATCCCACATGTAAGAAACGTTTGGGTGCGATTCGCTTGGAAACCATGAAGGTGGTTGCACAGGAGGAAATCGCGCCAGCGATATTTGAATTAGTCCTAGAAGGGGAAATGGTTGAATCTATGCGAGCAGGTCAATTTCTTCATCTGCGTGTGCCTGATGATGCTCATCTCTTGCGTCGCCCTATTTCGATTTCGTCTATCGATAAGGTTAAGAAGCAGTGTCATCTCATTTATCGGATTGAGGGAGCTGGGACAGCTATTTTCTCAACCTTAAGTCAGGGAGATACTCTTGATGTGATGGGTCCTCAGGGAAATGGGTTTGACTTGTCTGGCCTTGATGAGCAGAGTCAGGTACTCCTTGTTGGTGGGGGGATTGGTGTTCCGCCCTTGCTTGAGGTGGCTAAGGAATTGCATGAGCGTGGAGTAAAAGTAGTGACGGTTCTTGGTTTTGCGACTAAAAATGCTGTTATTTTAGAGATGGAATTGGCCCAATATGGTCAGGTTTTTGTAACGACGGATGATGGTTCTTATGGTATTAAGGGGAATGTTTCCGTTGTCATTAATGATTTAGATAGTCCATTTGATGCTGTTTACTCATGTGGGGCACCTGGAATGATGAAGTATATCAATCAAAACTTTTATGACCATCCAAGAGCCTATCTATCTTTGGAATCTCGTATGGCTTGTGGGATGGGGGCTTGCTATGCCTGTGTCCTAAAAGTCCCAGATAGTGAAACCGTCAGTCAACGTGTCTGTGAAGATGGCCCTGTTTTCCGTACTGGAACAGTTGTATTGTAAGGAGAAAATCATGACTAGAAATCGTTTACAAGTTTCTCTACCTGGCTTGGATTTGAAAAATCCCATTATTCCAGCATCAGGCTGTTTTGGTTTTGGCCAGGAATATGCCAAGTACTATGATTTAGACCTTTTAGGCTCTATTATGATTAAGGCGACAACGCTTGAACCACGTTTTGGCAATCCTACTCCAAGGGTGGCAGAAACACCTGCAGGTATGCTGAATGCAATCGGCCTTCAAAATCCTGGTTTAGAGGTTGTTTTGGCTGAAAAACTTCCTTGGCTGGAAAGAGAATATCCAAATCTTCCTATTATTGCTAATGTAGCTGGTTTTTCAAAACAAGAGTATGCGGCTGTTTCTCATGGTATTTCCAAGGCAGCTAATGTGAAGGCTATTGAGCTCAATATTTCTTGTCCCAATGTTGACCACTGTAATCATGGTCTTTTGATTGGTCAAGACCCAGATTTAGCTTATGATGTGGTGAAAGCAGCTGTGGAAGCCTCTGATGTACCAGTTTATGTCAAACTAACCCCTAGTGTGACGGATATCGTTACTGTCGCAAAAGCAGCAGAAGATGCAGGGGCAAGTGGCTTAACCATGATCAATACTCTGGTTGGAATGCGTTTTGACCTTAAAACCAGAAAACCAATCTTGGCAAATGGAACGGGTGGCATGTCAGGTCCAGCAGTCTTTCCAGTAGCCCTCAAACTTATCCGTCAGGTAGCTCAAACAACAGACCTACCTATCATTGGAATGGGAGGAGTAGATTCGGCTGAAGCTGCGCTAGAAATGTATCTGGCTGGGGCATCTGCCATCGGAGTTGGAACAGCCAACTTTACCAATCCATATGCCTGCCCTGATATTATTGAAAATTTGCCAAAAGTCATGGATAAATATGGCATCAGCAGTCTAGAAAATCTACGCAAGGAAGTGAAAGAGTCTCTGAGGTAAACTGCAATCAATCTGTTCTTGATTTTTTATTAGTTTGTAATGTTGATTATAGAGAATTTTGATATAATGAAATGAGTAAGAACAGAGGAAGAAAGTTAATGAAGAAATTGAGATTTATTTTTTTAGCCCTGCTATTTTTCTTAGTCAGACCAGAGAGTGCAATGGCTAGCGATGGTACTTGGCAAGGAAAACAATACCTGAAAGCGGATGGCAGTCAAGCAGCCAATGAGTGGGTTTTTGATGCTCATTATCAATCTTGGTTTTATATAAAAGCAGATGCCAACTATGCTGAAAATGAATGGTTGAAGCAAGGTGACGACTATTTTTACCTCAAATCTGGCGGCTATATGGCCAAGTCAGAATGGATAGAAGACAAGGGAGTCCTCTATTATCTTGACCAAAATGGAAAGATGAAAAGAAATGCTTGGGTAGGAACTTCCTATGTTGGTGCAACAGGTGCCAAAGTAATCGAAGACTGGGTCTATGATTCTCAATACGACGCTTGGTTTTATATCAAAGCAGATGGAGAGCATGCAGAGAAAGAATGGCTCCAAATTAAGGGCAAGGACTATTATTTTAAATCTGGTGGTTATTTGCTAACAAGTCAGTGGATTGACCAGGCTTATGTGAATGCTAGTGGTGCCAAAGTACAGCAAGGTTGGCTATATGACAAACAATACCAATCTTGGTTTTACATTAAAGAAAATGGAAATCATGCTGATAAAGAATGGATTTTCGAAAATGGTCACTATTATTATCTAAAATCTGGTGGCTATATGGCAGCAAATGAATGGATTTGGGATAAAGAGTCATGGTTTTACCTCAAATCTGATGGCAAAATGGCTGATAAAGAATGGTTATACGATGCTAAAAGTCAAGCCTGGTACTACTTCAAATCTGGTGGCTACATGGCGAAAAATGAAACAGTAGATGGTTATCAGTTTGGAAGCGATGGTAAATGGCTTGGAGAAAAAGCTACAAATGAAAATGCTGCTTATTATCAAGTAGTACCTGTCACAGCAAATGTTTATGATGCAGATGGTGAAAAACTCTCCTATATATCGCAAGGTAGTGTCGTTTGGCTAGATAAGGATAGAAAAAGTGATGATAAGCGCCTGGCTATTACTGTTTCTGGTTTGTCAGGCTATATGAAAATAGAAGATTTACAAGCACTAGATGCTAGTAAGGATTTTATCCCTTATTATGAGAGTGATGGCCACCGTTTTTATCACTATGTGGCTCAGAATGCTAGTATCCCAGTAGCTTCTCATCTTTCTGATATGGAAGTAGGCAAGAAATATTATTCGGCAGATGGGCTACATTTTGATGGTTTTAAGCTTGAAAATCCCTTCCTATTCAAAGATTTGACAGAGGCAACAAACTATAGTGCTGAAGAATTGGATAAGGTATTTAGTCTGTTAAATATTGACAATAGTCTCTTGGAGAATAAGGGCGCTACCTTTAAGGAAGCTGAAGAACATTACCATATCAATGCCCTCTATCTCCTTGCCCATAGTGCCTTAGAAAGTGACTGGGGAAGAAGTAATATTGCCAAGGATAAGAATAATTTCTTTGGCATTACAGCCTATGATACGACTCCATACCTTTCTGCCAAGACATTTGATGATGTGGATAAGGGAATTTTAGGTGCAAGCAAGTGGATTAAGGAAAATTATATCGATAGGGGCAGAACTTTCCTTGGCAACAAGGCTTCTGGTATGAATGTGGAATATGCCTCAGATCCTTATTGGGGCGAAAAAATTGCTAGTGTGATGATGAAAATCAATGAAAAACTAGGTGGCAAAGATTAGTCCTATAATTGGATATGATTTGACTGAATAGTAAGTTAAAAGAGGCTGGGAAAAAACCCACTTCTAACTATCAAAAAAACGAGCATTTCCGTAGTTGGAAATGCTCGTTTTCTTATGTCATGGTTTATAATTAAAATAACAACAAAACAATTAGAAAGCCATGACAATGTATAAAGATTATAACACAAATCAGTTAAGTTTGGAAGTAAATCTTGCCTACGATATTCCATCAAGTCACGAAGCGAGAATGATTAGCCTCTTTGTGGACAGTATCCCTAGTCAAGTTCTATTGGAAGAGACCTCTCACACTGGTCGCCCTGCCTTTCATCCAGCCATTCTTATGAAGATGACCCTATTCGCTTACGCTCGTCAAGTGTTTTCTGGACGTAAAATCGTTCAAATGAACGAAGAAGTCATTCCCATGAAATGGTTGAGCCAAGATACCTATGTTAGCTATAAAACGATTAATAACTTCCGCTCCAGTAAACATGCCAACAACCTAATCAAAACTGCTTTTATTTACTTCACCTTACTCATGCGTGAGAACGGAATGATTGAGGATGATGCCTTGTTCATTGATGGAACAAAACTAGAAGCTGATGCCAATCTCTATTCTTTCACTTGGAAAAGAGCTATTGACAAATATGAAGCAGCCTTGAATGGGAAAATTTCCCAGCTCTATGATCAGCTGATTCAAGAAGGAGTAAATCTCGCCTTATCTAAAGAAGAACGGGAAACCAGTCAGGGATTGGAGGAGCTACTAGAAAAAACGGAGGCTACCTTAGTTGAAATAGAACAAGCTATTGAAGAAGAGCCTAAAGTGATAAAGGGTGGGTCTGCCAATAGACAAAAACGCCGTCGGATAAAGAAAATCCGTAAGCAATTAAAGGATGATTTCCTTCCTCGTAAACAGCGCTATGAAGAAGCTAGAAAAATTTTAGAAGACCGCAACTCTTTCTCAAAAACGGATCATGATGCCACTTTTATGCGAATGAAGGAAGACCATATGCAAAATGGGCAACTGAAACCTGGTTATAATGTCCAAGCGGCTACCAATGGTCAGTATGTCCTTGATTTTGATATCTTTCCAAATCCAACAGACACTCGCACTCTGAAACCCTTTCTCCAATCGATTCAAACCCTAGACTTATTCAACTATATCGTAGCAGATGCTGGTTATGGTAGCGAAGAAAATTATCGTTTTATCATTGATGAATTGGAAAAAACACCGCTTATTCCCTACACCATGTATCAGAAGGAATTGACTAAAAAGTACCAGACGAGCACAGATAATCCAATGAACTGGGAATATCTTGAGGACACGGATCAGTTTATAAAGCCCGACGGCCTAGTTTATTCTTTTAAGAACTACTCTAGTCGAACTGACAAGTATGGCTTTCAACGTGATTTCAAGATTTATGAGGCGGATAAAGTTCAAGACACTCCATAGTTAGAACAGTTGGCTAAAACAGATAGTGGCAATCATAAACAAATCCATTATAATCCAACTTGGAATTACTTTAAGGAACTCCTTAAGCAAACATTACATAGTGAAGAAGGCTCTCGAATCTATGCCAAACGGAAAATCGATGTTGAACCCGTTTTTGGTAGATTGAAGAGTGTTTTTGGCGTGCGAGGAGTGCATGTCAGAGGGAAACAAGCTGTCTCAACAGAAATAGGATTCATCTTTATAAGCATGAATCTCACCAAGTTGGCCAAGAATCTAGCCTCTAAAACATCCACTATTCAAAAACCACACAGTATTTCTTTCAGCTTGATTGGATTCAAGACTGGAATCACTGTGTGGTTTTATTTAGAAGCTAGTTTTTGCCCAGCCTCGTTCTGTTTAGTTTTATTCTTTTCCATAAAGGTAACGACTAGCAATTAACCAAATAGCAATATACATTATCACGTTAACCAAAAATGCGATAACGATGACTATATTCCAATCATGGGATAAATTAGTAGTTACAATCCCCATAATTGTTGTACCAAAAAGTCCACCAATCTGTTTGTTAGCGTTTAGAGTTGCACCAGCAATTCCAGATAATTCTTGACCAGCAGCTTCCATAAGAATGGTTGTAGTTGCTGGAGTTAACACTCCGATACCTAGACTCATTAAAGAAAATAAAGGAATTAGGATGTATAGTTGAATTTCATTAAAAAGAACTCCAATTCCAAAAATTCCTGCTGCTCCTACAATGGCAAAAATAATTGAGACAGTAGCGAGGCTTCCCACGGAAAATCGTTTTACAGCACGTGCGTAAAATAAATTACCAATAATTAAGACAATCATTCCTGGTAGAATGAGGAGTCCAGAAACCATTGAGGAAAGGTTTAAATAAGTTTGAAAATAGAGTCCTAGCACCAAAACAATGCCATATAGTGAAATGTTAACTACTAAACCTAATAGATTAGAGACAATAAACTTAGCATTTTTTAATAGTTGGTGGGGAACAATAGGTGCTTTACTTTTTTTATCGTGGACTACTAAACCAATAGCAAATAATATAAATAGGAGAAGAAACAATAAAAGATTTGAGTTACTATAACCATATTGATTCCCTTCAACAAGGTAAATAACTAGACTTCCGATAGTTGTAACCAAAAATATATTACTAAAGATGTCAATTCTGGTCTTTAGATTGGCAATATTATTTTTCACGAGAAGTAATATTGAAATTACTGTCAAAATTCCAAATGGAATATTGACCAAGAAAATACCCCTCCATCCGAAGTAGTTAATAATTAGTCCACCAATAAAAGAACCAGTACCGGTTGCAACAGAAATAATTGCTGTCCAGATTCCTAACATACGTGCTCTTTTAGTAGAATCGGGGTATGAAATGAATAAAAGTGCTAATGAACTTGGCATAAACAAAGAAGCACCGAAACCTTGAATGAATCTAAGTATAATTAATGTTTCAATATTTGGTGAAAAAGAGCACCCAAACGAGGATAGTGTAAAAATTGTCATTCCAATTAATAAAATTCGTTTAGCACCATATTTTGTTGTTAGATTTCCTGAAAGTAGGAGTAAAGACCCTAAAGCTAGTGTATAGGCGTTAATAATCCAAATGGATTGCTCTAATGAGACGCTCATAGCTGTTTCAATATGGGGAACAGCAAGAACCACTCCGGTTGTATCTAGGACCGCCATAATGTATCCTAGTGAAAGAATAAAAAGTAGATAAGCTGGCGCTTTTGTATTTGTTTTTTTCATCAATCTTCCTCCGTTATTTCATCAAACCAATTTTCATTTATCAATCAAAAGCAATATATTTAACTTTCTGAAAATATTTTACTTGAGTATATCCAGTATCAAAGTATCATCCATCAGCGCAACCGAGAATATCGTCAATACGGTCAAACTTAGTTATAATATCCATAGTAATTTCCCCTTTCAAGTGATATAATTAATTTATCATGTAATTATTTATGAAACAAGAAGGGAAAAAAAGTATAGTAACTATCAAAAAATGAGGAAATGAATGGAGACTAGCAAAATGCAATCTTTGAAAAAATCAATTTGTCCAGCAAGAAGGGTCTTGAATTTACTAAAGGGTAAATTTACTCTTGAGATTTTATCTGAAATTATTAATGGTAATATACATTATGGTAGTCTTTTGCGTAGTGTAGAAGGTATTAATCCTAGAATATTAGCTCAACGGTTACATGATTTCGAGCAAGAAGGTATTTTATCAAGAAAAGTTTTACCGACATCGCCTCCACAGGTTGAATATAAAATGACAAAAAAAGGTATTGCTCTAAGAAGTATCGTTGAAGAAATGAAAAAATGGGAGCAAACTTATAGAAATTAGATTGAATTTACATAATTTATTATTAATATTTTTCTATAAAATAGAAAATGTAATTCTGAAAGATTTGGTAATCTTGTTAATCAAAGCAACGTAAAAACCTAGTTCAAATGTGTGACTAGGGTTTTTTGGCTCTATAATTTTTGTCGTGGGTAAGACCATAGGTAAAAACAGGCAAAATCATGACCACCCGTTTGACGGGTGGTCATGATTTTAAAGCTAGTTTTTGCCCAGGCTCTTTTTCATGGATGTAATTTTTTCGGGGTCTGGTGTGACGCGGAGGGTCTTTTGTCCTGTGTAAGTGACAAAGCCGGGTTTGCCACCAGTTGGTTTGTTGAGTTTCTTGACTTCAATCATATCCACCTGCACCAGATTTGACAGGCGCCCTTGAGAGAAGTAGGCTGCAAGTTCTGCTGCGTCTGTCTTGACTTCATCAGATGGCTCAAGATTTCCTGAGATGACAACGTGGCTTCCAGGAATGTCCTTGGCATGGAACCAGAGTTCCTCCTTACGGGCCATTTTAAAGGTAAGCTCCTCATTTTGCAGGTTGTTGCGTCCGACATAGATGATGGTCTTGCCATCGCTGGCCAGATACTGTTCTGGTTTTTTGCGTTTCTGGATTTTCTCTCGTTGGCGTCTTCTAATGAAGCCTGTTTGAATCAATTCTTCACGGATTTCAGCGATTTCTTCTAGTCCAGCTTGGTTGAGGACGGTCTCGACACTTTCCAGATAGAGAATGGTTGCCTTGGTTTCTTGAATCAGATCTGTCAAATATTTGACGGATTCTTTTAGTTTTTGGTAGCGTTTGAAATAACGCTGGGCATTCTGGTTGGGAGTCAAGGCCTTATCAAGCGCAATTGTGATAGGTTGGTTAGTATAGTAGTTGTCTAGGATAACCTGGTCTTGGTCGTTAGGCACTTGGTGGAGGAAGGTTGTCAGCAATTCTCCTTTTTGACGAAATTCTTCAGCATTGTCTGTCGCCAGTAACTCTTTTTCTTGTTTTTTCAGCTTATGGCGATTTTTTTGAAGTTCATTTTCAACACGGCGAATGAGTTCACTAGCTTGCTGTTTGACGCGGTCGCGTTCAGCCTTGTCCTTATAGTAGGTGTCCAACAAGTCAGAAAGGCTGGCAAAAGGCTCTCCTACCTGATTTGCAAAAGGAACTGGACTAAAGGAAGTCTCTGTCAAGCATGGCTTGGTTTCTTGACTGAAAAAGTTACGGAAAGTAGACAGTTTATCACTAACCAGAATGTTTTCTAATTCATTTACTGTATCGCGTCCCAGACCTTGAAAGAGGCTTTGAAGATTTTTAGCTGTCGTTTCCTGAGTTTGCAGGATTTCAAAGAGTTTCTCGTCCTTGACTGTGAAAGGATTGAGCGATTCCGTGCTTGGCGGAGCGATATAGGTTGATCCAGGAAGCAAGGTGCGGTAGCTATTTTGTGAAAAGCCGACGTGTTTGATAACTTCGAGGATTTTATGACTACTTTTATCAACAAGTAGAATATTACTGTGTTTCCCCATGATTTCGATAATCAAGGTAGCCTGTATATGGTCTCCAATCTCGTTTTTATTGGAAACCGTGATTTCCACAATACGGTCATTTTCAATCTGCTCAATAGACTCAATCAGGGCCCCCTGCAAATACTTTCTCAAAACCATGATAAAGGTGGAAGGTTGGGCTGGATTTTCAAAAGTTGTTTGGGTCAGCTGAATGCGACCAAAAACTGGATGGGCAGAAAGGAGCAGGCGATGGCTTTGGCGATTGCTGCGGATTTGCAAGACCAACTCTTGTTCAAAAGGCTGATTGATTTTCTGAATGCGACCATTCACTAACTCTCTTCGCAATTCCTCAACCATGTGGTGTAAAAAAAATCCGTCAAATGACATCGTTCTCTCCTTGTGATTGTATTCCATAGTATTATATCAAAAAGGTAGAATAAAATCATGGAAATGTGGTATAATAAAGCCAAGTAAAGAGAAACGAGAAGCACATGTATATTGAAATGGTAGATGAAACTGGTCAAGTTTCAAAAGAAATGTTGCAACAAACCCAAGAAATTTTGGAATTTGCAGCCCAAAAATTAGGCAAAGAAGACAAGGAAATGGCAGTTACCTTTGTGACCAACGAGCGTAGTCATGAACTCAATCTGGAGTACCGTGACACAGACCGTCCGACAGACGTCATCAGCCTTGAGTATAAGCCAGAGTTGGAAATTGCCTTTGACGAAGAGGATTTGCTTGAAAATCCTGAATTGGCAGAGATGATGTCTGAGTTTGATGCCTATATTGGGGAACTGTTCATCTCTATCGATAAGGCTCATGAGCAGGCTGAGGAATATGGTCACAGCTTTGAGCGTGAGATGGGCTTCTTGGCAGTACACGGCTTTTTACATATCAACGGCTATGATCACTACACTCCAGAAGAAGAAGCGGAGATGTTCGGTTTACAAGAAGAAATTTTGACAGCCTATGGACTCACAAGACAATAAACGAAAATGGAAAAATCGTGACCTGATATCCAGTTTAGAATTTGCCCTCACAGGAATTTTTACTGCTATCAAGGAAGAACGCAATATGCGAAAACATGCAGTGACGGCTCTCGTGGTCATCCTTGCAGGTTTTCTTTTTCAGGTGTCACGAATCGAATGGCTCTTTCTCCTATTGAGCATTTTCTTGGTAGTAGCCTTTGAAATTATCAACTCTGCTATTGAAAATGTGGTGGATTTGGCCAGTCACTATCACTTTTCCATGCTGGCTAAAAATGCCAAGGATATGGCGGCTGGCGCGGTATTAGTGGTCTCTCTTTTTGCAGCCTTAACAGGCGCATTGATTTTTCTCCCACGAATCTGGGATTTAATATTTTAAACAGTAAGAGGAAATTATGACTTTTAAATCAGGCTTTGTAGCCATTTTAGGACGTCCTAATGTTGGGAAGTCAACTTTTTTAAATCACGTTATGGGGCAAAAGATTGCCATCATGAGTGACAAGGCGCAGACAACGCGCAACAAAATCATGGGAATTTACACGACCGATAAGGAGCAAATTGTCTTTATCGACACGCCAGGGATTCACAAGCCTAAAACGGCTCTTGGAGATTTCATGGTTGAGTCTGCTTATAGCACCCTTCGTGAAGTGGACACTGTTCTTTTCATGGTGCCCGCTGATGAAGCGCGTGGTAAGGGGGATGACATGATTATTGAGCGTCTCAAGGCTGCCAAGGTTCCTGTGATTCTGGTGGTGAACAAGATTGACAAGGTTCATCCAGACCAGCTTTTGTCTCAGATTGATGATTTCCGAAATCAGATGGACTTCAAGGAAATTGTTCCAATCTCAGCCCTTCAGGGCAATAACGTGTCTCGTCTAGTGGATATTTTGAGTGAAAATCTGGACGAAGGATTCCAGTATTTCCCGTCTGATCAAATCACAGACCATCCAGAACGTTTCTTGGTTTCAGAAATGGTTCGCGAGAAAGTCTTGCACCTAACTCGTGAAGAGATTCCGCATTCGGTAGCAGTAGTTGTTGACTCTATGAAACGAGACGAAGAGACAGACAAGGTTCACATCCGTGCAACCATCATGGTGGAGCGCGATAGTCAGAAAGGGATTATCATCGGTAAAGGTGGCGCTATGCTTAAGAAAATTGGTAGTATGGCCCGTCGTGATATTGAACTCATGCTAGGAGACAAGGTCTTCCTAGAAACCTGGGTCAAGGTCAAGAAAAACTGGCGCGATAAAAAGCTAGATTTGGCTGACTTTGGCTATAATGAAAAAGAATACTAAGTAGAGGTGGGCTCATGCCTGCTTCTTGTTTTTACAGAAGGAGGACTTATGCCTGAATTACCAGAGGTTGAAACTGTTCGTCGTGGCCTAGAAAAATTGATTCTGGGTAAAAAGATTTCGAGTATAGAAATTCGCTATCCCAAGATGATGAAGACAGATTTGGACGAGTTTCAAAAGGAAGTGCCTGGTCAGATTGTTGAGTCAATGGGACGTCGTGGTAAATATTTGATTTTCTACCTGACAGATAAGGTCTTGATTTCCCATTTGCGCCTGGAAGGCAAGTATTTTTACTATCCAGACCAGGTTCCTGAACGTAAGCATGCCCATGTTTTCTTCCAGTTTGAAGACGGTGGCACGCTTGTTTATGAGGATGTACGCAAGTTTGGTACTATGGAACTATTGTCTCCTGACCTTTTGGATACCTACTTTATTTCTAAGAAATTAGGGCCTGAACCAAGGGAGCAAGACTTTGATTTACAGGTCTTTCAAGCTGCCCTAGCCAAGTCCAAAAAGCCTATCAAATCCCATCTCCTAGACCAAACCTTGGTAGCTGGTCTGGGTAATATCTATGTAGATGAGGTCCTATGGCGAGCTCAGGTTCATCCAGCTAGACCTTCCCAAACTTTGACAGCAGAAGAAGCGTCAGCCATTCATGACCAGACCATTGCTGTATTGGGCCAGGCTGTTGAAAAAGGTGGCTCCACCATTCGGACTTATACCAATGCCTTTGGGGAAGACGGAACCATGCAGGATTTTCATCAGGTCTATGACAAGGCTGGTCAAGAATGTGTACGCTGTGGCACCATCATTGAGAAAATCCAATTAGGCGGACGAGGCACCCACTTTTGTCCAACTTGTCAAAGGAGGGACTGATGGGAAAAATCATTGGAATCACAGGAGGAATTGCCTCTGGTAAGTCAACCGTGACAAATTTTCTAAGAAAGCAAGGTTTTCAAGTAGTGGATGCCGACGCAGTCGTCCACCAACTACAGAAACCTGGCGGTCGTCTGTTTGAGGCTCTAGTCCAGCATTTTGGTCAAAAAATCATCCTTGAAAACGGAGAACTTAATCGCCCTCTCCTAGCTAGTCTCATCTTTCCAAATCCTCAAGAACAAGAATGGTCTAAGCAAATCCAAGGAGAGATTATTCGTGAAGAGTTGGCTACATTAAGAGACCAGTTGGCTCAGACAGAAGAGATTTTTTTCATGGATATTCCCCTGCTTTTTGAGCAGGACTATGCCTCTTGGTTTGATGAGACGTGGTTGGTCTATGTGGACCGAGATGTCCAAGTAGAACGTTTAATGAAAAGAGACCACTTGCCCAAAAATGAAGCTGAATCTCGTCTGGCAGCCCAATGGCCTTTAGAAGAAAAGAAAGATTTGGCTAGCCATGTTCTAGACAACAATGGAAATCAGGACCAGCTTCTTACTCAGGTGGTCTCCCTACTTGAGGGAGGTAGGCAAGATGACAGAGATTAACTGGAAGGATAATCTGCGCATTGCCTGGTTTGGTAATTTTCTGACAGGAGCCAGTATTTCCTTAGTTGTGCCCTTTATGCCCATCTTCGTGGAAAATCTGGGTGTAGGGAGTGATCAAGCTGCTTTTTATGCAGGTTTAGCTATTTCTGTCTCTGCTATTTCCGCGGCGCTCTTCTCTCCTATCTGGGGAATCCTTGCCGATAAATACGGTCGAAAACCCATGATGATTCGGGCTGGGCTTGCCATGACCATCACTATGGGAGGCTTGGCCTTTGTCCCAAGTATCTATTGGTTAATCTTTCTTCGTTTATTAAACGGTGTATTTGCAGGTTTTGTTCCCAATGCAACGGCCTTGATAGCCAGTCAGGTTCCCAAGGAGAAATCAGGCTCTGCCTTAGGTACTTTGTCTACTGGAGTAGTTGCAGGTACTCTAACTGGTCCCTTTATTGGTGGCTTTATCGCAGAATTATTTGGCATTCGTACTGTTTTCTTACTGGTTGGTAGTTTTCTATTCTTAGCTGCTATTTTGACTATTTGCTTTATTAAGGAAGATTTTAAACCAGTAGTCAAGGAAAAGGCCATCCCAACAAAGGAATTATTTTCATCACTTAAATATCCCTATCTCTTAGTTAATCTCTTTCTAACCAGTTTTGTCATCCAATTTTCAGCCCAATCAATTGGCCCTATCTTAGCTCTTTATGTGCGTGACTTAGGGCAGACAGAGAATCTTCTTTTTGTCTCTGGTTTGATTGTATCCAGTATGGGCTTTTCCAGCATGATGAGTGCAGGAGTCATGGGTAAGCTAGGTGATAAGGTGGGCAATCATCGTCTCTTGGTTGTCGCCCAGTTTTATTCAGTTATCATCTATCTTCTCTGTGCCAATGCCTCTAGTCCCCTCCAACTGGGACTCTATCGTTTCCTCTTTGGCCTGGGAACCGGTGCCTTGATCCCTGGGGTTAATGCCCTACTCAGCAAAATGACTCCCAAAGCCGGCATTTCGAGGGTCTTTGCCTTCAATCAGGTATTCTTTTATTTGGGAGGTGTCGTTGGTCCTATGGCAGGTTCCGCAGTAGCAGGTCAATTTGGCTACCATGCTGTCTTTTATGCGACAAGCCTTTGTGTTGCCTTTAGTTGTCTCTTTAACCTGCTTCAATTTCGAACATTATTAAAAGTAAAGGAAATCTAGTGCGAGTAAAAATTAATCTCAAATGCTCCTCTTGTGGCAGTATCAATTACCTAACCAGTAAAAATTCAAAAACCCATCCAGATAAGATTGAGGTTTTAAAGTATTGTCCCAAGGAAAGAAAAGTAACCCTACATCTTGAATCTAAGTAGATTTTATGGTAAAATAATAGGGATTTTAAGGAGTTTGATATGTATAACCTATTATTAACCATTTTATTAGTATTATCTGTTGTGATTGTGATTGCGATTTTCATGCAACCAACTAAAAACCAATCCAGCAATGTATTTGATGCCAGCTCAGGTGATTTGTTTGAACGCAGTAAAGCACGCGGTTTTGAAGCTGTAATGCAGCGTTTGACAGGGATTTTAGTCTTTTTCTGGCTAGCCATTGCCTTAGCATTGACGGTATTATCAAGTAGATAAGAAAATAATGGGCAGGACTAGGTCTTTGCCTCTTTTTATTTTTATACTCTTCAAAAATCTCTTCAAACCACGTCAGCTTCCATCTGCAACCTCAAAATGGTGTTTTGAGCAACCTGCGCCTAGCTTTCTAGTTTGCTCTTTGATTTTTATTGAGTATTAAAGGATGTTTGAGAAGATTTTACAGTAAAAGAAAATTAAAAATCTAGAAAGAAAATATGAAAGATAGAATAAAAGAATATTTGCAAGATAAGGGAAAGGTGACGGTCAATGACTTGGCTCAGGCTTTGGGAAAAGATGGGTCCAAGGATTTTCGTGAGTTGATTAAAACCTTGTCCCTAATGGAAAGAAAGCACCAGATTCGCTTTGAAGAAGATGGGAGTCTGACCTTGGAAGCCAAGAAAAAACATGAGATTACTCTCAAGGGGATTTTTCATGCCCATAAAAATGGCTTTGGTTTTGTTAGTCTAGAAGGGGAAGAGGACGACCTTTTTGTAGGAAAAAACGATGTCAACTATGCTATTGATGGCGATACCGTTGAGGTCGTCATCAAGAAAATCGCTGACCGCAATAAGGGAACAGCAGCAGAAGCCAAAATTATTGATATCTTAGAACACAGTCTGACAACCGTAGTCGGTCAAATCGTACTAGATCAGGAAAAACCTAAGTATGCTGGATACATCCGTTCGAAAAACCAGAAAATCAGCCAACCAATTTATGTTAAGAAACCAGCTCTTAAACTAGAAGGAACCGAAGTTCTCAAGGTCTTTATCGACAAATATCCAAGCAAGAAACATGATTTCTTTGTTGCTAGTGTCCTTGATGTGGTGGGGCACTCGACGGATGTTGGGATTGATGTCCTTGAGGTTTTGGAGTCTATGGACATTGT
Source organism: Streptococcus mitis (assembly GCF_000722705.1). Classification (GTDB taxonomy): domain Bacteria; phylum Bacillota; class Bacilli; order Lactobacillales; family Streptococcaceae; genus Streptococcus; species Streptococcus mitis_P. Next base: position 315,456 of record NZ_JPFW01000007.1, read on the forward strand.
ATCCGAGTTTCCAGAAGCTGTTGTCAAGGAAGCAGAAAGTGTGCCTGATGTTCCGTCTCAAAAGGATATGGAAGGCCGTCTGGATTTGAGAGATGAGATTACCTTTACCATTGACGGTGCCGATGCCAAGGACTTGGATGATGCGGTACATATCAAGGCTCTGAAAAATGGAAATCTGGAGCTTGGAGTTCACATCGCAGATGTTTCCTATTATGTGACCGAGGGTTCTGCTCTTGATAAGGAAGCCCTTAACCGCGCGACTTCTGTCTATGTGACAGACCGAGTGGTGCCAATGCTTCCAGAGCGTTTGTCAAATGGCATCTGCTCCCTCAATCCTCAAGTTGACCGTCTGACCCAGTCTACTATTATGGAAATTGATAAACATGGTCGTGTGGTCAATTACACCATTACACAAACGGTTATCAAGACAAGCTTCAGGATGACCTACAGTGATGTCAATGATATCCTAGCTGGAGACAAGGAAAAGAGACAAGAATATCAGAAAATTGTTCCAAGTATCGAACTTATGGCCAAGCTCCATGAAAGGCTAGAAAACATGCGTGTGAAACGTGGAGCCCTCAATTTCGATACCAACGAAGCGAAGATTTTAGTGGACAAACAAGGTAAGCCTGTTGATATCGTTCTTCGCCAGCGTGGTGTTGCCGAGCGCATGATTGAGTCCTTTATGTTGATGGCCAATGAAACAGTTGCCGAGCATTTCAGCAAGTTGGATTTGCCTTTCATCTATCGAATTCACGAGGAGCCAAAGGCTGAAAAGGTTCAGAAGTTTATTGATTATGCTTCAAGTTTTGGCTTGCGGATTTATGGGACTGCCAGTGAGATTAGCCAGGAGGCGCTTCAAGACATCATGCGTACTGTTGAGGGAGAACCTTATGCGGATGTATTGTCCATGATGCTTCTTCGCTCTATGCAGCAGGCTCGCTATTCAGAGCACAATCACGGTCACTATGGACTTGCTGCAGACTATTACACTCACTTTACTAGCCCGATTCGCCGTTATCCTGACCTTCTAGTTCACCGTATGATTCGGGATTACGGCCGTTCTAAGGAAATAGCAGAGTATTTTGAGCAAGTGATTCCAGAGATTGCGACCCAGTCTTCCAACCGTGAGCGTCGTGCTATCGAGGCTGAGCGTGAAGTTGAAGCCATGAAAAAGGCTGAGTACATGGAAGAATATGTAGGTGAAGAATACGATGCGGTTGTATCAAGTATTGTCAAATTTGGTCTCTTTGTTGAATTGCCAAACACAGTTGAGGGCTTGATTCATATCACCAATTTACCTGAATTTTATCATTTCAATGAGCGTGATTTGACCCTGCGTGGGGAAAAATCGGGTACAACCTTCCGTGTAGGACAGCAGATTCGTATTCGGGTTGAAAGAGCTGATAAGATGACGGGGGAAATTGATTTCTCTTATATCCCAAGTGAGTTTGATGTGATTGAAAAAGGCTTGAAACAGTCTAGTCGTAGTGACAGAGGGCGTGGTTCCAGTCGTCGTTCAGATAAGAAGGAAGACAAGAGAAAGTCAGGACGCTCAAATGATAAGCGCAAGCATTCGTCAAAAGATAAGAAGAAAAAAGGAAAGAAACCTTTTTATAAGGAAGTAGCTAAGAAAGGAGCCAAGCATGGCAAAGGGCGAGGGAAAGGTCGTCGCACAAAATAAAAAGGCGCGCCACGACTATACAATCGTAGATACGCTAGAGGCAGGAATGGTCCTGACTGGAACTGAAATCAAGAGTGTGCGAGCCGCTCGAATCAATCTCAAGGATGGCTTTGCCCAAGTAAAAAATGGGGAAGTCTGGTTGAGCAATGTTCATATCGCTCCTTACGAAGAGGGCAATATCTGGAATCAGGAACCAGAACGCCGTCGCAAACTCCTGCTCCATAAGAAACAAATCCAAAAATTGGAACAAGAGACCAAAGGGACAGGAATGACCTTAGTTCCCCTTAAGGTCTATATCAAAGATGGCTATGCCAAGCTCCTTTTAGGCCTAGCTAAAGGGAAGCATGACTACGACAAACGGGAGTCTATCAAGCGTCGTGAGCAAAACCGCGACATTGCGCGCGTGATGAAAGCTGTTAATCAGCGATAAAAAGAGGAATTGGAAATGGAAAAACTAGTTGCCTATAAACGAATGCCCTTGTGGAATAAAGAAACTATGCCTGAAGCTGTTCAGCAGAAACACAATACCAAGGTTGGAACTTGGGGCAAGATCACTGTAGTAAAAGGAGTTCTCAAGTTTATTGAGTTGACAGAGGATGGTGAAGTTCTAGCTGAACACCTCTTTGAAGCAGGGGCAGATAATCCCATGGCGCAACCTCAAGCATGGCACCGAGTAGAGGCTGCCACAGATGATGTGGAATGGTACTTGGAATTTTATTGTAAACCTGAGGATTATTTCCCTAAGAAATACAATACCAATCCTGTTCATTCAGAAGTTCTGGAAGCTATGCAGACGGTAAAACCAGGGAAAGCCTTGGATTTGGGCTGTGGACAGGGTCGTAATTCCCTCTTTTTGGCCCAGCAAGGTTTTGATGTGACAGCTGTGGATCAAAATGAACTGGCCCTTGAAATCTTGCAAAGCATTGTGGAGCAGGAAGATTTGGATATGCCTCTTGGTCTTTATGATATCAATTCAGCCAGTATTGGGCAAGAGTATGATTTTATTGTTTCAACAGTTGTTCTCATGTTTCTGCAAGCAGACCGCATTCCTGAAATTATCAAAAATATGCAGGAGAAAACCACTATTGGTGGCTACAATCTTATCGTCTGTGCCATGGACACGGAGGATTATCCTTGCTCAGTGAACTTCCCATTCACCTTTAAAGAAGGAGAATTGGCTGAATACTACAAGGATTGGGAATTGGTTAAGTACAATGAAAATCCAGGCCATTTGCACCGTCGCGATGAAAATGGCAATCGCATTCAACTACGCTTTGCGACCATGCTAGCTAAAAAAATCAAATAAGGATGAATGAAGATTAGGAATTTTCCTGATCTTTTTTCTTTTTTACGAATAATATAAAAAAGGAGGGAAATCATGTTTGTTGCGAAAGATGCTAGGGGAGAATTGGTAAATGTGCTAGAGGATAAGCTCGAGAAGCAAGCATACACTTGCCCAGCTTGTGGAGGTCAGCTCCGTTTGCGTCAAGGACCAAGTGTACGGACTCATTTTGCCCATAAATCCCTAAAAGACTGTGATTTTTCATTTGAAAATGAAAGTCCAGAACACCTAGCCAATAAGGAATCCCTCTATCACTGGTTGAAAAAAGAGACAGAGGTTCAATTAGAATACCCCCTTCCAGAGCTTAAACAGATTGCGGATGTGTTTGTAAATGGCAATCTAGCTCTAGAGGTTCAGTGTAGTCCCTTGCCTCAAAAAGTCCTTAAAGAGCGAAGTGAGGGCTATCGTAGTCAGGGTTACCAAGTACTGTGGTTGCTGGGTCAAAAACTGTGGCTCAAGGATCGTTTGACTCGTCTGCAACAAGGTTTTCTTTATTTTAGTCAAAATATGGGCTTTTATGTTTGGGAATTAGACAAGGGAAAACAGCTTTTAAGACTCAAATACCTCATTCACCAGGATCTCCGCGGGAAACTCCATTATCAGATTAAAGAATTTCCCTATGGTCAAGATAGCTTACTGGAAATATTACGTCTTCCCTATAAGAAACAAAAAATTTCGCATTTTACAGTTTCTCAAGATAGGGACATCTGTCGCTATATCCGACAACAGCTTTATTATCAAAATCCTTTTTGGATGAAAGAACAAGCAGAAGCCTATCAGAAGGGAGAAAATATCCTGACTTATGGGCTCAAAGAATGGTATCCACAAATTCGACCATTAGTGGGCAAGTTCTCCCAGATTGAACAAGACTTGAATAGCTATTATCAGCACTTTTACACCTATTACAAAGAAAATCCTCAAAATGATTGGCAAAAGCTCTATCCACCAGCCTTTTATCAGCAATATTTCTTAAAAAATATGGTAGAATAGAAAGGATGGAGGAATCTAATGGTATTACAAAGACATGAAATAAATGAAAAAGATACATGGGATCTATCAACGATTTACCCAACTGACCAGGCTTGGGAAGAAGCCTTAAAAGATTTAACAGAACAATTGGAGACAGTGGCCCAGTATGAAGGTCATCTCTTGGATAGTGCGGATAGCCTACTCGAAATTACTGAATTTTCTCTTGAGATGGAACGCCAAATGGAGAAGCTTTACGTTTATGCTCATATGAAAAATGACCAAGACACACGTGAAGCCAAGTATCAAGAGTACTACGCCAAGGCAATGACTCTCTACAGCCAGCTAGACCAAGCATTTTCATTTTATGAACCTGAATTTATGGAGATTAGTGAAAAGCAATATACTGACTTTTTAGAGACTCAACCAAAATTGCAGGTTTATCAACACTATTTTGACAAGCTTTTGCAAGGCAAGGATCACGTTCTTTCACAACGTGAAGAAGAATTATTGGCTGGAGCTGGAGAAATCTTTGGTTCGGCGAGTGAAACCTTTGCTATTTTAGATAATGCAGATATCGTCTTTCCATTTGTTAAAGATGAAGATGGTAACGAAGTACAATTATCACATGGCGTTTATATGCGTTTGATGGAGTCTAAAAACCGTGAGGTGCGCCGTGGTGCCTATCAAGCTCTTTATGCGACTTATGAACAACTCCAACACACCTATGCCAAAACCTTGCAAACCAATGTTAAGGTGCAAAACTACCGTGCCAAAGTTCGCAACTACAAGAGTGCTCGTCATGCAGCCCTAGCGGCCAATTTTGTTCCAGAGAGTGTTTATGACAATTTGGTAGCAGCAGTTCGCAAGCATTTACCACTCTTGCATCGTTATCTTGAGCTTCGTTCAAAAATCTTGAGGATTTCAGACCTCAAGATGTACGATGTCTACACACCACTATCTTCAGTAGAATACAGCTTTACCTACGAGGAAGCCTTGAAAAAGGCAGAAGAGGCCTTGGAAGTCTTGGGTGAGGATTACTTGAGCCGTGTTAAACGGGCCTTTAGCGAGCGTTGGATTGATGTTTATGAAAATCAAGGCAAGCGTTCAGGTGCCTACTCTGGCGGTTCTTACGATACCAATGCCTTTATGCTCCTTAACTGGCAGGACAATCTAGACAATCTCTTTACTCTAGTTCATGAAACAGGTCACAGTATGCATTCCAGCTATACTCGCGAAACGCAGCCTTATGTTTACGGAGATTATTCTATCTTCTTGGCTGAGATTGCTTCAACTACCAATGAGAATATCTTGACGGAGAAATTATTGGAAGAAGTGGAAGACGATGCAACACGCTTTGCTATTCTTAATAACTTCTTGGACGGTTTCCGTGGAACAGTTTTCCGACAAACTCAATTTGCTGAGTTTGAACACGCGATTCACCAAGCGGATCAAAATGGAGAAGTCTTGACCAGCGATTTCCTAAATAAACTCTACGCAGACTTGAACCAAGAGTATTATGGATTGAGCAAGGAAGACAATCCTGAAATCCAATACGAGTGGGCTCGCATTCCACACTTCTACTATAACTACTATGTATATCAATATTCAACAGGTTTTGCAGCAGCCTCAGCCTTGGCTGAAAAGATTGTCCATGGTAGTCAAGAAGACCGTGACCGCTATATCGACTACCTCAAGGCAGGTAAGTCTGACTACCCACTCAATGTCATGAGAAAAGCTGGTGTTGATATGGAGAAGGAAGACTATCTCAACGATGCCTTTGCAGTCTTTGAACGTCGTTTAAATGAGTTTGAAGCCCTTGTTGAAAAATTGGGATTGGCATAAAATGGTTGAATCGTATAGTAAAAACGCCAACCATAACATGCGACGTCCCGTTGTCAAAGAAGAAATTGTGGACTTGATGCGCCAGCGTCAAAAGCAAGTCACAGGTTCCCTGAAAGAATTGGAAGACTTTGCTCGTAAGGAAAATATTCCCATCATCCCCCATGAAACGGTTGCTTATTTTCGTTTTCTTATGGAAATCATGCAGCCTAAAAATATTCTGGAAATTGGGACGGCTATAGGTTTTTCAGCTCTTTTAATGGCGGAACATGCGCCAAATGCCAAGATTACAACCATTGATCGCAATCCAGAAATGATTGATTTTGCCAAGGAAAATTTTGGCCAGTTTGATAGTCGCAAACAAATCACACTCCTAGAAGGAGATGCGGTAGATGTCTTATCAACCCTGACAGAGTCCTATGATTTCGTCTTTATGGATTCTGCTAAGTCTAAATACATCGTCTTTTTGCCAGAAATCCTCAAACATTTGGAAGTTGGCGGTGTGGTTGTCTTGGATGATATTTTCCAAGGTGGTGATGTTGCCAAGGACATTATGGAAGTCCGTCGAGGTCAGCGAACTATTTATCGAGGCCTTCAAAGACTATTTGATGCAACCTTAGACAATCCAGGACTCACCGCAACATTAGTCCCTCTGGGAGACGGTATTCTCATGCTTCGTAAAAATGTAGCAGATGTTCAATTGCCTGACAGCGAATGATTTTCAGAAAAATTTAAGAAAATATAGTAAAATAGATAGGGTAACACTTATCTTAAAGGAGTAGACATGAAGAAAAAACTATTGGCAGGTGCCATTACACTATTATCAGTAGCAACATTAGCAGCTTGTTCGAAAGGTTCAGAAGGGGCAGACCTTATCAGCATGAAAGGGGATGTTATCACAGAACATCAATTTTATGAGCAAGTGAAAAGCAATCCTTCAGCCCAACAAGTGTTGTTGAATTTGACCATTCAAAAAGTATTTGAGAAACAATACGGTTCAGAAGTAGATGACAAAGAAGTCAATGACACGATTGCAGAAGAAGAAAAACAATACGGTGAGAACTACCAACGTGTCTTGTCACAAGCAGGCATGACTCTTGAAACACGTAAAGCTCAAATTCGTACAAGTAAATTAGTTGAGTTGGCAGTTAAGAAGGCAGCAGAAGCTGAATTGACAGATGATGCTTATAAGAAGGCCTTTGATGAATATACTCCAGATGTAACGGCTCAAATCATTCGTCTTGATAATGAGGATAAAGCGAAAGAAGTCCTCGAAAAAGCTAAGGCAAGTGGTGCAGATTTCGCTCAATTAGCTAAAGATAACTCAACTGATGAGAAAACCAAAGCGAACGGTGGAGAAATCATTTTTGATTCAGCTTCAACAGAAGTACCAGAACAAGTTAAGAAAGCAGCTTTTGCTCTAGATGTGAATGGGGTTTCTGATGTAATCACAGCCGCTGGCACACAAGCCTATAGCAGCCAATATTACATTGTAAAACTCACTAAAAAAACAGAAAAATCATCTAATATCGATGACTACAAAGAAAAATTAAAAACTGTTATCTTAACTAAAAAACAGAACGACGCGACATTTGTTCAAAGCATTATCGGAAAAGAATTGCAAGCAGCTAATATCAAGGTCAAAGACCAAGCCTTCCAAAATATCTTTACCCAATATATCGGTGGTGGAGATTCAAGCTCAAGTAGTTCATCAAAAGAATAAAACAGAAAAGAGCCAAGTGCTCTTTTTCTTATGAGAAAATCTTCTATCTTAAGGATAAGAGTTTTTTTCTTTCGGAAAAAATGGTATAATAGCAATCAAAACTAGAAAATAAACGGAATTTGGGAATCATTTTTTGTTCTCATTAGATTGGTGATACTATGAAGATTAGTAAAAGGCACCTATTAAACTATTCTATCCTAGTTCCTTACTTACTTTTATCTATTTTGGGCTTGATTGTAGTCTATTCTACAACCAGTGCCATTCTAATCGAAGAAGGTAAAAGTGCCCTGCAATTGGTTCGAAGTCAGGGAATGTTTTGGGTGTTTAGTTTAATATTGATTGCCTTGATATATAAGCTAAAACTGAATTTTTTAAGAAAAGAACGACTTTTATTTATTGTTATGTTTATTGAGCTAATTCTCTTAGCTCTGGCTCGTATAATTGGTACGCCAGTCAATGGAGCCTATGGTTGGATTTCAGTAGGACCTTTGACCATTCAGCCTGCTGAGTATTTGAAGATTATTATCGTCTGGTACTTGGCTCAACGCTTTTCAAAACAACAGGATGAAATTGCTGTTTATGATTTCCAAGTTTTAACTCAAAATCAATGGATTCCTCGTGCTTTTAATGATTGGCGCTTTGTCCTCTTGGTAATGATAGGAAGTCTGGCTATTTTCCCAGATTTGGGGAATGCTACTATCCTAGCTTTGGTTGCCTTGATTATGTATACAGTTAGTGGGATTGCTCATCGTTGGTTTATAGCCTTTATCGGTCTTTTGTTTGGAGTTTCGGCCCTTTCCTTAACAGCTATTGATATGATAGGGGTTGATAAGTTTTCAAAAGTTCCAGTATTTGGATATGTGGCTAAACGTTTCAGCGCCTATTTTAATCCCTTTGCTGATTTGGCAGGAGCTGGTCACCAACTCGCAAATTCCTATTTTGCCATGGTAAATGGTGGATGGTTTGGTCTAGGTTTAGGAAACTCAATCGAAAAACGTGGCTATTTACCAGAAGCCCATACAGACTTTGTATTTTCAATTGTCATTGAAGAGTTTGGATTTGTGGGGGCCAGCTTGATTTTAGCCCTTGTCTTTTTCCTAATTTTGCGAATTATCCTAGTCGGTATTCGTGCTAAGAATCCCTTTAATTCCATGATGGCGATTGGAGTTGGAGGTATGATGTTGGTACAGGTCTTTGTTAATATCGGTGGAATCTCTGGTATTATTCCTTCAACGGGAGTAACCTTCCCCTTCTTATCGCAAGGAGGGAATAGTCTCCTAGTCCTGTCTGTAGCCATTGCCTTTGTCTTAAATATTGATGCCAGTGAAAAACGTACCCAATTATATGAGGAGTTAGAAGCTCACTCATCACACTATATGTAGAGCTGAGAGTGGAAAGGATTACTTATGTCTCTTCAAAAATTAGAAAACTATAGTAATAAAGCTGTCGTGCAAGAAGAAGTATTGATTTTAACAGAATTGTTAGAAGATATCACTAAAAATATGCTTGCCCCAGAGACTTTTAAAAAAATCATGCAGTTGAAAGAATTGTCAACTCAGGAAGATTATCAAGGTTTGAACCAATTGGTGACTAGTCTGACAAATGATGAAATGGCTTATATTTCACGCTATTTCTCTATCTTGCCTCTTTTGATTAATATTTCAGAAGACGTGGACTTGGCCTATGAAATTAACCACCAAAATAATATCGATCAAGATTATCTTGGTAAATTGTCAGCAACAATCAAAATGGTTGCAGAAAAAGAAAATGCGGTTGAAATTCTAGAACACTTGAATGTTGTCCCTGTTTTGACAGCTCATCCAACACAAGTTCAACGTAAGAGTATGCTGGATTTGACCAACCATATCCATACCCTCTTGCGTAAGTACCGTGATGTGAAGTTAGGCTTGATTAATAAGGAAAAATGGCATAATGACCTCCGTCGTTACATTGAGATTATCATGCAGACAGATATGATTCGTGAAAAGAAATTGAAAGTGACCAATGAAATCACGAATGTTATGGAATACTACAATAGTTCATTCTTGAAAGCTGTTCCTCATTTGACTGCTGAGTACAAGCGTCTGGCTAAAAAACATGGCTTAGAGTTGAAACATCCTAAACCAATTACCATGGGAATGTGGATTGGTGGAGACCGTGATGGGAATCCCTTTGTTACAGCAGATACCTTGAAGAAATCTGCCATGACCCAGTGTGAAGTCATCATGAACTACTATGATGAAAAGATTTACCAACTTTATCGTGAGTTCTCTCTCTCAACTAGTATTGTCAATGTCAGCAAGCAAGTCAGAGAAATGGCTCGTCAATCTAAGGATAACTCAATTTATCGTGAAAAAGAGCTGTATCGTCGCGCTTTGTTTGATATTCAATCAAAAATCCAAGCAACAAAAGCTTATCTGATTGAGGATAAGGAAGTTGGAGCTCGCTATGAAACAGCCAATGATTTTTATAAGGACTTAGTTACTATCCGTGATTCCCTCTTGGAAAACAAGGGTGAAGCACTGATTTCTGGTGATTTTGTTGAATTGATTCAGGCAGTTGAAATTTTTGGATTCTATTTGGCATCTATTGACATGCGTCAAGATTCTAGTGTTCATGAGGCATGCGTAGCAGAACTCTTGAAATCAGCAGGAATTCATTCTCGTTATAGCGAACTAAGTGAAGAAGAAAAATGCCAGCTTCTCTTGAAAGAATTGGAGGAAGATCCACGCATTCTTTCTGCTACTCATGTTGAAAAATCAGAGTTACTTGAAAAAGAATTGGCCATCTTTAAGGCTGCCCGTAATTTGAAAGATAAGTTGGGTGATGATGTTATTCGTCAGACCATTATTTCACATGCAACCAGCGTATCAGACATGTTGGAATTGGCTATCTTACTAAAAGAAGTAGGGTTAGTTGATAAAGAAAGAGCTCGTGTCCAAATCGTTCCTCTTTTTGAAACAATCGAGGACTTGGACCACTCAGAAGAAACCATGAGAGAATACCTTTCTCTTGCCCTTGCTAAGAAATGGATTGCTTCGCGCAATAATTATCAAGAAATCATGCTTGGCTATTCTGATAGTAATAAAGATGGTGGTTACTTATCATCATGCTGGACCCTCTACAAGGCTCAACAACAACTGACTGCCATTGGAGATGAATTTGGCGTTAAGGTTACCTTCTTCCATGGTCGTGGTGGGACTGTCGGTCGTGGTGGTGGACCAACTTATGAAGCTATTACCTCTCAACCGCTTAAGTCTATCAAGGATCGTATCCGTTTGACGGAGCAGGGAGAAGTAATTGGCAATAAATACGGTAATAAAGATGCTGCCTATTATAACCTTGAAATGTTGGTTTCAGCAGCTATTAACCGCATGATTACTCAGTGGAAGAGTGATACTAATACCTCAAATCGCTATGAGGCTATTATGGATCAAGTAGTGGACCGTAGTTATGATATTTACCGAGACCTAGTCTTTGGGAATGAACATTTTTACGATTATTTCTTTGAGTCAAGTCCTATTAAGGCTATTTCCAGCTTTAATATCGGTTCTCGTCCAGCTGCTCGTAAGACCATTACAGAAATCGGTGGTTTGCGTGCGATTCCTTGGGTCTTCTCATGGTCACAAAGTCGTGTTATGTTCCCTGGCTGGTATGGGGTAGGATCAAGCTTCAAGGAATTTATCGATAAAAATCCAGAAAATATCGCTATCTTACGAGATATGTACCAAAATTGGCCTTTCTTCCAATCTCTCCTTTCAAATGTAGACATGGTCTTGTCAAAATCTAACATGAATATTGCTTTTGAATACGCTAAATTATGTGAAGATGATCAAGTGAAGGCTATTTATGATACTATTTTAGACGAATGGCAATTAACTAAAAATGTTATCCTAGAGATTGAAGGATATGACGAATTATTAGCTGAAAATCCATATCTGAAAGCAAGTTTGGATTATCGTATGCCTTACTTTAATATCCTTAACTATATCCAGTTGGAATTGATTAAACGTCAACGTCGAGGAGAATTGTCAAGCGATCAAGAAAAATTAATCCATACAACCATCAACGGAATTGCGACAGGTTTGCGTAATTCAGGCTGATACCTATCAAACTTCCTCTTTTCTATAGGGGAAGTTTTTGAATATTTCAAAAAAATTCTCAAAGAGTCTTGACAAGTAGTTGAAAAATGATATAATTTAACCATTCAGAAAAGTAATCATACAAACTTTTTAGAGAGTCTGTGGTAGCTGAAAACAGATAAGTGGCGATGATGAAAATTGGGCTGGATGTTATTTAGAATTTGAAATCATAAAAATTCGGTGAGCACACCTTACAGTGCATCTCGTTATTGCGAGACAGAGCGATAGGGAAATTCCCTATAATTGAGGTGGCACCGCGCATTGACGTCCTCACACAAGTTTTTTGTGTGAGGACTTTTTTGATGGAGGTTAGTATGAAAAGAAAACGATGGCGTCGCTTGTTTAGATAAGTGAAGTATTTTAAAGGAATTAAAAAGGAGAAATAGAATGAAAAATAAACGTTTAATTGGAATTATCGCTGCATTAGCAGTTTTAGTAGCAGGAAGCTTGATTTACTCTTCAATGAATAAACCAGAAGCTAAGAACGAAAAGAAAGTTGCCAAAGTTGGTGTCCTTCAGTTTGTGAGTCATCCATCTCTTGACTTGATTTATAAAGGGATTCAAGATGGACTTGCAGAAGAAGGTTATAAAGATGATCAGTTGAAGATCGACTTTATGAACTCAGAAGGTGACCAAAGTAAGGTTGCGACCATGAGTAAACAGTTGGTTGCAAATGGCAATGATCTTGTGGTTGGTATCGCAACACCAGCTGCCCAAGGTTTGGCTAGTGCAACAAAAGATCTACCTGTTATCATGGCTGCTATTACAGACCCAATCGGTGCGAACTTGGTTAAAGATTTGAAAAAACCAGGTGGCAACATTACAGGAGTGTCTGACCACAATCCAGCTCAACAGCAAGTTGAACTCATCAAGGCTCTAACACCAAATGTGAAAACAATCGGAGCCCTTTACTCAAGCAGCGAAGACAATTCAAAAACACAGGTAGAAGAATTTAAGGCTTATGCTGAAAAAGCAGGTTTGACAGTAGAAACATTTGCAGTTCCTTCAACAAATGAAATTGCTTCAACAGTCAACGTTATGACTAGCAAGGTTGATGCTATCTGGGTTCCAATTGATAACACTATTGCTTCAGCTTTCTCAACTGTTGTATCAAGCAACCAATCAGCTAAAAAACCAATCTATCCAAGTGCAACTGCCATGGTAGAAGCAGGTGGTTTGGCATCCGTTGTAGTTGACCAACATGATCTTGGTGTGGCAACAGGTAAAATGATTGCTCAAGTTTTGAAGGGTGCAAAACCAGCTGATACTCCAGTCAATGTCTTTTCAACAGGTAAGTCAGTGATCAACAAAAAATTGGCACAAGAGTTAGGTATTACTATTCCTGAGTCTGTTCTCAAAGAAGCAGGACAAGTGATTGAATAATCTGTAATGGAGGAGTTGGGGACATCTCCTCCAATTTTTTACAAAAGAAATCGTATAGAAAAGGTTAAGAAACAGATGATATTATCTATTATTTCTCAAGGATTTGTCTGGGCTATTCTAGGTCTGGGAATCTTTATGACATTTAGGATTTTAAACTTTCCAGATATGACGACAGAAGGTTCCTTCCCTCTTGGAGGAGCTGTTGCTGTCACTCTGATAACCAAAGGTGTAAATCCCTTTTTAGCGACACTTGTTGCTGTAGGAGCAGGTTGTTTGGCTGGAATGGCAGCAGGACTTCTTTATACAAAAGGGAAGATTCCAACCTTGCTATCAGGGATTTTGGTAATGACTTCTTGTCACTCTATCATGCTCTTGATTATGGGACGTGCTAATTTAGGTTTGCTTGGAACCAAGCAAATTCAGGATGTCTTGCCTTTTGATTCAGACTTGAACCAACTCTTGACAGGTCTTATCTTTGTCAGTCTTGTCATTGCTCTCATGCTCTTTTTCTTGGATACCAAACTAGGACAGGCCTATATTGCTACAGGTGACAATCCTGATATGGCTAGAAGTTTTGGAATTCATACTGGACGCATGGAGCTCATGGGTTTGGTCTTATCAAATGGTGTGATTGCCCTTGCAGGAGCTCTCATTGCCCAGCAAGAAGGTTATGCCGATGTATCTCGAGGAATCGGGGTTATCGTTGTGGGGCTTGCAAGTTTGATTATTGGAGAAGTTATCTTCAAGAGTTTGAGCTTGGCAGAGCGCTTGGTTACCATCGTTGTCGGTTCTATCGCCTATCAATTCTTAGTATGGGCAGTTATCGCACTTGGCTTTAATACAAGTTACCTTCGTCTATATAGTGCAGTGATTTTAGCAGTCTGCCTCATGATTCCAACATTTAAGCAAACAATCTTGAAAGGAGCCAAGTTAAGTAAATGACAGCAATTGTAGAATTAAAAAATGCAACCAAAGTCGTTAAAAATGGCTTTGATGAAGAAAAGATTATTTTAAATGATGTTTCCTTAGAAATTTTTGAACAGGATTTTATCACTATTTTAGGTGGAAATGGTGCTGGGAAATCAACTCTCTTTAACACCATTGCAGGAACCTTATCATTAACCAGTGGGACAATTCGTATCTTAGGTGAAGATGTTACCAAGTTTTCACCAGAGAAGAGAGCCAAGTATCTGTCTCGTGTTTTCCAAGATCCAAAGATGGGGACAGCCCCTCGTATGACGGTAGCTGAAAATCTTTTGATTGCCAAGTTTCGTGGTGAAAAACGCGGACTGTTTCCGAGACGTCTGGCTAGCTACAAGGATGAATTTCAGACAACCATTGAAAAAGTAGGAAACGGTCTTGAGAAACATTTGAATACACCAATTGAGTTCTTATCAGGTGGACAAAGACAGGCCTTGAGTCTTTTGATGGCAACCTTGAAGCGTCCTGAATTACTCTTGCTAGATGAGCATACTGCAGCTCTTGATCCAAAGACCAGTGTGGCCTTGATGGCATTGACGGATGAATTTGTCAAGAAAGACCAGCTGACAGCTCTTATGATTACCCATCATATGGAAGATGCTCTCAAATATGGCAATCGTTTGATTGTCATGAAAGAAGGACGAATTATCCAAGATTTGAAACAAGAAGAAAAAGCAAAAATGAAAATCTCAGACTACTATCAATTATTTGAATAGACGAGAGCCTTATTTTATCAAAAATTGTTAAGCAAAACTTAGAGGCACGGAAGTGTTTCTGAGTTTTTTATCTTCTCTTGCAATCTAAAAAAATGAGGCAAAGATAATTACGGAAAGCGTATGAAATGGTTTACTTTTTTTCTGAAATAAAGTATACTATATAAAGTAAACTATGATAACATGGAGGTATTGTGTATGGTTGACAAACAAGTCATTGAAGAAATCAAAAACAATGCCAACATTGTGGAAGTCATAGGAGATGTGATTTCTTTACAAAAGGCAGGACGGAACTATCTAGGGCTCTGTCCTTTTCATGGTGAAAAAACACCTTCTTTCAACGTTGTAGAGGACAAGCAGTTTTACCACTGTTTTGGTTGTGGTCGCTCAGGTGATGTCTTTAAATTCATCGAGGAGTACCAAGGGGTTGCCTTTATGGAGGCTGTCCAAATCTTAGGTCAGCGTGTTGGGATAGAGGTAGAAACACCGCTTTATAGTGAGCAGAAGCCAGCCTCCCCCCACCAAGCTCTTTATGATATGCATGAAGATGCTGCCAAATTTTATCATGCTATTCTCATGACAACGACTATGGGTGAAGAGGCGAGAAATTACCTCTATCAGCGTGGTTTGACAGATGAAGTGCTCAAACATTTTCGGATTGGTTTAGCGCCTCCAGAACGAAACTATCTCTATCAACGTTTGTCTGCTCAGTATCGTGAAGAGGATTTTCTAGATTCAGGACTGTTTTATCTCTCTGATGCCAATCAATTTGTAGACACCTTTCACAATCGCATTATGTTTCCCCTTACAAATGATCAGGGAAAGGTCATTGCCTTCTCAGGTCGTATCTGGCAGAAAACGGATTCACAAACTTCTAAGTATAAAAATAGCCGATCGACTGCAATTTTTAACAAAAGTTACGAATTATATCATATGGATAGGGCAAAAAAATCTTCTGGTAAAGCCAGTGAGATTTACCTCATGGAAGGGTTCATGGATGTCATTGCAGCCTATCGGGCTGGAATCGAAAATGCTGTGGCGTCCATGGGAACGGCCTTGAGTCGTGAGCATGTTGAGCATCTAAAAAGGTTAACCAAGAAGTTGGTTCTTGTTTACGATGGCGATAAGGCTGGACAGGCTGCGACATTGAAAGCCTTGGATGAAATTGGCGATATGCCTGTGCAAATCGTTAGCATGCCTGATAACTTGGATCCTGATGAGTATCTACAAAAAAATGGACCAGAAGACTTGGCCTATCTATTAACGAAAACTCGTATTAGTCCGATTGAGTTTTACATTCACCAGTACAAACCTGAAAACAGTGAAAATCTGCAGGCTCAGATTGAGTTTATTGAAAAAATAGCTCCCTTGATTGTTCAAGAAAAGTCTATCATTGCTCAAAACAGCTATATTCATATTTTAGCTGACAGTCTGGCGTCTTTTGATTATACTCAGATTGAGCAGATTGTGAATGAGAGTCGTCAGGCGCAAAGACAGAATCGCATGGAAGGAATTTCCAGACCGACGCCAATCACTATGCCTGTTACCAAGCAGTTATCGGCTATTATGAGGGCAGAAGCCCATCTACTTTATCGAATGATGGAATCCCCTCTTGTTTTGAATGATTACCGTTTGAGAGAAGACTTTGCATTTGACACACCTGAATTTCAGGTTTTATATGACTTGCTTGGTCAGTATGGCAATCTTCCTCCAGAAGTTCTAGCAGAACAGACAGAGGAAGTTGAAAGAGCTTGGTACCAAGTCTTAGCTCAGGATTTACCTGCTGAGATGTCACCGCAGGAACTTAGTGAAGTAGAGATGACTCGAAATAAGGCTCTCTTGAATCATGACAATATGAGAATCAAAAAGAAGGTGCAGGAAGCTAGCCATGTAGGAGATACCGACACAGCCCTAGAAGAATTGGAACGTTTAATTTCCCAAAAGAGAAGAATGGAGTAATAATGGCAACAAAACAAAAAGAAGTAACAACATTTGATGTACAAGTAGCAGAATTTATCCGCAATCATAAACAGACTGGGACAGCAACTGATGATGAAATCAATGCCAGTCTTGTCCTTCCTTTTACCTTGGATGCTGATGGAATTGAAGACCTTTTGCAACGAATTCAGGATGCAGGAATTTCTATCACAGATAACGAAGGAAATCCAAGTGCGCGTGTTCTTAGTGCAGAAGAAGAGCCAGAACTCAGCGACGAGGACTTGATTGGTTCAACTTCGGCTAAGGTCAACGACCCTGTCCGTATGTACTTGAAAGAAATTGGTGTCGTTCCTCTCTTGACCAATGAAGAGGAAAAAGAATTGGCACTGGCAGTTGAAGCTGGCGATATCGAAGCTAAACAACGTCTTGCGGAAGCCAACCTTCGTTTGGTTGTTTCCATTGCCAAACGCTATGTCGGCCGTGGTATGCAGTTCCTTGACTTGATTCAAGAAGGAAACATGGGCTTGATGAAGGCAGTTGACAAGTTTGACTATTCTAAAGGATTCAAGTTCTCAACTTACGCAACTTGGTGGATTCGTCAGGCCATCACTCGTGCTATTGCGGATCAAGCTCGTACCATCCGTATCCCAGTCCACATGGTTGAAACTATTAATAAATTGGTTCGTGAACAACGTAACCTCCTTCAAGAATTGGGACAAGATCCAACGCCAGAACAAATTGCTGAACGTATGGATATGACCCCTGACAAGGTGCGTGAAATCTTGAAGATTGCCCAAGAACCAGTATCTCTGGAAACACCAATCGGTGAAGAGGATGATAGCCACCTTGGAGACTTTATCGAAGATGAAGTGATTGAAAATCCAGTGGACTACACAACTCGTATCGTCTTGCGTGAGCAGTTGGATGAGGTCTTGGATACTCTTACAGACCGTGAAGAAAATGTTCTACGTCTACGTTTCGGACTAGATGATGGGAAAATGCGCACCCTTGAAGATGTGGGGAAAGTCTTTAACGTAACCCGTGAGCGTATCCGTCAGATTGAGGCTAAAGCTTTGAGAAAACTACGCCAACCAAGTCGCAGCAAACCGCTTCGTGATTTTATTGAAGACTAAGAGTGAGGATAAATATGGCTTATACAGAAGAACAAATCGAAACTATCAAAACACGAATTTTATCAGCCTTGGAAGAGGTTATCGACCCTGAGTTGGGGATTGATATTGTCAATCTTGGTTTGATCTACGAGATTCGTTTTGATGGCGACACAGGACAAACAGAGATTGATATGACTTTGACAACCATGGGTTGTCCCCTGGCAGATCTTTTGACAGACCAGATTTATGATGCCATGACCGAGGTGCCAGAAGTAACGGATACTGAGGTCAAACTGGTCTGGTATCCAGCCTGGACCGTTGAAAAAATGAGTCGCTATGCCCGCATTGCCCTAGGCATTAAGTAATCATATAGAAGTAAGTGAGAGACTATTGGAAAAGCGAGGAAATTTCCCTTTCTTTTCCTCTAGTCTCTCCTTTCTTTTGCTGATTTTATTCAAAGAAAATGATATAATAGTAGTTATGGAAAAAAAGAAATTACGCATCAATATGTTGAGTTCAAGTGAGAAAGTAGCAGGACAAGGAGTTTCAGGTGCCTACCGTGAATTAGTTCGTCTTCTTCACCGTGATGCCAAGGACCAATTGATTGTTACTGAAAATCTACCAATCGAGGCAGATGTGACTCACTTTCATACGATTGATTTCCCCTATTATTTATCAACATTCCAAAAGAAACGCTCAGGGAGAAAAATTGGCTATGTGCATTTCTTACCTGATACACTTGAGGGGAGTTTGAAGATTCCATTTTTCTTAAAGGGAATTGTTAAACGCTATGTATTTTCTTTTTACAATCGGATGGAGCACTTGGTGGTGGTTAATCCTATGTTCATTGAGGATTTGGTGGCAGCTGGTATCCCCCGTGAAAAAGTGACCTATATTCCTAACTTTGTCAATAAGGAAAAATGGCATCCCCTTTCACAAGAAGAGGTGGCTCGACTGCGCGCAGAGCTAGGTGTTAATGAAAATCAGTTTATCGTAGTTGGTGCGGGTCAAGTTCAGAAACGCAAGGGGATTGATGACTTTATCCGCCTTGCTGAGGAATTACCCCACATTACCTTTATTTGGGCGGGTGGTTTCTCTTTTGGGGGCATGACAGATGGTTATGAACGCTATAAGAAAATGATGGATAATCCTCCAGAAAATTTGATTTTTCCAGGTATCGTGTCACCAGAGCGAATGCGTGAGTTGTATGCCCTAGCGGACCTTTTCTTGCTACCTAGTTATAATGAGCTCTTTCCTATGACTATTTTAGAGGCTGCTAGTTGTGAAGCGCCTATTATGTTGCGTGATTTGGATCTCTATAAGGTGATTTTGGAGGGGAATTATCGGGCGACAGCAGATAGAGAAGAAATGAAAGAAGCTATTCTGGAATATCAAGCGAATCCTGTTGCCTTAAAAGCCCTCAAAGAAAAGGCTAAGAATATTTCCAGAGAATATTCTGAAGAGCATCTGTTACAAATCTGGTTAGACTTTTATGAGAAACAAGCCGCTTTAGGGAGAAAGTAAAAAGTGAGGTAATCTATGCGAATTGGTTTATTTACAGATACCTATTTTCCTCAGGTTTCTGGTGTTGCGACCAGTATTCGAACCCTGAAAACAGAACTTGAAAAGCAGGGACATGCTGTTTTTATCTTTACGACGACGGATAAGGATGTCAACCGCTATGAAGATTGGCAAATTATCCGCATTCCAAGTGTTCCCTTTTTTGCTTTTAAAGATCGCCGCTTTGCCTATCGAGGCTTTAGCAAGGCGCTTGAAATTGCCAAGCAGTATCAGCTAGATATTATCCATACTCAGACAGAATTTTCTCTTGGTTTGTTAGGGATTTGGATTGCGCGTGAATTGAAAATTCCAGTCATTCATACCTATCACACCCAGTACGAAGACTATGTGCATTATATTGCCAAGGGGATGTTGATTCGTCCGAGTATGGTCAAGTATCTGGTCAGAGGTTTCCTTCATGACGTGGATGGGGTTATTTGCCCGAGTGAGATTGTTCGGGACTTGCTATCTGACTATAAAGTCAAGGTTGAAAAGCGGATCATTCCAACTGGGATTGAATTAGCTAAATTTGAACGTCCAGAAATCAAGCAAGAAAATCTAAAAGAACTACGTAGTAAACTAGGGATTCAAGATGATGAAAAGATGCTGCTTAGTCTTTCCAGAATTTCCTATGAAAAAAATATTCAAGCAGTACTAGTAGCCTTTGCAGAAGTTCTGAAAGAAGAAGACAAGGTCAAACTGGTGGTAGCTGGGGACGGTCCTTATCTGGATGACCTCAAAGAGCAAGCCCAGAAACTAGAGATTCAAGATTCAGTCATCTTTACAGGCATGATTGCTCCTAGTGAGACAGCTCTTTATTATAAGGCAGCAGATTTCTTCATCTCGGCATCGACAAGTGAAACGCAAGGTTTGACTTATTTAGAAAGCTTAGCTAGTGGAACGCCTGTCATTGCACATGGAAATCCTTATCTAGACAATCTGATCAGTGATAAAATGTTTGGAACCTTGTATTACGGTGAACATGATCTGGCTGGAGCTATTTTGGAAGCCCTGATTGCTACGCCAGACATGAATGAGAATACTTTATCAGATAAGTTGTACGAGATTTCAGCGGAGAACTTTGGAAAACGGGTGCATGAGTTTTATCTGGATGCCATCATTTCAAATAATTTCGAGAAAGATTTGGCTAAAGATGATACGGTCAGTCAGCGTATCTTTAAAACTGTTTTGTACCTTCCACAACAGGTGGTTGCTGTGCCCGTAAAAGGCTCTAGACGCATGCTGAAGGCCTCAAAAACACAGTTAATCAGCATCAGAGATTATTGGAAAGACAGTGAAGAATAGAAAGAGGAACAGCTATGAAAAAACAATTAATGAGAAGTGGTCATGATAAAAAGATTGCTGGTGTTTGTGCTGGAGTGGCTAATTATTTTGATATGGATCCCACTATTGTTCGTGTAATATGGGGTGTTCTTGCTTTTGGTTATGGAGCTGGAATTGTAGCCTATATCATTTTATGGATGATTGCACCTGTAGCAACTGACTATTGAAAACTAGCTGAATTCATGCTAAGATAATAGAAAATAGAATGTAACGAAGGAGAAAAAAATGGCATTTGGAGATAATGGAAATCGTAAAAAAACCTTGTTTGAGAAATTAACTTTAATTATCGTTGTTATTATGCTTTTGGCAAGTATTTTGGGTATTTTTGCAACTGCAATTGGTGCCCTCAGTAATCTATAAAATAGATTCAAGAAAATTTTGTGACTGGGATTTCCCAGCCCTTTTTTAAAGTGAGAAGAAAAAATGAGTATGTTTTTAGATACAGCCAAGATTAAGGTCAAGGCTGGTAATGGTGGCGATGGCATGGTTGCCTTTCGCCGTGAAAAATATGTCCCTAATGGCGGACCTTGGGGTGGTGACGGTGGTCGTGGAGGCAATGTGGTCTTCGTTGTAGATGAAGGTCTGCGTACCCTCATGGATTTCCGCTACAATCGCCATTTCAAGGCTGATTCTGGTGAAAAAGGAATGACCAAAGGGATGCATGGTCGTGGTGCCGAGGACCTTAGAGTTCGAGTACCACAAGGAACGACTGTGCGTGATGCCGAGACAGGCAAGGTCTTGACAGATTTGATTGAACACGGTCAAGAATTTATCGTTGCCCACGGTGGTCGTGGTGGTCGTGGAAATATCCGCTTTGCGACACCAAAAAATCCTGCACCTGAAATCTCTGAAAATGGAGAACCAGGTCAGGAGCGTGAGTTACAGTTAGAACTAAAAATCCTTGCGGATGTTGGTTTAGTAGGATTCCCATCTGTAGGAAAATCAACACTTCTAAGTGTTATTACCTCAGCTAAACCTAAAATCGGTGCTTACCACTTTACCACCATTGTGCCAAATCTAGGTATGGTTCGTACCCAATCAGGTGAATCCTTTGCAGTAGCCGACTTGCCAGGTTTGATTGAAGGGGCTAGTCAGGGTGTTGGTCTAGGAACCCAGTTCCTCCGTCACATCGAGCGTACCCGTGTTATCCTCCATATCATTGATATGTCAGCTAGCGAAGGCCGTGATCCTTATGAGGACTACCTAGCAATCAATAAAGAGCTGGAGTCTTACAATCTTCGCCTCATGGAGCGTCCACAGATTATTGTAGCCAATAAGATGGACATGCCTGAGAGTCAGGAAAATCTTGAAGAATTTAAGAAAAAATTGGCTGAAAACTACGATGAATTTGAAGAGTTACCAGCTATTTTCCCAATATCTGGTTTGACCAAGCAAGGTCTGGCAACGCTCTTGGATGCTACAGCTGAATTGTTAGACAAGACACCAGAATTCTTGCTCTACGACGAGTCAGATATGGAAGAAGAAGCTTACTACGGCTTTGACGAGGAAGAAAAAGCCTTTGAAATTAGTCGTGATGACGATGCGACATGGATACTTTCTGGTGAAAAACTCATGAAACTCTTCAATATGACCAACTTTGATCGTGACGAATCTGTTATGAAATTTGCCCGTCAATTACGTGGTATGGGGGTTGATGAAGCCCTACGTGCGCGTGGTGCTAAGGATGGGGATTTGGTCCGCATTGGTAAATTTGAGTTTGAATTTGTAGATTAGGAGACTGATATGGGAGATAAACCGATATCTTTCCGAGATGCGGATGGCAATTTCGTTTCCGCCGCAGACCTTTGGAATGAAAAGAAATTGGAAGAACTATTTAATCGTCTCAATCCAAATCGTGCCCTGAGATTGGCACGAACTAAAAATGAAAATCCATCACAGTAAAGAAGATAAAAAATTCCGTGCCTTAACATCAGACACGGAGTTTTTTTATTCACCAAAAAAGAATGGTGGTGTGAATTTTTTCAATTCTTCAAAACAACTTTGTGCAGCCTCTGCATCTTCACAGATGACCAGACAGACATCGTCCCCACAGAGCGTAGCGATAGCGTCAGGAAAGCTCAAAGCATCAATAATAGAACCAAATGATTGAGCCAAACCAGGAAGAGTTTTCAAAAGTACTTGATGTTGAACAGGACGCATCAGTACAAGAGCATCCTCCATATAAGTCTCCAAGCGTTTTTCCCATTTTGAGATAGAACCAGTATTTAATACGTAGTAAGAATTATCTTCTTCACGTATTTTTGAAAGATTCATTGTTTTGATGTCACGGGAAAGAGTTGCCTGAGTAACTTGAATGTCGTTATCGGCAAGAAGAGCTTGTAACTCAGCTTGAGTATGAATCTTGTTTTTGCTTACAAGTGCTCGTATGAGTTGGTGTCGGTGTTCAGATTTGTTCATAATAATTTAACTCCTTGTACAAAGTACAGAAAGCGTGGACTGATCGAAATTGTCAGTCGAGTGGTAAGCGGTATTGTCACGTATAATGATTTCAAAGTCAGTAGTATAAAGAACTAGATGGAGAGCATCTCCTTCTTTTAACTTGTCACTTGTTGGGTGCAGATGAATTGGCTGTCTATCCCTTCATCTGCATTGATGTTCTTTAATGACAGTGAATCATTCAATTTTGTAGCATTTTGTCACGGCTTCTTGTGAATGTACGCTAAACGGTAATTCACAGAGATTGTCCAACATGTGGTGTGGTAGCGTGTATGATAGAGGGTTACACATGTTGGTCAGGGGTGTTGGTATCATTTGTCCAAGGTTTAGCAGTGGGGGTAGAATAATCTGTTCTTTGGACAGAATTTGATACCAAGTTGTAGTTTATACTCAATGAAAATCAAAAAGCAAACTAGGAAGCTAGCCGTAAGCTGTACTTGAGTACGGTAAGGCGACGCTGACGTGGTTTGAAGAGATTTTCGAAGAGTATTAGTTAGACTGTTCAAGTGGGTGTCTCTGATGATAGGAAGGCAAATGGGTCTTTGAGTGACCTTATCCTTGGAATTCTTCCATATTGAAAGTTTGATAGCCTATACCTTTTAGCAAGGTATGGTAAGCGTGGACTGAGCGAGGTCGACAGTCAAGTGGTAGTCTGTATTGTCACGGATGGTGATTTCAAAGTCAGTAGTATAGAGGACTAGACGAAGAGTATCTCCTTCTTTTAACTTGTAAATAGTTGGTTGCAGTTCAAATTGCACATCCATCCATTCATCTGCAGTAATATCCTCTACTAATAGTAAATCGTTTCTATTCTGTAAATTGAGGTAGCCTTTTGTCACGACTCGTTGTTGATTTTCACGAAATGGCAATTCACAGAGATTTTCCAGCATATGATAGCGACCGTTGTCAATGGTTCTAGCACTTAAAACAGCTGGATAAGGTTGTAGGTATTTCTTTTGACCAAGTTCCAGTAGTTGGGCTGATAATAGGCCCTTGTTTGTACTAGATTTGATACGTAGATTGAGCTGAGCACGACCGTTCAAATGAAGATCCTTAGTCACAGGAAGGTCAATAGTAATTTGATTAGCTTTTCCTTGATAGAGTTCTGTATTGAAGGTCTGGTAGGTCTTACCATAACGCTCAAAATCCTTATTAGAGTACTGGTTTTGAACAACTTGCTCTTCTTGACCGAGTGAGAAGGTTTCAAAGTTTTCTTGCTCTCCGAAGGTATCAAGTGATAACCAAGTCTGAGGAGCAGTATTGTCCTGCCAGATGACAGTAGGAAGTTGGAAATCTGTTTCCTGTCCCAGTAATTTCTTACTCAGCAAAGCATTCATGGATTCACGAAAGTCAATAGACTGCCAGTTGTTCATGTAAACATGGGCGCCATTATGGAAAAAGAGATGCTTGTTTATGTGAGCAGGAAGGGCATGGAACATCTGGTAAACATGAAGTGGTTTAACATTCCAATCTTGTGAACCATGGGTAAAGACAACCTCAGCTTTTACCTTGTCAGCATTGAGCAGATAGTTGCGGTCATGCCAAAATTGATTGTAGTCACCAGACTTGCGATCAAGTTGCTCTTTTACTTTTTCCAAG
This sequence comes from Streptococcus mitis, assembly GCF_000722705.1. Classification (GTDB taxonomy): domain Bacteria; phylum Bacillota; class Bacilli; order Lactobacillales; family Streptococcaceae; genus Streptococcus; species Streptococcus mitis_P. The sequence continues at coordinate 340,242 of NZ_JPFW01000007.1, forward strand.
TCAGCTTGGTGAGCTTCATTGCCACGGATATAGTCGCCAGCCAAGAGATTACGAGAATAGGTTAACTCAGCAAGGGAGTCAAAGTCCTCGCCTGGATAGCCACCTGGGCTAGTCACCAGACCGTTTTCACGGTAGTAGTTGTACCATGAGGAAATGCCAGCCTCAGCAATGATAACCTCTAAATCATCGACTCCTGTAGTCGCAAGACCATTAGACATGGTACCTAGATAGGAAAGTCCTGTTGTAGCTACTTTTCCGTTTGACCAGTCAGCTTTTACTTGACGCTGGCGCGTGTGATCAGTGAAGGCACGGCAGCGACCATTGAGCCAGTCGATGACATTTTTATAAGCCTCGATTTGCTGGTAGTCTCCGTTAGTCATGAAACCAGTAGAGTCTTTGGTCCCAACACCTGAGACATAAATATTAGCAAAACCTCGTGGAAGGAAGTAGTCGTTGAGACTATAGCTAGCGTTAATGTGAGTTAGCTTTTCCTCGGCTTCTGCCACAAGTTCAGCTTGACCTTGGGGTTGGACTAGATTGAGTCGAGGTTCCTCTAGCTCAATCTTGTGTGCAGGCTTAACCTCGAGCTCGCCCTCCATCTTGTAGAGAGCCTTGTCGCTGGCCTTGTCATTTGTTCCCTGATGATAGGGACTAGCCGTCATGATAGCAGGGATCTGTCCATCAAAACGAGGTCGAATGATGCTGACCTTGACTAAGTCAGGTAGGCCCTTTTTGTCAGTATCCACACGAGACTCGACGTAGACCACTTCTCGAATGACATCATGGCTAGAAAAAGTAGCCAAGCTCTTGCCGTTAAAGTAGTGGTAGGTGTTATCCTCAGGAATAAGACCGTCACTGACCAGTTGATCAATCAGGAGATTTCCTTTTTTGGTCCGAGTATTGAGCAACTGATAGAGATTTTCAATCAAGTCACCATATACGATGGGAAAGCCAGTTTCTTTACGGAAAGTTTGGCTATCCTCAAAATCAACAAGATAGCTAAAACCTAACACTTGAAAAGCAATCGTGTAGAAAATATCCTCGCTTAGTTCTCGGTCTGATCGAAAGAAGGTTAGGAGGTCAGTCTCTTTATCAGCAGCTAAACTTGCTAGAGGATAATCTGTATGTTGGTGGGTGAAAAAGATATGTCGTAGAAAATGCTCTAATAGTTCCTTTTCGGATAAGTTAATATGAAAAGGGAAGCCGAATAACTGGAAATCATGATAAATTCTATCTCTAGACAGGGCTATATAACTATATTGATTAAAACGCATAGAACCTCCATATAAAATTATAGTTAAAATTATTATATCAAAAAAATAGGGAAATACAAATATAAACGTCAAAATGATTTATTGTTAATATTATAATATAAACAAAACGAATCTTTTTATTAAAATAAGCTTAAAAAATGAGCAATAGCAACTGATTTCATTGACTTTTACGGGGGGAGAGGAGTATAATATATACTGTATAATTGTATTCAATTGATTACAAAAATAAAAATAGAAAGCGATAACTATGTATAAAGCAAGAAGACAAGTAAACAGAAAATCTTTTGATTGGTATGGCTTGAGCCAGCGTTTCTCAATCCGTAAATACCATTTTGGAGCAGCTAGTGTCCTTCTTGGCACTGCTTTGATTTTGGGTTTACCTCAGGCATCAGCCAAGGCGGATGATGCTGTTTCTGCAAATACTGCACTGACAAGCACTGGTCAAGGTGTGGATGAAGGAACCAATAGCGCGACAGATGGCTTGAAAAATGTAACCTTGCCTCCAACAGCAACTACAACTGAAGTGGCTGTGCTTGAAAAACCTACTTTGAGCGCTGAAGAGATTGCGAAACAAGCGGCTGCTTCTGAGACTCCTGCAGTTACATCGACATCAGAAACAGCAAAAGAAGAGAGCAAACCAGCTACTTCAGATGCTGTAGTGAAGACAAACACTGAAGAAAATACAGTTACTGAATCAAATAAAAAGAAGGAGGAAGTAGCTCCTAAACATAGCAGACGTAGCAAACGTGCATTATCTGAAGAGGAAACTCCAGATCATAGTGGTACAGATTATAGTGGTGCTAAGATATCTGGACGATTAAATGACGGAAAAACACAATATGTAGTTGGTGAACAAATCTTAGGTTCTTATAATTTAGATATTTCGGCACCAACAAAAATTGAAGAAGGAGGATATATTTTAATTACTGCCTCTGATAATGAACCATTAGATGCTTTTGAAATCGGATCAAGTTTAAGATTTGAAAAAGTTAATAATAATCAGTATAAATTATATACTGGAGAATTATCAGGTGGAGCATACGCTAATATTAACGTTAGTTATAAATTGAAAAAATTTGAAACAGGTAAAGATTCACATACAACTATAAAGGCTGAATTGTTTGATAAAAATAATACTTTAATCAAATCTACAAACTTTTCTAACACGAATACAACTGGTACGCCATATATTTCAGTTGATACTAGAAATGGTATTCGTAGACAAACGTTATTAGAAACAAATCAACAAGAAACAGAAGTTGATGTTTCTAAGAGTAAAGATTTACAATTAAGTTTAAAATCTACCAATAAAGAGGCAGCTGCAATTACAAAAATTGATCATGCTGTTGAATTACCGGCAGGTGTTACTATTGCTCAAACCTCCCTAGATGAGGGATGGAGATTAGAAAATGGTGTTGCAAAATATACAAGACTAGTCCCTTCTTCTACAACGATGTTTGCTAGTGGAGATAATACACAAAATGAACTGTTGTATTTAAATGTAAGTAATGGTGGAACACCAGCAGAATTTTTAACGGGTAAAAAATTAACGTTTAAAGATAATGCAACTTATACGGATAAATCCGGATTTACGAATACAACTTCAGACGATGTTACAGTAACAGTTCGTGCTGTAAATCCTAAAAAATCTATTGGTGGTTCTAACTCTGGAAGTGGTTCAAATCCAAATAATGATCCGACTAATTCAGGTGGAAACAACAGTGGAACTGGTGGTAGCACAGTACCTACTAAGAGTGATGTTCCAGTAGCAATTTTTAATACTACGATGGAGGATAATAAATCTCGTGTCGTTAATATTGCAATGCCTTATATTAATGCAAAAACAGAAGATACCCGAATTATTCAATTATCAGGAGATTATGGTGATTCATACGGTCCTGCAAATCTAAAAGAAGCTGAAATTTCGATTGATAGTAATATTGATCAAAATCGAGCGATTGAATTTTATGCGATTTGGACTCCGACAGATAAAGGGAAATCTACCTTTGTTAGTTATCAAGATAATCCAGAAAGTTTAGGATTAAATTCTACATTGACTTTTGAAGTATACTCTGTAACGAATGGTACAGAATCAAAAATTGGAGAGGTATCACTTCGTAAAGGAGATGTTGCAGACAAAGTAGCCTTGCCTGATGGTACTACAACCGTGAAGTTAAAACCAAAAGGAAATATGCCATTAGAAACTGCTGGGCTACAAGGTGTTGGTTTATTTTTAAGTCAAGATTTAAAAGGATTAGAAGAAGCAAAAAAATTAGCTAAGGAAGGAAATAAAGTTGAAAGTATCGTTACAGCATCTGTCTATACATATGGATATGATGAACCAAAGGTTGCTGTATCAAAAACAACCTTTGCATATTCACGAGATGCGATTAAGCTAGTCCCTACAACAAACCCTATTACTACTACTTTAGCGGGGAACTTAACTCAAGTACTTGATAGTAAATTTGAAGTCTATGAGTATTCACCTAATGGATTAGGAAATCGTATCTATAATAACCAAACCTGGGATCGTAAAACGTATGTTGATTTACAAAATATTGCTGCTAAAAATGCGAAATTACTTGTAGAATTACCAGATGGATTTAGTTACGCAGGAAATGATAGTTCTGTTAAGACTGTAGAAAATTATAATAATTCAGGAAAAACAGTTTTAGAAGTAACACCAAGGGGTCAAAATTCAAAGTATACATTATCTCCAGATTTACAATTTGTGGTAGATAATTGGGTGGCATCAGGAACATATCCTATTAAATATACGTTAGTTTGGAATGAAGATGAAAGAGTAGTTGGGATTAATCCAAATAATGATTATGATGGTACAAATGCAAATATCACAAATACGAGTACCTTTACGTATGAATTACCAGTAATTAATAACTCGGCAACTCGATTAATTGCACAAGTGACGGATCAACCGACAGATTCAAGTACTTATTCAACAGGAGCCTATAACTTAGCTCCAAATGATGAAGTGAAGTATCGTTTGTCATTAACAAACAGTTCAAATGCTGCTACTGGAAACAATGTAGTTATTTCAACATTACCACGAGTATCTGATAAAAATATTGTATTAAACTCAAAAGATCGTGGTTCACAATTTGATGTTCATATGACTGCAGCAGCGACAACTCCAGAAGGTTGGACTGCGTATTATTCAACTACACCAGTATCTGGAACAGCAGTTGAGTTAGAAAAGGCTATTACATTAACGGCAGATCAAATTACAGATTGGTCAACCGTAACAGCAGTAAAATTTGTTTCTAATCAAAATGCTTCTTTAAGAGCGGGGTCAACTGCAGCATTTTATCTTCCAGCAAAAGTAAGTAGTACTGCTACGAATAATCAAGTTGCCGTTCTTACTTCAGCAACACGTACAGATGGACAAGATACATTTAACGAAACAAATCCCGTTCGAATTTCAGTTAAAATTGAAGATGTTAAAAAAGGTGCCGTTAAGGTAGCGTATGAAAATAAAGATAATGTTTCAATTAAAGATACTGTGACTGCTATTGAAAGTCGTGCCTATAAAAAAGGTTATGATGTGGATACTAAAGAATATAAACCTAATACTCTAATTGGAAAAGATGAAAAAGAGTATTACTTTGTAAAAGTGAAGGATTCTTCACCAAGTCCCACAGGAACAATTGATAGCCCTGAAGTTACTGTAACTTATGTGTATGATTTACTATATGATGAAATCACAAAAGCAACAAAACAAACGGTAACGTACGAAGGAGCAGGAGAGAATACACCAGCGACTAATGAACAAACAGATTATACATTTATTAGAAAAACAAATAAAGTTACAAACGTAACAACATGGAATGAAGAAACACATACTTATGGAGTCGTAACAACACCAAAAGTAGAAGGATATTATGCAGATAAAGCACAAGCAGGTGGAAAAGAGGTAACCCCAACAAATCCAGAAGCAAGTGATACAGTAGTGTATAAACCATTAGGAAAAGTCATCTTAGTGGACGAAGGTGGAAATGAAATACCAAACACACCAAAACCGACATATAGAAACAATCCAAATGATCCAACAGTTGGAGGAGAAACACCAATACCAGAAATACCAGAAGGATATGAAATCAAACCAAAACAAGTCGTACCAGGATTCAACCCAGAAGGGAAAGTAGTCACTCCACCAAAACCAGGAGAAGACACAAGAATCGTGTTAGTAGCGAAGCAAGAAGATATCACAAAAGCAACAAAACAAACGGTAACGTACGAAGGAGCAGGGACAAGCACACCAACGCCTAACGAACAAACAGATTACACATTCACTGGGAAAACAAACAAAGTTACAAACGTAACGACATGGAATGAAGAAACACATACTTATGGAGTCGTAACAACACCAAAAGTAGAAGGATACTATGCGGATAAAGCACAAGCAGGCGGAAAAGAGGTAACCCCAACAAATCCAGAAGCAAGTGATACAGTAGTGTATAAACCATTAGGAAAAGTTATCTTAGTGGACGAAGGTGGAAATGAAATACCAAACACACCAAAACCGACATATAGAAACAATCCAAATGATCCAACAGTTGGAGGAGAAACACCGATACCGGAAATACCAGAAGGATATGAAATCAAACCAAAACAAGTCGTACCAGGATTCAACTCAACAGGGAAAGTAGTTACTCCACCAAAACCAGGAGAAGACACAAGAATCGTGTTAGTGGAAGTAAATCAAAAAGCGACAGTAACATATGTTGTTGAAGGAACAAATACAGTTCTTCATACAGACAAATTAGAAGGTAAATCTGGAGAACCAATCAACTACACAACAGCAACTAAACTTGCAGAGTTGAAAGGACTTGGATATGAATTAGTAACTGACGGATTTGTAACAGCGACAGATAAGAACTTCGATAAAGATTCAAAAGTTGATCAAAACTTCGTAGTAACAGTAGCGAAGACAGTTCCTGTAACACCAACAACTCCACAAAACCCTAACGAAGATCCACAAAATCCTAAACCAGGAGACCCAATCGATCCTAAGAATCCAAATGGATCAAAATGGACGAAAGATGCTCTTGATAAACTAAACAACATCAAATCAGTAACTCGTACAATTACTTACATTAAAGACGGTACAACTGAAGAAGTATCACCAACTGAAGCTCCAAAAGTAACAAATAAAGTAAGCTTCATACGTACAGTAGTTGTAAATCCAAAAGACGGTTCAGTAGTAGGATACGACACAACAGGTGACGGTATTGCAGACGTAGCAGCAACAGACACTAGAAGCGGATGGAAAGCTGCAGGTACAACTAAATTTGCAGAAAAAACATCACCGGTTGTTAAAGGATATGTTGTAAAACCTAACCAAGATACACAAGGTGACTTAGTAGAAGCTGATGGATCTAAAGTTAAAGCATCTACAACAGATTTAACAGTAGATTCACCTAATCAAGATCTAAAAGTTAGATATGTACCAGTGGGGAAACTTGTACCGAAAGTACCAGAAGGTGTAACACCACCAACTCCAACACCTTATGAAAATAATCCAAAAGATCCAGGTAAAGTTGTACCACCAAGTTCAACGAAACCAAAAGATCCGAAAGATCCATCTAAAGGATACGAAGTACCAGACGTGCCGAAAGATCCAACTAAGGATACACCAATCAGCTACGTACCGGTAACTCCAGAAAGAAAAACTCCAAAACAAACTCCAGTTGTTCCTGTACAACCAGAAGGACCAAATGAACAGTCTGAATCTAATACACCTAAGTATGCGGATGGTCAAAATGAACTTCCAAATACTGGTACAAAAGATCATGCTGATTTAGCAACACTTGGACTTCTAGGAGCCTTGAGTGGATTTGGATTGGTAGCTCGTAAGAAAAGAGAAGATGAAAAATAATTTCTAATCTCTTTAGATACGGTTTTTCAATCAAATAGTAAAAGAACTTGAGATTTCATATCTCAGGTTCTTTTCTTTCTCTTTTTGAAAATGGTATAATATAGTGAGAAGGATAGAGGAGAAGTGTAAATTGATCGCACAACTAGATACAAAAACAGTCTATAGTTTTATGGAGAGCGTTATTTCGATAGACAAGTATGTGAGAGCAGCTAAAGACTATGGCTACACTCATCTGGCTATGATGGATATTGATAACCTTTATGGGGCTTTCGACTTTCTAGAGGTTACAAAAAAATACGGCATTCATCCTCTACTAGGGCTTGAAATGACTCTTTTAGTAGATGAGCAGGAAGTGAATCTGCGTTTTTTAGCCCTATCTAGTGTGGGGTATCAGCAGTTGATGAAGCTTTCAACAGCCAAGATGCAGGGGGAGAAAACATGGTCAGTCCTGTCCCAGTATCTGGAGGATATTGCAGTCATTGTGCCTTATTTTGAAGAGATTGAGTCGCTAAATCTAGGATATGATTATTATATTGGGATTTATCCAGAAACACTGACAAGCGAATTTCATCATCCAATCTTGCCCCTTTATCGGGTCAATGCTTTTGAAAGCAGGGATAGAGAAGTTCTACAAGTATTAACAGCGATTAAAGAAAATCTACCTCTTAGAGAAGTTCCCTTGGGCTCACGACAAGATGTCTTTATATCGGCAAGTTCTTTAGAGAAATTATTCCAAGAACGTTTTCCGCAAGCCTTGGACAATTTAGAAAAGCTTATTTCAAGCATTTCTTATGACTTAGATACTAGTCTGAAACTGCCTCGTTTTAATCCAGCTAGACCAGCAGTAGAAGAGTTGAGAGAACGTGCTGAACTGGGACTTTCTCAGAAGGGGGTGTCTAGTAAAGAATATCAAGACCGTCTAAACCAAGAATTGGCTGTTATTCATGATATGGGCTTTGATGATTATTTCTTGGTTGTCTGGGATTTATTGCGTTTTGGACGTTCGAATGGCTATTATATGGGAATGGGACGGGGTTCTGCAGTTGGTAGCTTGGTTTCCTATGCCTTAGACATTACAGGGATTGATCCAGTTCAGAAGAATCTGATTTTTGAACGTTTCCTCAATCGTGAACGCTATACCATGCCTGATATTGATATTGATATTCCAGATATTTATCGTCCAGATTTTATCAGGTATGTTGGTAATAAATATGGTAGTAAGCATGCGGCTCAAATCGTTACTTTTTCTACCTTTGGGGCCAAGCAAGCTTTACGTGATGTTTTGAAGCGTTTTGGTGTGCCAGAGTATGAATTGTCCGCAATTACCAAGAAAATCAGTTTTCGTGATAATCTAAAGTCAGCCTATGAGGGCAATCTCCAGTTTCGTCAGCAAATCAATAGTAAGTTAGAATACCAAAAAGCCTTTGAGATTGCTTGCAAGATAGAGGGCTATCCAAGACAAACCTCTGTCCATGCGGCTGGTGTTGTGATCAGTGACCAAGATTTGACCAACTACATCCCTCTAAAGCATGGTGACGAAATTCCACTGACTCAATATGATGCTCATGGAGTTGAAGCAAGTGGGCTTTTGAAGATGGACTTTCTGGGACTGCGAAATTTGACCTTTGTCCAGAAGATGCAAGAATTGCTTGCTGAAACAGAAGGGATTCATCTGAAAATTGAAGAAATCGATTTGGAAGACAAAGAAACGCTGGTTCTTTTTGCATCTGGTAATACAAAAGGTATCTTTCAATTTGAGCAACCTGGTGCTATTCGTCTGCTTAAGCGTGTTCAGCCAGTCTGTTTTGAAGATGTCGTAGCAACTACTTCTTTAAATCGTCCAGGTGCTAGCGATTATATCAATAATTTTGTGGCAAGAAAGCATGGGCAGGAAGAAGTGACGGTTCTGGATCCAGTGCTGGAGGATATTTTGGCTCCAACCTACGGCATTATGCTCTATCAGGAGCAGGTTATGCAGGTTGCTCAGCGTTTTGCTGGATTTAGTCTTGGGAAAGCCGATATTTTGCGTCGGGCTATGGGGAAAAAGGATGCTTCTGCCATGCATGAGATGAGGGCTTCCTTTATTCAAGGCTCCTTAGAAGCTGGTCATACTGCGGAAAAGGCAGAGCAGGTCTTTGATGTCATGGAGAAGTTTGCAGGTTATGGTTTTAACCGTTCTCATGCCTATGCATACTCAGCCTTGGCTTTCCAGTTGGCCTATTTCAAAACACATTATCCAGCGATTTTTTATCAGGTCATGTTGAATTCTTCCAACAGTGATTACTTAATGGATGCCCTAGAAGCAGGATTTGAAGTAGCCCCTCTGTCAATTAACACCATTCCCTATCACGATAAAATTGCCAATAAGTCTATCTATCTAGGTTTGAAATCGATTAAGGGAGTCAGCAAAGATTTGGCGCTTTGGATTATTGAAAATAGACCTTATTCTAACATTGAAGATTTTATAGCTAAATTACCTGAGAATTATCTGAAACTTCCTCTGCTAGAACCTTTGGTAAAAGTTGGCCTTTTCGATTCATTTGAAAAAAATCGTCAAAAAGTATTTAATAACTTAGCTAATCTATTTGAATTTGTAAAAGAGTTAGGAAGTTTATTTGGAGATACTATTTATAGTTGGCAGGAATCGGAAGATTGGACAGATCAAGAAAAATTCTATATGGAACAAGAACTTTTAGGGATAGGTGTCAGCAAACATCCCCTACAAACTATCGCAAGTAAAGCTATTTACCCGATTACACCAATCGGAAATTTATCAGAAAATAGTCACTCCATTATCTTGGTAGAAATTCAAAAAATTAAAACTATTCGCACCAAAAAGGGTGAAAATATGGCTTTCTTACAGGTCGATGATAGTAAGAAAAAACTGGATGTTACCCTCTTTTCAGATTTATATCGACAGGTTGGGCAGGAAGTAAGAGAAGGAGCCTTCTACTATATCAGAGGGAAAATCCAGTCCCGTGATGGCCGTCTGCAAATGATTGCACAAGAAATAAGAGAAGCAGTGGCTGAGCGCTTCTGGATTCAAGTGAAAAATCATGAATCGGATCAAGAAATTTCGCGTATTTTAGAGCAATATAAAGGCCCAATCCCAGTCATTATCAGATATGAAGAGGAACAGAAAACCATTGTTTCTCCCCATCATTTTGTAGCTAAATCTGATGAATTAGAAGCTCAATTAGATGGAATGGTTATGAAAACGATTTATCGCTAAAATTACGGAAAATAGAAGAATTTTCCAATTAAATGTGGTATAATCAGTAAGAATGTTAAAAGAAAAAGGAGCATAAACCAAATGAAACGTATTGCTGTTTTGACTAGTGGTGGAGACGCCCCTGGTATGAATGCTGCCATCCGTGCAGTTGTTCGTCAAGCAATTTCAGAAGGAATGGAAGTTTTTGGTATCTATGATGGATATGCTGGTATGGTTGCTGGTGAAATTCATCCCCTAGATGCAGCTTCAGTAGGAGACATCATTTCTCGTGGTGGTACTTTCCTTCACTCAGCTCGCTACCCAGAGTTCGCTCAACTTGAAGGGCAACTTAAAGGGATTGAGCAATTGAAAAAACACGGAATTGAAGGCGTAGTTGTTATCGGTGGTGACGGATCTTACCACGGTGCTATGCGTTTGACTGAACATGGCTTCCCAGCTATCGGTCTTCCAGGTACAATCGATAACGATATCGTTGGTACAGACTTCACAATCGGTTTTGACACAGCGGTTACGACTGCTATGGACGCTATCGATAAGATTCGTGATACATCATCAAGTCACCGTCGTACTTTTGTTATCGAAGTTATGGGACGTAACGCTGGTGATATCGCTCTTTGGGCTGGTATTGCAACTGGTGCTGATGAAATCATCATCCCTGAAGAAGGCTTCAAGATGGAAGATATCGTAGCAAGCATCAAAGCTGGTTATGAGTGTGGTAAAAAACACAATATCATCGTCTTGGCAGAAGGTGTGATGTCAGCTGCTGAATTTGGTCAAAAACTGAAAGAAGCTGGAGATACAAGCGACCTTCGTGTGACAGAACTTGGACATATTCAACGTGGTGGTTCTCCAACTGCGCGTGACCGTGTTTTAGCATCACGTATGGGTGCTCATGCCGTTAAACTTCTTAAAGAAGGTATCGGTGGTGTTGCGGTTGGTATCCGTAATGAGAAAATGGTTGAAAACCCAATTCTTGGTACTGCAGAAGAAGGGGCATTGTTTAGCTTGACTGCAGATGGTAAGATTGTGGTAAATAACCCACACAAAGCTGACCTTGAACTATCTAGCTTGAATAAGAGCTTGTCATAATTTATAATTTAGTTAATAAGACCAAAGAGGTCATATATATAAAGGAGTCACAAAAATCATGAACAAACGTGTAAAAATCGTTGCAACTTTAGGTCCTGCGGTAGAGATCCGTGGTGGTAAAAAATTTGGTGATGACGGATACTGGAGTGGAAAACTGGATGTTGAAGCTTCTGCTAAAAACATTGCTAAATTGATTGAAGCTGGTGCTAACACATTCCGTTTCAACTTCTCACACGGTGACCACCAAGAACAAGGTGACCGTATGGCAACTGTTAAACTTGCTGAAAAACTTGCAGGTAAAAAAGTTGGTTTCCTTCTTGATACAAAAGGACCAGAAATCCGTACAGAATTGTTTGAAGGAGATGCAAAAGAGTACTCTTACACAACTGGTGAAAAAATCCGTGTTGCAACTAAACAAGGAATTAAATCAACTCGTGATGTGATTGCATTGAACGTTGCTGGAGCTCTTGATATCTATGATGATGTTGAAGTTGGTCGTCAAGTTTTGGTTGACGATGGTAAACTTGGTCTTCGTGTTGTTGCTAAAGATGATGCAACTCGTGAATTTGAAGTTGAAGTTGAAAATGACGGTGTAATCGCAAAACAAAAAGGTGTTAATATCCCTAACACTAAAATTCCTTTCCCAGCTCTTGCTGAACGTGATAACGATGATATCCGCTTTGGTCTTGAACAAGGTATCAACTTCATCGCGATTTCATTCGTACGTACTGCAAAAGACGTAAACGAAGTTCGTGCAATCTGTGAAGAAACTGGAAACGGACATGTTCAATTGTTCGCTAAAATCGAAAACCAACAAGGTATCGACAACTTGGATGAAATTATCGAAGCTGCTGACGGTATCATGATTGCCCGTGGTGACATGGGTATCGAAGTACCATTCGAAATGGTTCCAGTTTACCAAAAAATGATCATCAAGAAAGTCAATGCTGCAGGTAAAGTTGTTATCACTGCAACAAACATGCTTGAAACAATGACTGAAAAACCTCGTGCAACTCGTTCAGAAGTATCAGACGTATTTAACGCTGTTATCGATGGAACTGACGCTACAATGCTTTCAGGTGAGTCTGCAAACGGTAAATACCCACTTGAGTCAGTAACTACAATGGCTACAATCGACAAGAACGCTCAAACTCTTCTTAACGAATACGGACGTTTGAACTCAGATTCATTCGAACGTAACTCTAAGACAGAAGTAATGGCTTCAGCTGTTAAAGATGCTACTAACTCAATGGACATTAAATTGGTTGTAACTCTTACTAAGACAGGTCACACTGCACGTTTGATCTCTAAATACCGTCCAAATGCTGATATCTTGGCATTGACATTCGACGAATTGACAGAACGTGGATTGATGTTGAACTGGGGTGTTATCCCAATGTTGACAGATGCTCCATCTTCAACTGACGATATGTTCGAAATTGCTGAACGTAAAGCAGTTGAAGCAGGTCTTGTACAATCTGGTGACGATATCGTTATCGTAGCTGGTGTACCACTTGGAGAAGCTGTTCGTACAAACACAATGCGTATCCGCACAGTACGTTAATTTAATAACAAAAAGCCTATCATATCAAGCATTCTAGCCTGTATGATGGGCTCTTTTTTTGTCTAGGGGGCAAATGGGGCAAAATTTTTTACTTGCGATTTAATGAGACGGTATCAAGTGCGTCAAGCACGGCTTATTTCATGACATTTGTAATGTGATACTCTTCGAAAATCAAATTCAAACCGCGTCAACGTCGCCTTGCCGTATATATGTGACTGACTTCGTCAGTCTTATCTACAACCTCAAAGCGGTGCTTTGAGCAGCCTACGGCTAGTTTCCTAGTTTGCTCTTTGATTTTCATTGAGTATGAGTGTAGATTACAGTTGTTGTTTTAATGTTTTTATGGCTTAGATAAGCTATGCTGTCTTGTAGAAGCGAACGTAAATCAGATATTAGGTTTAAATACAGAAAAAAACAACTCCCTGATGATTCAAGGAGTTGTCTATATTTAAATTAGTTTTTTGAAGCTGCTTGGAATTCAGGATTTTTCCATGCTTCGTCAATGATAGCTTGCAATTCTTTTGCAGATGCTTGCATTTTTTGAGTTTCTGCGTCGTTCAATGGGATGTTTACTGGACGAACTATACCGTGTGCACCAACGATAGCTGGTTGACCGATAAAGACGTTCTCAACACCATATTGGCCTTCTTGGAATACAGAAAGTGGAAGTACTGCATTTTCATCATCAAGGATTGCTTTTGTGATACGAGCAAGAGCTACAGCGATACCGTAGTATGTAGCACCTTTTTTGTTAATGATTGAGTAAGCAGCGTCACGAACAGAAATGAAGAGTTCTACAAGGTCAGCTTCATCTAAATCACGGTTTGCTTGCAACCATTGTTCCAATTTAACACCGGCAACGTTAGCGTGTGACCAAACAGCAAATTCTGAGTCACCGTGTTCACCCATGATGTAGGCATGGACTGAACGAGCATCAACACCGATTTTTTCAGCAAGTGCTTGACGGAAACGAGCTGAATCAAGTGAAGTACCTGAACCGATAACGCGTTCTTTAGGGAATCCAGAGAATTTCCAAGTTGAGTAAGTCAAGACGTCAACTGGGTTAGCAGCGACAAGGAAGATACCTTTGAAACCTGATTCAACAACTTGTGTTACGATTGATTTGTTGATAGCAAGGTTTTTACCTACAAGGTCAAGACGAGTTTCACCTGGTTTTTGAGGAGCACCAGCTGTGATAACAACAAGATCAGCATCCGCACAGTCTTCGTACTTAGCAGCATAGATTTTCTTTGGTGAAGTAAATGCAAGCGCGTGGCTAAGGTCTTCAGCATCACCAACTGCTTTTTCAAACAATTGAGGAATTTCAATAATACCAAGTTCTTGTGCAATTCCTTGAGTAACAAGAGCAAAAGCGTAAGATGAACCTACAGCACCATCACCAACAAGGATAACTTTTTTGTGTTGTTTAGTTGAAGTCATTATTCTAAACATCTCCTTAATTTTATTCAGGGTTTTCCCCAGTTATTTCAATTCTATCACTTTTAAAATGCTTTGTCACGGATATGCATTAGAGTTCTTGATGTAAACGTTTTAGCTGTTTTAGATACCTGAAATATTGCAGACATTGTGGTATAATATAGTTAATTACTAATTGTGAAATGAGGCATTTATTAATGCAGGATAGAAATTTAGTGAATGTCAATCTGACAAAGGAGATGAAGACGAGTTTTATCGACTACGCCATGAGTGTTATCGTTGCGCGGGCTCTTCCTGATGTTCGAGATGGCTTGAAACCCGTTCACCGTCGGATTCTCTACGGAATGAATGAATTAGGTGTTACTCCAGACAAACCTCATAAAAAATCTGCTCGTATTACAGGGGATGTCATGGGTAAATATCACCCTCACGGAGATTCCTCTATCTATGAAGCCATGGTTCGTATGGCTCAATGGTGGAGCTACCGTTACATGCTTGTAGATGGGCATGGAAACTTTGGTTCCATGGATGGTGATGGTGCTGCGGCACAACGTTACACTGAGGCACGCATGAGCAAGATTGCTCTGGAAATGCTTCGTGATATCAATAAAGATACGGTTGATTTCGTTGATAACTATGATGCCAATGAACGTGAACCCCTAGTCTTGCCAGCACGCTTTCCAAACCTGTTGGTTAATGGAGCAACTGGTATTGCCGTTGGGATGGCAACCAATATTCCGCCTCACAACTTGGGAGAAACTATTGATGCTGTGAAGTTGGTCATGGACAATCCTGAAGTGACTACTAAGGATTTGATGGAAGTTTTACCTGGGCCAGATTTTCCAACTGGTGCCCTTGTTATGGGGAAATCAGGTATCCATAAGGCTTATGAAACAGGTAAAGGTTCGATTGTTCTTCGTTCTCGTACTGAAATCGAAGAAACTAAGACTGGCCGTGAGCGCATCGTTGTAACAGAATTTCCTTACATGGTCAACAAAACCAAGGTTCACGAGCACATCGTTCGTCTAGTTCAGGAAAAACGTATTGAGGGGATCACAGCGGTTCGTGATGAGTCCAACCGTGAAGGAGTTCGATTCGTTATTGAAGTTAAGCGCGATGCTTCAGCAAATGTTATCCTCAATAACCTCTTCAAGATGACCCAAATGCAAACCAACTTTGGTTTTAATATGTTGGCTATCCAAAATGGGGTACCGAAGATTTTGTCTCTTCGACAGATTTTGGATGCTTATATCGAGCACCAAAAAGAAGTGGTTGTTCGTCGGACACGTTTTGATAAGGAAAAAGCAGAAGCGCGTGCGCATATCTTAGAAGGTCTCTTGATTGCGCTAGACCATATCGACGAAGTGATTCGTATCATCCGTGCTAGTGAAACGGATGCGGAAGCACAAGCTGAGTTGATGAGTAAGTTCAAGCTTTCTGAACGTCAAAGTCAGGCTATCCTAGATATGCGTCTTCGCCGATTGACAGGCTTGGAACGTGATAAGATTCAGTCTGAGTATGATGACCTCTTGGCTCTGATTGCAGATTTGGCGGATATTCTTGCTAAGCCTGAGCGTGTTTCTCAAATCATTAAAGATGAATTGGACGAAGTTAAGCGTAAGTTTGGTGACCAACGTCGTACTGAATTGATGGTTGGTGAAGTCTTGAGCCTGGAAGATGAAGACTTGATTGAAGAATCGGATGTCTTGATTACACTGTCTAACAAGGGCTACATTAAACGTCTAGACCAGGATGAGTTCACTGCTCAAAAACGTGGAGGTCGTGGTGTTCAAGGTACAGGTGTTAAGGATGATGATTTTGTTCGTGAGTTAGTGTCGACTAGCACTCATGATCACCTGCTCTTCTTTACAAATAAAGGTCGAGTCTATCGCCTTAAAGGATATGAAATTCCTGAATATGGTCGTACTGCCAAGGGATTGCCGATTGTCAATCTTTTGAAATTGGATGAAGGCGAAAGTATTCAGACTATCATCAATGTTGAATCTGAACGTAGTGATGAAGCTTACCTCTTCTTCACAACCCGTCATGGTATTGTGAAGAGAACCAGCGTTAAGGAGTTTGCTAACATTCGTCAGAATGGACTTAAAGCACTGAACCTCAAAGATGAAGATGAATTGATTAATGTACTGTTGACAGAAGAAGATACGGATATTATCATTGGTACTAAGTTTGGCTACGCAGTGCGCTTTAATCAATCAGCCGTTCGTGGAATGAGTCGTATCGCTACGGGTGTGAAAGGTGTCAATCTTCGTGAAGGAGATACAGTAGTTGGTGCCAGTGTGATTACAGACCAAGACGAGGTTCTTATCATCACAGAAAAAGGGTATGGTAAGCGTACAGTTGCGACCGAATATCCAACAAAAGGTCGTGGTGGTAAAGGGATGAAGACGGCTAATGTAGCTGAGAAAAATGGTCCTCTATCAGGTCTTTTGACTGTTAAAGGCGATGAAGACTTGATGATTATCACTGATACAGGTGTTATGATTCGAACCAACGTTGCCAATATTTCACAAACAGGTCGCTCAACTATGGGAGTTAAAGTGATGCGCCTGGATCAAGACGCTAAAATTGTAACCTTTACTACGGTTGCAGCAGCAGAAAAAGAAGAAGTTGGGACAGAAAACGAAACAGAAGGTGAAGCATAATGTCTCATAAAAAGAACAAAAAGAAAACAAATCGTAAAAATTTACTAATCAATATTTTGGCAGGATTCTTAATCATCTTGTCAGTGGCTTTGATTTTCAATTCAAAAATTCGTGATATCTTCATGGTTTGGAATACTAACAAGTATCAAGTCAGTCAGGTATCAAAAGAAAAATTGGAAGAAAATCAAGATACAGAAGGTAATTTTGACTTTGACTCAGTAAAAGCCATTTCGTCAGAAGCCGTCTTATCCTCACAATGGAATTCGCAAAAATTGCCAGTTATTGGTGGAATTGCTATTCCTGAAGTAGAAATTAACTTGCCAATTTTTAAGGGGCTTGATAATGTCAATCTCTTCTATGGAGCTGGTACAATGAAGCGCGATCAAGTGATGGGGAAAGGAAACTATTCACTTGCGAGCCATCACATTTTTACAGCAGAAAATGCCAGTCAGATGCTCTTTTCTCCATTATCACGTGCTAAAAATGGGATGAAAATTTATCTAACAGATAAGGATAAGGTTTATACCTATATCATCCATGAGGTCAAGCATGTAACTCCAGATCGTGTTGATGAGATTGATGACCGTAGTGGTGTTGATGAAATCACACTTGTAACGTGTGTGGACTATGAAGCGACAGAGCGGATTATTGTAAAAGGTGATTTGAAAGAAACAAAAGACTATTCACAAACACCTGAAGAAGTCCTAACAGCCTTCAACCAACCATATAAACAACGTTATTAATTTTTAAAGAATCAGTAAACATTTAGTTTTACTGGTTCTTTTTATGGCTTTATAAGCAAACTATGTAATGCTAATACTCAATGAAAATCAAAGAGCAAATTAGCCGCAGGTTGCTCAAAACACTGTTTTGAGGTTGCAAATAGAGCTGACGTGGTTTGAAGAAATTTTCGAAGAGTATAAATCAATACAAATGTTATAAATTTAAGAAAATGATTATCTATTCAAATATTTTATGTTATAATGATAAATATAAAAAACAAGGAGATGTTTATGAGTTCTTCAGAGTTTATTTCGAAGATAGATTATTATTGCCACAAGAAAGAAAGTCTTTTCAATCAAAGTAAGTACAAGTATGCTATTCGTTCTATGTTTGCAGGTGCTTTTTTAACCTTCAGTACAGCTGCTGGGGCTATTGGTGCGGATTTATTAAATAGTATTGTTCCAAGTAGTGGGTATTTCCTTTTTCCATTTGTTTTCGCTTGGGGGCTGGCCTATATCGTCTTTCTAAATGCGGAATTGATAACTTCCAATATGATGTATTTAACAGCAGGAGTGTTCTTGAAAAAGATTGATTGGAAAAAGGCAATGATTATTTTACTCTATTGTACTTTGTTTAATCTCATTGGTGCCCTGGTAGCTGGATGGGCCTTTGCTAACTCATCAGCCTTTTCCCATTTGACCCATGATAGTTTCCTTCCTAAGCTTGTAGCCAAGAAGTTGGCGCGTCCAAGTGAGTTAGTCCTGCTTGAGGGGATTCTTGCCAATGTATTTGTAAATATTGCCATTCTTTCGTCTATATTAGTCAAAGATGGTGCTGCCAAACTATGGATCATTTTATCAGCTATTTCAATGTTTGTCTTCTTGTCCAATGAGCACATCGCTGCCAATTTTGCTTCTTTCAGTATTATGAAATTCAGCATGATTGCTGATCAAGTACCTCACTTTGATCTTCCAAATATCCTTCGACATTGGGGAGTTACCTTTATTGCCAACTTTATAGGTGGAGGGCTTCTGATCGGTTTACCATATGCCTTCCTCAATAAGAATGAAGATACTTATGTCGATTAAGAAGAATCAGTTTATCAGGGAGAATCAGAATAATTCTCCCTTTTTCTTTTATAAAATAGGCTTGCAGAGAAAATCGTTTTGTAAATTGTAATAATAAAATATATTAAATAGAATAAAACTTATTCCATGCAAACTCAATATTCTGATGATTAAAACTTCTAAAAGTTTGTTATTAAAACAATATAAACGATTTCTAAAATTTAGAAAAAATACAATTAGGAAAGGCTTTTCATTATAGCTATTTTATGTTATAATTATCACAAATAAAAGTTTTAGGAGTTTATTATGGTTTCTTCAGAATTTATCTCAAAGATTGAATTTGCTTGCAAGAAGAAGGAAAGACTTTATAGCCAAAGCAAATTTAAGTATGCAATTCGTTCGATGTTTGCAGGTGCCTTCTTAACTTTCAGTACAGCTGCAGGTGCAGTTGGGGCTGACTTGATTAATAAAATCGCACCAGGTAGTGGACGTTTCCTCTTCCCATTTGTCTTTGCTTGGGGCTTGGCCTATATTGTTTTCTTGAATGCCGAGTTGGTAACATCAAACATGATGTTTTTGACTGCTGGTAGTTTCTTGAAAAAAATCTCTTGGAGAAAAACAGCTGAGATTTTACTT
Source organism: Streptococcus mitis (assembly GCF_000722705.1). Lineage (GTDB taxonomy): Bacteria > Bacillota > Bacilli > Lactobacillales > Streptococcaceae > Streptococcus > Streptococcus mitis_P. Next base: position 359,826 of record NZ_JPFW01000007.1, read on the forward strand.
TACTGTACCTTGTTCAACCTTATTGGAGCCTTGATAGCAGGTTGGGGCTTCGCTCACTCGGCAGCCTATGCACATCTGACTCACGATAGTTTCATCTCAGGGGTTGTTGAGATGAAGTTAGGTCGTTCAAATGAATTAGTCTTGCTTGAGGCGATTTTGGCAAATATTTTCGTAAATATTGCGATTCTTTCATTTGTTTTGGTCAAAGATGGTGGTGCCAAACTTTGGCTTGTTTTGTCGGCAATTTACATGTTTGTATTCTTAACAAACGAGCACATTGCTGCGAACTTTGCTTCTTTCGCGATTGTGAAATTCAGTGTCGCTGCTGATTCAATTGCTAACTTCGGTGTTGGAAATATGCTTCGTCACTGGGGTGTAACCTTCATCGGAAACTTAATTGGTGGTGGTTTCTTGATGGGTCTTCCGTATGCCTTCCTCAATAAAAACGAAGATACTTATGTAGATTAAGAAAATGAGCACGAGTGAGTCGTGCTTTTTTCGATTTTGTAAGAAGCAATAGCCACTCCTTATATCAAAATATAGAAAAGAGGTATTAGTCAAGATAATCCTAAGGTGCTACAATATCCTTAATCAAACTATATGGAGGTCACCTTATGACTCGTGATTTTAAATTTGAAACCTTACAATTGCATGCTGGGCAAGTAGTTGATCCAGCAACTAAGTCTCGTGCAGTGCCGATTTACCAGACAACATCTTTTGTTTTTGACGATACGCAGGAAGGTGCCGATTTGTTTGCCTTGAGAAAACCAGGCAACATTTATACTCGTATTACCAACCCTACAACGGCTGCTTTTGAAGAAAGAATTGCTGCTCTTGAAGGTGGTGTTGGAGCTCTTGCAACAGCATCAGGTATGGCTGCAGTGACTTATACGATTTTGGAACTTGCCCATGCTGGTGATCATGTAGTAGCGGCATCAACTATTTACGGCGGGACCTTCAACCTCTTGAAAGAAACCCTTCCTCGTTATGGTATCACAACAACCTTTGTGGATGTGGATAATTTGGAGGAAGTGGAAGCAGCTATCAATGAAAATACCAAGCTTGTCTTGATTGAAACCTTGGGTAACCCCTTGATTAACATTCCAGATTTGGAAAAATTGGCTGAGATTGCGCATAAGCACCAGATTCCACTTGTTTCGGATAATACCTTTGCTACACCTTACTTGATTAATGTCTTTTCTCACGGTGTAGATATTGCCATTCACTCAGCGACTAAGTTTATCGGTGGGCATGGTACGACTATTGGTGGTGTCATCGTGGACAGTGGTCGTTTTGATTGGGCAGCTTCAGGGAAATTCCCTCAATTTGTTGAGGAAGATCCAAGCTATCATAACTTGAGCTATACTCGTGATGTGGGTGCTGCAGCCTTTATTATCGCTGTCCGTGTTCAATTGCTTCGTGATACAGGTGCGGCCTTGTCGCCATTTAATGCATTCTTGTTACTTCAAGGACTTGAAACCCTTTCACTTCGTGTGGAACGCCATGTGCAAAATGCTGAGAAAATTGTTGATTTTCTTGTCAACCATCCTAAGGTAGAAAAGGTAAACTATCCAAAACTTGCAGACAGTCCTTATCATGCCTTGGCTGAGAAATATTTACCAAAAGGTGTGGGTTCAATCTTTACCTTCCATGTCAAAGGTGGGGAGGCAGAAGCACGCAAGGTAATCGATAATTTGGAAATCTTCTCTGACTTAGCAAACGTAGCAGATGCCAAGTCTCTTGTTGTTCATCCAGCCACAACTACTCACGGTCAATTGTCAGAAAAAGACCTGGAAGCAGCAGGTGTCACGCCAAACCAAATCCGCTTGTCTATCGGACTTGAAAATGTAGAGGATTTGATTGAAGACTTGCGCTTGGCCTTGGAAAAAATTTAAAGTAAAAGATATAAACAGTGGGTTTCGACTCACTGTTTTTGATTTTCCCTCAGGCATGATATAATGATTAAAGAAGTCTAGAAAGAGGAACGATATGAACGAAATCAAATGTCCCAACTGTGGGGAAGTCTTTACAGTAAATGAAAGTCAGTATGCCGAACTTTTGTCCCAAGTGAGAACGGCAGAGTTTGATAAGGAACTGCACGATCGCATGAAGCAGGAACTGGCTTTGGCTGAGCAAAAGGCTATGAATGAGCAACAGTCTAAACTAGCTCAAAAAGACCAAGAAATTGCGCAATTGCAGAGTCAAATCCAAAACTTTGATACAGAGAAAGAGTTGGCCAAGAAAGAAGTTGAACAGACAAGTCATCAGGCTCTCTTGGCCAAGGACAAGGAAGTACAGGCCTTGGAAAACAAATTGGCGACCTTGCGTTTGGAGCATGAAAATCAGCTCCAAAAGACCCTTTCTGATCTAGAAAAAGAACGGGATCAGGTCAAAAACCAGCTTCTCTTGCAAGAAAAGGAAAATGAGTTATCTTTGGCTTCTGTTAAACAAAACTATGAAGCCCAGCTTAAAGCAGCCAGTGAACAAGTAGAATTTTACAAGAATTTCAAGGCTCAACAATCTACAAAAGCAATCGGGGAAAGTCTGGAACAGTATGCAGAGAGTGAGTTTAACAAGGTCCGTAGTTTCGCCTTCCCGAATGCTTACTTTGAAAAGGATAACAAGGTCTCTGCGCGTGGTTCCAAAGGGGACTTTATCTTCCGTGAGAGTGATGAAAATGGGGTCGAAATTATTTCCATCATGTTTGAGATGAAAAACGAAGCGGACGGGACAGAGAAGAAGCACAAGAATGCAGATTTTTACAAGGAATTGGACAAGGACCGTCGTGAAAAGAACTGTGAGTATGCAGTTTTGGTGACCATGCTTGAGGCTGATAATGACTACTTTAACACAGGGATTGTTGACGTCAGCCACGAGTATGAAAAGATGTATGTGGTACGTCCTCAATTTTTTATCCAGTTGATTGGACTCTTGCGAAATGCGGCTCTTAATTCTTTGAAATACAAGCAAGAGTTGGCCTTGGTTCGGGAGCAAAATATTGATATTACGCATTTTGAGGAAGACTTGGATGCCTTTAAATTAGCCTTTGCTAAGAACTACAACTCTGCTTCGACCAACTTTGGCAAAGCTATTGATGAAATCGACAAGGCCATCAAACGCATGGAAGAGGTTAAGAAATTCCTAACCACATCTGAAAACCAACTCCGTCTAGCAAACAATAAATTGGAAGATGTTTCGGTTAAAAAATTGACTCGTAAAAATCCAACTATGAAGGCTAAGTTTGAAGCTCTGAAGGAGGAGTGAGAAAGAAAGATATGAACGGTATTATCAACTTAAAAAAAGAAGCGGGGATGACCTCGCATGATGCGGTTTTTAAACTGCGTAAGATTTTGGGGACAAAGAAAATCGGACATGGTGGAACCTTGGATCCAGATGTAGTCGGTGTTTTGCCCATTGCGGTTGGTAAGGCGACGCGCATGGTCGAGTTTATGCAGGATGAAGGCAAGGTCTATGAGGGGGAAATCACTCTTGGATATTCAACGACGACCGAGGATGCTAGTGGAGAAGTGGTCGCAGAGACTCCTGTTTTGTCGCCCTTGGATGAAATCATTGTCGATGAAGCCATTGCGAATCTGACTGGGCCTATTACTCAGATTCCGCCTATGTATTCGGCTGTCAAGGTCAATGGTCGCAAGCTCTATGAGTATGCGCGTGCTGGTCAGGAAGTGGAGCGTCCAGAACGTCAGGTGACCATTTATCAATTTGATCGAACAAGTCCGATTTCTTATGATGGTCATTTGGCACGTTTTACTTTCCGTGTGAAATGTAGTAAGGGGACTTACATCCGTACCTTGTCGGTTGATTTGGGTGAAAAGCTTGGTTATGTGGCTCATATGTCTCATCTGACTCGGACTAGTGCTGCAGGGTTACAGTTAGAAGATGCCTTGACTTTGAAAGAAATTGCTGAAAGAGTTGAGGCTGGTCAACTGGACTTTCTCCATCCTCTAGAGATTGGGACAGGTGACCTTGTCAAAGTTTTTCTAAGTTCAGAAGAGGCTACAGAAGTGCGCTTTGGTCGTTTTATCGAGCTCGCCCAAACAGACCAAGAATTAGCTGCCTTTGAGGGAGATAAATTGCTAGCTATTTTAGAAAAAAGGGACAATCTCTATAAGCCAAGGAAGGTTTTTAGCTAATCTAACTGGGGTGTAGGGAGTATTGTTTCCCCTAGACTATCCAAACCAGACTATAAATTTTGTAAAAAATGTGATAGAATAGACGACGGATAAAAAAACGGAGGATAGCATGCAAAATAGACCAATCATTATCGGAGTGACAGGTGGTTCTGGTGGTGGTAAGACCAGTGTTTCAAGGGCCATTTTATCGCATTTTCCTGATGAAAAGATTTCCATGATTGAGCATGATTCATACTACAAGGATCAGTCTCATTTGACCTTTGAAGAGCGCGTCAAAACCAACTATGACCATCCTTTTGCCTTTGATACAGACTTGATGATCGAGCAAATTAAGGAATTGTTGGCAGGGCGTCCGGTGGACATTCCGACTTATGACTATACAGAGCATACACGAAGCAGTAAGACCTATCGTCAGGAGCCTCAAGATGTCTTTATCGTTGAGGGGATTTTGGTCTTGGAGGACAAGCGTCTGCGCGATTTGATGGATATCAAGATTTTTGTGGATACGGATGATGATGTGCGCATTATTCGTCGTATCAAGCGTGATATGGAGGAGCGTGGCCGTAGCCTTGATAGCATCATTGACCAGTACTTAGGTGTGGTTAAACCCATGTATCATCAGTTTATCGAGCCGACTAAGCGTTATGCGGATATCGTCATTCCTGAAGGGGTCAGCAATACAGTTGCTATCGACCTGTTGACGACCAAGATTGCAAAGATTTTGGAAGAAGCTCGAAACAGCAAATAATCAGATGAGGAGGTCTTGCCTCCTTTTTCTATTTTTCCCTCATAATGGTACATAAATGAAGATTTTTAGGCATATTTTTGGTATAATAATACCCATGAAAGAGCAAGGAAATGAATAGTAGGTGGAGATGGAAAAGTATTTATCGGTAACAACTTTGACCAAGTATCTGAAAATGAAATTCGATAAAGACCCTTACTTGGAACGGGTCTATTTAACTGGTCAAGTTTCCAACTTTCGTAAACGACCTACTCACCAATATTTCTCCCTAAAAGATGATCATGCAGTTATTCAAGCGACTATTTGGTCTGGGATTTATCAGAAATTAGGTTTCGACCTGGAAGAAGGGATGAAAATCAATGTGATTGGGCGTGTGCAGGTCTATGAGCCGAGCGGTAGTTACTCCATCATCATTGAAAAGGCTGAGCCTGATGGGGTTGGGGCGCTTGCGATTCAGTTTGAACAACTCAAGAAAAAATTGACAGAAGAAGGTCTGTTTCAAGAACGCTTCAAGCAACCTCTGCCCCAATTTTCTAAGAGAATTGGTGTGGTGACCAGTCGCAGTGGAGCTGTTATTCGAGATATTATCACGACTGTCAGCAGGCGATTTCCAGGTGTCGATATTCTTCTTTATCCAACCAAGGTTCAAGGTGAGGGTTCTGCGGAGGAAATTGCTAGAAATATTGCGCGTGCCAATCAACGTGACGATTTGGACTTGCTGATTATTGGTCGTGGTGGAGGTTCTATCGAGGATCTTTGGGCCTTTAACGAAGAAATTGTGGTACGAGCTATTTTTGAATCTCGTTTGCCAGTTATCTCTAGTGTGGGGCATGAGACGGATGTGACCTTGGCGGATTTTGTGGCAGATCGCCGCGCTGCGACACCAACGGCTGCTGCTGAACTAGCAACACCTGTGACCAAGTTGGATCTATTAGCTCATTTGCAAAATCAGGAAAAACGGATGGCAACAGCAGTCCGAAATGTCCTAGCTAAGAAACAAGAAACTTTGAAAAAATGCAGTCAGTCTGTTATCTTTAGACAGCCAGAGCGCTTGTATGATGGCTATTTACAACGTTTGGACCAACTGCAACTGCGCTTAAAACAAAGTTTGCGAACACGGATTTCTGATAACAAACAGATAGTACAAGCAAGGACCCATCAACTAATCCAATTATCACCTGTTACCAAAATTCAACGTTATCACGACCGTCTAGGACAGTTGGATAAGCTCCTACGTAGCCAAATGGCGCTGGTTTATGATTCCAAGGTTGCTGAGGTGAAAAGACTTTCAGAAGCCTTACTGATGTTGGATACCAGTCGAATCGTGGCGCGTGGTTATGCAATTGTCAAAAAAGAAGAGTCAGTTATCGATTCGGTTGAGAGTTTGAAGAAAAAAGACCAAGTGACGCTTTTGATGCGAGATGGTCAAGTAGAATTAGAGGTTAAAGATGTCAAAACAAAAGAAATTTGAGGAAAATCTAGCAGAACTGGAAACCATTGTCCAAAGTTTGGAAAATGGTGAAATTGCTCTGGAAGATGCGATTGCTGCCTTTCAAAAGGGTATGGTCTTGTCAAAAGAGCTCCAAGCGACGCTGGACAAGGCTGAAAAGACCTTGGTCAAGGTCATGCAAGAAGACGGAACAGAAAGTGATTTTGAATGAAGAAGCAAGAAAAATTAGCTCTTGTCGAGTCAGCCTTGGAAGATTTTTATGGAGACCAGCAGTTTGCCTCTAGTTTGCGAGAGTCCGTTCTCTATTCCATTCATGCTGGTGGCAAGCGTATTCGGCCTTTTCTCTTGTTAGAAGTTCTGGAAGCCTTGCATATTGCCATCAAACCTGCTCACGCTCAGGTAGCAGCGGCCTTGGAAATGATCCATACAGGGAGCTTGATTCATGATGATCTTCCAGCTATGGATGATGATGATTATCGTCGGGGGCGTTTGACCAATCATAAGAAATTTGGTGAAGCTATGGCCATTTTGGCTGGAGATGCCTTGTTCCTAGATCCCTATGCCTTGATAGCGCAGGCAGATTTGCCAAGTCAGATCAAGGTGGACTTGATTGCTAACTTATCTCTTGCTTCAGGTAGTCTGGGTATGGTGGCAGGACAAGTTTTGGATATGGAGGGCGAACACCAGCATTTGTCCTTGGAAGAACTTCAGACCATTCATGCCAATAAGACTGGAAAATTACTAGCATATCCCTTCCAAGCAGCTGCTATCATTGTTGAATTAGCTCCTGAAATGCAGGTAAAATTGAAAACTGTTGGTGAATTGATTGGGCTTGCATTTCAGGTCAGAGACGATGTACTGGATGTGACAGCTAGTTTTGAGGAAATCGGCAAGACACCACAAAAGGACTTGCAGGCAGAAAAATCAACCTATCCAGCCTTGTTGGGCTTGGAAGCGGCTGTTGCCTTTTGCAATCAAACCTTGGATCAAGCTAATGCCAAGTTAGAAGAAATCGCCCAGCAGATTCCCTTTGAAACAGCGCCGATTGTAAAAATAGTAGAAAGTTTGAGAATCAATGGCTAAGGAAAGAGTGGATGTACTAGCTTATAAACAGGGCTTGTTTGAAACGAGAGAGCAGGCCAAGCGTGGTGTCATGGCTGGTTTAGTCGTAGCAGTCCTGAATGGAGAGCGTTTTGACAAACCAGGAGAGAAAATTCCAGACGACACCGAGTTAAAACTCAAGGGTGAAAAACTCAAGTATGTTAGCCGTGGTGGCTTGAAATTGGAAAAGGCCTTGCAGGTCTTTGATTTGTCAGTTGAAGGAGCGACCACGATTGATATCGGTGCCTCTACTGGAGGTTTTACCGACGTCATGTTGCAGAATGGTGCCGAGTTGGTCTTTGCAGTTGATGTTGGTACCAATCAGTTGGCTTGGAAACTACGCCAGGACCCGCGAGTTGTCAGCATGGAGCAGTTTAATTTCCGCTATGCTGAAAAGACTGATTTCGAAAAGGAACCGAGCTTTGCCAGTATTGATGTCAGTTTCATTTCCCTCAGTTTGATTCTGCCAGCCTTGCACCGAGTCTTGTCTGATCACGGTCAGGTTGTGGCTCTAGTTAAGCCCCAGTTTGAGGCAGGACGTGAGCAAATCGGGAAAAATGGTATTATTCGAGATGCCAAGGTCCATCAGAATGTCCTTGAATCTGTCACAGCTATGGCAGTAGAGGAAGGCTTTTCAGTCCTTGGATTGGACTTTTCTCCCATCCAAGGTGGTCATGGGAATATTGAGTTTTTAGCGTATTTGAAAAAAGAAGAGTCAGCAAGTAACCAGGTTCTTGCTGATATTGAAGAAGTAGTAGAGAGGGCGCATAGTCAATTTAAAAATGAATAAAAAAGAAAGACTTGAAAAAATTAGACGATTTGTGACAGATTATCAAATCGGTACGCAAGAAGAAATTGTAGAACATTTGAAAGAAGCAGGTATCACTGCCACTCAAGCGACGGTATCACGAGATATCAAAGAACTAGGGATTGTCAAAATTCCTTTGAGAGACAACACCTATGTCTATGAATTGCCAAAATCAATCGTAAAAAGTTTGCAATTGGCTGAAGACAATATCGAATCGGCAGAATTGATGGACAAGATGATTAATCTCCAAGTTATTCCAGGAAATACGGCTTTTGTAAAAGCTCAGTTAATCGAGACTTTTGCTGATAAGATTTTTAGTTGTTTGGCTGATGATAGCTCGATTTTAGTCATTGCCAGAAGTGAAAGTCTAGCTGAGGAAATCTTTGAACAAGTAAAAAATTGGTAGGTCTATATGTTACTTGAAATTTCGATAAAAAACTTTGCCATTATTGAGGCTATTTCCCTCAATTTTGAAAAGGGAATGACTGTCCTGACTGGTGAAACGGGTGCAGGGAAGTCGATTATCATTGATGCCATGAATATGATGTTGGGAGCTCGTGCGACGACAGATGTTATTCGTCATGGTGCACCAAAGGCAGAGATTGAGGGGCTTTTCTCAGTTGAGAATAGTCGCCTTTTGCAGGAAATTTTCGATGAGCAAGGTTTAGAATTGGGTGATGAGATTATCATCCGTCGGGAAATTCTACAAAATGGTCGTAGTATCAGTCGTGTGAATGGCCAGATGGTCAATCTGTCTGTCTTGCGTGCCATTGGGCAACATCTGGTGGATATTCATGGTCAGCATGACCAAGAAGAGTTAATGCGTCCTCAACTACACATCCAGATGCTGGATGAATTTGGCGATGCAGCTTTTTGGGACTTAAAAGAAACCTATCAGACGAGTTTTGATGCCTATAGAAAAATGCGCAAGCAGGTTCTGGAAGTCAAGAAAAACCAACAGGAACACAAGGCTCGTATCGAAATGTTGGAATTTCAAATGGCAGAGATTGAGACTGCAAACTTGCAGGCTGGAGAAGACCTGGCTCTCAACCAAGAACGAGAGAAACTTCTCAACCATAAAAATATTGCGGATACACTGACTAATGCCTATAGCATGTTAGACAATGAAGAGTTCTCGAGTCTGGCCAATGTTCGTTCGGCTATGAATGACATGGAAAGTGTCGAAGAGTATGACACCGAATACCGTGAAATTTCCAGCTCTCTGTCTGAGACCTACTATGTCTTAGAAGACATTAGCAAACGTTTGGAAGCTATTATTGAGGGCCTTGATTTTGATGGCAATCGTCTTATGCAGGTTGAGAATCGTTTGGACCTTCTTCATACCATTACTCGTAAGTATGGTGGGACTGTAGACGATGTCTTGATTTACTTTGCTAAGATTACGGATGAATACAATCTCTTGACAGGCAATAACCTCTCGTCTGAGGACATGGAAACTGAGCTTAAGAAATTGGAAGTCAATCTTGTCGACTTGGCAGGTCAGCTTGCATCTGCTCGTCATGACTTGGCCCAGCAGCTTGAAGCAGAAATTAAACAAGAACTGCAAGACCTTTATATGGAAAAAGCTCAGTTTCAGGTTCGTTTTAGCAAGGGCAAATTCAGTCGCGAGGGCAATGAAACGGTTGAGTTTTACATTTCAACCAACCCTGGCGAAGACTTTAAACCCTTGGTCAAGGTTGCATCTGGTGGGGAATTATCCCGTCTCATGCTAGCTATCAAGTCTGCCTTTTCACGCAAAGAAGGTAAGACCAGCATTGTTTTTGATGAGGTGGATACGGGAGTTTCAGGTCGTGTAGCTCAGGCTATTGCGCAGAAGATTCACAAGATTGGCCAGCATGGTCAGGTTCTGGCTATTTCCCATTTGCCACAAGTGATTGCAATTGCGGATTATCAATTCTTTATTGAGAAGATTAGCAATGAGCATTCAACGGTTTCGACTGTTCGTCTCTTGACGGTTGAAGAGCGAGTGGAGGAAGTTGCCAAGATGTTGGCAGGTGATGATGTGACGGAAGCAGCCCTGACGCAAGCCAGAGAATTGTTGAGAAACAAGGAGAAATAAGATGACAGACTATTATGTAATTGGAGATGTTCACGGAAAAGCTGGGATGCTAGAAGACCTTCTCAAAACTTGGGATGGTCAAACCCAGTTACTCTTTCTAGGCGATTTGATTGACCGCGGTGAGGATAGTCGCCGTGTCCTTGAAATGGTTAAGGACTTAGTGGACAATCAAGGGGCTATCTGTTTGTCAGGAAACCACGAGTATATGTTTTTGACTTGGCTCGATGACCCAGAAGAAAGTTATGACCACTATCGTCGCAATGGTGGAGATACAACCATTAACTCTATCCTAGGTCGTCCCTTGGATGCTCCTGTTGACGGAGTAGAAGATGCCAAACGGGTTGCTACTGAAGCGGCAGATTTGGTTGAATTTATTCGTCAAATGCCATTTGTGGTAGAGACAGACAAGTATATCTTTGTTCACGCAGGTATTGATTTAACTTTGGATGATTGGCATGAAACAACAGATTATAAGAAAGTCTGGCTTAGAAAGCCATTCCATGAAGCCGAAAATCATACTGGAAAAATCATTGTCTTCGGACATACACCGGTTTATGGTTTATTGAAGCAAGAGCGTGGTACAGCTGAGCTTTGGACTACAGAAGACGGTAAGATTGGCATGGATGGAGGAGCTGTCTATGGTGGTGTCCTTCATGGGATTGTCTTTGCAGACCAAGGAATGACAGAACACCACTTTATCGAAAATGACGGCTTTGTCGCTGAAGATTAGTACTCCTAGCAGGGTATAGTCTTGTCAAAATGTCAAAAACAATTTATAATAAATAGATACCCTGAAAGGAAGAGAATCATGAACTTAGAAGAATTGAAAAAACGACAGGAGAAGATTCGTAACTTCTCTATTATCGCCCATATTGACCATGGAAAGTCGACTCTAGCAGACCGCATTTTGGAAAAGACGGAGACGGTTTCAAGCCGTGAAATGCAGGCCCAGCTTTTGGATAGCATGGATTTAGAGCGAGAACGTGGAATTACCATTAAACTCAACGCTATTGAGCTGAATTACACTGCAAAAGATGGGGAAACTTATATTTTCCATTTGATTGACACACCAGGACACGTAGACTTCACCTATGAAGTTTCACGTTCGCTCGCTGCCTGTGAGGGGGCTATTTTGGTGGTCGATGCTGCCCAAGGGATTGAGGCTCAAACCCTTGCTAACGTTTATCTGGCCTTGGACAATGATTTGGAAATCATGCCAGTCATTAACAAGATTGATCTGCCAGCTGCAGATCCTGAGCGCGTGCGTACAGAGATTGAGGATGTCATTGGTTTGGATGCTAGTGAAGCAGTATTGGCATCTGCCAAAGCTGGTATCGGTATCGAAGAAATCCTTGAGCAAATCGTAGAAAAAGTTCCAGCTCCAACGGGTGATGTGACGGCGCCACTTAAGGCTTTGATTTTCGACTCTGTTTACGATGCTTACCGTGGGGTTATCCTCCAAGTTCGTGTTATGGACGGAGTTGTTAAACCTGGCGATAAGATTCAGCTCATGAGCAATGGCAAGACTTTTGATGTTACTGAGGTAGGTATTTTTACACCCAAAGCAGTTGGTCGTGATTTCCTTGCGACTGGTGATGTTGGTTATATTGCGGCTTCTATCAAGACGGTTCAGGACACTCGTGTCGGTGATACCGTTACCTTGGCGACCAATCCTGCGGAAGAGCCATTACATGGCTACAAGCAGATGAATCCGATGGTCTTTGCGGGTCTCTACCCAATTGAATCTAATAAGTACAATGATCTTCGTGAAGCCCTTGAAAAATTGCAACTGAATGATGCCAGCTTGCAGTTTGAACCAGAAACATCTCAGGCACTTGGATTTGGTTTCCGTTGTGGTTTCCTTGGACTTCTCCATATGGATGTTATCCAAGAACGTTTAGAGCGCGAGTTCAATATCGACCTCATCATGACCGCTCCATCCGTTATCTATAAGGTTAACTTGACCGACGGTGAGTCTATGGATGTGTCTAATCCATCTGAGTTCCCAGACCCGACCAAGATTGCGACTATTGAAGAGCCTTATGTTAAAGCTCAAATCATGGTACCGCAGGAGTTTGTCGGAGCAGTAATGGAATTGGCTCAGCGCAAGCGTGGGGACTTTGTGACTATGGACTATATCGATGATAACCGTGTCAATGTCATCTATCAAATACCACTCGCTGAAATCGTCTTTGACTTCTTTGATAAACTTAAGTCTTCGACTCGTGGTTATGCAAGCTTTGACTACGAATTGTCAGAGTACCGCCCATCTAAGCTAGTCAAAATGGATATCCTTCTCAATGGAGACAAGGTGGATGCCCTCAGCTTTATCGTTCATAAGGATTTTGCTTACGAACGTGGGAAACTCATCGTTGATAAGCTCAAGAAAATCATCCCTCGTCAACAATTTGAGGTGCCGATTCAAGTAGCAATTGGACACAAGATTGTGGCGCGTACAGATATCAAGGCCCTTCGTAAGAACGTACTTGCTAAGTGTTACGGTGGTGACGTTTCTCGTAAGCGTAAACTCCTTGAAAAACAAAAAGCTGGTAAGAAACGCATGAAAGCCATCGGATCTGTAGAAGTCCCACAAGAAGCCTTCCTCAGTGTCTTGAGTATGGATGAAGAATAAGTTATCATAATTGCTTTTCCTTATTCATAGGAAATTTATATAAGAATCAATAGTAAAGCAGACTTAAATGGTCTGCTTTTTTAGTTTCTAGAACAGAAAAAATGTTTGGTGTGTTTGTTTAAGTGTTTGTTTTTATAAGTCAAACTATAAAAACAACAAAAATATAAAAAAAGAGACAAAAAAGAACAGAAAATCATTGACAACGATTTCATATAGTGTTATACTTATAGCATAAAGTTAATGGAAAGAAGGGAAAACCTTATGGGATTAGATCATTTCTTTGACAAAAACCTTGTGTTTTGCTTAGAAGCGGATAATCAAGAACATCTCTTTGATCAGGTTGCAACTTTATTGGAAGAACGAGAAATCGTGACTCCAACCTATCGTGAAGCCTTGATCACGCGTGAAAAGTCATTTCCAACTGGCTTAGATATGGAATTTTTGGGTAAGGATTTGCCGAATGTGGCTATTCCTCACACAGATACGATTCATAATCTTGCCGAAAAAGTTGTGGTCGTTCGTCTAGACAAACCTGTGACTTTCCATAATATGATTGCGCCAGATAAGGAAGTAGAAGTATCCTTGCTCTTCTTTATCATTAATAACTCAAGTTCAAGTCAAACTAACATTCTTGCTCAGTTGATGGACTTCTTTACAGGAAATGGCCATTTGGAAGATTTGGCTAAAATTTCTGAACCAGAAGCTCTCTATACTTATATCTCTGAAGCAACCGCTTAATCTTGTCTATTAAAAATATTAAATCGGAGGAAATCCATATGATTAAAATTCTTGCTGCCTGCGGTGCAGGTGTTAACTCAAGTCACCAAATTAAAAGTGCTCTTGAAGAAGAACTTTCAAATCGTGGTTTTGATGTTCACTGTGATGCGGTAATGGTTAAAGACGTTAACGAAGACCTTATCAAAGGTTATGACATTTTTACACCAATTGCTGCTACAGACCTTGGTTTTGACCCAGGTATTCCAGTTATTGAAGCTGGACCAATCTTATTCCGTATCCCAGCTATGAGTGCTCCAGTATTTGACAATATTGAAGCAGCTATTAAAGAACACGGATTAAGCTAATTTTAATTTGTTAACATTCATATAACACAAAAAGGGAGGAACTGTTATGGATGCAATCTTTGGTCTAATCAAAGACTTTTTCACACCTATCTTAGATATGGGTGGACCTGTCATCATGTTAATCATTTTGACAGTATTGGCTTTACTTTTTGGAGTGAAATTCTCCAAAGCGCTTGAAGGTGGTATCAAACTTGCCATCGCTCTTACTGGTATCGGTGCTATCATCGGTATGCTAAATGGTGCTTTCTCAGCATCACTTGCAAAATTCGTTGAAAACACAGGTATCCAATTGAGTATCACTGACGTTGGTTGGGCACCACTTGCAACAATCACTTGGGGATCTGCTTGGACACTTTACTTCTTGCTCATCATGTTGATTGTCAACGTAGTGATGCTTGCTATGAAGAAAACTGATACACTTGACGTTGATATCTTCGATATCTGGCACTTGTCTATCACAGGTCTTTTGATTAAATGGTATGCAGACAACAACGGTGTGAGCCAAGGGGTTTCACTATTGATTGCTACAGCAGCTATTGTACTTGTTGGGGTTCTTAAAATCATCAACTCTGACTTGATGAAACCTACATTTGATGACCTGCTTAACGCTCCAAGTTCATCACCAATGACTTCAACTCACATGAACTACATGATGAACCCAGTTATCATGGTTTTGGATAAGATTTTTGAAAAATTCTTCCCAGGTCTTGATAAATATGACTTTGACGCTGCTAAATTGAATAAGAAAATCGGTTTCTGGGGATCTAAATTCTTCATCGGTTTCATTCTTGGTATTGTTATCGGTATTATGGGAACTCCACATCCAATTGAAGGTGTTGCAGATGCAGATAAATGGCGTCTAGTTATCAAAGGTTGGTTGTCTCTTGGTTTGACAGCTGGTGTATCTTTGGAACTCTTCTCACTTATTGGTTCATGGTTCATCGCTGCCGTAGAACCACTTTCACAAGGTATTACAAACGTTGCTACTAAACGTCTTCAAGGACGTAAATTCAACATCGGTCTTGACTGGCCTTTCATCGCTGGTCGTGCTGAAATCTGGGCTTGTGCTAACGTACTTGCACCAATCATGTTGGTTGAAGCAGTGCTTCTTTCAAAAGTCGGAAATGGTATCTTGCCACTTGCAGGTATCATCGCTATGGGTGTTACTCCAGCTCTCTTGGTTGTAACACGTGGTAAATTGCTCCGTATGATTATCTTCGGAACACTCTTGTTGCCACTCTTCCTTCTTTCAGGTACACTTATCGCGCCATTTGCAACAGAACTTGCTAAAGGTGTAGGTGC
This sequence comes from Streptococcus mitis, assembly GCF_000722705.1. Taxonomy (GTDB): domain Bacteria; phylum Bacillota; class Bacilli; order Lactobacillales; family Streptococcaceae; genus Streptococcus; species Streptococcus mitis_P. The sequence goes on from NZ_JPFW01000007.1 coordinate 375,180, forward strand.
CTTCCCAGCAGGTGTGAGTCAAACTCAATTGATTACTCACTCAACTCTTGAAGGACCAATCGAAAAACTTCTTGGTTGGACAATTGGTAACACTACAACAGGTGATATCAAAGCAATCCTTGGTGCTGTAGTCTTCCTTGTATTCTATATCGGTATCTTTGCATGGTACAGAAAACAAATGATCAAACGTAACGAAGAGTACGCAGCAAAAGCAAAATAATGCGCTCCTATAAAATGTAAATTGTTAAAGCTAGGTTGTCGACATCCATTAGGAGTGACAGCCTAGTTTTTTATAAACTATCAAGAAATCGGAGAAAATAATGGTAATTGAATTAAAATCAGAACAACTAAGAGTTCAATTTAACAGTTTTGGTGGAGCTCTTTCTTCTATAAAAGATGCTGAAGATCTTGAGTATTTGTGGCAAGGAGATGCTACTTATTGGAGTGGACAAGCTCCTGTTCTCTTCCCTATTTGTGGTTCTTTAAGAGAGGATACAGCTTTCTATATAGATGAGAAAGGGCAAGAAAGCAAAGGAAAGATTCCTCGTCATGGTTTGGTTCGTAAGAAAGAATTTGAATTAGTCGAACAAACAGACAAGAGTGTAACTTTTGCAATTGAAGACGATGAGAATAGCTATCAAAACTACCCATATCATTTCCGCCTAGAAATCACTTATATCCTTACTGGTAAGACAGTACGGACTCAATACAAGATTTTCAATAAAGAAACTAGCAAGGTCATGCCTTACTTTATTGGTGGGCATCCAGGCTTTAATTGTCCTCTACTTGATGATGAAGTCTATGAAGATTACTATTTAGAGTTTGAGAAAGAAGAGACTTGCTCTGTTCCACGCCCTTTCCCAGAAACAGGTATGTTGGATTTCCAAGATAGAAGTCCATGGTTAGAAGGTCAAAAAGAATTAGACCTCAGCTATGATCTTTTCAGTACTGATGCAGTTACCTTAGATGAATTGCAATCTAGAACAATTGCCCTTCGTTCTCGTAAACATGATAAAGGGTTGAAAGTACACTTTGCAGAGTTTCCAAACCTCATTATCTGGTCAACCTTGAATAAAGGTCCGTTCATTGCTTTTGAACCATGGTCTGGCTTGTCAACATCCCTTGAAGAAGGAGATCATATCGAAGATAAGAAGAATGTTCGTCTCCTAGAACCTGGTCAAGTGGATCAAATTGGTTTTGATATCGAAATTTTTTAGTTAAAAACACAAAAACAAACATTAACTGTTGACTTTTTCAGGAAATAGGAGTATATTATGTTTGTAAGCAACAAATGATGTTTGTAACAAACAAAAAATCGCTTGTTATATTCTCTTTCGTGGAGGAGGATTATTTCTAGGAAACTGATTTCCTAAACTTGAATAAGGTGTAAGTCATCTCATTCAATCCAATTTGTCAATAAACTGCTAGAAAGCTTTTTGTAGATGAACTGCTAACTATAAAAGGTTTTACTAGCCTAGAAAAATAAAAAGGAGTATACAATATGTCTATTGTTATCGGTGCAGATGCTGCAGGTTTGAGATTGAAAGAAGTTGTGAAAGACTTCTTGGAAAAAGAAAACTTCCACGTTGTGGATGTTACAGCTGAAGGTCAAGACTTTGTTGATGTGACTCTTGCTGTTGCTGCAGAAGTAAACAAAGAAGAACAAAACCTTGGTATTGTGATTGATGCTTATGGTGCTGGTCCTTTCATGGTTGCAACTAAAATCAAAGGAATGGTTGCTGCAGAAGTATCTGACGAACGTTCAGCTTATATGACTCGTGGCCACAACAACTCACGTATGATCACTATGGGTGCACAACTTGTTGGTGATGAATTGGCTAAAAACATTGCTAAAGGATTTGTTAACGGTAAATACGATGGTGGACGTCACCAAATTCGTGTTGATATGTTGAACAAAATGTGCTAATTAGATTACAGTAAGAAAGGTAAGTTAAAAATGAGAATTGCAATTGGATGTGACCACATCGTAACAGATGAAAAAATGGCGGTTTCAGAATTTTTGAAATCAAAAGGATATGAAGTCATTGACTTTGGTACCTATGACCACACACGTACTCACTACCCAATCTTTGGTAAAAAAGTTGGTGAAGCTGTAACTAGCGGTCAAGCTGATCTTGGGGTATGTATCTGTGGTACTGGAGTTGGTATCAACAATGCTGTAAATAAAGTTCCAGGTGTTCGTTCTGCCTTGGTTCGTGATATGACAACAGCTCTTTATGCTAAAGAACAATTGAACGCTAACGTTATCGGTTTTGGTGGTAAAATTACTGGTGAATTGCTTATGTGTGATATCATCGAAGCTTTCATCCATGCTGAATACAAACCAACTGAAGAAAACAAAAAATTGATTGCGAAAATTGAACACGTTGAAAGTCACAATGCTCAACAAACAGACGCAAACTTCTTCACTGAATTCCTTGAAAAATGGGATCGCGGAGAATACCACGACTAAGAGGTGACCTATGATTTTAACAGTCACAATGAACCCATCCATCGATATCTCCTATCCCTTGGATGAGTTGAAGATTGATACTGTCAATCGTGTGGTGGATGTAACCAAAACAGCTGGTGGTAAAGGACTAAATGTTACTCGAGTACTTTCAGAATTTGGCGATTCTGTTCTTGCTACTGGTTTAGTGGGTGGCAAACTTGGTGAGTTTTTGGTTGAACATATCGATGATCAAGTAAAGAAAGATTTCTTCTCAATTCAGGGAGAAACTCGGAACTGTATTGCTATTCTCCACGGAGACAACCAAACAGAAGTTCTTGAAAAAGGTCCTGTAGTATTGGAACAGGAAGGTCAAGACTTTTTGGAACATTTCAAAAATCTCCTAGAGTCAGTTGAAGTAGTAGCTATCTCAGGTAGTCTGCCAGCTGGTCTTCCAGTTGATTACTATGCTCAACTTGTGAAAATTGCAAATGATGCTGGCAAACCTGTAGTCTTGGACTGCTCAGGTGCAGCTCTTCAGGCTGTTCTTGAATCATCACACAAACCAACAGTCATCAAACCAAATAATGAGGAATTATCTCAGCTTCTAGGAAGAGAAGTTTCCGAGGATTTGGATGAATTAAAAGAAGTTCTCCAAGAACCTTTGTTTGCAGGGATTGAATGGATTATCGTTTCACTTGGTGCCAACGGTGCCTTTGCCAAACATGGGGATACTTTCTACAAGGTGGATATTCCTAGAATTCAAGTGGTTAACCCTGTCGGATCTGGAGATTCTACTGTGGCAGGGATTTCTTCAGGACTACTTCATAAAGAATCGGATGCAGAACTTCTCATCAAGGCAAATGTCCTTGGTATGCTCAATGCTCAAGAAAAAATGACTGGTCATGTCAACATGGCTAACTATCAAGCTCTATATGATCAATTAATAGTAAAAGAGGTATAAAATGGCTTTAACAGAACAAAAACGTGCACGCTTAGAAAAACTTTCTGATGAAAATGGTATCATCTCAGCTCTTGCATTTGACCAACGTGGTGCTTTGAAACGCCTCATGGCTCAACACCAAACAGAAGAACCAACTGTGGCTCAAATGGAAGAACTCAAAGTTTTGGTAGCAGATGAATTGACTAAATACGCTTCATCTATGCTTCTTGACCCAGAATATGGACTTCCAGCAACTAAAGCTCTTGATGAAAAAGCAGGTCTTCTCCTTGCTTATGAAAAAACAGGTTATGACACAACAAGTACAAAACGTTTGCCAGACTGCTTGGATGTTTGGTCTGCAAAACGTATTAAAGAAGAAGGTGCAGATGCAGTTAAATTCTTGCTTTACTATGATGTAGATAGCTCAGACGAACTCAACCAAGAAAAACAAGCTTACATCGAACGTATCGGTTCTGAGTGTGTGGCTGAAGATATCCCATTCTTCCTTGAAATCCTTGCTTACGATGAAAAAATTGCGGACGCAGGTTCTGTAGAATACGCGAAAGTAAAACCACACAAAGTTATTGGTGCTATGAAAGTCTTCTCAGACCCACGCTTTAACATTGATGTCTTGAAAGTAGAAGTTCCTGTTAACATTAAATATGTTGAAGGCTTCGCTGAGGGTGAAGTGGTTTACACACGTGAAGAAGCAGCAGCCTTCTTCAAAGCACAGGATGAAGCAACAAACTTGCCATACATCTACTTGAGTGCTGGTGTATCAGCTAAACTTTTCCAAGATACTCTTGTATTTGCTCATGAATCAGGTGCAAACTTTAACGGAGTTCTTTGTGGCCGTGCTACATGGGCTGGATCAGTTGAAGCTTACATCAAAGATGGTGAAGCAGCAGCTCGCGAATGGCTTCGCACAACTGGATTTGAAAACATTGACGAGCTCAACAAAGTTCTTCAAACAACAGCGACTTCATGGAAAGAACGCGTGTAGCACTCAAATTGTGAAAAAAACTTCAGTCTAGGGATAAGAAATATCTCTAGACTTTTTTGATGACGTAAAAATAACCTTGAGCTAGTTATCCTCAAGGTTAGATAAAATATAGAAGGCGGAATACAAGTTAATCGTGATATTCTCCACGCTCCCACTTGGCATTCTCTTCATCGAAGATATGATCATTGGCAGCTACATCTGGGCTCACTTCAGATAGTTTATCAATTTTCGAAATCAATTCCTCTTTTTCAGGACTTGGTTTGTATTTGGTATTGATAAATTCATCTACAATGTTGTTAATGAAATTGATACCTAGGATTGCACCACCGAAAGCAACAATATTAGCATTGAGATTTTCACGAGCGGAACGAGCAGTCGCAACATCTCCGACAAGTACAACTCGAGTTCCAGGAACTTTATCAGCAGATACAGCAATTCCAACACCTGTACCGCAAAGGGCAACTCCAAAGTCAGCCCGTCCATTGACGACCTCCTCTGCAATTAAGCGACCATAAATAGGATAGTGAGTACGGACGAAATCATAAGTACCAACATCAATGATTTCATGACCTTGTTCTTTTAGGTGTTTTGAAATCTTCATCTTCACATCTGTTACAATGTGATCACAACCGAGAGCAATTTTCATGGGAATACCTCCTAGCAGAGCTTGTTCAGCATATCAATTCGAACTTGGTGACGACCAGCATCATAGTTGTGCTCAAGAAAGGATTTGACTATTTCAACTGTTAAAATATCACCTGTAATTCCAGAACCAATTGTAATGATTGGAGTAGAATTGTGTCGAATAGTCATCATGGCAGAGTGTTCATCGGAAACAGCGGCGCAGATAATACCTTTAAACTTATTAGCAGGCATAAAAGAATGTCCAAACTTGTCAAAAAGAATAGCACGAGCTTGCTTATATTTTCTAAACTCTGTAATAGCATTGACAGTAGAATCAACGAAATCCGCAGAACCTTGTGTAGAGTTGAGGTCAATTACTTCATAACCAGAATGAAGCAGATAGTGTTTGACGGTTTCTTTCAGTTGGAAACCATCTTGGTCAGTAGCTAAAATAACTTTCATAAGAACCTTCTTTCTTTAGCTATCCAAAAGCATGCAATGAAATATCATTGTTGACGATATAGAAGATATATTATATCTTCAAATATAGTATAGTCCTTGTAAAATTATTTGTCAAGGATTTATAAAAACTAGTTGAAGAATTTTTTCTTCAGCTAGTTTTGGCATTTATTGATCCAATTTCTGATATCGGTTAAATCATAGTTAATCTCAGATTGATGGGCTACCTGGCTGAGTGTAATAGAAGTCAGGGTTGCAACTAAAGTATTTTCAATAATATCAAGAGAGTTGGTTACGACGCATCTTTTAGCCTTTTTACTTTCCTTGTTGCCTAAGAATTTTTTTAGAAGATTTTGACTTTCAAAGATTCGATTTTTTCCTTCTATAGCTACAAATACATCGTAAAAAGTGATTTGGCTGAGGGGTTTAGAAAGAGCAACGCCTCCATTTTTCCCTCTAACGGATTTAACCAATCCTTCGTTGTCTAATAGTTTTATAATTTTTTTCAAATAAGAATCTGAAACTTCTAGCCGTTCACTCAAGGAAATTGTATTGATATATTTTCCTTCAGGGAGCTGATCTAACATGAGTAAGACATAGACTGACTGTTCCCAACCTGATGACAATCGCATGTTTGTACCTCCATATAAAAAGATAATCATTATCCACAATTACCAGTATAGTCTTTTTTTGTTTTTTTCTCAATACATAGGAGTTTAAAAAAATAATCTTGGAATTTTTTGATAAATCTCTTGACATTCATTTTTAAAAGAGTAGAATAAAAGACAAAAAATATCATCAATATCTTTTGAAAGAAGGCGAAATAAATGAAACGAGGTTCAAATTTTATTTTTTTGATTTCTATATTACTTACCACACTTTTTATGGGGTCGTCTTTTCCAACTGGGAAATATCTTATAGTAGTTGAAAAGACTCCTCCATTATTACTTGGGGGTGTTCGATTTATTATTGCTGGGTTAGTGATGTTAGTATTATCGTTTTTATTTTGCAAGGGAGGGACTATCATTCCTAAAAGTCAAGGTAGCAAGATAAAGGGGTTTATATTGGTTGTGACTATCGGGCTCTTACAGACAGCTGGAACCATGGGATTTCTTAATCTTGCCCTAGCTCATGATGTGTCATCATCGATGTCTTCCATTATCTTATTTACGAATCCTCTTTGGTTAGCTTTCTTAGCACATTTTTTGTTAAAAGATACATTGACTATTCAGAAGATAAGTGCCTTAATATTAGGTGTGGCTGGAGTTGTTACTTGTATTGGACTAGATGTATCTGCGTTTAGTTTAGGTGCTTTATTTGCTTTACTTGGTTCATTTTGTTGGTCAATCAATACAGTTGTCACCAAGAAAATTCCTTTTGATAACGGTCCATGGATATTTACAGCTTGGCAATTGTTATTAGGTGGGGTATTCCTTTACTTATTCTCAATACCTGTGCATGAAAGTTATAACTTTCTAAATTTAGGATTTTGGGGCTGGGTTTGGTTTATATGGTTAATTATTCCTGCGTCTGCTGGTTCGTTTGGACTGTGGTTTTATAGTCTAGGACAAAGGGGAGCAACAGTAGCTAGCAGTTTCTTGTTTTTAGTTCCAGTATTTTCAACTATCTTTTCTATTATGGGCTTACATGAGCCGTTTACATTGAATTTGGTTCTTGGGGGTTCGATGGTTGTGTTAGCATTGGTATTAGTAAACTGGAAAGTCAAGGGAGAAGAGGAGTAGTCTATGGAAGTTGGAAATGATATTGTTATTCAAAATGGAACACAATGGAGTTTTGGTAATGGTGTAGCTCAACATTTTGATGAGCATGTTAGACAATCTATTCCTTTATATGATGAAGGACATAACCTTGTTTGTCATCTAAGCGATTTTTTTATTCGTGACCATTCCTTATGTTATGAGCTAGGCTCCGCAACGGGTAATCTGATTGGTAAATTATACCAGCGTCACAAATCTAAAAAAGAAGTTCGTTTTATCGGGATAGAAGAAATTCCAGAAATGAATCAGGTGGCACAATCAAAATTTCCTGAGCTTGAATTTATAACAAGCTCCGTGGAGGAAGCCAGGTTAGAACCCAGCGATTTAATTATTAGCTATTATTTCCTTCAGTTTATTCTCCCAGACAAGAGAATAAAGATTTTATCAAAAATATATGAATCTTTAGTTGAAGGTGGAGCGTTTATTCTATTTGAGAAAGAAATCATGACAGATCCGAAGGTAAATAAGTTGATAGTTTCCAATTATATTAAATTCAAGCAAGAACATGGATTTAGTCCAGAAGAAATTCTATCTAAGCAATTGAGCTTGGAGGGAGTTATGATTAACCATACTCACGCTGAAAATAAAGAAATGTTAAAGAGTGCTGGATTTCATCATGTAGAAACGATAATGAGATATGGAGAGTTCAATGGATACATTTGTTTTAAATGAAGATAATCACAAGAAATGGGAAGAATTACATGCCCAATCATCAAAAACAGAGACACGCTTAGTTCCTAATGATGCAGTTCAAAAGATTTTTTCTTTGAGAAATCAAATCGTTACTCAAAACGATGAGTGTAGGGTATTAGAAGTTGGTTGTGGTTTTGGAAGGAATCTTTACTATTTAATTGAAAATCATTATGCGGATACTTATTGTGGTGTAGATTTAACAAAAGAGGCTGCTGATAGTGCAAAACGATTATTGACTAAGTCATTTCCACAATTTAATTGTCATATAACACAGACAGATGTAGGTAAAGGTTTAGATTTTCCTGACAACCATTTCGATTCTATATTTGATATAATGTCTGCGATTACATTTATAGTGGATGAAAAAGATAGACAGAACTATTTTTCAGAGGTAAAAAGGATGTTGAAAACAGGAGGAATGTATTATTTTTATTGTCCACGGAAAGATGGAATTTTCCGAGACGCAATTCCTGATAATTCTTTACTAGAAAAAGGTTATATACGTAGAAAACTAGATTCAATGTTAGAAAGAGTTTATACAGAAAGTGAGTTAATTGAATTATTGGCTCCTATGCGTCTTGTAAAATTAGAAATCGGTTCAAAACATACTAGAGCTTTTGGTGATGAGTTGTTTATTAGGAATAATGGATTTTGGTTTGGAGCTTTCAAAAAAATATAGAGTTATTAGTACACTTGTTTTTGAATTGAGATGAAATTTTCTGCGCTATAAACACTTGTTTTCTAATTTTGTTTACGGTTTTATTTTTTGATAAAAATATGCTTAAATAAAGTAAAAAAAGTTATTCGTAAGGGTTTACAAAATAACTTACTTGTGCTATACTTAAATCACAAGTTAATACAAGGTGAGTGTTACTAAGTAATATTAGGCATGATCACAGGTGAATTAGAAATCGGCTGATTTTCTGGTTCATTTGTGGTCATTTTTTGTACTCATATACCTTTAAGATATAAAAGGAGGTTGACATGTATCGAATTCTAAATCCAATGAATCACAATGTCTCGCTGGTCAGAAATGATAAAGGAGAAGAGGTGATTGTAATTGGTAAGGGGATTGCATTTGGAAAGAAGAAGGGAGATTTGATTGCTGAACAGCAGGTTGAGAAAATCTTTCGGATGAAGACCGAAGAGTCCAGAGAAAACTTTATGGCTCTTCTAAAAGATGTTCCGCTTGATTTTATCACAGTGACCTATGAGATTATTGATAAGCTTTCAAAGAAATATCATTATCCGATTCAAGAATATCTTTACGTAACGTTGACAGACCATGTTTACTGTTCTTATCAAGCTCTAGCACAAGGAAGGTACAAGGATAGCAATCTGCCAGATATTTCCACTAAGTATCCAGTCGCTTTTCAAATCGCAAATGAAGCTTTTGAAATTTACCGTCAGAAGCTAGCGAATCATTTTCCTGAGGACGAAATTATTCGGATTGCTTATCATTTCATTAATGCCGAAGGCGAGAATGAAGTGGAACTTGTGGAGTCGATTGATAAGAGGAAAGAAATTCTCAGGAATGTTGAAGAAGTGCTAAAGGGTTATGCAATTCAACGAACCAAAGAGAATAATCATTTCTATGATCGTTTTATGATTCATTTGAATTATTTCTTGGATTATTTGGATAGATCTAGAGATGATAACCAATCTCTTCTTGATATGGAAGATCATATTAAACAATCCTATCCAAAAGCCTTCGAGATTGGTTCCAAGATCTATGATGTGATTACGCAACATACGGGTCTTGATTTGTATAAGAGTGAACGAGTTTATCTAGTTCTACATATCCAACGTTTATTGTCATAAAAATTTAATTAAAAATACATAAGGAGAATTCTATCATGAATAGAGAAGAAGTAACATTGTTAGGTTTTGAAATCGTAGCCTATGCTGGCGATGCTCGTTCAAAACTATTGGAAGCCTTGAAGGCTGCTGAAGCTGGTGATTTTGCAAAAGCGGATAGCTTAGTTGAGGAAGCTGGTTCTTGCATTGCAGAGGCTCACCACGCGCAAACAAGTCTATTGACCAAGGAAGCAGCTGGCGAGGATTTGGCTTATAGTGTAACCATGATGCATGGCCAAGACCACTTGATGACAACTATTTTGTTAAAAGATTTGATGCATCATTTAATTGAACTCTACAAGAGAGGAGTTAAATAATGAATAAACTAATTGCATTTATTGAGAAAGGAAAACCTTTCTTTGAGAAGCTATCTCGTAATATCTATCTTCGTGCTATTCGTGATGGTTTTATTGCAGGTATGCCTGTTATTCTCTTTTCAAGTATTTTTATCTTGATTGCCTTTGTACCAAACTCATGGGGCTTTAAATGGTCTGATGAAGTTGTAGCTTTTCTGATGAAACCTTACAGCTATTCAATGGGGATTCTAGCTCTCTTGGTAGCTGGTACAACAGCTAAATCACTGACCGACTCAGTAAACCGTAGCATGGAAAAAACTAACCAAATCAACTATATGTCAACACTGTTGGCAGCAATTGTTGGTTTGTTGATGTTGGCAGCTGATCCTATCGAAAATGGCCTAGCTACTGGATTCTTGGGGACAAAAGGCTTGCTTTCAGCCTTCCTTGCTGCCTTTGTTACGGTAGCTATCTATAAGGTTTGTGTTAAGAACAACGTCACTATTCGCATGCCTGACGAAGTTCCACCAAATATCTCACAAGTCTTTAAAGATGTGATTCCATTCACTCTCTCAGTTGTTTCTCTTTATGTTCTTGATATCCTTGCTCGTCAATTTGTTGGTGCAAGCGTAGCAGAATCAATCGGTAAATTCTTTGCACCATTATTCTCTGCTGCTGATGGTTATCTTGGTATTACCATTATCTTTGGTGCCTTTGCCTTCTTCTGGTTTGTTGGTATCCATGGTCCATCTATCGTTGAACCAGCAATCGCAGCTATTACCTATGCAAATGCCGAAGTCAACTTGAACCTTCTTCAACAAGGTATGCACGCTGACAAGATTCTTACTTCTGGTACACAAATGTTTATCGTTACCATGGGTGGTACTGGTGCGACACTGGTTGTTCCATTCATGTTCATGTGGTTGACCAAATCGAAACGAAACCGTGCAATCGGACGTGCTTCAGTAGTGCCAACTTTCTTTGGTGTAAATGAACCAATCTTGTTTGGTGCACCACTTGTATTGAATCCAATCTTCTTCATTCCATTTATCTTTGCTCCTATCGCAAACGTTTGGATTTTCAAATTCTTTATTGAAACACTTGGAATGAACTCATTTACTGCTAATCTACCATGGACAACTCCAGCTCCACTAGGTCTAGTTCTTGGTACTAACTTCCAAGTTCTATCATTCATTCTTGCTGCCCTTCTAATCGTGGTTGACGTAGTCATTTACTATCCATTCCTTAAAGTCTATGATGAACAAATTCTTGAAGAAGAGCGTTCAGGTAAGTCTAATGATGAATTGAAAGAAAAAGTTGCTGCAAACTTCAACACTGCAAAAGCAGATGCTATTCTTGAAAAAGCGGGTGTCGATGCAGCTAAAAATACAATCACTAAAGAAAAAAATGTCTTGGTTCTTTGTGCAGGTGGAGGGACAAGTGGACTTCTTGCAAATGCTTTGAATAAGGCAGCAGCAGAGTACAATGTTCCTGTGAAAGCAGCAGCAGGTGGCTATGGTGCTCACCGTGAAATGTTGCCAGAGTTTGATTTGGTTATCCTTGCCCCTCAAGTAGCTTCTAACTTTGAAGACATGAAAGCAGAAACCGATAAACTCGGTATTAAACTTGCGAAAACAGAAGGTGCTCAATACATCAAATTAACTCGTGATGGAAAAGGTGCTCTAGCATTTGTACAAGCTCAATTCGATTAAGGCTAGGGACTGTGAAACAGTCTCCTCTCGTTACGGAAATCGTTATGGCGAATTTCCTAATCGCCTTGTTAATTCGTCGGTAAAAAGATATCGTTTTTACCTCCTCATGTCACAATTCGATTAATAATAGGGACTATGAAATAGTTTCCTCTCGTTACGGAAATCGCTATGGCGAATTTCCTAATCGCCTTATTAATTCGTCGGTAAAAAGATTTTGTTTTTACCTTCTCATGTCACAATTCGATTAATAATAGGGACTATGAAATAGTTTCTTCTCGTTACGGAAATCGCTATGGCGAATTTCCTAATCGCCTTGTTAATTCGTCGGTAAAAAGATATTGTTTTTACCTTCTCATGTCACAATTCGGTGACTTAGTACAAGAAGTGAGATGGAGAATAAAACCTCACTAGCCTCCTCTCCATCTTATTTCTTTTTTAATTAAAAGGAGAATTATATGTCAAAAACATTACCAAAAGACTTTATTTTCGGTGGCGCTACAGCTGCTTATCAAGCAGAAGGTGCTACACATACTGATGGAAAAGGACCAGTTGCTTGGGATAAATATCTTGAAGATAACTACTGGTACACTGCGGAGCCAGCTAGTGATTTTTACAATCGATATCCAGTTGATCTCAAGCTAGCAGAAGAGTATGGTGTCAATGGTATTCGAATTTCTATTGCTTGGTCACGTATTTTCCCAACCGGTTACGGTCAAGTAAATCAGAAAGGTGTCGAGTTTTATCATAATCTATTTGCAGAGTGTCACAAACGTCATGTTGAACCTTTTGTAACTCTTCATCACTTTGACACACCAGAAGCTCTCCACTCAAATGGAGACTTCTTAAACCGTGAAAATATCGAACACTTTGTAGATTACGCTGCCTTCTGTTTTGAAGAATTTCCAGAAGTAAACTATTGGACAACATTCAATGAAATTGGACCAATCGGTGATGGTCAATATTTGGTTGGTAAATTCCCTCCAGGTATCCAGTACGACCTTGCCAAAGTCTTTCAATCACACCACAATATGATGGTGTCTCATGCACGCGCGGTAAAATTGTATAAAGAGAAAGGCTATAAAGGGGAAATTGGTGTTGTTCACGCCCTGCCTACTAAATATCCTCTAGATCCTGAAAATCCAGCAGATGTTCGTGCAGCTGAGTTGGAAGATATTATTCACAATAAATTTATCTTGGATGCAACTTATCTGGGTCACTACTCTGAAAAGACCCTGGCAGGGGTAGAGGCTATCTTGGCTGCCAATGGTGGTATCTTAGATCTTCATGAAGAAGATTTCGAAGTATTAGAAGCTGCGAAAGACTTGAACGACTTCCTTGGAATCAATTACTATATGAGTGATTGGATGGAAGCCTTTGATGGAGAAACTGAAATCATCCATAATGGTAAAGGTGAAAAAGGAAGCTCTAAATACCAAATCAAAGGTGTTGGTCGTCGTGTAGCTCCTGATTATGTACCACGTACGGACTGGGATTGGATTATCTACCCTCAAGGTTTGTATGACCAAATCATGCGCGTGAAGAAAGATTATCCGAACTATAAGAAGATTTACATCACTGAAAATGGTCTCGGATATAAAGATGAGTTCGTCGATAATACTGTTTACGATGATGGCCGTATTGATTATGTCAAACAACACTTGGAAGTATTATCTGATGCTATTGCTGATGGAGCGAATGTAAAAGGTTACTTCATTTGGTCATTAATGGATGTCTTCTCATGGTCAAATGGGTATGAAAAACGCTACGGTCTCTTCTATGTAGACTTTGAAACTCAAGAACGTTATCCTAAGAAATCAGCTCACTGGTACAAGAAAGTAGCGGAAACTCAGATTATTGATTAAATTGTTGACAAAAATCCCCACCAATTGGTGGGGATAGTTTTATGGTCTAGAAAGAATAATTTTTGTTTGTTTTGAAAGTTGATCGAATGTTTCTTTGCTCAGTTTAGAGTCTGAAACGATGGTATCAATATCAGAGATATTGTAGAAGGTGTAGAAATCAAATTTATTGAACTTACTATGGTCAGCTAGTAAGTATTTTTTATTGGAATTGTTGAGGGCGATGCGTTGAGATTCACCTTCCTCTTCACTAAAGGTCGCAATCGCATTGTCTTTAATACCATTACAGCTAACGAAGGCTTTAGAAAATTGGAGATTGGCCAAGTTTTGCAAGGTTAGTGTTCCGACAAAGGCTCCAGTGATAGAGCGATAGTTTCCACCGATTAAAATCAAATCTGTTAGTTTTCGTTCGTTTAGGATGAGAAAAACTGGTAAACTGTTTGTTACAACACGAATATTATCGATTGGAAGTTCACGGGCAAAAGATTCCAAGGTTGTACCTGGGCCAATAAAAATAGTTTCACCTTCGTCAATTAAATGACCTGCAAAACGGCTGATTTCTTGTTTTTCTGCAATCTGCAAGCTTTGTTTTTCAATATTGGAACGTTCATTGTTTAAAATAGAACCTGTGCGAATTTTCTCAGCTCCCCCGTGAACTCGAACAAGTAGATCCTTGTCTGCCAACTCTTGCAAGTAGCGTCTAGCAGTCATATCTGATACATCCAAGCGAGCCATGATTTCTTTTACAGTAATAGTTCCCTTTGTATTTACCGTTTCTAGAATATTATCTAGTTTTTCCTGCTTTAACATCCTTATCACCTCTATTTCTATTACTATTTTATCATAAAGTGTTCAATCAATCAATTTAAAAAACAAAAGAAAACAAAACAAAAACATCATGGTTGTTTTAAACAAACCATGATGTTTTTGGCTCTCAGTTCTGGGATAATGCAATTAGTCTAAACCGTAGTTGTAGTCATCGTCTTGCATAGCTTCAACTTCGCCAAGAAGGTAACCATTTCCGACTTGAGAGAAGAAGTCGTGGTTAGAAGTTCCTGTTGAAATACCGTTCATGACGATTGGGTTGACATCATCAGCCGAATCTGGGAAGAGTGGATCTTGTCCCAGGTTCATGAGTGCCTTATTAGCATTGTAGCGAAGGAAGGTTTTAACTTCTTCCGTCCAACCAACACCGTCATAGAGGCTCTCTGTGTAGCCTTCTTCATTCTCGTAAAGAGTATAGAGCAGGTCGTACATCCATTCTTTTAGCTTTTCTTGCTCTTCTTCAGGCAATTCATTGAAACCAAGTTGGAATTTGTAACCAATGTAGGTTCCGTGAACAGACTCGTCACGAATGATCAATTTGATGATTTCAGCGACGTTGGCTAGTTTATTGTTCCCAAGATAGTAGAGGGGAGTGAAGAAACCAGAGTAGAAGAGGAAGGTTTCAAGGAAGACGCTGGCAACTTTCTTTTCAAGTGGACTACCGTTGAGGTAGATTTCATTGACAATCTCAGCCTTCTTTTGTAGATAAGGATTGGTATTAGTCCATTCGAAAATTTCTTCAATCTCAGCCTTGGTATTCAAAGTAGAGAAGATTGATGAGTAAGATTTTGCATGGACAGATTCCATAAATTGAATGTTGTTGAAGACAGCTTCCTCATGCGGTGTACGGATGTCCGAGCGAAGGGCCTGAACCCCTGTTTCAGATTGCATAGTATCGAGAAGTGTTAAACCACCAAAGACTTTTCCGACCAAGTCTTTCTCTTTGTTAGATAGCTTTCTCCAGTCATCCAAGTCGTTAGACAAGGGAATACGTGTATCAAGCCAGAATTGCTCTGTTAACTTTTCCCAAGTTGATTTATCGATGACATCTTCGATGGCATTCCAGTTAATGGCTTTGTAGTAAGTTTCCATTTGAAATCTCTTTCCGTGTTTAGTATTGTGATTTCACAATTATCTCTATTTTATCATAAATCTAGAGGAGTATCGCACAAAAAGTCGGAAGACCGACTTTTATTTCATAGTATAGATGTTTGTTCCAGCTTAGTTTAGTGTGGTAAATGAATCGCTAATCTGAGAAAATGTAGTTTCCTCAAGCAGAGATTAAATCACACAGCTTTCACATTGGTTGGCACCGACTTCTCCACCATCATCAGTAAAGGTACGGACGTAGTAGATAGACTTGATACCTTTGTTAAAGGCATAGTTACGAAGAATAGACAAGTCACGTGTCGTTTGTTTGTTTTCTTTCTTCCATTCGTAAAGTCCTTTTGGAATGTCACTACGCATGAAGAGAGTGAGTGAAAGTCCTTGGTCCACGTGCTCAGTCGCAGCAGCATAAACATCAATGACCTTACGCATATCCATGTCGTAGGCAGAAGTATAGTAAGGAATGGTTTCTGTTGACAAGCCAGCAGCAGGATAGTAGATTTTACCGATTTTCTTCTCTTGACGTTCTTCGATACGTTGCGTAATCGGGTGGATAGAAGCAGAAACGTCGTTGATGTAACTGATAGAACCATTTGGTGCTACAGCAAGGCGGTTTTGGTGGTAAAGACCATCTGCTTGAACCTTGTCGCGAAGTTCAGCCCAGTCAGCAGCACTTGGGATAAAGACATCTTTGAAGAGTTCTTTAACACGGTCTGATTTTGGAACAAACTCACCTGTAATATACTTGTCAAAGTAGCTTCCCTTAGCATAGTCTGATTTTTCAAAGTTGTGGAAGGTGATGCCACGTTCACGCGCGATATTGTTTGACTCAACCAAGGTCCAGTAGTTCATGAGCATGAAGTAGATGCTTGTAAACTCAACAGACTCAGGTGATCCATATTCAATCAATTGTTGGGCAAGGTAGCTGTGAAGTCCCATGGCACCAAGACCAAAGGTGTGAGCTTGGCTATTTCCATGGTCGATAGTAGGAACAGCTACGATGTGTGAACTATCTGTAACGAAAGTAAGGGCGCGAACCATAGCACGGATAGAACGACCAAAGTCAGGTGAAGTCATCATGTTGACCACGTTGGTTGAACCAAGGTTACATGATACGTCTGTTCCCATTTGAAGAAATTCTTGAGCATCGTTGATCAAGCTTGGTTCTTGAACTTGAAGAATCTCAGAGCACAAGTTACTCATGATAATCTTACCATCAACAGGATTTGCACGGTTAGCCGTATCAATGTTAACTACATAAGGGTATCCAGACTCTTGTTGCAATTTTGAGATTTCCGTTTCCAAATCACGCGCCTTGATTTTTGTCTTGCGGATGTTTGGATTTGCGACTAGTTCATCGTATTTTTCAGTGATGTCGATGTAGTTAAATGGCACACCATATTCAAGTTCTACAGAGTAAGGGCTGAAGAGGTACATTTCTTCATTTTTACGAGCCAATTCGTAGAATTTATCTGGTACAACAACACCGAGCGAAAGGGTCTTAACACGAACTTTTTCATCGGCATTTTCTTTCTTAGTTGAAAGGAAAGCGATGATATCTGGGTGAAAGACGTTGAGGTAGACAACACCAGCGCCTTGACGTTGCCCCAATTGGTTTGAATAAGAGAAGCTGTCTTCAAAAAGCTTCATAACTGGTACGACACCAGAAGCTGCTCCTTCATAGCCCTTGATAGGAGCTCCAGCTTCACGAAGGTTGCTGAGGGTAATTCCCACACCACCACCGATACGTGAAAGTTGAAGAGCAGAGTTGATAGAACGTCCGATAGAGTTCATATCATCTGTGACCTGAATCAAGAAACAAGATACCAACTCCCCACGACGAGCACGTCCAGCGTTCAAGAAGGAAGGAGTAGCAGGTTGGTAGCGTTGGTGGATGATTTCATTGGCAATATCAATTGCAATCGCCTCATCACCGTCAGCGAAATAAAGGGCGTTAAAGAAGACACGGTCTTCCATGCTTTCAAGATAATATTCACCGTCATTAGTCTTTAAGGCATATTGATTGTAAAATTTATAGGCAGCCATGAAAGACTTGAATTGGAAGTTTTGATCTTTGATAAATTGCGATAATTCTTCCAAAAACTCTGGTCGGTATTTCTTGATAAAGGCTGTTTCGATGTAGTTGTGTTCAATGAGGTAGTTAATTTTATCTTTGATTGAATCAAAAAACATAGTATTTGGAACTACATTTTCTTTAAAGAAGGCATCCAAGGCTTCTTTATCTTTATGAAGCATGATTTGTCCATTAACAGGACGATTGATTTCGTTATTGAGACGGAAGTAAGTTACGTCTTCAAGATGTTTTAATCCCATAAAATTTCCCTTATCTAATTACAAAAGAAAGGCCTCTAGTTAGCCCTAGAAGCAGTTCCTTCTGGATGATGTACTAAGATTATGCTAATTGTTTCAGTTTTCCTGGTTGGAAACCTGAGAAGACTTCAGTTGGTGTTTGGATAACAGGAGCTGCGCTGAAACCGAGCTCTTTAACTTGATCGATATACTCAGGTTGCTCATCAAGATTGATTTCTTTATATTCAACGTTATTACTGTCCAAGAAACGTTTGGTCATCTTACATTGGACACAGTTATTTTTAGAATAAACGGTTACCATTGTGTAACTCCTCTTTCAAAATAGATTACTTTCTTAGTATATCAGAAATTAAAATTTTGTCAACGATTTGAAACTAAATATAGTGGTCTGTTTTTGTACATAACTAAACAAAACACAATATGTAGTGTTTGTTTTGGAAAATAGTGATAATTCTCCTATAAGTTGTTTTTTAGAAAACTATATCCTGTGTTTTGTTATCTAGAATAGAAGATTTTCAGCAAGTTATCTGAAAGGAAATCGAATAAATCCCATAAAATGCTTGAAAAAAATCCTAGAAGATGATATAATACCAAATTGTAAGGGTTATCACATATAACTCAAAAAAGAAAGAACAAAAGGAGAGTCAAACTATGGCTTCTAAAGATTTCCACGTAGTGGCAGAAACAGGTATTCACGCACGTCCAGCAACATTGTTGGTACAAACTGCTAGCAAATTTGCTTCAGATATCACTCTTGAGTACAAAGGTAAATCAGTTAACCTTAAATCAATCATGGGTGTTATGAGTCTTGGTGTTGGCCAAGGTGCTGACGTAACTATCTCAGCTGAAGGTGCAGATGCAGATGACGCTATCGCTGCAATCTCAGAAACAATGGAAAAAGAAGGATTGGCATAAGGAAAATGACAGAAATGCTTAAAGGAATCGCAGCATCTGACGGTGTTGCAGTTGCAAAAGCATATCTACTCGTTCAACCGGATTTGTCATTCGAGACTGTTTCAGTCGAAGATACAAACGCAGAAGAGGCTCGTTTGGATGTAGCTCTTGAAGCTTCTCAAAACGAGCTTTCTCTTATCCGTGAGAAAGCTGTAGGTACGCTTGGTGAAGAAGCGGCTCAAGTTTTTGACGCTCATTTGATGGTTCTTGCTGACCCAGAATTGATTGGTCAGATTAAAGAAACAATTCGTGCTAAGAAAGTCAATGCTGAAGCAGGTCTTAAAGAAGTGACTGACATGTTCATCACTATCTTTGAAGGCATGGAAGACAACCCATACATGCAAGAACGTGCAGCGGATATCCGCGATGTGACAAAACGTGTATTAGCAAACCTTCTTGGTAAGAAATTACCAAACCCAGCTTCAATCAATGAAGAAGTAATCGTGATTGCACATGACTTGACACCATCTGATACAGCTCAATTGGACAAAAACTTTGTAAAAGCTTTTGTAACAAACATCGGTGGACGTACAAGCCACTCAGCTATCATGGCACGTACACTTGAAATTGCAGCTGTATTGGGAACAAATAACATCACTGAAGTAGTGAAAGACGGTGATATCCTTGCCGTTAACGGAATTACTGGTGAAGTGATTATCAACCCAACTGATGAGCAAGCGACAGAATTTAAAGCAGCTGGTGAAGCTTATGCTAAACAAAAAGCTGAATGGGCACTGTTGAAAGATGCTCAAACAGTGACTGCTGACGGTAAACACTTCGAGTTGGCTGCTAACATCGGTACTCCAAAAGACGTTGAAGGTGTTAACAATAACGGTGCTGAAGCCGTTGGACTTTACCGCACAGAGTTCTTGTACATGGATTCTCAAGACTTCCCAACTGAAGATGAGCAGTATGAAGCATACAAGGCTGTTCTTGAGGGAATGAATGGTAAACCAGTAGTTGTTCGTACGATGGATATCGGTGGAGATAAGGAACTTCCTTACTTCGATATGCCACACGAAATGAACCCATTCCTTGGATTCCGTGCCCTTCGTATCTCTATTGCCGAAACTGGAGATGCAATGTTCCGCACACAAATCCGTGCCCTTCTTCGTGCTTCTGTTCATGGTCAATTGCGTATCATGTTCCCAATGGTTGCCCTCTTGAAAGAATTCCGTGCAGCCAAAGCAGTCTTTGATGAAGAAAAAGCGAACCTTCTTGCGGAAGGAGTTGCAGTTGCGGATGATATCCAAGTTGGTATCATGATTGAAATCCCTGCAGCAGCTATGCTTGCAGACCAATTTGCTAAAGAAGTTGACTTCTTCTCAATTGGTACAAATGACTTGATCCAATACACAATGGCAGCAGACCGTATGAACGAACAAGTTTCATACCTTTACCAACCATATAACCCATCAATCCTTCGCTTGATTAACAACGTTATCAAGGCAGCTCACGCTGAAGGTAAATGGGCTGGTATGTGTGGTGAGATGGCTGGTGACCAAAAAGCTGTTCCACTTCTTGTCGGAATGGGCTTGGATGAGTTCTCTATGTCAGCAACATCTGTACTCCGTACACGTAGCTTGATGAAGAAATTGGATACTGCTAAGATGGAAGAGTACGCTAACCGTGCCCTTACAGAGTGTTCAACAATGGAAGAAGTTCTTGAACTTCAAAAAGAATACGTTAACTTCGATTAATGTCATTAACCTTGTAACTTAGTTGCAAGGTTTTTTGACGTATTTTGGAAAAGTATAGTCTTATAAAGTTCACTTTTCAATGCTCCAGAGGCATGGTATAATAGGGGGAAGTAAATAGAATAAGAGAGAAACCATGTCTAAAGAAATTGATATTGAGTATTACCACCAGCTAGCTTTGCAAAAGCAGAAGGAGCATCGCAAAGTCTTGGCCAATTTAAAGAAAAAGCCACCAAAAAATCTAGATAAGATAGCCCAGCAGATTCATCAAGAAGTCTTTGAGGAGATTGATTGCACTGCCTGTGCTAACTGTTGTAAGACTTTAGGCCCTGACTTCAAGGAAGCAGATATTACCCGTATTGCTAAGTATTTTAAGATGAAACTACCAGCTTTTGAAGCGGAGTTTCTGCAGGTGGATGAAGATGGAGATAAGGTTTTTAAATCCATGCCTTGTCCATTTTTGGGAGGAGATAATCTCTGTTCCATCTATGACGTTCGTCCAAAAGCCTGTCGTGAATTTCCCCATACAGACCGTAAAAAGATCCATCAAATCAACCATCTAACGATTAAGAATACCTTGACCTGTCCAGCAGCCTATCTCTTTGTTGAAAAATTAAAGAATAAGTTATAGAGATTTAAAGGATCAAAATTTTTTATAATAACTAGCAATATGAAGGGAGTGCTCCTGTGCCTAGACCAAAAACAAAAGAGGAGCTAGTGCTGGCCTCTAAGGAAAACTATGAAAAGCTCAACATTTTCATCTAAACGTTATATAAGATCAAAAGGGCTACCAAGTGACGGAGCCCTTTTGAGTTATACAAGCAAATTACCATGCAAAAGCTGTCGTTAAAGCATTGAGAGCTTCTAACCATTGCTTATTCTTTACAGGGCAAAGAGTTACGGATATACCTGCCATATCCAGACTGGTCATAAATGTTCCTGATTTTATAAAGGGAATAGTGATTCCTTCAATTTCTAAGAGTTGAAGGAGATCATTGATAAATATTCCCATTTCTAGGTTGCTGGTAGTGCCTAGATTATTTACAAGCAATATAAATTGATCACCCTTTTTCCAATGATAGTGTAATCTTAATTTACTTATAATTTCATTTGCAAGGATTTCCGATGATTGGAATGGGACGATACGATAGCCTTCTTCGCCATGTATCCCAATACCATAAGAAATATTTCCTTCTTCCAAGTTAAATAGTGGACGGGTGGCTTGGGGGAGACTAGCAGATTTCGTTGCAAAGCCAATCGTTGCGATTTCGGGAGCAAGCTGATGACCTAAATCAGTTAGTTGCTCGATGTCAGCACCATTTTGAGCTGCAAATCCTAGGATTTTATGAAGTAAGATTGTCCCTGCAAGCCCTCTTCCTCTAATTTGAAATCTATTGTGAGGTTCAATAGAAATATCGTCGTGTGCTAGACTATAGCCGACTTTAATTCCTTCTTGTCTAGCGGTGTTAATGGCCCAGCTAAATTCTTTGATGTCTGCTTCGAAATTTTTTACAATGATGAAGACACCGTGACCATTGTTTAAAAAACGAATGGACTCTAAGATTTCAGTTCTTGTAGGTGGAGTAAATAATTGGCCATAGATAGCAGCAGTAAGCATTCCTTCTCCCACATATCCAATATGAGCGGGTTCGTGACCGGAACCTCCACCCGACAAGATTGGAACCTGATGAGGATTTCGATTTTTTTGATAGACTAATGGTAAAGTAGGGTGTTTTTCTAATTCGGGATGACTGCTAACAGTTGCTGAAATGTAACTTGAAATAATTTTCTGTTTATGATTTGAAATAAATGTCATTGTGGTCTCTTTCCAATAATTGTCATGATTAGAAAGTCTGGTTGTGGAACTGGACTTTTTTTATTGACGTAAGCCTTCACGATTTCTGCTAGAGCATGTGAATGATAGTCTAACAAAAAACAAGTATAAGCAGATGAATCGATATCAATCTGACCGTATTCTTTTAAAATTTTTGATACAAGCAAGCGACAGTAACTGATAAAGTGGTCATAGAAGTTATTTTGCCCTTGAATATCAAAAAGTTGAATATAAAAGTCACGCTCTTGTTCGAAATAAAAAAATAATTCTTGTAATAGTTTTTGGCCTGAAATGAAGTCCAAGTTATTGGTGATATACTCGGTTAAGTCATTTTCAAATATCCAGTCTAGCAGTTCATATTTGTCAAGAAAGTGATTATAAAAGGTCTGTCTACGAATGCCAGCTGATTCCATGATATCTACAATAGAGATTTTATCAAATTCTCTAGTAGCTAATAGGTCTCTAAATGCCTTGGCAATTCGTTTTTTTGTAATGAGTGATGATGCCATAGGAAACCTTTCTTTTACTTACTTCATTTTACCAAAAAATGTTTTAAACGGGTTTAAAAGGGGACAAATAATAGAATCTGTCCCTTATCAGCCAGCAATAAAAAATATATAATGAAAACGAAAACAAAGGTACATGCCGAAAGGAGTTTCTCATGAAAAAAATTATAAATGAACCGACACAAGTTGTTGATGAAATGTTGCAGGGATTGTCATTCATGCATGATGACTTGGTAGAACGCTTAGATGGTTTTGATGTCATCGTTAGAAAGGCAGAAAAGACAGGAAAAGTTGGACTCATTTCAGGTGGAGGTTCAGGACATGAACCAAGTCATGCTGGATTTGTAGGAGATGGAATGTTGTCTGCTGCCATTTGTGGAGCAGTCTTCACTTCACCTACTCCGGACCAAATATTAGAAGCCATTAAGGCGGCTGATGAAGGTGCTGGAGTTTTCATGGTTATCAAGAACTATTCTGGAGACATCATGAACTTTGAAATTGCACAAGAACTTGCTGAAATGGAAGGTATTGATGTAGCAAGCGTTGTGGTTGATGATGATATTGCTGTTGAAAATAGTCTCTATACCCAAGGGCGTCGAGGTGTTGCAGGTACTATTTTAGTCCATAAAATTTTGGGTGATGCAGCTCGTTCTGGTAAATCATTATCTGAAATGAAGGACTTGGCCGACAAACTTGTCTTAGAAATTAAAACAATTGGGTTGGCCTTGTCTGGAGCAACCGTTCCTGAAGTTGGTAAACCAGGATTTGTTCTAGAAGATGATGAATTTGAATATGGAGTTGGTATTCACGGTGAGCCTGGATATAAAAAAGAGAAAATGCAACCTTCAGCACAATTGGCTTCAGAATTGGTTGAAAAATTATCTGAAGGTTTCCAACTTAAAGCTGGTGAACGCTATGGGCTTCTCATCAATGGTTTAGGAAGCACACCACTTATGGAGCAATACGTATTTGCAAATGATGTGGCTAAATTACTCCATGAAAAAGGTGTTGAGTTGGCGTTTAAGAAAATTGGAAACTATATGACTTCAATCGATATGGCTGGTTTGTCATTGACATTGATTCGATTGGCAGATGATGAGTGGTTGGATGCTTTAAATGCACCTGTTACAACACCAGCTTGGTAAAACTCAAGGAGGAAATGTCGCATGAATGCTGAACAAGCTCTTGAATGGATGAAGCTTTTTAATGAAAAGATTCAAGAACAGAAAGATTATCTTAGTGAGCTAGACACTCCTATAGGAGATGGAGACCACGGTGGAAACATGGCGCGTGGAATGGCTGCAGTTATGGAAAATTTAGAAGGAAAGCAATTTGAAACCAGCAGTGATGTGTTTAAACTTGTCTCAATGCAACTACTAAGTAAGGTAGGAGGTGCTTCTGGTCCCTTGTATGGCTCTGCTTTTATGGGAATGTCCAAGGCTGATTCTCATTCAAAATTAGAAGAAATCTTACAAAGTGGTCTGGATATGATTGTCAAACGTGGAAAAGCAGAAGTTGGAGAGAAGACAATGGTTGATGTTTGGACTCCTGTTATTGCTGCCTTGTCTGCTGGTCAATTGACTCATGAGCTTATTGATAAGCTAGTGAATGCTACCAAAGATTTACTTGCAACTAAAGGAAGGGCATCTTATGTAGGAGAACGTTCTCTTGGACATATTGATCCTGGGTCATTCTCATCAGGATTACTCTTTACTGCTCTTTTAGAAACTGGGGTGGTTTAATGGGAAGTATTGGTCTTGTTATCGTTTCACATTCCAAACACATTGCACAAGGTGTCGTTGAACTGATTAGTGAAGTAGCTAAAGATGTTCCGATTACTTATGTAGGAGGAACCGAAGATGGAGGAATTGGAACGAGTTTTGATCAAGTAGATAGGGTTGTTTCCGAAAATCCAGCAGATACTTTATTAGCCTTTTTTGACCTAGGTTCTGCTAAAATGAACTTAGAAATGGTGGCTGATTTCAGTGATAAAAGTATCATCATCAACAGGGTTCCAATTGTAGAAGGTGCCTATACTGCAGCTGCTCTTCTTCAGGCTGGTGCAGAACTGTCAGTTATTCAAACACAGTTGGCGGAGCTTGAAATCAATAAATAAGGAATCTTCCTATCATTCCTTTTATAGGTGAGCTATTGATTATCTCAACTATCAAATTTTAAGTAAATAATTTCAAAATCAGAAAGGGATTGCTTTATGCAGTTCCTTTTTATTTTAACAGGAGTAAAGCTATAGTGTTTCTAAATTGTGAATCATTCAAAACAGATTGTGATGGGACTATTCTAGCTTTAGAATCCTTCAAAAATTAACATTTAAGGCTATCAATGGCTTAGAATAGTGCGAAAACATTTAGTTTATAGGAATTCTAGGTCTAGAATTACATGGATATATATGAAGTTAGGGTATTCGATAGTTAGGATTGTTCTATTCTGAAAGATTTGGGCTGTCAATTGTATGGGATAGTAGTTTGCCAATGAATTTTGAAAATTAGAGAGGATAAAAAGAATCTTGACATTATTAGTTTCTTGCATTATAATGAAATTACGTACCATTAGTATGTTGGAAAGGAGTTATAATGGCAAGGAATAGAAACCCACATGAAACTAGAAAAAAATACTAGAAGTTTCGAAAGATTTATTTTTAGAAAAAGGATTTGATAATACCTCAATACAAGATATAATCGATGGGTTAGGTGGGTTGACAAAAGGTGTTATTTATCATCATTTCGAGTCTAAAGATGAAATATTGCAATCAATCATTAGCGAAAATAATCAAGAAATTTTAAATTACAATTGGAGAGGAGATACTGCATTAGAAAAAATACAAAATTCTTTGATGGATGCGTTCTCTAATTTAGAACAACAAAGATTAGTATACTCTGTCTCAATTATGCTAAGAAGTCCACGTTTGTTAGGAGAGCAGTATTTAAGTTTATTTTCTGATTTTTTACCAGGGATTAGAGAAAAAGTTTTCGAAGGTGTTAAAGATAAATCAATTAAAACAGAATATCCTGAAGAGCTAGCTGATTTGATTGTTTTAACTTTGAATATTTGGATTGGGTTTCAAATTTCTATTTATTCAGTAGAAGAATTAAAGAGTAAAATGAAGTTCATTAAACTAACTTTTGAAGGTTTGGGAGTGCAGTTGATTACTGATGAAATGATGGAAGTAATTTTCCAATTATTTGATCACTTAAAAGGTGTCAAATAAATTTTAAGTATTGATATTTAAAAAAATACCATACTCTAGATATGGTATTAAAAATTCCAGTATACATACCTTTAGTATGTTTATTTTTTGAATCTTAACATACCGGGAGTATGTAAGGTGTTTTTTGAATAGTGTAATTAATATTAACAAAATTTTTTGGAGGAAAAATCTATGTTGTCGCTTATTAAAATTGAATTAAATAAAGTTTCTAAATTTAAATTATTTTTAGCATGGCTGTGTACTATATTTATAGTGTTAGGTATTACAGCAATCATTATTATGGGTTTAGGTACTGACAATAAACTAGGAGAATTCACTGGACAGGATTCTAATGTTATTAGAATTACTGATAAATGGGGAAGTTGGGCAATTGCAACATCATTGTTTGGCTCTTTATTTACCAAAGCAGCATTTTTAATTTTCGAATCTTATTTATTGTCTACGATTATTATTGATGAATTTAAACGAAGAACAATTTTTCAGCTGTTTTCCTACCCTGTTTCTAAAATAAAGTTACTATGGGGAAAAGTACTTACAGTAATTCTGATATCATTTATTGCTCATTTTACTGCACATTTAGTTATTCAATTATTAATTAAATTAGTAGCAGTTTTAACCGAATCAAATTATATCCCAATAGCTAATCAAATGATTAACTTAGCTGGAATTACGGTTGGAACGGTATTAATCGGAATACTACCTTTTGTTTTAGGTATGATTAAGCATTCAACAGCTATAACAATGCTTACAGGACTTGGTTTAGCAGCATTACTTTCAAATGTAAGTCCAGGAAGTTTATCTAATAATATTGCTGATAACTTATTCTTTTTGATATTTGCAAGTTTCATAAGTTTAATGATTACTTCATTTTCAATTTATACTATTTCAAGACAAGATATTAATATCAAGTAGTATAGCTGAATTTAATGGAAGTAAAATGATAATTCTTTAATGATTACTTTAAAAGAAGAGCTGGATAAATTGGTATTTATGCTCCTGAAGAAAAATCCTTGCATTTAAAGCTAGATATAGAAAGAGAGATAGAAATGAGAAATATTGTTGAAATAAAAGAAGTTTTTAAAACAATTGATAAAGAAGAAATTTTAAGTGGTATTAACTTACAAATTTCTGAAGGAGAAATCTATGGATTTTTAGGACCAAATGGCGCAGGGAAAACAACTTTAATGAAATGCATGTTATCCTTATCAACTGTTACATCTGGTAGTATTGAAATCTTTAGGAAAAATCTACAAGAACACAGAGAAGAAATCCTAAGTCAGGTTGGAAGTGTTATTGAAACACCAATTTTTTATGATAATTGCACTGCAAAAGAAATTTTAGAAATTCACGCTCAGTATATGGGGAAAAATATTATTGAATCAGATATAATAAGAGCCTTAAGAATGGTCGGATTAAAGAATACGACTAAAAAAGTAAAAGAGTTTTCGTTAGGAATGAGGCAAAGGCTTGGTTTAGCTCGTGCCTTTCTAACAAAACCTAAATTGTTAATTTTAGATGAGCCAATCAATGGTTTAGATCCAATAGGAATTCAAGAAATTCGAAATCTTTTGTTGTCTCTTTCTAAGGAGCATGGAATTACAATACTAATATCGAGTCATATATTATCGGAAATTTCACAGATAGCAGATAAAATTGGTTTTATCAAAAATGGAGAAATGCTAGAACAGGTCTCTATGAAAGAGATTAGGAGGGAGAATATTGACTTAGAAGAATATTTTATGTCACATTTTCTAAATGAAATGTAAGAATTACGAGGTAGATTAGGAATGAAACAATTGACAAAGTACCATAAGAAGTATTTTTATACTTTCATGATTTTTAATATATTAGTTCCTTTAACTAATATTGCTTTTGCTTATTCTATTAAAATTATAATTGATAGTGGAATGTCCCAAAATAGGGAAGCTCTAACCCAAGCGATACTAATAGGCGCTATCGTAATATTTATCTATGCCAGTCTTAATTTTATATCCCTTCGATTAAGAAATAAACTTGTTAGGCAGATTATGTCAAGATACAAAAATAAGGTGTTTAAATCTATTTTAGATAGGGATTATAGAGAATTTTCTAAGGAAAAATCAGGGAAATTTATTTCAATATTAACTGAGAACATGAAGAAAATTGAGCAGGATTATTTGCACCAGTATTTTAATATTTCAAAAAATATTTCCTTAATGATTTTCTCACTAGTAGCCATGTTTATAGGTAATTGGTTTTTGACCTTATTAGTTATCATTGCTGGCATTATTCCTATGATGATTTCAGGTTTTATTGGACAAAAATCAGCCTCTCTACAAAATAGTTCTATGATAGCCGAGCAGAAATATTTAGCTAAGGTTAAAGATATTTTAGCAGGGTTTCTAGTTATAAAGAGTTTTAATGTGAAAGAGGCTATCGGTCAAGATTACAAAAACGAAAGCGAAAAATTGGATGAGATATATTTCATCAAAGGGAAATTTGATGTTTTATCTAATGTTATTTCTCAACTTTCAGGGATGATTGTTTTTTTAGTAGCCTTTGGTGGAGGAATGTATCTGGTCTTCGGTGGGCATACCACAATTGGGAGTGTTACAGCTATTGTTCAACTAGTCAATTTTGTAGTAATGCCACTAAATGAAATTGGTATGGGAATGAGTAAATTCCGCGAAGGTCAGGCTACACTGAATTCATTTGAGGTAAAAGATGTAATCGAACTTCAAACTCGTAAAACGAAAGAATATTTTGATGATGTCATTTCTTTTTCAAATGTAGATTTTTCCTACCCTAATACTGAGGAAAAGATTTTTAATAAATTATCTTTACAGATCAAAAAGGGGGAAAAAATTGCAATAGTAGGTATGTCAGGTAGTGGAAAATCAACTTTACTCAATCTATTACTGCGTTTCTATGATGTAACAAGTGGGTATATCTCAATTGATAATCAAGATTTGCAAGCTATTTCAGCAGAGAGCCTTTATAACTTAATGACTATTGTTCAGCAAGATGTTTATATCTTTGATGATACTTTAAAAGCAAATATTACCCTTAGTCAATCCTTTACTGAAGATGATATAAAAAAAGCTGTACAGCAGTCTGGCTTAGAAAGTTATATTTTAGAAAATGAATTAGGTCTACAAACTTCATGTGGCGAGAATGGATCAAATCTATCTGGGGGAGAAAGACAGAGACTTAGTATTGCGCGTGCTTTAATTCGAAAAACACCAATCTTATTATTAGATGAGGCTACCTCGTCTTTAGATAATAAAGTTACTACTGAAATTGAAAATTCAATTTTAGAAATTCAAGATTTGACGGTTCTTGTTGTTACGCATAAGTTAAATAAGAGCATGTTGAAAAAATACAATAGAATTCTTTTTATGAAAAATGGAGTTATTGTTGAAGATGGTTCTTTTGATAACTTGATGGATAGGAAAGGTGAATTTTATAAATTGGTTGAGTTGAGTGTGTAGTGCTACCAGAATAAAAAGAGGATGAAAATCTTTAATCTCAAGTTGTTTTTCAATAATATTATGGTTGTATAAACAAAGGGAATTTGAGAATTAAAAAGTGACTAAAAAAGAAGGCTAAATAATATTAATCTGTAAAATACAACTCATCGAATATGATTAAATGGTAAATATCAATTAAATTGAAATTTTATAGTGTTATAATATAATTAAACCATAAGAGCAAGAAGGTTGTGCTTAAAAAATAATCTTAGTATAGCTTATCTCTGACAAATATTTAGATTATAGAGCTGTTTAATTTTAAGCAGTCATTATTTTTAATCATTAGGGGCTTCAAAGGAGAATATTTATAATGAAACATTTTTTTGCAGGAATTGGTGAGATAAGATTTAGTAGTTATCTATTGTCTCTATGTGTAGGACTAGCCCCTCTTTTTCATATCTATGTAATAGGCTCTGAAATGAATTTTGTGAAAATAGTGTTATCTATTTTGGGAATTATATTTGTTTGTATTTTAACTATTGCTCGAATTTATAGAAGATTTTTCTATAATTCACTAGAATAGTATGAGTTAGTTAATCAATTGGAACGATTATTCTTTGTGATACTATACCACTTTTAAGATTTTACATTAAACAACTGGCTGAAGTGAAAGTTGTTTATCTTAGAAAGGAAAACACCAACTTGTCCTACAAATTTTTACTCTTCGACCTCGACCACACCTTGCTTGATTTTGATGCTGCTGAGGATGTGGCTTTGACCCAACTTCTAAAGGAAGAAGGGGTTACAGATATTCAGGCCTATAAAGACTATTACGTTCCCATGAACAAGGCTCTCTGGAAGGATTTGGAACAAAAGAAAATTAGTAAACAAGAGCTGGTTAACACGCGCTTTTCTCGTCTATTTGCTCACTTTGGACTGGAGAAAGATGGTAGTTTTCTTGCCCAGCGTTACCAGTTTTACTTAGCCCAGCAGGGACAAACTCTTTCGGGCGCTCATGAACTCTTAGACAACCTCATTGAGCGAGATTATGAGCTGTATGCTGCGACAAATGGCATTACTGCCATTCAGACAGGGCGTTTGGCTCAATCTGGTCTAGCACCTTATTTCAACCAAGTCTTTATCTCTGAACAGTTGCAAACACAAAAGCCTGATGCTCTCTTTTATGAAAAAATCGGTCAACAGATTGCTGGATTTAGTAAAGAAAAGACGCTGATGATTGGAGATTCTCTAACCGCCGACATTCAAGGCGGCAATAATGCAGGGATTGACACGATTTGGTACAATCCTCATCACCTCGAAAACCCCACACAAGCCCAGCCAACCTACGAAGTCCATTCTTACCAAGACTTGCTGGATTGTTTAGATAAACTGTAAAAAGTGGTTTAGATAACCACTTTTTGCTATAATAGAGGCAGTAAAAAAGAAGGAGTCGGCTATGGAACACTCGTCTTGGCATGATTTGATTAAGGGACAATTACCTGAAGGTTATTTCGGGAAAATCAATCAGTTTATGGAGCAGGTCTATTCTCAAGGGACTATTTATCCGCCCAAAGAAAAGGTTTTTCAGGCCCTCTTGACAACACCGCTTGAAGACGTTAAGGTGGTGATTCTAGGGCAAGATCCCTATCACGGGCCAGGTCAAGCGCAGGGCTTAAGTTTTTCTGTACCTGACTCTATCCCAGCTCCTCCATCTTTGCAAAATATCTTGAAAGAATTGTCGGATGATATCGGGGTCAAGAAATCTCATGATTTGACAGCTTGGGCTGAGCAAGGAGTCTTACTTCTTAATGCTTGTTTGACGGTTCCTGCTGGACAGGCCAATGGTCATGCTGGTCAGATATGGGAGCCTTTTACGGATGCTGTGATTCAGGTGGTCAATCATCTAGATAGACCAGTCGTTTTTGTACTCTGGGGAGCCTATGCACGTAAGAAGAAGGCCTTAGTTACCAATCCTCATCACTTGATTATCGAATCAGCCCATCCAAGTCCTTTGTCAGTTTATAGAGGATTTTGGGGTTCCAAGCCTTTTTCCAAGGCCAATGCATTCTTAAAAGAAACAGGACAAGAGCCAATCGATTGGCTTAGATAAGGAGAGAATATGCCTCAGTTAGCGACGATTTGCTACATTGATAACGGGAAAGAACTGCTCATGCTCCACCGTAATAAGAAACCCAATGATGTCCATGAAGGGAAATGGATTGGTGTGGGTGGTAAGCTAGAGAGAGGTGAGACCCCTCAGGAATGCGCAGCACGTGAAATCCTCGAAGAAACAGGGCTCAAAGCTAAGCCGGTTTTAAAAGGTGTTATCACTTTTCCTGAATTTACGCCAGATTTAGACTGGTATACCTATGTTTTTAAGGTGACAGAGTTTGAAGGGGACTTGATTGACTGTAATGAGGGGACGCTGGAATGGGTTCCCTATGACGAGGTTTTGAGTAAGCCGACTTGGGAAGGTGACCATACCTTTGTTGGGTGGCTTTTAGAGGATAAACCCTTCTTCTCAGCCAAGTTTGTCTATGATGGGGATAAATTGTTGGATACCCAAGTTGATTTCTATGAATAAAGGAGAAAGCAGATGCTACTAATCAAAAATGGTCGTGTAATGGATCCTAAGTCTGGTTTGGATCAAGTGTGTGATGTTTTAGTTCAAGATGGGAAAATTATCAAAATTGCGACTGAGATCAAGGAAGAAGGAGCAGAGGTACTTGATGCTACTGGTCTAGTCGTTGCTCCTGGCTTGGTTGATATCCATGTTCATTTCCGTGAACCGGGACAAACTCATAAAGAAGATATTCATACAGGTGCTCTAGCAGCTGCTACAGGTGGTTTTACAACAGTTGTCATGATGGCTAATACCAGTCCAACCATTTCAGATGTAGAAACCCTGCAAGAAGTTCTCCAGTCAGCTGCCAAAGAGAAGATTAATGTTAAGACGGTTGCGACCATTACTAAAAATTTTAATGGCCAAGATTTGACTGACTTTAAGGCACTCTTAGAAGCTGGAGCTGTTGGTTTCTCTGATGACGGTATTCCGCTTGAAAGTAGTAAAGTTGTCAAGGAAGCCATGGAGAAAGCTAAAAAGCTTAATACCTTTATTAGTCTCCATGAGGAAGATCCAGGATTGAATGGGATTCTTGGCTTTAATGAAAATATCGCTAAAGAACATTTCCATATCTGTGGTGCAACTGGGGTGGCTGAGTATGCTATGATGGCGCGTGATGTCATGATTGCCTATGCGATCAAGGCTCATGTCCATATCCAGCATTTGTCTAAGGAAGAAAGTGTTAAAGTAGTGGAGTTTGCTCAGGAGCTGGGTGCGCAAGTCACAGCAGAAGTAGCGCCACAGCATTTCTCTAAGACAGAAGCACTTCTTTTGACACAAGGTAGCAATGCTAAGATGAATCCACCGCTTCGTTTGGAATCAGACCGTCGTGCTGTTATCGAAGGTCTAAAGTCAGGTGTCATCACAGTTATTGCGACTGACCATGCGCCTCACCATGCGGATGAAAAAAATGTTGAGGATATCACCAAAGCACCATCTGGCATGACAGGTTTGGAAACATCTCTTTCTCTCGGATTGACTTATTTGGTCGAAGCTGGTGAGTTAAGTTTGATGGAATTGCTTGAAAAAATGACATACAACCCATCCAAGCTTTACAATTTTGAAGCAGGTTACTTGGCTGAGAATGGTCCAGCGGACATCACTATTTTTGATGCTAAGGCTGACCGCCTTGTGGACTCCCATTTTGCTTCGAAAGCAGCTAATTCACCCTTTATCGGTGAAACCTTAAAAGGGCAGGTTAAATATACCATCTGTAAGGGACAAATCGTCTATCAAGCTTGATAGGAGTTGGAATATGAATTATTTTCGAAAACGTAGGGAGAGACAAGCAAAATCTAATAGCGGAATTTACTGTCCCGCATCTAATCGTTCTAAAATTCAATATGAAACTAAAGAAAAAGCTGACCATGCGGTTCAATATGATAATGGAGGTTTAGTTAGAAGCTATTATTGTCGTACATGTGCGTGTTGGCATACTACTTCAAAATCTAATAACCCTCCGCTAAGTTTGAAAAACTATGGTCTGAAACTCTTTGGTTTAGATAAATCAGAATAGAAAGAGAAGTATGTATAAGACAAAGTGTTTACGAGAGAAGTTAGTATTATTTTTAAAAATTTTCTTCCCTATCCTGATCTACCAATTTGCCAATTATTCTGCCTCTTTTGTTGACACTGCAATGACAGGTCAATACAATACTATGGACTTGGCTGGTGTGTCTATGGCAACCAGTATCTGGAATCCTTTCTTTACATTCCTAACAGGCATTGTGTCAGCCCAGGTGCCCATCATTGGTCACCATCTTGGTCGAGGCAAAAAGGAAGAAGTTGCATCTGATTTTTACCAGTTCATCTATTTGGCCCTGGGTCTATCTGTGGTCTTGCTGGGGATGGTGCTGTTCTTGGCACCACCAATCTTGAATCATATTGGGTTAGAAGCACCAGTGGCGGCAGTAGCGGTTCGCTATCTTTGGTTTTTATCTATCGGAATTATCCCTTTGTTGCTCTTTAGTGTCATTCGTTCCTTGCTGGATTCGCTGGGGTTGACCAAACTGTCTATGTACCTCATGCTTTTGTTACTTCCTCTCAATAGTGGATTTAACTATCTCTTGATTTACGGTGCCTTTGGAGTTCCAGAGCTGGGAGGTGCTGGTGCTGGTTTAGGTACTTCCTTGGCTTATTGGGTTTTGCTTGGAATTTCTGTTCTGGTTTTATTTAAACAGGAGAAGCTCAAAGCCTTACACCTTGAGAAACGTATTCCGCTTAATATGGATAAAATCAAGGAAGGAGTTCGCTTAGGTCTGCCTATTGGCGGAACTGTCTTTGCGGAAGTGGCTATCTTTTCTGTGGTTGGCTTGATTATGGCTAAGTTCTCGTCCTTGATTATCGCTAGTCACCAGTCAGCTATGAACTTTTCAAGTCTTATGTACGCCTTTCCTATGAGTATCTCATCGGCTATGGCTATTGTCGTTTCCTATGAAGTGGGAGCCAAGCGATTTGATGATGCGAAAACCTATATTGGTCTAGGAAGAGGGACAGCCCTTATTTTTGCGGCCTTCACCTTATCTTTCCTTTACATTTTTAGAGGAAATGTGGCCAGTCTTTATGGTAACGACCCAGAATTTATCGATTTGACAGCGCGTTTTTTAACTTATAGTCTTTTCTTCCAGTTAGCAGATACCTTTGCGGCACCCCTTCAGGGAATTTTGCGGGGTTATAAGGATACAGTTATTCCTTTTTACCTTGGTTTGGTTGGTTACTGGGGGGTGACACTTCCAGTAGCTATGGTATTCGACTCTCTAACAGATTTTGGAGCTTATTCTTACTGGATTGGTTTGATTATTAGTCTAATCGTGAGTGGGGTTCTCTACCGTTGGCGTCTAACTGTGATTATGAAGAGATTTGAATCTTTAGCAAAATCTAAACGATAAAAAGTTTGTGAAAAAATATTCTTGATAAGGAAATCCCTTGTTTCCATGGGGGTTTCTTTTTTATTTTGTGAAATTTACTTGAGAAAAATTTTGACAGTATTTTCCAAAAACGGTAAAATAGTAAGGTAAGAAGAAAGTTAGAAAGGCAAGAAGATGTCAACTTTAGATAAAAATCTTTTGCTAGAAATGTTCCGTAAGATGGAAGAAATCCGTCGTATGGACTTAAAAATTGCACAATTAGTAAAGAAAGGGAAAGTGCCAGGAATGACGCACTTTTCTGTTGGAGAAGAGGCAGCTAACGTGGGTGCTATGTTGGCTCTCAATCCAGATGATCTAATTACATCAAATCACCGTGGTCATGGACAAGCTATTGCCAAAGGAATTGACCTCAACGGAATGATGGCTGAAATCCTTGGTAAATACACTGGAACCTGTAAAGGTAAAGGTGGTTCTATGCATATTGCCGACCTTGATGCTGGTAACCTCGGTGCCAATGGTATCGTAGGTGGTGGTATGGGAATCGCTGTTGGTGCAGCTCTCAGTCAGCAAATGCAAAATACCGGTAAAATCGTTGTCTGCTTCTTTGGAGATGGTGCGACCAACGAAGGTGTTTTCCACGAAGCAGTGAACATGGCTTCTATCTGGAATCTGCCAGTCATTTTCTATTGCATTAACAACGGTTATGGTATCTCTGCGGACATCAAGAAAATGACCAATGTAGAACATATCCATCAACGTAGTGCTGCTTATGGAATTCCTGGAATGTTCATCGAAGACGGTAACAATGTCATAGACGTCTATGAAGGATTTAAGAAAGCTGTAGATCATGTTCGTGGTGGCAATGGGCCTGTATTGATTGAAAGTATAACTTATCGCTGGCTTGGTCACTCATCATCTGACCCTGGTAAATATCGTACCCGTGAAGAAGTGGAATTGTGGAAACAAAAAGACCCGATCGAAAACCTTCGCAAGTACCTTATTGAAAACACTGTTGCAAGTGCCGAAGAATTGGAAGAAATCCAAGCGCAAGTTAAGGAAGCAGTAGAAGCTTCTGTTAAATTTGCTGAAGAAAGTCCATTCCCACCGCTTGAATCAGCATTTGAAGATATTTACGCAGACTAAGGAGAAAGAGATAAAATGGAAACAAAAACAATGTCCTTCCGTGACACCATTATCCTTGCTATGTCTGAGGAAATGCGTCGCGATGAAAATGTGTTCTTGATGGGAGAAGACGTCGGTGTCTTCGGAGGAGACTTCGGAACTTCTGTTGGAATGCTCGAAGAATTTGGTCCAGAACGTGTTCGTGACTGTCCGATTTCTGAAGCTGCCATCTCTGGAGCAGCAGCAGGAGCAGCCATGACAGGACTTCGTCCAATCGTCGATATGACCTTTATGGACTTCTCGGTTATTGCCATGGACAATATCGTCAACCAAGCCGCTAAAACACGTTACATGTTTGGTGGTAAAGGTCAGGTTCCAATGACAGTTCGATGTGCAGCTGGTAACGGTGTCGGTTCTGCAGCCCAGCACTCGCAATCACTAGAGTCTTGGTTTACTCATATTCCTGGACTTAAGGTTGTGGCACCAGGTACGCCTGCGGATATGAAAGGACTACTCAAGTCTTCTATCCGTGATAATAACCCTGTTATCATTCTTGAGTACAAGTCAGAATTTAACCAAAAAGGGGAAGTGCCAGTTGATCCAGACTATACAATCCCACTTGGAGTTGGCGAAATCAAACGCGAAGGAACAGATGTAACAGTTGTTACTTACGGAAAAATGCTTCGCCGTGTGGTTCAAGCAGCTGAAGAATTAGCAGAAGAAGGAATTTCAGTTGAAATTGTGGACCCACGTACCCTCGTTCCGCTTGATAAGGATATCATCATTAACTCAGTTAAGAAGACTGGTAAAGTTGTTCTGGTTAACGATGCCCACAAAACAAGCGGCTATATCGGAGAGATTTCAGCTATTATTTCAGAATCAGAAGCATTTGATTATCTAGATGCACCAATCCGCCGTTGTGCAGGAGAAGATGTGCCAATGCCTTATGCACAAAACCTAGAAAATGCAATGATACCAACAGTTGAAAGCATCAAAGATGCCATCCGTAAAACATATAACAAAGAATAATACATAATATAAGTTATGTAAAAATAAAGCTGACGAGAAACTTTGTATCTTTTAGGTGCAGAGTTCTCTGCGCGCTTAATATCATAAATAGAAATTGGAGAGGTCATGGTTGATGACAAGCTAAGAGCGACCCCTGCGGCTAGAAAGTTAGCGGATGATTTAGGTATTAACCTCTACGACGTTTCTGGCTCAGGTGCAAACGGTCGTGTCCACAAAGAAGACGTGGAAACTTATAAAGACACAAATGTGGTTCGCATTTCGCCACTTGCAAAACGAATTGCCCTCGAACATAACATTGCATGGCAGGAAATCCAAGGAACTGGTCATCGTGGTAAAATCATGAAGAAGGATGTTTTGGCCTTGCTTCCTGAAAATATCGAAAACGATACTATCAAGTCTCCTGCTCAGATTGAAAAAGTGGAAGAAGTCCCTAATAACGTAACACCATACGGTGAAATCGAGCGTATTCCAATGACACCAATGCGTAAGGTTATTGCCCAACGCATGGTTGAATCTTACTTGACTGCGCCAACCTTTACTCTCAACTATGAAGTTGATATGACTGAAATGTTGGCTCTTCGTAAGAAGGTTCTTGAGCCAATCATGGAAGCAACTGGTAAAAAAACTACTGTAACAGACCTTCTTTCGCTTGCGGTTGTTAAGACTCTTATGAAACACCCTTACATCAACGCTTCATTGACCGAAGATGGAAAGACCATTATCACTCATAACTACGTCAATCTTGCCATGGCAGTTGGGATGGATAATGGATTGATGACACCTGTTGTTTACAATGCTGAGAAGATGACTCTTTCAGAACTGGTTGTAGCCTTTAAGGATGTTATTGGCCGTACCTTGGATGGCAAATTGGCTCCAAGTGAGCTTCAAAATTCAACATTCACAATCAGTAATTTGGGAATGTTTGGTGTTCAGTCCTTTGGTCCGATCATCAACCAACCCAACTCAGCTATCCTTGGTGTGAGCTCGACAATCGAGAAGCCAGTTGTCGTCAATGGTGAAATTGTGATTCGCCCAATCATGAGTCTTGGTTTAACCATTGACCACCGTGTCGTAGATGGTATGGCTGGTGCTAAGTTTATGAAAGACTTGAAAGAATTGATTGAAAATCCAATCTCAATGTTGATTTAAGAACAAGAGTATTCATTTTTAAGATATAGATAAAGGAAGGAAGACATGGCTTTAGAAGTAATTATGCCAAAAGCCGGCGTGGATATGACAGAAGGACAAATCGTCCAATGGAATAAAAAAGTCGGAGAATTTGTAAAAGAAGGAGAAATCCTTTTGGAAATCATGACTGACAAAGTCAGCATGGAATTGGAAGCCGAAGAAGATGGATACTTGATTGCTATCCTAAAAGGAGATGGCGAAACAGTCCCTGTAACGGAAGTTATCGGTTACCTTGGTGAAGAAGGGGAAAATATCCCAACAGCTGGAGCAGCAGCCCCAGAAGCTAGCCCTGCACCTGCAGCAAGTGCCTCAAACGATGATGGTAAGAGCGATGATGCTTTTGATATCGTTGTGATTGGTGGAGGTCCTGCTGGTTATGTTGCAGCCATTAAAGCTGCCCAACTCGGCGGTAAGGTTGCCCTTGTTGAGAAATCTGAACTTGGTGGAACCTGCTTGAACCGTGGTTGTATTCCAACCAAGACCTATCTTCACAATGCAGAAATTATCGAAAACATCGGTCATGCCGCAAACCGTGGTATCGTCATTGAAAATCCAAACTTCACTGTAGATATGAACAAACTCCTTGAAACCAAGTCTAAGGTTGTTAATACCTTGGTGGGTGGAGTTGCAGGTCTTCTTCGTAGCTACGGAGTTACTGTTCATAAGGGTATCGGTACTATTACTAAAGACAAGAATGTCTTGGTAAATGGTTCTGAATTGCTTGAAACCAAGAAAATCATCCTTGCTGGTGGTTCAAAAGTCAGCAAGATCAACGTCCCTGGTATGGAATCTTCACTTGTGATGACCAGTGATGACATTCTCGAAATGAACGAAGTGCCAGAAAGCCTTGTTATCATCGGTGGTGGTGTTGTCGGTATCGAACTTGGTCAAGCCTTCATGACATTTGGTTCAAAAGTAACTGTTATCGAAATGATGGACCGTATCGTGCCAGCTATGGATGCAGAAGTGTCTAAGAACCTTCGCTTGATCCTTGAGCGTAAAGGAATGACCATCTTGACTGGTACTAAACTGCAAGAAATCATTGAGGAAAATGGTCAACTTCGTATCAAGGTTGAAGGAAAAGACGATATCATCGCAAGCAAAGCTCTTCTTTCAATTGGTCGTGTGCCAGACCTTGAAGGTATTGGTGAGGTTGAGTTTGAATTGGATCGTGGTCGCATCAAGGTCAACGAATACATGGAAACTTCTGTTCCAGGTATTTATGCACCAGGTGACATCAACGGTACTAAGATGTTGGCTCACGCAGCTTTCCGTATGGGTGAAGTTGCCGCTGAAAATGCCCTTAAAGGAAACCATGCTGTTGCTAAGTTGAACTTGACTCCAGCAGCTATCTACACTCTTCCTGAAGTAGCAGCAGTAGGTTTGACAGAAGAACAAGCCCGTGAGAAATACGATGTTGCTATCGGTAAATTCAACTTTGCTGCTAACGGTCGTGCCATTGCATCGGATGCTGCTCAAGGTTTCGTTAAAGTCATTGCAGATAAGAAATACGGGGAAATCCTTGGTGTTCATATCATCGGTCCTGCAGCTGCAGAATTGATCAATGAAGCATCGAGCATTATCGAAATGGAAATTACTGTTGAAGAAATGCTGAAAACTATCCACGGACACCCAACTTACTCTGAAGTGATGTACGAAGCATTTGCGGATGTTTTAGGAATGGCCATCCACTCACCTAAGAAAAAATAAAAGAAAGATAGATTAGACTGGAAGGTTATTCCAGTCTCTATCGTATAAGAAGGTATCTCATGAAATACATTATCAATCATTCAAACGACACTGCTTTTAATATCGCCTTGGAAGAATATGCCTTTAAACATCTTTTGGATGAGGATCAAATCTTCCTTCTTTGGATTAACAAGCCATCTATCATTGTAGGGCGTCATCAGAACACTATCGAAGAAATCAACCGTGATTATGTTCGAGAAAATGGTATTGAGGTGGTCCGCCGTATCAGTGGTGGTGGAGCTGTTTACCACGATTTAAATAACCTCAACTACACAATCATCTCAAAAGAAGATGAAAACAAGGCTTTTGACTTTAAGAGCTTCTCAACTCCAGTTATCAATACTTTGGCTCAACTTGGGGTTAAAGCTGAGTTCACAGGTCGTAATGACCTTGAGATTGATGGTAAGAAATTCTGTGGAAATGCCCAAGCCTATATCAACGGTCGTATCATGCACCACGGTTGCTTGCTCTTTGACGTTGATTTATCAGTTCTTGCTAATGCCCTCAAGGTTTCAAAGGACAAATTTGAATCAAAAGGTGTGAAATCGGTCCGTGCCCGTGTAACCAATATTGTCAATGAACTACCAGAAAAAATCACAGTCGAAGAATTCCGTGACCTACTCTTGGAATACATGAAAAAAGAGTACCCAGAGATGACTGAATACGTTTTTTCTGAGGAAGAATTGGCTGAAATCAATCGCATCAAGGATACTAAGTTTGGAACTTGGGACTGGAACTACGGTAAATCACCTGAATTTAACGTCCGTCGTGGTACAAAATTCACCAGTGGTAAGGTTGAAGTCTTTGCTAATGTCGTCGAATCAAAAATCCAAGACATCAAGATTTATGGTGACTTCTTTGGTATCGAAGACGTTGCAGCTGTAGAAGATGTCCTTCGAGGCGTTAAATACGAACGCGAAGATGTTCTTAAAGCTCTAGAAACCATTGACATTACACGCTACTTCGCTGGTATTAGTCGTGAAGAAATCGCTGAAGCGGTAGTAGGATAAATCAAAAAGAAGTTGCTTGTTTTAGCAGCTTCTTTTTTTGAGTTTTATTTTACATAATTTACTTTATGTAATTCACAAACTATCCAGAGCATTCTTTTGTTCATCGTTGACGATATGGGTATAGAGGTCGGTGACTTGTGTACTGGCATGTCCTAGCTGATGGCTAACCAAAACTTGCGATTTGGTTGCATCATAGAGTCTAGTTGCTAGGGTATGGCGTAGTTTATGGGGGGTTACACGGACTTTGAAGTCTTCAGAGTACTTAGCAACCATCTTTTCAACACTAGAAGCATCGATACGATTGGGAACACCACGATATAATGTCAAAAAGAGAGCGGTATCTGTTTTTTCCGTTTTATAGCGTTGATTTCGAATGGCTAGATAATTCTCTAAATAAGGATTAGCAAAGGCTGCAACATTGACCGAGTCACGTTTACCACCTTTTCGAGTGACATCAATAACCATCATCTTGAGATTGAGATCTCTTAAATCCAGATTAACAGCTTCAGATAAGCGAACACCCGATGCCAAGAGAAGGGCAATAATAGCCAAATCACGTTCTTTATTTTTATTAAACGATGATAGAGCACGATTTGAGAGCTGTTGTGGGTAATCTTGGTCTATATAAGTCAGAAACCCTTCTGTTTCATCACCTAAAAAGAGTTTTTGCTTGATGTTTTCAGCTCTGGCAGCAAGCGTTTCTTTCTTTTTCTTGGTTGAAACTTTCTTCATTACATTACGATAGAAATAAGGCTCTCCCTGATCGTTTTCAACTTCCTCAGTCAAATACTTATAAAGACTAGAAAGTGCTGACAAAGTACGATTGATGGTTGTCTGTGAAACACCTTGCTTTGTTGTATTTGCATTCAGCAAAGGACGTTCACGTAGGTAAAGGATAAAGGATTCCATGTCTTTCTTTGACATATTTTCCAAGACAGATAAAGGAATATCAGATATTTTATCAACGTTTGAAATTCCAGACTCCAAAACCCAGCTGAAAAATCGATCGTATTCCTTCAGGTATTCGTACAAGGTTGTAAAACTGTAAGGTACAGCCAGCTTAGATTGGT
Organism: Streptococcus mitis; assembly: GCF_000722705.1. GTDB lineage: Bacteria > Bacillota > Bacilli > Lactobacillales > Streptococcaceae > Streptococcus > Streptococcus mitis_P. The sequence continues at coordinate 417,440 of NZ_JPFW01000007.1, forward strand.
AGTATTCCAGAACATACCAGGGCATGATTTGTTTTAGTTTGTCGATTCGTTCTAGTAAAATCTCACGTTTCATGTATTTTCTCCATAAATAAGTCTACAAGTAGTATAGCATAGGTTTATATATTTTTCAAGAAAATTATAGTTTTTCGGAAAGATGTTATAGAACTTTTAAAAAAAGACTTAAACCTGTATAAAACAGATCTAAATCTTTGGAGTTTTTATTGTGAATTATTATCTAGTGCTTTTTCTAGTTTCCAAATACTAAACCAGAATGAAATAGTCAACAGAATAAGGAAAATAAAAAAGAGATTATCAGTAACGAAACTTCTGTTCATTCTACATAACTGAAGATCTATATAAGGAGCTATGAGATACAAAATACATAGTCTTATTTTTAAGAAAGTTCTATTATTTTATATGTCAAAGAGCTTATTAGTAAGAAATGAGGCTGGGCAAAAACTAGCTTCTAAATAAAACCACACAGTGATTTCAGTCTTGAATATAATTAATCTGAAAGAAACGCTGTGTGGTTTTTGAATAGTGGATCTTTTAGAGACTAGATCCTTGGCCAATCTGGTGAGATTCATGCTCATGAAGATGAATACTATCTCTGTTAAGAAGTTTTTTGCATAATATAAATTATGTAAAAAACTACAACAACAAATCTTTGACTTTTCCAATTTCACTTTTTGGAATAACCAGATGAATCATATCCCCCAGATACATTCTGGTTGAGCCGTTAACTGTTTGGCTTTTGCCATTATGAACTTGTGTTGTGATGAGGATGTTATGTGGTAAGTTGAGCTCGTGTACTTGTTTTCCAGCGATTTTGTCAGATACAGGAATTTCAATGAGAGTGACTTCTCCTTCATCTGTCGCTTCTTCTGGCAGCATTTTTTCCAACATAGCCTCATAGACTGGCGCACCCTTGAGCAGATCCATAATGATATAGGCAACTAGGGTTACTAAGCCAAGTGGCATGAGGTTGCGAATGTCGCCTACCATTTCGGTTACCAGAATCATCGCAGTTAAGGGAGCTTTAGATATTGCTCCAAAATAGCCACTCATTCCCAGAATGACAAATATAGGGAATTGCTCTTGACTGACAAGTCCAATATTCACACAAATGACACCAACTAGGGCACCAAGCAAGGAACCAAGCGCCAGAATGGGTAGAAAAATTCCTCCTGGAAGGCCACTTCCATAGCTAATCATGCTCCAAACAAAGCGAATCAAAAAGTAAGCTAATAGAACTTGGAAACTAAAATCTTGCTCAGTTAAGGAAAGAACAAGCTGATTTCCACCGCCAAGGATTTGTGGCAAGAAGATGCCGACTGGTATGATAAGGATAAAAGCCAGAAATGGATAATAAGCTCTATCCAAATGGATTTTTTGACCAATCCAGTCATAAGCTCTACCGACATTTAGGACAGCTTTTTCATAGAGAAAACCGGAAAGCCCCAGAAAAATTCCCATAAGGAGATATATCCAGTACTGGTCTAGGGTCATGAGTGGGATATTATCTGGCATATCCAGTACGGGTGTTAGACCAAATATGAGCAGAGAAACAAAGTTTGCTACGAGACTGGCTGCTAGAGTTGAGACCCAGAAAAAGCGTGAAAAATGGTGATAAACTTCTTCTACGACAAAGAGAAGTCCTGCAATCGGAGCATTAAAGGCTGCGGCTAAACCTGCTGCAGCTCCACTCGCAATAAGAGAACGTTCCTCTACTGGACTGGATTTAAGCCATTTGGCAATTCCTTTACCACCGACCGCTCCGAGTTGAATACTTGGCCCTTCACGCCCCAGCATAAGGCCACTTGCAATAGCCAAAATTCCTAGAATATATTTTTTCCAAAGTACGCCCCACCAGTTGAGGGTCATGAGTCCCTTTAATTCGGCTTCGACTTGAGGAATCCCTGAACCCTTGATATCTTTTTCTGATCGAGTTAATTTCGCACTGAGCCAACAAACCATTAAATAAAATAGACCAATGATAAAAAGATTGCGCACTAGGTGCGCTTGAGCTTGATAAAGTCCTTGTATCAGGTGGAAGCCTTTTTCGATTGAAAACCGAAAGGATCCGACGATGAGCCCGACAACGAGTCCCACAATGATTCCTCGTCCAACTTGGGATAATATAGTGCTTGAGGCAAAGGCAAATTCTTTCTTGGAACTGAGTGTTTCTGACTGTTCCTCCATAATCATTCCTTCTAACTTAACTTTCTTTTTCTCCTGAAACCAGTGATTTAACGGGTTCAAAGCTGGTTCGGTGAATTGGGGTAACTCCTAGTTTTGTGAGGCCTTCCAGGTGTTTAGCTGTTCCATATCCTGCATTAGCAGCAAAATCATAGCCAGGAAATTGCTGGTCGTATTCCTTCATCAATTCATCACGTGTGACCTTAGCTACTATAGATGCTGCTGCGATAGAGAGGGAGTTGGCATCTCCTTTGATGATGGAAGTTTGTGAAATGGGTAACTCCAGTTTCATGGCATCGATCAAAAGGTGCTCAGGTTGCGGACTGAGCTGGGAAATTGCTTCTTGCATGGCTAGTTTGGTCGCTTCATAGATATTGACTTGGTCGATGACCTGATTATCCATGATACCAATTCCGATTGACAAGGCTTGATCTTGAACGGCTTGATAAATTTCCAGATGTTTCTTTTTAGGAATTTTCTTGCTGTCGTTGAGGCCTTTAATCTTACAATTTTTAGGTAAAATAACGGCTGCAGCGACTACAGGACCAGCCAGAGGACCACGACCAACCTCATCAACACCTGCAATTAAGGTCAATCCTTGCTTATAAAGTTCTTTTTCATAGGAAAGCATGGATTCCAAGCGCAAATTTTCATCTAATTCAGCTTGAATGTTTTTTTACGCTTGCTGATTTCCTTTTGAACTCCAGAGCGATTATCCTTTTCAAGTTCTAAAAAAATAGAGCTATCTAAGTCCTTGACCGTAGCAAGGAGTTCTTTGATTTCTTTAATCGTCGCCATCGAGGTCATCCAATGTATCTAAGGTATAGTTACCGAGTTTGCCATCGCGGACTTCCTTCACGAAGAGACTGTAAAAACGGTCATAGTCGTCACGGAAACCGAGGGCGCGGGTCATATCCATAATAATAACAGGCGCTTCTTCTTCAATTTTCATTTGTTTGAAGCGTTCAGCCAACTTTTCTGGATAATGTTCTTTGAAATAATTGATACCAAAAATGGTCACCTCATCCATAGGGAGCAACTGATCTTTGATAGCTCCAGTCAAGGCCAGTTTCAGTGCAACAGTTTCATCTTCGAATTTAGGCCAGAGAATCCCTGGTGTGTCCAAGATTTCCAAGTCTTTATTAGTTTTAAGCCACTGTTGTCCCTTTGTAACCCCTGGTTTGTTGCCGACAACAGCAATTTTCTTGCCAGCCAAGCGGTTCATGAGAGTTGATTTACCAGCGTTTGGAATCCCGATAATCATGGTACGCAGGGTTTCAATCTTGATACCACGTTCCTTTTGGCGAGCAATCTTATCAGCCATGAGCTTTTTTGCCGCGTCTGTTACAACTTTTACAGTCACTTGCTCTTTGGAGTTGATAGCTAGCGTCTGGATTCCTTGTGATTCAAAATACTGACGCCATTCCTTGGTCATTGCTGGGTCAGCCAAGTCTGCCTTGTTTAAAATCAAGAGTTTTGGTTTGTCACCAACAATCTTGGTCAACATAGGATTTTGACTAGATAGAGGCAAGCGTGCATCTACCAAAATCGTCACAAAATCAACAAATTTTAAATTTTCCTGAACCTGTCGACGCGCTTTAGACATGTGACCAGGAAACCATTGAATAGTAGCCATTGAGTTTTTTTCCTTTCGTAGCAAGGGTTTAGAGCCCCTATTTTATTTTACTATTGTCTAAACACCAAGCGAACACCAAAACTACCATGCAATGGAAAAACCTCTGATTTGATTCTCACTTGATTTCACAATCTTTATATCAAACTGTGGATGGTATTTGACAATATCTTTTTTGATTTTTAATAGTAAATTTGAAACAATATTTTTAGGTGAGTAACGTGGACTAAGATGTAACAAGTCTTTGAACTCATCAACACTTAATTCTACTTTATTTCTATTATCACTAGTTTCAATGAATTTTTCAATCATTCTGGAATATTTACAGGTATAACTTTTCAATTCTTCAAAATGGAAATTGTGATTTTCTACAAATTGATTTAAGGCTTTTACAGTATTTTCTTGTGAACGATTTATATTATGTGTGTAGCCCATTGTTGTCTCAAAGTTAGCGTGTCCTACTCTAGTCATAATATCTTTCACTGCTATGTGCATCTCATTACTTTGAAGGTAACTAATATGCATATGCCTAAACGAATGGGGAGTAACATGTTTTACCCACTTAAAACCATAGTCACTTAAACAATTTGTCAATAATTTTCCTTCTATTCGTTTCAAAATTTGACGAAAAGTGCTTGATGTTATTGGAGAGCCGTATTCTGTTCTAAATACACTTTCAGAATGTGTAAAAGCAGGACAGGGATGTTTCTCCATATAAGCATCAAACTCTTTATTTCTCTGTATTGTCCTTTTAATAGCTTCGCTTGCAGCTTCAGGCAAAGCTACTTCTCTAATTGAATTGAGTGTTTTAGTTGTATCAAAATGAAATTGTTCAACTTTTAAACAATGATATTGAAGTGCCTTATCAATATGCAAGATTCCTTTTTCAAAATCAATATCTGATGGTAAAAATGCTGCTTCACTAATTCGAATGCCTGTAAGCAACAATACTATAGCAAGATCATAATAGTTTGCATTTCTGCATTGGCGTAACACATCAAAAAATGCATGTAATTCATGGATTTCTAGAAATTTAGAATCATGTCTTTCTTTTGCTTTACGCCTTTTCTCTAGTGAAATATCTAGTTTTACCGCAGTCATTGGAGAAAACTTAATGACATTATATAACACACCATGATTAAAAATCTTATTACAAGTACTTTTTATATGAGTCATTGTTGAAGGCGATGCATCATACATTTCTAAATATTTATTGAGACTATTTTTCATCAGAAGTGGAGTAATCCTGTCTAACAAAAAATCATCTCCTATAATTTTCCCAAGACGCTTCATAACCAGTAGTTCTCTCTGAATTGTTTGTGGTTTAACAGAGACACACCAAGTCTGAAACCAATTTTCTTTTAACTCTCCAAATGTTGTAATCAGTTCAGGGCTAAACTGACTTTCAAATGAAGTAGTTAGTCTATCTATTTTATCAAGAACCTCTCTTTCAGCTTGTTTCCTCGCCCTACTAGTATTCTTAGTATAACTTACAGTTACTGATTTCCACTTTCCTGTTAGTGGATCTTTGTACTTTTCAACCACTTGATATAAGGGTTGCCCTTTTGAATTTGTTTTAGTTACATAATACATAATTTAATTCCTCTTAACTCTTAAAAAGAAATAAATCATTGTTGTATAGAATAAATAACTACCCTATATTATACCATGACTTCCTTATTTTGTCCGCTTTTGCTTCCATCTTAAGAAACTTTCAAATCCTTCTAGATTAATGAAAACAAGTTTATGGGTTGGGTTAATTACATACATGGAAAATGTTCTGTTTTCTCGCATTTCTTTAATCCATCTGTTCAATGTATATTGATTTAAACCATCCCATCTTTTTAGAATTCCTTTTTTATCGGCCCATTCTGCAATGGAATTTTCGACAGATATATATTTTATATTCATGTCATCATCCTTCCTAAAAAATATTTTTCCCTCCATGGCATGACTGATGAAGTCATCATAAGAATTTCACTTGCTGCTCTTTTACGGCGGCAGCCTGAACAGTCATAAGTATCATTGTATATCATTTGTATCATGGCATATAAAGTATCGCTCTATTTTATTGATGGTTTAAAAATCGCTCTTATCATGGCGAGCCATTCAAATTTACTCCACAAATGAGGAAAGTACCATTTTGGACTATTTAATTTTCAAAGAACAAATAAAAAATCCCCTCATTTTCACACTCTATGAAATTGAGGAGATTATTTTCTAAAGCGAATTTGATCAGGAAAATCTGTCAATCCCAATAGATAGTCTGTACTGACATCGTAAAAGTTTGAGAGAGTTACCAATACATCTGCTGTTAACGTATGCTCCCCCGTTCAATCATGGTCTCATAACCAATGCGGTTAATTTCTTCAGGTGTCAGATTATCTTCAGGAGAAAATGATTGGATGAGATGATGGGCATGAATAGTTTGTTGGTGTTTTTCTTGTCGGTCATTTCTGGACTCGTACAACTTGTCGTTATTAGTAAAGTTAACATTGTACATTTCTACCATTTCTGCATGGCTAGGAAAATCTAAGTAATTACTCATGCCAAAATCAGATACTAATTTTAGATTATCTGTTTTATCTGGATTGAGGATATATTTAATCAAACGCCTACGATATTTTTTTCCGTGCGTCGCAAAGTGTTTAGTAACTACCATAAAACTCCTTCAGTCTTTTCACCTCCACTTGAAATTCTTTGTCCACTTCCTTAATTAACTCTCCGACTCCTTTACTCAATTCTTGTAATTGGTCCTGAGAAATCAGATGGCTTTGATTAATCGCACTCGCAATTTGATTGATGTTATTTCCAATACGTCTCAATTCAAAAACTAACTGGTCATAAGTATCAGTGTTAATCGTGACAAATGACATATTGGGATTAAGCAAAACTTTTCTGGCATAGACTGAAAAATTTTGACAATTGCTCTTAGCAATCCGTTCATTCAATTGGTGTAATTCTGGATCAGTTAGAAATACTTTTTTGAGATTGGTACGATAGCGATAAACCATTACATCCTCCTAACCCATATATTTTTCACGAAACTCACGACTGAGTGGCTGTACTTGATTCACTTCTGCAATCAATTCTTGAACGCAAGTCAATAAGATTGAGACGTGCTCTTGAGTCACTTGATGATTTTCAATTGCGACAACCAGAACTTCATACACATCTCGACTAATCTGTTCAAACTTTTGAGACTGCCAAAGGGAGAACCAACTTTCAAAAATTCTATCCTGATAATTCTTTTTCAATAAATTTTGACGAAGAAATTCTGAGAAACTATCCACTTTTTGTTCCCTCATCATTTCTTTTATCTGTTTTTCTTCTTGTCTCGTAATTCTAAATTGCTTTCGGATTGACTTAATTTCTTGTCCCATTCTGATATCCCTTCAACATTCTACTTGTCTGACAGTGTAAGTCTACCTCACATTGTCAGTACGCTTCCTAAAGACCTCACTTGCTTCTTGTTCGGTCTTTGCGAGCTCAGATATTGTGTCCACAATATCCCAAAAATCATATCGCCAACCAACCAAAACCTCCTAGTTTTGACAGCCAACGATAAGATAACTTGGTGGCCTTCGCCCCCAAACCCCCAGTGAAAAATCAAGACCTGATTTTCTTAGGAATGATATAAGGATAACAAAAATGTTTTGGAAAAGTTATCACAGGAGAATGAGAGGATGAAAAAAGAGCCTCGTGGCTCTATACAAAGGTAGATGAAATTGTTAGTTAGTATCATGTGTCTGACTCTATCTAATAAGTCTAATATATCATTCAACGCGATTGTTTAATCATATTTTTTATTGCATCATCAATATCAAACACTGTTTGTTGACCATCAATCCATCTGTCCCAAAAATCGATTGTAGAGCTTTTAGGTTCTTCTTTAGGTTTATCTAATAAAATTTTAGTTGGTAACTTTATAGCATCACCAATTACAATACATTCGCCAACATCAAGGTTAGGTAGGGTCTCAACTAACCCAACTAATGAATCGGTCAACATTGTCGCTACTGCTGTTTTATCTCTATCATTTGTTATTTTCAACGAAATAATATTATTACATTGGGATATTATAGTTGAATTTAATTCCGCCGGTCTTTGAGAAACAACAACTAAGGAAACTCCATACTTACGCCCTTCTTTGGAAATTTTTTCAAAAATTTCTAAAGATTTTCTCTCAACAGCTTTTAGCTTAGTTATATCTCTTGGTATATATAAATGTGCTTCATCGCAAATAAATGCTAATGGATGTCTTGTTTCATTTCTTTTAGGAGTCATCCAAAATTGTACATCATATACTAATCTTGTTACAATACCAATTACAATTGATAACATATCTGATGGTATTTCAGATAAATCAATTACTTTAATATGTTTATCTCTTCCCATTATTTCAGAAATAAATCTATTTAAGTAATTAGAATCTGAAGTATGCTGTTCATTAAATACAAAGCCATATTTTTTATCGTCCATTTTTGTTTGCAATCTTGTAATCAGATTAGTCAACTTGCCATAATATTGTCCTTGCCTTGTTTTTTCTTGCCCCTTCTTATCACCTGACTTATACGTTTCGCCAGTTCTGTCTTCTTTAATATTTTCATTTTCTAAATATTCTTTTAACTCTTTTGTTGAAAACGGTATTGGAGTATCAACTGTAACAATATCCGAAGAAAAATTAGCTTTACTTTCTATATATTCCTTCTTTTTACTAAGAATATGTTTGACTACTATAGCTCTTTGATTAGAAGAAGTGCCCTCAGACGATTCAATAAATAAAGAATGTATTTCTTCATAATTGAAAAACCATAGTGGAATTTGTAAATCAGTTGCTGCATCACCAATTTTTATTTGCTTTGCATAAGACAACTCATTGTACTCTCCATGTAGATCAAAGATAATAATATTTGAACAGTCTAATCCATTAGTTTTCTCTAATATATTAGCGACTGAAAATGATTTACCACTCCCCGTACTTCCAACAATTGCTGCATGTCTCTGGAAAAATTTATTTCCATCTAAAATTGCTTCAACAGACTGATTGCTAGCATATTTCCCAATATTTAATTCTTTTCCATGACTTTTATTATTAGTCAAGGAATTCATTATCATATATAGCGCATCATCATCAGCTAGAAAAACTGGGCTATTTATCTCTGGATAAGTATTCACTGCCCTTTTAAAAATATTATTCTGAGTTGGAGAAATTTTGCTATAAAATGTCCCTACTAAGGTTATACTACAAAAATTATAAGAATACTCCAATAAGGAATCCTCATCAATTTCAGTACCATTAAAATCAATACTTTTCTTACTAACCTTGGTCACAATACCAATTAATTTCTCATCAGCATTATTACCTGAAAGAATAGCCAAATCATTTATCTTTAGTTTATTTAACAACTCTTCCTTTTTTACATTAACTATAACTTTTTGCGTATCAACATTTTGTACATTTCCAATTTCTTGAGTTAAGTACTGCTGTATATTTGCCATTTTTCACCTCATAATTTTCCTATAAATAGCTCTACAAATTCTTCTAAATCCCACAAATTCTTATCTATTTTGTACTGTTTACCTTTATATACCATAAATGAGAGATTCGTTGTATTGTGCGTTTTCCCTATAACATTTTTATAAAACAAGGTCCAATTCTTATTACATACAGCCCTATTTATAACTTCTTCCTTTATATCCATAGTCAACACAATCACATCTTTGCTTGTGTTTTCAAAAACAGTATCAAATTGCTTATCATTGAAACCATATCCATAAATAAAAATCGCATGACTACTCTCATTATCTGTAATAACACTATTAAAAATCTCACGATGCTCTCTTAGTAGATTATGAGTCATCCCATATTGAAATTTCATACTGCCAGGAGCAATGATTTCAATACAATTACTATTCTTATCTAGATAACAGTAATCATTAGTTTGATAGGTAATGCCAGCTCGATTTATCCAGTTGATAGATCCATGGGGTTTGAAAATTCTTAATATTGCTGTTGATTTTTTATAGTATTTGTAAGGATCTCTCAGTAACTCTGAATCAAATTTTTGAAATAGATTGCCTTTAAATCCTAAAGTTGTAGTTAAATTTAACTTATCTGCAATAGTCTCAATAATTAAGTCATAGTTTGGTGTCATTATATCAATAATTTTTTTATTAACACTCACTGTCTTGTGGAGATAATTTAGTAATTTTTCAAATCCAGATGAATTCTTCAAAATATTCTCTCTCACAGCATAGTCAGATTCTAAAATAAATTTACCAGTAATTTCACGGATTTTTTCTACAAAATCATTTTTTGTATTTGAAATTGTTAAAAGAGCTGCTTCAAGTCCATGATTCCTCACCATAGACTGACACTCTCCCCAATATTTTTTATATTCAACGTTTTTATCTGAAGAGAAATTTTTATCTAGTTCATCAGCCAACTTACCCATACCAGGGACACCCATTACTATAGATAAACCCGTACCAATAATAAATTTTGGAAAATTTGCAGTTGATAAATAACGATTTTTTATATCAGAAAATATTTCTTTAAATTCTGTATCAGCAATATTAATTTCAAGCATGTACTGTTTCCACCCTTACGTATTATTTTTTACACATTGTTCTTTCATTTGTTCTTTCCCTAGACGCAACATCTCCTTCTCTACCTGACTCCACTCCCCAAACAGTAACTCTTGAAGAACATCTACTGCTGAAGTTGTATTTTCTTTTGAATCATATACACAACTTCTATCTCGTTGGTAAATTTGAATTCTTTCAAAGATAGCTAGTTCTTCCAATTGCCGTGTATTATCAACTAGATGATTTACAATGAAATCATGGTGTTCTTTTGGAGTTGCGCGTGCTTGATTTGGATTGATAGCATACAGTTCTTCGTATCGGATAAGAGTGCTCAGATAGGACAGCTTAGGCTTTGTCGCAATCAAGGCTAATTGTACTTCATATCCCTTATTTTTCAAGAGTTGTGCTGTTTTCTTTGGAACATCAACTGTTCGTAAAGTTCCCTCTATCAAAATATTGTATCCCAAACTACTCAATTTTGTTACTAAAGACTCTACCATTTTGCCTGCAAAATATTTGGTGTATTCAACACTGTCTTTGCCATATTCTTGCTGCAGTTCTAAATAGCGTGGATGCTGAGAACGAAAACTATCACCATCTATAATAACAATATTTCCTTGAAATTCTTTCTGTTTAATACGATGAATTGTAGTCTTACCAGCGCCACTTTGCCCTCCAAGCAAAATTGCTATAGGTTGCTTACTGGACTTTTTTCCTCTTGTCAGTGAGCGAAGGTTCCGTGCTAGAGCATGTTTGAAATCACTATCAGTATAATCTTGGATTTCCATCAGGCTACCATCCGTTTTTCAGATATCTCTAGCATGCGCTCAATTCCATCCAAATAACCGCTATATCTCTCAATTTCATCAAAAGTTTCTACTAAATAGATATTCGTATGAATCAAATCAGAAAGATCATCACTCATTAAAATCCAAGGATTAGATTCATCATCAATGCTAATTCCCTGACTATCTTGATAACGATAGAGTCGAGATAGTAGATTAGCACCTCTTTCTTTCACAATTTCAATTTTTAAAGTCAATTCATAATCTTCAACAGGATTCAGCATTTTATCTTCTCCTACAATATCGACATAAGATACATTAAACTTCTGACAAATGATATCTATTAGTTCCGTAGAGACTGAACTAGTTCCATTTTCATACCGACTTAAGCTATTTCGAGAAATTCCTATAATTCGGGCAAATTCGGGTTGTGTTAAGTCATGTATTTTACGTAAGGATTTTATGTTCTTTCCAATCATGGCAAACTCCTTTATTTTTATAAATCCATTATAGCATAAAAAAGCAAAACGCACCAAAATTGGTGCGTTATTTCTTGTTTTTCTATCCTAAACTTTACTTCTATAAAAGCCACCTAAAGAGTTATTCCTTTTTAGGTGGCTTTTCTCAAAATACTATACATTTTAAAACAAAACCACACAATGTTTCTTTCAGCTTAATTGAGTATAAAACTGAAATCACTGTGTGGTTTTATTTTGAAGCTAGTTTTTGCCCAACATCATATTAAGTAGCAATTTGTTATATTCATTTAAACAAAGGATTAAAGAAACCATCTGTATTTTTTAGTAGGGCTTTGAATACTTTGGACTTCAAGTCCACTGTATTTTTGAAATGATCTTTAATTTTCGGATCTGACATTCCCTCCAAATCTTTGCGAACTGCTTTATCAAATAAAGTGCGTAACTCATCATAGTTGCTAATATGGGTTCCATCAATATCGATAGCCTCAAAACCTTTCTTAGCTTTAACAAGAATTTCCCCGTACCAATGTCTCTTCCACTCTTCAAGGGTTTTAAAGTTTCCTTGCGATACTTTATTAATTATTAGCTTATCGCTTAGTAAACCATGGTTGTTTTTATCTGCTTCTGCTTTGTATTTATTAGATACATAACTGATAAAGCCATTTTCATAACCATAATAACCCCACATACGGAAAGCATTATGCTTAAATGATAATGAACCAGGTGCACCATCACTCGTATTCCCACCGTAAATACCAGCCATCATATTGACATTCACGTAAGCTGAGTTTGGAGTGAAATCCTCTGGACGATAAATTCCATTCCCTGGATTTCCATGTTTTGTCATAAAATTATTATCGATTAAATCATTGATGCTTGATAACTTCTTAGCTTTTTCTTCTTCATTCAAATCACGAACTTTATCCCATTGATTCGGCGCTTTGAGCCTATTCAAATTGTCAATAGTCCGCATTGCCTTGTCAACTTTCTTGAACCACTTCGTATTAATATCTGATACCCCTGATTCTAGAACTGCATCTGCTTCTAGATGATCTAGCATCATTAGTGCTTCATTATAGTTTTTCATATATCGATCAATGTCTTCACGAGTTTGAAGCTTATCAGGATTATAATTGTACCATTGGTCACCATCATTTTCACGATGATAGGCCATGTTAAGACCTAGAGCACCATACTCACCGTTACCTGTAGATTTATCAGGTGTTTGCAACATACCTTGAGCATATGCTTCAACGTCGGTGCCTTCACGATGACTATTTCCTCCAAAATATAACATACGGTCATTAACATGAGTTGTTTCGTGAGTAAAGGCTGAAATACCAAATTGACTAATCATATCCGTTACCATAAACAAGACCTTGTCATCATTATTTGGATTAGGGAATATTGAGGCCATAGCGCCCATACGCCAGTCTCTATCATGGTGTCTCCATGTTGGACCATATAATTCACGAATTGGGGCTACAGGGTTACCTTTACTGTCAAATCCTCGACGACCTACAGGAGAACCATTGTAGGTCTGATTATCCCAAACTGGTGTTGGTACCATATTTTGACTCTTAAGAAGTCTATCACGTACATTAGGTAGAGCTAATCTTGACCAGAAATCAAGATAAGTTTGTTGCCCTTTAGCAACTTTATCAATTTCTTTCTTAAATTCGTTTCGAGATTCTTCTGTATACTTACCATATTTTTCAAATGAACTATAAGCCATTGTATTATAAGTCGAAATCAAGAACATATGTGCATTCTTAAGAGTTAATAGAGGTAAGATCATACGATTATGAACACCATTGTTCAAACCATCAAATGCACGATGTCGTTTGTTAACAAAATCTGGGTTCGTTGTTTTAGGCTCCACAACGTATACGTTCTTGGCCGCATGGATAAACCAATCATTTAAATCAGTATCGTTAGTGAAGAGACGCATGTTGTAATCTAAGAAGCCATGTAATTCAGACTTACCAATAGTTCCACCAATCATATCACTATAAGCATCCAAAGTTCTGTCACCCTTGATATTTCGCTCACTTGATCCAATTCGAATTAAGAAATCAAGAAGGTCAACTGACTTACCATAGAAGTCAGGTTTAAACATCATCAAGTTCTTGATAGTCATATCCCCATACTTGATATCATAGTAACGATTAAGGTAAGTAAGAGCCATCACGATTTTAGCTTTATTTTCATCCACTTTTTTAACAAGTGCTTTCATAGCCGCTTCGTCACTATTTAATTGATGGTCAGCATTTTCAATCAAAGATTTGACCAATTTATCAAGATTAGCTTTCGTTTCAGCAAAACTTTCTTCGAGATAAAGGTCTCGGATATAACCGTTTTTACGTTCCTCTGTATTTTCTTCAGCTCTATCCCGATTACCCATCAAGGCACGTACTTCAGGAGAAATTAATTCAACAGTTGCTAACCTATCTTTAATGTCTTTAATCAATTGATTACGATTTTTATCAACCATGTTTGGTGTATAAACAATGTCACTCAATCCATCGATACTATACTCACGAACTTGCGCTACTTTAGACTCTTTTTGATGAACAGCTTTGATTTCTTTAGTCTTATCTGCATAGTGAATCATCACATGATCAATATCTGATAAATCGGTCACGAATTGACCATCCTTCATACCCGTAACAGAAAGGACTTCCTTCTTAGCTAAGTTTGAATCTTCTGCAAGTTTGTTACCTTGGTTGACAATCCACTCTTTGTTGTAGAATGGTTGAAGTTTTTCAATGTTGCGATATGCTAAATCTCGATCTACTTTATAGTCTTGGGTTGACTTATATTCATCTTCTTTTCTTGTTAAGCGGTTTAAGGTATTAACAATAGGGTCATGGATTTCATACTTGTCTGCTGAGATACCGTAAGATTCAATTTTCTTATCTGCTTCTACTTGGGAAATCGTTGAGATTCGTTTTGAGCGTTGATAAGAAGACAGACCTGTACTAACATCTTTCACGACATAATCACGATTCAATCGATTTCCAGAGAAATATCCGTCTTCATCATCAATATTGTGTGAACCAAAGAAGATTTCACCCTTGGAAACTTTCATCATGGAAACATTATCTTCAATAGCTCCCAAGACCCAGTTAGTGCTAATAAATCCTCCCACATCAACAGGATTTTCAATATCAATCGTCCCTTTCGCAACAGAGTGACGTACACTACCTTCTCTTCCAACAGTATAATTGTCCATACCATTACTTGAAACAGATACAATACCAGCTGCTTTTGCCCGTTTACCAGTAATTGTGGCATTTACAAAGGCCTTATCAAGGTTACCCTTCCAAATTTCTCCAACAATCCCTGCTAGGTTTTGTCCCTTATCTCCACCAGCATGTAATTTACCAATAAATGCAACATTGCGCATATTTGCTCCACGGTCTAACTTATTCACAATTCCTGCAATATTATTATTAGCGATAACACTACCTGTGACTTTAATATCTTCAACAGTTGCATTTTTCACCATATTAGCAACAGGTGCTATTCCGTCAGCCCAAGGCATATTGATATCCACATTACCTAAATTAATATTCTTCACTGAACCATTTTCAATACGATCAAATAAGGGACGGGCAATATTATGAATCGTATATTGTTTACCATCAACACTTGATAAGTGTCCCTTAAACGTGCCTGGAACATATTGTTTAAAGGGTGTTGGTACATTTGTAGCATTCAAATCTGCACCAATTTTAAATGTACCATTTTTATCAGCATTCATAGCATCTACTAAATCTTTAAAATTATAGTAAACATTATCAACCTTAGGACGAGGTTTTTCAATGTAATGAATGTATTCATTTCTAGTTTTAGATGGATCCACATGTTGAATCAAATCTTGAGCAGTTGCTGTAATTTTATAAAGTTCTTTTTCTTTTTCAGTTACCAACTCAATTTTATCAACTGCTAAACGTGTTACTTTATTATCACGACTAGTGATTTTTAAGTACATTTTCTTCACATCTTCATCAGAAGGCTTCTCGCTCATGAAATCACTAGGTGTTTCAGTACCATCATCATTTACCTTCACTAAATTAGTAGATGCGATATTTTTAATTTCAACTTTTTTCAACTCTAAACGTAAAGGTTTGTCATCCAATTTAGACGTTTCATCACCTTCACCACGGTTGTAAGTCATTGTTGTTGCAATTTTATAATCTTTAAATAAATCCAAACTTTGTACAGCGTCAGTTAATTTTTCTTTAGATAAATCAATCCGTTTAACTACTGTATCACCATCTTTAATTTCAGCTACAATACTTGATATTTCAGCATTACCTGTATTTTCAAGAGTGTAATTCAATTTAGCTGAACGATCTATCGCATCTTCTGTAATCTTATCCAAAGTCAAAGTTGGTGCAACTTTTGTAGTATATTCAGGTAATTTAGCTTGTACTTCAGGCTCACCTTTTTCCGAAACGATAGCTTCTGGTAATGCTGGTTGAACTTCAGGTTCTCCCTTTTCAGTGACTACAGCTTCTGGTAATTCAGGCTGAACTGCAGGTTCTACCTTTTCTGTTACAACATCTTCTGGTAACGTTGGTTGGACTTCTGGTACACCTTTATCACTTACTACAGCTTCTGGTAACTCTGGTTGGACAGCGGGTTTAACAATAGCTCCCGCCTGTAGGTCCTTATGTTCTGTGACAGTATCAGGTTGTTCCTTTATAACTTGAGCTTTTTTAGTACCTTTTTCGACTATTCTTGTAACAGGCGCAGTCGTTGAAGTTGAAACAATTTCTCGAGAAACTTCTTCCTTGTTTACAGAGAATATTCTGATGACTTCAACTTTCTTACCTGATTTACCTTCTTGTTTTACTCTTACAGTTCCTTCAGCTAAACCAGGATTCTCCTGAACTTCTTCTTGAAAATCTATTTTTGACTCTATAGTTTCCTCACGATATAAGAGTTCAGGTTTATTCAACTGACCTGATAGAACTTCATCCTGTGGATTTAATGTATTTACCCCAGTCTTTTCTTTTGGTGAAATCTTCTCCTCTTTCTTCGTCTCTAGATTCTTGTGTTCGGTTAATTGTGCTTGAGAATCTGAAGATTGTTTCTCTTCTTTTCTTGGATTCGTTAATTCTGTAGAAAGAGGTTTTTCAACTACTTGAACTTCTGTCGGCTTAGTTGAAGAAACAGGTGTTTGTTCCTGAGTAGCCTGTACTGTTGATGGATGTTCTACAAAATTCGGTGTAACACTATATTTTACCTTTTGTTGTTTTGTAGGAGTGGCAACTGATTTATCTTGATTACTTACTTTAGAATCAGAAGTCGTTTTTCCCTCTTCGATATATCCAATATATGTGTAACTTGAAATCTCTTTAGGAAGAGGCAATTTTTCTCCAAAGGTTAATTCATAGTCCGTATTGTAATTCAGTAAAAGATTATTTTCTAAAGCATGAGCCGATACAAGAACACCATTTCCTATTCCTGCAACTAATACTAAATGTAATACCGTTTTATTCTTAACTTTTTTCTTAGAAACGGCAAAAATTAAAATCCCCAGAACGGCTAAGCTAGCACCAGCAACTAGGGTTTGCATCTCATTCTTGCTTCCAGTATTTGGCAATTCCCCCAGTTGATTTTGGGAATTTAATTTATAAACAAGATAATAAGTTTCATCATCATTCTCCACGTATGTCGGAATATCATAGACAAGCTGCTTCTTTTCTTCTGATGATAGCTCTGACTCTGTCACATATTTATAGTGAACACCTTTAGTCTCTTGAGCTTCTACAGATGAACTAGCTAATACAGACATAAAAAATAAACTTGAAATCGTTGCAGATACAAGTCCTACTGATAACTTTCTAAATGAAAAACGTTCTTGTTTTTCACCAAAATACTTTTCCATTATTCCTCCTTGAAATAAAATTTATATATATTACGAAGACTTTTATTATATTAGTCTATTATCTATAAAAAAGTCAATACACTTTGATTATACTCTTAATTTACAAAAAAGTCTTAAAATTGTGTTACGTTTTCATACTTTGTTTTATATATAAAATATCAAGTAGTAATGTTTGTAATTTCCTATTATTTTTTTGGATAAAACAACACCTACCATGGAATATCCACGGTAGGTGTTACTTATATTAGCAATCGTTCTAAAAATGGTTTGACGCAGTTGAGGAGAATTCCTTCTATCCAGCTTTCCTGTGCTGATGATAAATGTTCTGCTTGAAGGCTTTCTTTTAAAAAGTCTCGGACTTGTTCTGGTGCGATTTCAAACTCAAAAGCTTTCATTTTATAGAAAAAGTCGATGAGATGATCTGACAGGTATGCGGTTGAAAAGGGAACTTCGCCACTTTTTCGATATGCTAATAAGAGACGAGCAAATCGGGCTTTTTCTTCAGGAAGCTCATGGAAATAGGAATTGAGGAGCCAGGTTTGCTTCTGCTTTCTTTCAATTGGATCCTGAGCTGCAATTCGTTGGTCTTTTTCCAGCTCTTTTTGGTACTGCTTGGCCTTAATAGCCCGTTCTGTTCTGTTTTTACCAAAAAGTATTTTCTCCCACTTGCGTTCTTCTTGAGTCAGGGTCTCTGTAAAGCCAAAGTAGTCTTGATACGCACGCTCTGCTGGTCCCATGGCTAAGACCAGATTGTCTGCATATTGCTTGGCAATTTTATCCCTCTTCTTACGCTCTTTCTCTGCCTGGATACGGAGTTCTTGTTCGTAGTCAATTTTCTCCTTGCCTAGCTTGACAAGGTAGAGTTGGTCATCCGATTTCCCAAGTAAAAAGGGTTTGATACACTTTTCAAGTACTTCTTCCATACGAGCCTTCTTCTTGGGCTCTGCCTTGGTCCAACTTCCTCCTTGAAAGACTTCTAGGAAGAGCTGGTAGTCTCTCTCAGGTGTAAATTGATTACCGCGATTAGGCTTGAAAACACCTTTTTCCCAGAGCCACTTTAGAAGACGCTCGTCAAAGTCACTTTTATTGACCTTGATTTTCTCCTTTTTCTGGGCTTTTCTGGTCAGATTTTCAACCTTTCTGAGCAGTTTTTCTTCCTCTTCCAGTTGCTGGTCAAGGGTCAATCGATGAAAATGCCGAACACAGTCGCTACCAATTGGAAAGAGGCGTTGGCCTGTGACACCGTTAAAGAGTTCGTAGGCGTACTTGATGGCATTTCCACAGACACAATTGCTACGGCCGATACCGTTAAAAATCAAGGAAACTTCATTCCATTCCTTGGTAGCTTGTTCCCAGGTATCAGCTTTTGAAGCTTGTAAAACCGCATCATGCAGGGATTTTCTAACTGGAAGTGTCATGAGGTCTCCTTTCTAATACTCAATAAAAATCAAAGAGCAAACTAGAAAGCTAGCCAAAGGTTGCTTAAAACACTGTTTTGAGGTTGCACATAAGACTGACGAAGTCAGCTCAAAACACAGTTTTGAGGTTGTGGATAGAACTGACGAAGTCAGTAACCATATCTACAGCAAGCTGAAGCTGACGTGGTTTGAATTTAATTTTCGAAGAGTATAAATTATACTTTTACAACTTGAACCTCGTCTTTACCGAGTAAAATCAAGTATTTCTCAATATTTTCAATCGAATAGGCTCGTGATAAAGCCTCTCCATAAAGGGATAATTGACCACGATAGCGGTCTATGAGTTGACTTGGCTCATCATAGCGATCTGTCTTGTAGTCGAACAGAACGACTTTGTCTTCGTAAAGCAGATAGCCATCAAGGATACCACGGACAACAAAGTCTTCCTGACTCTTTTGGTCACGTTTGAGCATGGAGAAAGGTTGCTCTCGATAGAGACGGTCTGTATGAGCGAGAATTTCCTGACCGAGAAGTGTGTCAAAGAATGCAAGAATTTTAGCAAGATTGATCTTGTCCCTGACAGCTTGGCTGGTTTGAACTTGTTTGAGAGTTTCTGTCAGACTAGCAAGCGTTGGTCGCTGACTGAGGTCCATTCTCTGCATGAGTTCGTGGGTGGCACTCCCAATTTCAGCTCCAGTCACCTTTTCTTTGGTTGAAAAATCTGGCAAATCAAAGTTGATTTTCTTGCCTACTGACTGGCCTTGACCTGCAATCTCGACACCTTCCATATCCATAACTGGTTCGTAGAATTTCTTGATTTGACTTGGGGTTTGAACACTAGGCAGTTCAATGGCTGCGCGATGAAGAGTGTTATAGACTTCCACCTCTTTCAGCATTTCAAGAGCTTCTTTGATGGTTTCAGACTGGCGGTTATCAGCTTGGGAGCTATCTTGTAGAGGGCTCTTGTTTTCCAATTGACCAATAGCTTCTCTACTCAACTGGTCTTCGCCAACAAAACGATAGCTAAAGTTGAGATTGTCCTTGGCAAACGCTTTGGTAATAGCCCAAAGCCAATCTTGAAAATTCTTGGCTTGCAGTCTGGTATTGCTATTTAGTTTCCCATTTTTAGCTGCTGGGTATTCCTTGGATTCCAGCTTTTCACGAGAACCCTTACCGACAAGATAGAGCTTTTTCTCAGCCCGTGTCATGGCAACATACAGTAGACGCATCTGCTCAGAATAGCTTGCCAGCTGTAATTCCTCTTCATTCTGTATATAAGTTAGGCTAGGAATGGAGAGTTTAATGGTTTTCGGATAGTGAGCTTCCACTGCTCCTGTCTCCATCTTGGCAATATATTTGACACCTAGACCATTTTTACGGCTGAGAATGACTTCTGACATGCTGTCTTGTTTGTTAAAATCCTGATCCAAATTGAGAATAAAAACGTAAGGAAACTCCAGCCCTTTACTCTTGTGAATGGTCATGAGCTCTACTGCATCTTTTGGCGGTGCGACGGCTACGCTTGCAAGATCGTGCTGGGCTTCCAAGACTTGGTCAATCATACGGATAAAACGAGACAAGCCCTTGAAATTGCTCTTTTCAAACTGATCAGCACGCAGAGCTAGGGCGTATAGATTGGCCTGTCTAGCAGGGCCATTTGGCAAAGCCCCAACATAGTCATAATAAAAACGGTCGTTGTAAATCCTCCAAATTAAGTCATAGAGAGAGTGAGTTTTGGCATACAAGCGCCAAGAAGCCAAGATATCTATGAACTGCTTTAGCTTCTCAGCTAGAGCTGAGTGAATCAAGCCTTTTTGGCTACTTACCTGTTTTTGAGCATTTACTAGTTTCTCATAGAGATTTTCGTGGACTTTATCCTCTGCTCTCTGAAGGGACAAACGTGCTAACTCGTCCTCGTCAAAGCCAAACATAGGAGACTTCATGAGAGCAACCAAGACATAATCTTGCAGGGGATTGTGAATGACACGAAGTGTATCCAACATGACTTGCACTTCTAGAGATTGGAGGTAATTGTTTTGCTCACCGTCGGTTTTGACAGGTATCCCGTACTCAGATAAGGCGAGAAGAATCTGGTCATTACGACTGCGGCTAGAGGTCAAAAGGGCAATTTCCTTAAAAGCAACACCTTTTTCTTGATGAAGTTTAAGGATTTCCTTGATAACCAGGCGCATTTCTCCTGTTAGTTTTGTGTCTGATTGGTCCTCTTCTTCCTCACTTGTGTCGTCCTTGTCGTAGAGGAGAAATTCTGCCTTGTTGTCTGGATTGGGAGTCAGTTTGCTATTGGCAAAAACAAGCTGGTGCATGCTGTCATAGTTGATTTCTCCGACCTCTTGGTCCATAAGGCGTCCAAAAACATCATTGGTTGCTGACAGCACTTCTGAACTGCTACGAAAATTTTCCTTGAGCAGAATCAACTTCCCTTCTTGAGGATTTTGCGCATAGCGTTGGAATTTTTCATTAAAAATCTGCGGATCTGCCTGACGGAAACGGTAGATGGACTGCTTGATATCCCCCACCATAAAGCGATTGTGACCATTAGACAGCAATTCCAACATCCGTTCTTGAATGTGGTTGGTATCCTGATACTCATCGACCATGACTTCGTGGAAGCGAGCCTGATAAGCCTCACGAACTTGCGGGAAATTTTCTAAAATCTCAATGGTGTAATGGCTGATATCAGCGAATTCAAAGGCATTTTCCTGACGTTTACGCTGACGATAAGCCTCCACAAAATCACTCATAAAGGTTTGGAAAGTCTTAGCTAGTTCCCATGTATCTCCATGATAACGTTCTTGATAGTCGAGAATGGTTATCTGGTCTGACAGTTGTCCTAGTTTAGCAAACTGGGCTTTTCTTTCTTCGTTGTAGGCATCAGCCAGGGGCTTCAAATCAGCCTTACGACTGGCATTAGTCAGAGCCCGACCATTTTTCTCCTTAGAGATGGCGACAACACGCGTAAGCACTGCTTGATAAGCCTGACTATTGGACTCCTGATTTAAGGAGCCAATTTCATCCAGAATCAACTGAACATTTTCTAGATAAGCAGCCTTTGGAAACTCCTTGGCATCATTATCCAAATGGTAACGGAAGAAACTTTCCAAGTCCCAAAGGGTTTGCTGGATTTGTTGGGTTAGTTTGTCTTTTTCACTAGTAAAATCAGCTTTTCCAAAGCCTTTTAGGAATGATTCACTCAGCCATTTCTGAGGATTGCTGGTGGATTGGAGGAAATCATAGATTTTATAGACCTGCTGGCGCAACCCACGTTCATCCTTGCCACGTCCAGCAAAGTTTTTCAGCAAACGACTAAAGGTCTCTTTCCGTTTACCTTGGTAATGCGCTTCAAAAACCTCATGAAAGGCTTCGTTTTTTAGAAGGAGTTGCTCGCTTTGATTTTGTAAGATACGGAAATTAGGCGCAATATTAATTAGATAGCCATGTTTGCCAAGGAATTTTTGTGTAAAAGAGTCCATGGTACCGATGGCAGCGTTTGGTAGGTCTGCCAACTGGCGTCCCAAGTGTTGTTTGAGGTCAACATCACTACTTTCTTGAATTTGTTGGCTGATTTTTTTCTCCAAACGTTCCTTAAGTTCTGTGGCAGCCTTGACCGTAAAGGTTGAGATAAAGAGTTGAGAAATTTCGACACCACGCGCTAACTGGTCCAGAATACGCTCGGCCATGACAAAGGTCTTCCCAGAACCAGCAGACGCTGAGACAAGGATATTTTGACCAGAAGTGTAGATGGCTTCAATTTGCTCAGCAGTTTTCTTTTGTTCCTTGCTCGAATTTGCTTCTGCTTCTTTCAATTTTTGAATTTCTTCCTCAGTTAAAAAGGGAATGGGCTTCATCGATTCAACTCCTCTCTTATTTTTTCAAACCAAGCTTGCTTGAGCTTTTCTCCGACCAGACGCTTACCGTCAGCCAAGTCCAACTTCTCTAGGAAACGGGCTTGCCCCAAATGGTAATTGGCTTCAAAGCCTGTGATGGCTTGGTGTTGCTGAACATATGGGGCAATACTTCTGCCATTTTCTGTATAAGGATTGATGGCGAACTGACCTTCTAAAATCTTCTCAGCTGCTTTCTTGTAAAGATGAGCATTGTAGTCCAGTAGGAGCTGGAATTCCTCATCTGTCAGCTGATTGGCTTTGGTTTTGTTGTAAAATTCGCCCAAATGACTGCTTTCTTTTTCTAAAAAGAGGCCTTGGTATTTCATTGTTTTACTGGCTTCCACTACTGCACCTGCTAGACTTTTGACGGCCATCAGAGATTGGACTGGTTCAGCCATTTCCAAGTACATGGCACCAAAAAAGTTCAGCTCTCCTTCTCTTTTTAGGGCAGCTAAGTAAGTTGGCAGTTGGCAATTGAGTCCATTAAAGAAATGAGGAAACTGGAACTGGGTCAGACTGGACTTGTAGTCTACTACTCCTATCGCTCCATCAGCTTTCAATCGGTCAATGCGGTCAACCTTGCCTCGTACAAAGACACTGCGACCATTGTCCAATTGAATAAAGGCCTGCCCTTTCCCACCAAAATTTGCCTCTTCTTTAATAGTCTCGATGGCTGGATTGTGACGAAGAATATGGCCAGTCGTCCGTGCAACATCAAGCAAAACTTCCTTTGTAAACTGGGCTTCCAAACTTTCTTGATAAATAGCTTCAAATTCCCGTTCTTGACTGGTTTCTTGAATAGCTTGTTCCAAACGTTGGTCAAAGGAATCTTCGTCAGGCAACTGCAAGGCACGTTCAAAAATACGGTGCAAGAAATTCCCATGACTACGGGCATCAGGACGTAGGCGCAATTCTTCCTGCAGGCCTAGTACATAACGGAGGAAATAACTGTATTGGTTACGGTAAAACTCTGTCAAACCAGAGGTAGATAGGTAAAACTCTTGATCAGCGGGATAGAGAGCCTGTAAGGTGTCCTTAGCCAACTGCTTACTACTTGGATTGGTTGGGAGGGCTGGATTTTCTAAACCTTGCTGGTCTAGTTTTTTACCCATGACACGCGCCAGAACCTTAATAAATGTCAAATCTTGCTCAGTCTCACTCATCTCGCACTGCTGGTGATAGGCAACCAGACTGGACAAAAGACTGTGATAGGACCCCATATCCCCCTTAGATAGCCCTTTGTGATTCATCCTCTTCTCTTTCCGACTAAATCCAAAATGGACCAACTCTTGAAGATAGGCAGATTCCTTACTTTCGCTTTCGTTAAAAAGGCTTGGAGCCGACAAGACCAACTGCTTACGGGCAGAATTAACCAAGGAAAGAATAGTGTAGCGATTTTTCTTGAGATTTTCACTGCTTGCAATTAGCAACTGTGCCCCTTCCTCTGTCGCTTGATTTAAACTTTGCCTTTCTTCGTCTGTCAAAAGACTGGTATTTTGCGCGATTTTTGGTAAATTGTCCTGAGTTAGCCCAATGGCATAGACAAAGTCAGCAGTCAGTGGTGCAATCAAATCGTAACTCTGCACCAGAACGGTGTCCACTGTTGCTGGAATGGTACGGTATTGAGATAGGCTCATTCCAGAATGGAGCAAGGCTAGGAAGTCCTCTAGACTAACCTGTGAACCAGCAAAAACGGTCGCAAATTGTTCTAAAATGTGGCAAAAAGCCTTCCAGACCTCGGCTTGTCTTTCCTGTTCTACAGCTTCCATAGTAGCTGTCAAATCTTGTAATTGCTTGGTCACAGCTCCTTCTTTTATAAAAGAGTTCCACTTCTGCAAGAGATTTTCAGCTTTCTGCTTTCGACTGGCATAGAGAGTCTCAAGAGGGGCTAAAATACGCAGACGAAGAGCATTTAAACGCCCTAAATCAAATTTTCCATGGTGGGATTTAGTGAAGATTTGCTGAAAGGCTGGCAAGCCATTGATACCAAGATAGCGGATATATTGCTCAAATGCGTCAATATCAGCCTGACTAAGGTCGGTATACAAACCTGTTCTAAGAAGGTTGATCAAATCCTCCTGACGGAAACGATAGCGTTTCAAAGCTAGAATAGACTCGACAAACTGTGTCAAGGGATGATGCACCATCGCTTCGCTTCTACCAAGATAAAAAGGAATCTGATATTGGTTAAAAATAGTTTTAAGGGATAACTGGTAAGAAGCCACATCTCCCAGCAGAATACGAAAATGCTTGTAACTCAGGTCTGGATTGGAATGTAATTTCTGACGAATGCTACGGGCTACCAACTCCAACTCTTCCTTTTGCGTCAAACAAGACCAGATTTGCAGGTTTTCGCGGTCCTTATCATCTACATCCAAGCTGAGTTCTGAAAAGTCATAAGAAGACTCCAGCAAACGAGAGGCCTTGTCAAAGCTATCCATCTTCTCATGAATTTGAGAACAGTCCTGAGCAGGTGTTTGGTATTTAAAGGCTAGATGATGGAGAAACTCTACACTGGCTTGATAAAGATTGCCTTCAGCGAATGGACTGGTATAAGCTTTCTTGCTAGCATAAGCCCCAATGACAATTTCAACACCCTTGCCATGAAGTAAGTTCACAATCCGCTCTTCCTCAGCAGAAAAACGGGTAAATCCATCAATGACTAAAGCAATTTGAGTAAAATCACTACTTACCTTGTCATTCTCAATAGCTTCAATCAAATGGGACAGCTGACTTCCCTGAGCTAACAGGCTCTGATTGAGATAGGCCGTCACTTTCTCAAAAATTAAGAGTAAATCCGCTCGCTTGTCCTCATCCGTTAAACTTTCCAAGTCCAAAAAACTCATCTGAGCAGTCGTCATTTCATGATAAAGTTCAATCAACTGCTGGATAAACTGAGGATCCTGCTTAATAGCACCATAAACACGTAAGTCCTTGGGATCAAGTTCAGCAAGGCATTTATAAAAGGCCATCCCAAGACCAATATCATCTAGACTGGTTTTAGCAGGCAAATCATTCAAGACCAGGTAACGAGCCATCTGCGCAAAGCGCGTGACGGTAATCGCAAAAGAAGCCTGCTGGGACAAGCATTCCAGCACGGCGCGTTCCTTTTCAAAAGAAAGAGAGTTAGGAGCGATGTAGAAGACCCGCTTGCCCGTAGCAACGAGCTCTTCCGCCTCTCTGGTTAGAATTGCTGTCAAAGAAGTCCGAATATCAGTATAAAGTAATTTCATCTCTGCCTCGTTGGAATTTTTCATTACCTTTTATTATACCATTTTTTAATTAAGCAATCCTGTAAATAATCAGTTCTTGCTCATCTATTGAAAAGAAAATGCCGGAAAGTTCCGACATTGTTTTAGTAAGCTAACTTCCTGAAAATAGGAGTAACCACAAGTTCCAGAAGGCAGTGATATTGATGAGGATATGGAGTAGAATTGGATAGTAGAGAGTTTTTGCCATGCGATACAATAAAGCCAAAATAAGACCTCCACTAGCATAAATGAAAAAGGCAAGAGGTGTTAAAGCGAAATTGATATGAATGCAACCGAAAATAATAGCAGAAAGCAAGACATCTCCGTACCAAGGTGAGTTTTTGAAAAAGGTTGTCATAAGCACACCGCGATAAATCAATTCCTCAGCAATAGGGGCGATGAAGCAAACTATGAGCAAGAAATAGGGTAACTCCTGTCGTCCCATCATTTCTATCGTTTCATTCAAAGAAATTTGATTTGAGGACAAGGGTATGAAATAAGACAAGAGGAAGTCCGACATATACGAAATGATGTAACCCAGTAAAAGGTAGATAAAGTACCTCAACTGCCACTTGAAATGAAAAGTTTTCTTTCCTGCAAAAACTAGTAGATAGATGACCGCTAATAAAAGAACTCCACTCTCCATCAAAAGCAGAATCTGAAAAAATTCACGACTTGCTGGTAGATAGGGCTTTGCGAGGTGGTTGAAAAGCATCCAAAACCAAGTTGATTTATAAAAAATTAAGGACAATGCTAGTAAAATTTGAATAGCCCGTTTTTTCATATTAAATTCTCTGCTTTCTCCCCTTGTTTCTTCATGTTCCTAATAAATTTTACTTAAAATCTCGCAGCACTTCCTTTGCAAAGATGATTACCTCCTCCAATATATCCTAAATCATAGGTTCCTCTGGGACAAAATCCATGAACTGGCATAGTTAATACTGGTTCCATTTGCCAAGCATAATAACCATTAGGTTCTTTACCATAGGGATCTGCTCCACCTTGTATCATCTCTAATTCTTCATTTGTTAGATTTATATTTTTTGTCATTAAAATCATGATATATTTCCTCTGTTATTGTTCAAATTAGTTGAGTAATCTGCTACTCATACCTACTTACAAAAAAACTATTATATTAAATTGTTTTTTTATATTTGTCTAGTTGCAACATTGACAAGCTTAGTATAGCATATCTTTGCAAAATTTCCTCTTCCAATCATGAATTGTCATCAAAACATCCTAAACCGTAAAATCAATTAGCCCCTAGCCTTTTACCATTATCTTCTCCAAAATATGCTATAATAATACCAAAAGATAAAGAAGGAAGACCTATGATTAAACTATTAGCCTTGGATATGGACGGAACCCTCCTCAATGAAGCCAAGGAAATCCCACAAGCTCATATTACAGCTATTCACCAAGCCATTGAAAAAGGTGTCAAACTGGTTCTCTGTACAGGTCGCCCGCTTTTCGGCGTCCTCCCCTATTATCAAAAACTGGGACTCGACCTCCAGAATGAGTATGTGATTGTTAACAACGGTTGCTCAACTCACCAGACCAGTGACTGGGGATTAGTTGACTGGCAAGAACTTAGTCCAGCAGACATCGAATACCTCTATGACCTAGCTGAAAAAAGTGATGTTCAGTTGACTCTTTTTGATGAGGAGCATTATTTTGTCCTCGGTGGCAAGCCCAATCAAGTCATCCAAAATGATGCCAAGCTAGTCTTTTCAGACCTGACTGAAATTTCTCTTGAGGAAGCGATCAGTGGCAAATATCGCATGTTTCAAGGTATGTTTTTGGGGACAGAGAGCCAAACGAACGATTTTGAGCAGCGTTTTGCTGAGGAGCTTTGCCAACGATTTAGTGGAGTTCGTTCACAGCCTGTCATTTATGAAGCTATGCCACTTGGTACGACAAAGGCTACCGCTCTTTCTCGACTAGCAGAGATTTTGAATATCGAGCCATCAGAAATTATGGCTATGGGCGATGCTAATAATGATATCGAAATGCTCCAGTTTGCAGGACTGGGCATTGCTATGGGAAATGCCAGTGATTATGTCAAATCCCTAGCTGATGCCGTTACAGCCAGCAACGAAGAAGACGGCGTCGCGCATGCTATTGAGAAGTATATTTTATAATTAAGAAGCCCAGTTCATGCCAACTGGGTTTTGATATTTAAGAATTCCTAAAACTTTAGAAACTCTTTAGAAATCCTTGAGCTTTCTTTGATTTCTATACTTTATACTAAAGTTAACAAAATAAATCAAAAGGAGAGAATCATGAAAACAGTACTCGACATTCATGGATTGTCTAAAAACTTTGAAAAACAAGCTATTCTTCAGGATCTTCATCTAACGATAAGAGAGGGAGATATTTATGGACTTATTGGGAAAAACGGAGCTGGGAAAACCACCTTGATAAAAATCATTACGCAACTACTGTTTGCGGATAAAGGAACTCTTTCCCTCTTCTCTAGCCAAACGGAAAATGAGTGGACCAAGGCTTTATCTCGAGTAGGTTCAGTGATCGAATCACCTGTAGCTCATAATCACTTAACAGCCTATCAAAACCTGAAATATTACTGTATGATTCGTCATATTCCAAATGCTGATCAAGTCATTAGAGAAACACTGGATTATGTAGGTTTGTCAGATACAGGTAAAAAAGTCTTTCGAGATTTCTCTCTGGGAATGAAGCAAAGACTTGGCATCGCCATTGCTCTTCTCTCCAAACCAGACTTCCTAATCTTAGATGAACCTATCAATGGACTTGACCCAATTGGTATCAAAGAATTTCGCCTCATGATCCAGCGGCTCAATCAAGAAAAAGGCATAACCATCCTCATCTCTAGCCATATCTTGTCAGAACTTTATCTCCTAGCTAATCGTTTTGGTATTTTAGATCAAGGCAAGATTATCCGTGAAATCAGCAAAGCTGAATTTGAAACACTAAGTGAGGATTATATTGTACTTAAGACAGCTGAGCAAGAGAAAGCTTGTCAAGTATTAAAAGAACAAATCCAACTCCAGTTCAAGGTTATCAATCCAGAAAATGAAATCCATATCTTTGGTCAGGAACAAGATGTCAAACAGATTCTCAAGGAATTAACCTTGGCAGATGTTGCCATTGACGAGATTTACTATGCCCGTCAAAACCTAGAAGAATACTTCACTCAATTGGTCGAATAGGAGGAAAATCATGATACATACCATTCAAGCAGACTTTTACCGTCTTTTCCGTTCCAAAGGATTCTGGATTACAGAATTTATTCTCTTTACTCTCATGCTAATGGGAGCAAGTATAGGAGCCACGGGCCATCTGATGGCAATCCAGACAGAAGAGCCAGACATTCCAACCCATGGTTGGGACGGTGTACAAGCCCTGATTAACGCATCTAGTCAAGGTTCAAACCTCGTTTTTCTCTGTATTGTTCTAACTTGTCTAGTTCTCGGTGTTGATTTAATCGGAAAGCTCTATAAAAATAGTTTGACAGTAGGGGTTTCTCGTACAGAGTTTTTCCTTGCCAAAGCCTTTGTAGTGGCTTGTATTGCACTCTTGCAACTTATCATCAGCCTTGTGATTGCCTTTATTCCAGCAACTATCTTAAATGGATTTGGAACCATACCTGATGGCTTTATTGGCAATCTATTAACAACCATTTTCCTTCAATTCCTTTGCCTCCTTGCTTGGCTTTCCATTGTTTCCTTTATTCTCTATGTTAGTCATTCTTATCTTGCAGTATTTATTGGCTATTTGGTCAGCTCTATCTTACTTTCTATGCCAATGCTCATCTTCCCAAGTATCAAATTTTTACCATATTTGTCCTTGCATTTTTCCTATGCTATGACTGCTAATAGTGAGTCCATTTTCTATACACTTATAGTTACTTTAGCTATTATTCTAATCTTTAATCTAAGTGGATTGGCAGTTTTCAAAAAGAAAAGTTTATAAAAAATGACCTCCTCTAGCCTACAGAGGAGGTTTATTTCGTTAAAAGTAAATAAAAACCGATAACCACTGCCCATCTGTGCTTAGTTTCATCTCTGCACCGAGAAGATGACATAATTCCTCAGTGATATAAAGGCCTAAACCAGAGGATTCTTCGGTGTCTGATAAATTTTCAGAATAAAAACGGTTACTGAGATTTTCTATTTTTTTGATGGGCTGTTTGACAAGGTTTGCAATCTCTAAGACAAGCTGTTCCTTTTCCTTTCTCAAAGATAGTCGCGCTTCTTCCTTGCCATGTTTAAGGACATTTCCAAGCAGATTTTGTAAAATTCGATCCAGCAAGTTTTCATCAGTCCTCATTTTCAGACCAGATTCAACCTTAAAATCAAGCGTGATATTTGCCGCCTGAAAAACATCATAATAAGCCAAAGTCTTTTTGGTGATAAAAGCTGAGAGATCTATTTCTTCCAGTTTCGGTTTGACAGCTCCTTCCATCAAACGACGATATTCTAGAAGAGCCTCCAAACGTTTGGAAACTAAATCAAGATGCTGGGCTATTTTTTGTAAGGTTTCTGCTTTATCTTCAGGAGACTTTATCAATTGTTGGGTGTAACCTGAAGCGATAGTCAGAGGTGTCCGAATATCATGGGCGATATTGCTGATGGCCATATCCAGAGTCTGCTTTTCCCTTTTCATAACTAACCGAGATTGTTCCACTTCCTGAAATAGATTCTCAATCTGCTGGTAGAGATGTAAAAAATGTTTGGAAAAAATGCTGACTCCTACTCTTTTCATACTACCTGTAAGAATCTTGTCTTCAATCTGTTGACTCAAGTTTTTAAGTGCTAGATGGTAGCGAATTAATACAATCGATAAAATAATTAGGAGTACCAATAGGGTAAAGATTATCATGTAGGTCATTGCTTGTCTCCTTTTAATCTTATCCCAACGCCCCAAATGGTTTCAATATATTCCTGATTTGGGTCAAGCTGGTTTAATTTTTTACGAAGATTACTCAAATGCGTATTGAGGGTATTATCTCCAGGTAAATAGCTATCCTCCCAGACCAACTCATAAAGTTCTTCCTTGGTGAAAATTTTCTTTGGATGTTTAAGGAGAGTTTGGAGAATCAAGCATTCTTTCTTGGCAAGGCGAATCGTTTCCTGACTATTTTTGATTTCAAAACTTTCTGCATCAAACTGGATATTTTTCAAGTTTTGTGGCAGATTTTCAGTTTTTTCTATTTCCATAGGCTGTTTTTCTGCGCTTTGACGTAATTGAACAGTAACCCTAGCAAAGACTTCGTCCAAATCAAAAGGTTTCACTATGTAATCATTGGCACCGTCTAAGAGATATTGACTGATTAGCTTCTTATCGCTCAAAGCCGTTAGCATAATGACTGGAGTTTGACTTTGTTCCCTGATAGCTTTTAAAACCTGATCCCCATTTTTCCCAGGAAGCATGATATCTAGCAAAACGAGGTCAATCCCCCCTTGGTCAAAACGCATAATTCCTTCTGTACCAGAAAAGGCTTGAATCACCTCGTGCTCCTCAGTAAGAAGTGTTCGTAAAATCTCTTGAATGTCACTATTGTCTTCAATAACCAATATCCTAGCCATAAATACCAACCTTTCTGCAACTATTATAGCATGTTTTATTGATAATGCTTAAACAGAAAAGCTCCTCGCATAAAAAGCGCGAGAAAGCCTTAGAGGGTTAAAATATAAAATCCATTTACTAGCTAACATTGTATCCTTATAGTTGCTAGTGAAAACGAGTCCAGCAGAATGAATCTCTCATTTCTCCCCTACTAGTCCGTAATACGTTGATACATTTCGGGTCTTCTATCTCGAAACAAGCCCCAGTTTAGGCGTTTGCTTGCTCCCTTATCTAGGTCATAAGTTGCTAAGAGAACAGCTTCTTCTTGTCTTTCAGCTCGTTCTAGAATAGCTCCTGTTTCATCCGTCATAAAGGAGGAACCGTAGAAGTCAAGACTGGAACTCTGTCCGCCATTTTCCTCACTTGGAGTGACTTCTTCAAAGCCATAGCGATTGGCTGCAATAACTGGGACAATATTTGCTGCTGCGTGTCCTTGCATGGTACGCTGCCAATGACCACAACTATCCGTATCCAAAATTGGCTCTGAACCGATAGCTGTTGGATAAAAGAGCAATTCAGCACCATTTAACGCAAGACAACGCGCTGTTTCAGGGAACCATTGATCCCAACAGATACCGATACCAATCTTGGCATAGCGAGTATCCCAGACCTTGAAACCTGTGTTGCCAGGCGTGAAATAAAACTTTTCTTGATAATAATGATCATCTGGTATGTGGGTTTTCCGATAAACGCCCAGCACTTCCCCATCTGCATCAATGACGGCAATAGAGTTATATAAGACATTGCCATCTTTTTCATAGAAACTGATCGGTAAAACAACCTGTAGTTCCTTAGCAATCACCTTAAAATGCTGAATGGCAGTATTTTCTGCTACAGATTGGGCATGTTGGTAGTAGTCATACTGACGTTCCTGACAAAAGTATGGACGTTCAAATAATTCGGGTAAGAGAATAATTTGTGCACCTTGTTTTGCAGCCTGACGTACTAAACGATCTGCTGTTTGAATATTTGTTGCCACATCCTTGGCACATTGCATCTGAATGGCTGAAACTTTTACATTTCTCATCTTTTTCTCCTATTCTGGGATTTGTTGGGTGATACAGTGGATATTACCACCACCTAATAGAATATCTCTGGCTGGAATTCCAACAACTTTACGGTCTGGAAAACATTTACTGAGGATATCTAAGGCTACTTGGTCATTTTTATCCTGAAACTGTGGCACTAAAACAGACTTGTTGGCAATATAGAAATTGACATAGGAAGCAGCAAGCCTTTCACCTGCGTATCGCTCTTCTTCACCTTCTTCGTAGGAATAACCAGGAAGATCTTCTTCTGTCACAACTTGTCGAACTGCAGGGATAGGCAATTTATGAATGGTGAAGTGACGACCTTTTGCATCTGTTTCTTGCTCTAAGAGTTCGAGATCTGCCTTTGACATGGAATACTGGGGATCGTTTTGATCATCTGTCCAAGCTAAAACAAGTTCAGCAGGACCAACAAAAGCAGAAACATTGTCAACGTGTTCATTGGTTTCATCCTGATAAATACCATAAGGAAGCCAGATAACTTTTTCAGCTCCAAGGCTCTCTAATAAGGTATTCTCGATTTTCTCTTTAGTCAGGTGAGGATTACGCCCAGGACTAAGCAAGCAACTTTCAGTCACAAGAATGGTTCCTTGACCATCGCTATGTATCGCTCCGCCTTCTAGGACAAAAGGTTTGGCATCGTAAATAGGCATTTCCAAGGCCTCAGCAAAACGAGTGGCTACTTGGTCATCTGCTTCATAATCTTGATACAGACCATCATAGGTTCCTCCCCAAGCATTGAAGGCCCAATCAACGGCTAATTTCTTGCCTTTATCATTGATAAGAATGGTTGGTCCTGTATCTCGAGCCCAGGCGTCATTGGTAGGAATATCTAGATAAACAACGCTATCTCCAAGGTAGTCTTGGGCTTCAGCTAAGTAGTCTTGGCCCACCAAAAGATAGACTTTTTCGCCTTCTGCTATAGTCTTGATAATCTGAGTAAATGCTCTTTTGGCAGCCTTTCCTTGAAAGGGCCATGAACCTGGTCGAGTCGGCCATATCATGAGGGTACCATGATGAGGTTCGTACTCTGCTGGCATACGATAGCCTAATTTTTTTGGACTGTCTATCATGATAATCTCCCTTTAAAGTCTTGATAACCAAAAGCCTTGACCAAGTCACAATCTCCATTTTCATCCATGACATAGAGACTTGGCAATCCAATACCATTAAAGGTATTATTTTTAACAAAAGAATAAATGGCCATGTCTTCAAAATAAAGTCTGTCTCCGATTTGGACTGGATTTTCAAAGCTGTAATCACCAATTACATCGCCCGTCAGACAGCTATTAGAAGAAAGTCTGTAGGTATGGGCTTTTTCCTGAGCCTCATAGCCATCTCTCAATGGTGGTCGATAGGGCATCTCAAGTACATCAGGCATATGGCAGGTAGCAGAGGCATCTAAAACCAAGATTTCCATACCGTTTTCAACGATATCCAATACCTCAGTTGCTAGATAACCCGCATTGAGCGCAATGGCTTCACCCGGCTCGATATAGACTTCAAGATTATAAGTTTCTTGGATACGTTTGATTTCTGAAATCAGCAAATCTATATCGTAGTCTTCTCTTGTGATGTGGTGTCCACCCCCCATATTGAGCCATTTAACTTGATGCAAATAGGAACCAAACTGCTCTTCTACTGCTTTCAAAGTTGTTTGTAAATCATCTGCTCCCTGCTCGCAAAGGGTGTGAAAATGAAGACCATCCACCAAATCCAGCAAATCACTAGGAATTTTATCTAGTGTAACGCCAAATCGAGAGCCAGGTGCACAAGGGTCATAGAGCGCGTGATCTCCTTGAGTTGAACACTGAGGGTTGAGGCGCAAACCAACACTGATACCAGCATCTCGACAACGAGGTCCATGTTTACGCAATTGTCTCTCTGAGTTAAAAACAATATGATCAGATATTTGCAGTAGCTCTTCCATATCTGATTCCTTGAAGGCTGGCGCAAATACATGAACTTCACCAGGAAATTCTTCCCTTGCCAATTTGGCTTCATAAAGACCACTGGCAGTAGTCCCAGATAGATACTGGCTAATCAAGGGATAGGTTTTGTAAAGAGAATATGCCTTCTGGGCAAGCAAAACCTTGCAGCCAGCTTCTTCTTGTACATATTGTAGAATGCGACAGTTGGCTTCTAACTTTGACAAGTCAATAACATAAGCTGGTGTTGGTACATTTTCTAATTTCATTAGTCCACCATTTGTGGATTTTCAACCACAACCCATGGCAAACCATACTCATTTAGAGCTTCCATGAATGGGTCTGGATCCAATTCTTCAAGGTTATACACTCCAGCTTGTTTCCAAGTACCGTTCATCACTAATTTTGTCCCAATCATGGCTGGAACTCCAGTCGTGTAAGAAATGGCTTGCGAACCAACTTCTGCGTAACATTCCTGATGATCGCAGACATTGTAGATGTAGATGGTCTTTTCAACGCCATCTTTGACACCTGTAAAGATACAACCAATATTGGTTTTACCGACTGTACGTGGGCCAAGGCTGGCAGGATCTGGAAGTAGAGCTTTTAAGAACTGAATCGGAACAATTTCTTGGCCGTTAAAGTTAATAGTATCCGTACGAAGGAGACCAACATTTTCAAGACATTTCATGTGCGTCAAGTAAGATTGACCAAAGGTCATAAAGAAGCGAATGCGTTTGACACCTGGAATGTTCTTGGCCAATGATTCGATTTCTTCATGGTGAAGGAGATACATGTCTTTTTGTCCAACTTGAGGGAAATCATACTCACGCTTGATAGACATAGCTTCGACTTCAACCCATTTTCCATCTTCCCAGTAAGAACCTGGCGCAGAAACCTCGCGTAGATTGATTTCTGGGTTAAAGTTTGTTGCAAACGGATAACCGTGGTCACCACCATTACAGTCTAAAATGTCGATATAGTGGATTTCATCAAAATAATGTTTAAGGGCGTAAGCTGAAAAAACGCTGGTCACACCTGGGTCAAAGCCAGATCCAAGCAGAGCAGTCAAGCCTGCCTCTTTGAATTTCTCCTGATAAGCCCACTGCCATGAGTAGTCAAAGTAGGCTGTAAATCCAAGTTCCTTACAACGTTTTTCGTAGATAGCACGCCACTCAGGGTCTTCTGTATCCTCTGCCTCATAGTTAGCTGTATCGATATAGTGGACACCTGTAGCCAAACAAGCATCCATAATGGTTAAATCTTGATATGGTAAAGCTACGTTCAAAACAGCTTCTGGTTTGTAGCTTTCAATCAGGGCAATCACTTCTTCAACCTTGTCAGCATCAAGAGCAGCTGTCTCAATCTTTGTACTTGTTTTGCCTTCTAATTTAGCCTTCAAATCATCACATTTTGACTTAGTACGGCTAGCAATCATAATCTCTGAAAAGGTTTTGCTATCTTGACAAATCTTTGAAATAGCAACTTGGGCAACGCCCCCACATCCAACAACTAGTAAACGACTCATTTTTTTCCTTCCTCTTCTTCTAAAATGTCCTCAACATACTTGGGCAACATAAAGGCTCCCACGTGTAAGTTTGCAGTGTAGTATTCTGTGAAAAGCTGGCGTTTTTTCCAGCCTTTCTTGTCAAAATCTTTGACAGGGTGGTATTTCTTCGATGCAAATCCAAACAACCAATAACCAGCAGGACTGGTTGGGATATGGGCCTGATAGACCCGACTGATTGGAAAGGCTTGATTGACCTTGCGGTGCATGCTTCGGCAAGCTGACTCATCCTCGTCAAAGAAAGGACTACCATGCTGATAAATCATGATACCGTCTTCTTTCAAGGCTCTATAACTGTTACCATAAAATTCCTTGGTAAAGAGTCCTTCCGTATGGCCAAATGGATCTGTCGCATCGTTGATGATAATATCATAGTCATCTTCGCAGTTTCGCAAAAAGCGTAGCCCATTTTGATAGTAAATGGTAACACGAGGATCATCTAGCCCTGCGGCAAAATCTGGGAAATACTCACGACACACCTCAACCAGCATCTCATCTGGTTCCACAATGTCGATTTGTTCCAATTCTGGATAGAGTGTTAATACTTGGGCAACACCTCCGTCACCACCCCCAATAACCAAGACTTTCTGAGGATTTGGGTGGACAGCCATGGGAACGTGGACGGTCATTTCATTGTAGACAAAATCATCCGCATCTGAGAACAAGACATGCCCATTTAAAATCAAAATCTTTCCAAAAGCTGGGGTATCCAAGACTTCGATATCCTGCCATTCACTTTTTCCAGCGTAGAGTTGCTTGGCAGTTCTCAAGGATAATTTGACATCTGGAGTATGAACTTCAGAAAACCATAAATCCATCTAGTTCTCCTTTCTCTTAATGACGTTGATGTGATTGACCTCAGGATCTTCCGTCCCTTGGAGGGAGCAACCACGTTCCTTGGCAAATTGGATATAGTCTACAATTTCACGTGTAATGCGTTCACCAGGAGCCAAGATAGGGATTCCTGGAGGGTAACACATGACAAATTCTCCACAGACCTGTCCAACAGATTCGTCTAAAGACAAACTTTTTCTCTCTGAATAGAAGGCTTCTTGTGGAGACAGCACCAACTCAGGCTGAATATATTCTCCTGCTATCAAGTCCTTACCATCTCGAGAATAGAGTCTCTTGATATCAGCCAAAGCACCGACTAAGCGCTCGATGTCTTGGATGCGATCACCAATCGAAATATAGGCCAAGATATTGCCAATATCACCAAACTCAATCTGAATGTCGTATTCGTCTCGTAAGAGGTCATAAACCTCGATACCTGTTAAGCCAATACCTTGAGTGTAAACTGACAATTTGGTCACGTCAAAATCACAAACCGACACACCATCTATTAACTCTTTTGAGTAGGCATAGTAGCCACCGATAGCATTGATTTCACGACGAGCGTACTCGGATAGCTCAATGACCTTTTCAAACGACTCTTTACCACGAAGGGCCAAGTTGCGACGTGAAATATCCAGACTAGCCATCAACAAGTAAGAGGCAGATGTTGACTGGGTCAGGTTGATGATTTGACGAACGTACTCAGGGTTCATCTGCTCCCCGATTAAAAGAAGCGAACTTTGGGTCAAACTCCCACCAGACTTATGCATAGAGACAGCCGCCATATCAGCTCCTGCGTCCATAGCAGAAATTGGAAGTTTATCTGTAAAATGTAAATGCGCTCCGTGGGCTTCATCTACTAAAACCATCATGCCAGCTTCATGAGCCATTTCTGTCAACCCCTTTAGGTCTGAACAGATTCCGTAGTAAGTAGGATTGTTAATCAAAATGGCCTTGGCATCTGGATGGTCCTTTATGGCCTGGGCTACTCGGTCATTTTCAAGACCTAAAGCGATACCAATCTTGGGATCTACACTCATCTCTATATAGATGGGAATGGCACCACATAGAACCAGCGCATTGATAGCAGATTTATGGACATTTCGTGGCAGAATAATCTTATCTCCTGCCTTGCAGGTTGACAGAATCATAGTCTGTACTGATGAGGTTGTTCCACCAATCATGAGAAAGGCATGGCTAGCTCCAAAAGCTTCCGCAGCCAGCTCCTCTGCATCCCGAATAATCGAAATAGGATGACCGAGATTATCCAAGGGCTTCATCGAATTGACATCGATACCAACGCATTTTTCCCCTAACAGTTCGACAAGTTCTGGATTTCCCCGACCACGTTTGTGACCTGGAACATCAAAGGGAACAATCCGTTTCTTGCGTAGCTTTACCAAGGCCTCATAAATTGGGGCTTGGTTTTGATCTAACTCTTTCAAGACATACTCCTTTCCATATTTTTAGAACCTCACCATAAATAAGGAACTAAAGGATACTTATGAAAAAAGAGCAGGTTTTCACCTGCTCTGCAATCTTCTGACGTTTTTATGTTTGTTTCTTTTGAGTATGTCTGTTCCTGATGTTTCCTAACTCTCTAGTAGCAAATATTACGTACTTTATTGATCGTTTCACAAGATGACGTGTGCTTTCACCACACTAAAAATTATGAATTAGGATAAAAATCCTAACATCAACTTATAAAAGTAGGCTTTTAACCCTATCAATAATGTGGCTTTTCAACCACGCTTCGGCATTCAACCCTGCCTGTCCGTAGGCATTTTTTACTCGGGTTTATATTTGCTAGAAAACATCATCTCATTTTCTAAGCTCCATTACTATATCATGTTTTTAAGAACTTGTAAAGTATTTTTTGATAAAAAACAAAAATATGTTCGTAAATTGTTTAGTTTATGTAAAAAATATCGATAAATATTTTTTTGTAAACGATTATAAAGTGAACGAAATGATTACAGTATTTAATTTGAAATTCTTTCATGCCATTATATACTCTTTACCTTCTGTGTTTGATAGATTAGATAAGATGACGACATTTTTACATTATTATTAAAATCGTGCAACTTTTTTCAGACAGTTTTAAAAGATTGATTTCCTTATATTTTTCCTTTATACTGGATAAAAGGAGAATAATATGTCAGAAACAAATCACGAAATTGATTCAAATTTTGCAGGTCGTTTAAATATCCTGCGTGCGGGCGTTCTTGGTGCCAATGATGGGATTATTTCCATTGCTGGTGTGGTTACCGGGGTTGCCAGTGCCACGACCAATATCTGGATTATCTTTTTATCAGGTTTTGCGGCTATCTTGGCAGGTGCCTTTTCAATGGCTGGTGGAGAATACGTATCCGTT
This sequence comes from Streptococcus mitis, assembly GCF_000722705.1. GTDB lineage: Bacteria > Bacillota > Bacilli > Lactobacillales > Streptococcaceae > Streptococcus > Streptococcus mitis_P. The sequence goes on from NZ_JPFW01000007.1 coordinate 456,965, forward strand.
TCAACTCAGAAAGATACAGAGGAAGCAGCCGTTGCGCGTGAGCAAGTCTTGCTAGACCAAGATATAGAGTTAGCCAAAAAATCCCTCTATGCTGCCTATATCCAAAACGGAGAATGCGAAACCTCTGCCCAACTCTTGACCAACAAGGCCTTTCTAAAAAATCCACTCAAGGCTCTGGTCGAGGAAAAATATGGGATTGAGTATGAAGAGTTTACCAATCCTTGGCACGCTGCCATTTCCAGCTTTGTTGCCTTTTTCCTTGGAAGTTTGCCTCCAATGCTCTCAGTGACCATTTTCCCAAGTGAATACCGCATCCCTGCTACTGTCCTTATCGTCGGTGTGGCCCTTCTTCTCACTGGTTACACTAGTGCCAGACTTGGAAAAGCCCCAACCAAAACAGCTATGATTCGAAACCTCGCTATTGGTCTCTTGACCATGGGAGTCACTTTCCTGCTCGGACAACTTTTCAGCATTTAATACTCTTCGAAAATCTCTTCAAACCACGTCAGCTTCGCCTTGCCGTATATATGTGTAACTGACTTCGTCAGTTCTATCTGCAACCTCAAAACAGTGTTTTGAGCTGACTTCGTCAGTTCTATCTACAACCTCAAAGCAGTGCTTTGAGCAACCTGCGGCTAGCTTCCTAGTTTGCTTTTTGATTTTCATTGAGTATAAAATACAAGAAATACCTCGATTTTGAAGTCGAGGTATCTTTTTTACATTTGCACAATCTTGCGATAGCTTCTTGAAGTAATCATGAAAATCAACACATAGGCAATGAGGAAGATGGCGCAGATAGACAAGGTCACAATCAACATCATAGTCGTATCCAGTACACCAATCACTTTTAAAATCAGACTAAGCATATGGTAGGCAAAGGCTAAATGTATGAAGGCAAAGAGCAAAGGAAGGAAGAAAACAGTTAAAACTTGTTTGTTAATGGTTTGCTTGATTTGCTTTTGATCTAAACCGACTTTCTGCAAGATAATAAAGCGTTCACGGTCTTCATAGCCTTCAGAAATTTGTTTGTAGTAGATGACCAGAACGGTTCCGACCATAAAGATAATGGATAGGAAAATACCAATAAAGAAGACACCGCCAAAGAGGACACTCATTTGAGCACCAGCATCTGCTAGAGTGCTACCATACACATAGTTACCTTCAGTGTTTAATTGAGCATTAAACTTTTGTAAGTATTTTTCATATTCTTCAGCGACTTTGAGTTGCTCTTCTTCACTGATACTTACATTCATACCACCGTAAAACTGATTATAGATATCCGAATCTGGGAATTGGTCCAAAAAGGCTTGTAAATTAGGTACAACAAGGTAATTGTAATCAGAAGTCAAGATATTAAACTGATTTGGGACATGATTGACAATAAAATCTTTATCAAATTCTTCTTTGACAGAAAATTGATGATCATTTAGAGTTAGAGCTTTCTGTTCTTTAACTCCCTCATTCTTTGCAAAGAGTCCGACCTCATTTCCTGATAGAGACAGTTTTTGACCAGTCATATTTTCATAATCTTTTTGGTCAAATACCATGAAAACTGTTTTGACTTGGACACGGTTTTGTCCTTTTTCAAAAATGGTTAACTTGGTTCCTTCTTGGTTTGCAACACCAAAGTAAGCGTAACGAAGAACTTCTTTCTCTTTAATCTTATAACCTTTATCACTTGCAAACTGGCTCAAGAGTTTGTCCAAGTCTTCTTTTTCAACATTTTGTCCAGTAATTCCAAAGTCATGAGGATTTAGAACTTTTTTAAAGCTTTCTGAGGCATTGAAAATACTAGTCGCTGCTGACATGGTTACCAAAACCATTGTTGACAAAATAGCGATAGTTGCTAGTCCAACCGCATTTTTCTTCATACGGAAAATCAAGTTGGAAACAGAGATAAGATTATTTGGTTGGTAATAGTATTTCTTATTTTTCTTTAAGATTTGGAGGAAAACGGTAATCCCTGCATTGAACAAAAGATAGGTTCCAAAGATAACCAGTAAAACAGCTAGGAAGAAGGTTGTTAAGGCTGTCAGAGGATCTTTTACAGTAAGGGAAAGATAATATCCAATCCCTAAACTAATCGAACCAAGAATTGTTTGGAGAGGTAGGAAACGACCTTTTTTCTCTCCGCTTGCTTTCTCACGCGAGAGCTGGAGAGCATTCATACGGGCGATTCTAAGGGCGTTCAGGAACATGAGGCCTAGGAAAATCAATCCAAAGACAACTAGCACTGAAATGACAACTTTCATCTGGAAGGTAGCGACCAGTTCTACCTTCAATTTCATCAGTTTGAGTAGGAAAGCGAAAATCAACTTGTCAAACAAGGCTCCAATACCGATACCTGCACCAACAGTTAGAATTCCAAATAGCACCAACTCTTTAAAGGACATACTGATCAGATGACGCTTCTCCAAACCCAACATGCCATAAATCCCCAGTTCCTTGGAACGGTTTTTCATGACAAAACTATTGGCATAGAGGACGATAATAGCTGACGCAAGGGTGACGACAAACATACCAAATCCAAGAGTAGCTTGAATCGTTTCACCTCCACGGATTTCCGAAATCTTGGGATTAAAGGTTAGAGAGTAAAAGAGATAGGTGACGGTGACTGCCAAGAGAACAGCCAGCGCAAAAGGATAGTAGAGTTTGCGGTTTTTAATCAAGTTCGATACCGCTAACTTATTGGTTAATCGAAACATACTAATTCACCTCGCTTGCCATGACAGTCAAGGTATCAGAGATTTCTTGGAACATCTGACGCTCTGTCTTCTCTCCACGGTAGATTTGATTGTAAAGAATGCCGTCCTTGATAAAGAGTACACGCTTAGCCCTGCTGGCTGCTGCCGTTGAGTGAGTTACCATGAGAATGGTTTGACCACGCTCATTGATTTCGTCAAACACATCAAGTAAGGCTGCAGATGATTTGGAATCAAGAGCTCCTGTCGGTTCGTCTGCAAGAAGAATTTCAGGTTCTGTAATGATAGCGCGTGCTACTGCTACACGCTGTTTTTGCCCACCTGAAATCTCGTAAGGGTACTTCTCTTGCAATTGGTTGATGCCTAGATTCTCAGCTGTCACCACCAATTTTTTCATCATTTCCGTAATGGGTCTTCTTGACAAGACAAGCGGAAGCAAGATATTGTCTTTAACAGACAGGGTATCTAGCAAGTTAAAGTCTTGGAAGACAAAGCCCAGCTTTTCACGACGGAAGCTAGAAGCTTGTGAATTTTTAATGGTTGCGGTATCAGTTCCATTCAGATAAACCTGACCACGAGTTGGTTTATCCAGCATAGCTAGGATATTGAGAAGAGTGGATTTACCAGAACCAGACTCCCCCATGATGGCAACGTAGTCACCCTTTTCTACGGTAAAGTGAATGTCCTTGAGGGCTTCTACTTGGTTGCCCTGAAAACGAGTTTTATAAATTTTTTGAACGTGTTTTACATCTAAAAGTGTCATGAGAATCTCCTTTCTTAATATCCCATCAAATGAAATGTAGCTTGCATCATAGCGCATCCCAGCTGAACGCGCTCGATTTCTTTGTGACTTGGTTTTCTAGTTTTCTTATGTAAGATTTGTTTCATGATGTTACTCCTTTGTTCTTTATGAGTCTAGTTTACATCAAAAAAAGACCGCTTGCCATAACCTAACCTTACAAAAGAGACTTTAATCTTACATTTTTGTAAGATTAGGGGAAATGTAGCCATTTCATTAAAAATATTTTACCACAAAAAGAAAGCAAGAAGAAAACCCTTGCGGATACAAGGGTTCAAGAAATGTTAAAATAGATTAGTCGAATTTATAGAATAACAGTAAAATAACTGTCTCTACCTCACCAAAACCAGCCTTCATTATCGTCAATGACTTGGGCTTCTTTGCGTTTCCGTGGGCCTGTTCCATACATCTCTGCTTCGATTTCTTCCTTAGTCGGCATGACAGAAGCTAGGATGATATAGATAATCACACCGAGTCCAAAGTTTGCGACTGTAAAAATGGCAAACAAGAAACGAACAAGGGTAACATCAAAGTTCCACTTGTCTGACAAACCTGCCAGAACTCCTGAAATCATGCGATTTCGTCTCATTTTATAAAATTTACTGTTCATGTTATTTCCTCTTTCTGCTAGGTTAGACTTAGTATATCACGGATAGGCTTGGCCTTCATCGGTCCTCAGACTGATTTACTAGTAATAGCTTTCCTCGACAAACTCCACAACGATAGCGTTTGGTATCAATCCTTCGCTTACGCTGATAAGTTTGCTGGCAGGATTGGCAACGATAGATCCTGATTGTTTTAGAGTTGCTATTAGGCAAGGATGGTACAAAACGTAATCCATCCACTGCTTTCAAAAGTTCCTTAAAATCCCGATCCTTGTGTTGATAGCCCTTCCCTTGAAAATAGAGGTGATAATGACAGAGTTCATGTCGGACAATTTTTCTAAAAACATCCAAACCCAGTTCCTGATAAACTTTGGGGTTGAAATCCAAATGCCCATCTTTTGGGAAAAATCGCCCACCTGTCGAACGTAGACGCCTATTCCACTGGACTTGATGGATAAAAGGTCTGCCGAAGTCTTCTAGTGAAACCTGCTTGGCGTAATCAGTCAGTTTCATTTGGAGCCAGGAGCGACAGATTGACTTTTTCACGTTCAGTATCAATTTTCTTAACCCAAACGGTCACCAAATCTCCAACTGACACCACTTGACTGGGATGTTTGATAAATTTGCGACTCATATGAGAAATGTGAATCAAGCCATCCTCGTGAATTCCGATATCAACAAAAGCACCGAAGTCAACGACATTACGCACCACGCCTTCTAGCTTTTGACCAACCACTAAGTCCTTGATATCTAGGACATCTTGGCGAAGCACAGGTGCGTCAAAGGAATCACGGAAATCTCGACCTGGTTTGAGAAGGTCTGCAATAATATCTTTAAGAGTTTCGGGACCAAGGTCTAGCTCTTGCGCCATATCTTTGACTGATAGGGATTTGAGTTTGCTTTGGGCCTCTTCATTCAAGTCCTTGATATCCAAGCGTTTGAAGAGCTCCTTAACCGCAGCATAGTTTTCTGGGTGAACTCCTGTATTATCAAGGATATTGCTACTTTCAGGGATACGGAGGAAACCAGCAGCCTGCTCAAAGGCCTTGGCCCCCAGACGAGGAACTTTCTTGATTTGGTCTCGTGAAGTGATTTTCCCTTCTTCCTCACGGTATTTGACAATATTTTCAGAGATGGTTTTATTGAGTCCAGCGACATGGGAAAGAAGAGCTGGGCTGGCTGTATTGACATTGACACCGACTTGGTTGACCACGGTATCCACGACAAAGTCCAGACTTTCAGATAGTTTCTTCTGACTGACATCATGCTGATATTGACCGACACCGATTGACTTAGGATCGATTTTGACCAATTCCGCAAGGGGATCTTGCAAGCGACGGGCGATTGAGATAGCAGAGCGCTTTTCAACGGTCAAGTCTGGAAATTCCTGGCGAGCAAGTTCGCTGGCAGAATAGACAGAAGCACCGCTTTCATTGACGATAACATAGCTGACTTCTGGAAACTCTTTAAGAACTTCGGCCACAAAGGCTTCACTTTCACGACTGGCCGTCCCATTTCCGATAGCAATAATTTCTACACTGTATTGACCAATCAAATCTGCCAAATCTTTCTTTGCTTCTTCGATTTGACGAGCTGATGCTGGTTTGACAGGATAAATAACCTGTGTCGCCAGCATTTTCCCAGTTGCATCAACAACGGCTAGCTTGGCACCTGTACGAAAGGCTGGGTCAAATCCAAGAACCACGCGCCCTTTCAGCGGAGCAACCAAGAGTAGATTTCGCAGGTTGTCAGAAAAGAGTTGGATAGCCCCTTCTTCTGCCTTTTCAGTTAATTCTGTCCGAATACGGCGCTCGATAGCAGGCAAGACTTTTTTCTTAACAGATTGCTGAACAACTTCATCAATATAGGCATTTTTTACCTTGAAACGAGCAGCAAAGAAAGCTAGAATACGATCCGTCGCATGTTCAAAACCGATCTTCAAGATACCTATCTTCTCCCCACGATTGAGAGCCAAGGTTCGATAACCTTGCATATTTCCAACCGTCTCTGAAAAATCATAGTAAATCTGAAAAACCTGCTTTTCATCAAGACTTTCATTCTTAACTTGAGAAGTTAGTTTAGAGTGTCTCAGCACCTCCTGATAAGTCATAGCACGTAAATTGACATCTTCCGATAAGGCTTCGACCAAGATATCAACTGCACCAGCCAAGGCTTCCTTGCTAGTCGCAAATCCTTCACAAACAAACTTCTCAGCTTCTTTCTCTAAGTCAGCTACATTCTGCAAAATCAGACGAGCAAGAGGAAAGAGTCCAGCTTCACGGGCAATGGTTGCCTTGGTCCGACGCTTTTCCTTGTAAGGAAGGTAGAGTTCTTCTACGTCTGCTAATTTTTCGGCAGCTAGGATAGCCTCTTCCAATTCCTTGGTCAACTTTCCTTGTTCTTGAATCTTAGCCAAAACAGCTTCCTTACGGTCATTGAGGTTGGTAAGGCTTTTATCCAAGTCGATAATGGCTTTAATCGCCACCTCATCCAAACTACCAGTCATGTCCTTGCGATAACGCGCGATAAAGGGAATTGTCGCCCCTTCAGCTGTCAAACTTAGAACAGTATCAATTTGCTTTAACGTCACTCCCAAATCCTGAGAGATTTTTTCATATTTTTTATCCATGAATCTATTATACCATAAGCTAATCGTTTCAAATTAGCTCTTACAGTATTTAAAAACAATATGTGGAGAATAAATTTGCTTCATCTCAATATTCTATGGTGCAAATAACGTATTATTTATATAGCATTGCCGCCTTTTTTTAACCAAGTCATGATATCAAAAGTATTTAATGGATCAGACATAATAGCCAGTTCTGGGACCAGTATTATTGAGAAGATTACAATTTAATTCTAATAGTTTACAAAAGGATCAGTGATTAATTTCACTGTTTTTATTTTTGACAATAATACGCCACGATTCTCCCACCCTATTCTTCAAGAAAACGCTTTTTTGAACAATAGGATTGAAATTTTCTGTTTCTAATCGTTCAAAATGCGTATTTTTGAGAAATAAAAAACCGCCAGTCTGAACTTGCGGTGGGTGTAATCTATTTTGAAATTTTAAATAAAAAAGGAGCATTTAAGCCCCTCCCTTGGAATAACGGACACTTGGCTGGTCGGTGTACCCAGCATCTCAGATACCTTTTGCAAGGTGCGACAGGAACCTTTCTGCCCTCAAATGTCTTTCATTAATGTTATTCTAGCACTAACTACTTTTTTTGTCAAGCTTTCTCAATCTACCAGATTTGATACGACTTTGTAACTTGAAATCTTGCAAGCGATACATGGTCGGAACATAAAAGAAATCGCTACTCTTATGTAACTTGATGGCAACAAGAACATTATCATCAAATCTTTTAACATATTCAAAACTAGCATCTTTCTCTCGTGGATTGACCCCAACGAAATCTGGATTACTTAGTATAAGTTCTAGGTCTTCGATATGATGAATTACATCATTATGATGTCGTTTCAACATACGGCTTCTTAAACCATCTTTGTTGACCTTGATGTCACTAGCTTCAAGAACAATATTAAAAATTTCTTTTACTTCGTCGGTAACCTGACCGATTTTTTCGTGATCCATCATTTCCTCCGTTATTCCACAACTATTATATCACAATCATAGTGTATATCAGGATATATCAAACTCTATGATTCGTTAGATACTCAATTTTAACTTTTCCCTTTTCCTCAAAATAATAGTATAATAGAGGTAGAATTTAGAATCGAGGTACACCTATGGCTGTAAAATTTACAAAACGAGACGACTTGGACAAAATGTTTGAAGAGTTTGCGAAACTCCCTGATTTGAAACAAGTCACTTTCCCTGATGACAAAGAGAAAAAAGCCAAAGCAGAAAAGAAAAACTAGATGACTGCTTTCCAACAACTCCCATCTAGTATGCTTCAGACTGGAGCCATTTTTCTCTCCATTATCATTGAAGCCCTCCCTTTCGTACTGATAGGAAGTATTCTTTCAGGAGTGATTGAAGTCTATATCACTCCTGAAAAAGTTTATCATTTTCTTCCTCGAAATCGTTGGGGGAGAATCTTTTTGGGGACCTTCGTTGGGATGCTTTTTCCCTCTTGTGAATGTGGAATAGTCCCCATCATCAATCGTTTTCTGGAAAAGAAGGTTCCCAGTTACACAGCGGTTCCCTTTCTTGTAACAGCACCTGTTATCAATCCCATTGTACTCTTTGCGACTTATTCTGCCTTTGGCAACTCCTTCCATGTTGCCCTGTTACGAGCTCTAGGGTCCATCGTTGTGGCTGTGATACTAGGGATTTTTCTAGGATTTTTCTGGGAAGAACCGATTCAAAAAGAAAATCGTATGGCCTGTCATGAACATGATTTTTCTCATTTGAGCTCTGCAAAAAAAGTGTTTCAAGTCTTTGTGCAAGCCATTGATGAATTTTTTGATACGGGACGTTATTTGGTATTTGGCTGTCTCTTTGCCTCCATGATACAGGTCTACGTTCCAACTCGAATTCTGACCTCTATCAGTGCGACCCCTCTTTTTGCCATCTTGCTCTTGATGCTTTTGGCCTTTCTTCTTTCACTCTGTAGTGAGGCGGATGCCTTTATCGGCGCTTCTCTTCTATCGAGTTTCGGTTTGGCACCAGTTTTAGCCTTTCTCGTCATTGGCCCAATGCTGGATATCAAAAATATTCTCATGATGAAAAATTACTTGAAAGCACGATTTATCAGTCACTTCATAACGATTGTAACTCTGGTTGTTTTAGTCTATTCTCTCTTGATTGGAGTCATCCTATGATTCGATTTTTAGTTTTAGCTGGCTATTTTGAACTGACCATTTATCTTCATTTGTCGGGCAAATTAAACCAGTACATCAACATGCACTATTCCTATTTGGCCTATATTTCTATAGTGCTTTCCTTTATCTTGGCAATCGTTCAATTGTATATCTGGATGAAGCAAGTCAAAACCCACAGTCATCTGAACAACCGATTAGCGAAGGTGACGAGTATTGCTCTTCTGGCTATTCCAATTGTCGTTGGTTTAACTTTCCCAACTGTTAGCTTGGATTCACAAACCGTTTCTGCTAAAGGTTATCATTTCCCCTTATCAGAAGGAACGGATCAAGCCATTCAGATCAGTGAAGGAACGACAAGCCAATATTTGAAACCAGATACCAGTTCTTATTTCTCAAAAACAGCCTATGAAAAGGAAATGCGAACGGCGGCAGATAAATACTTGTCCCAAGATAGCATTCAGATTACGAATGAAAACTATATGGAAGTCATGGAAGCCATATACGACTATCCAGATGAGTTTGAGGGCAAGACAGTCCAGTTCACAGGCTTTGTCTACAATGACCCCAGTCATGCCAATAGCCAATTTCTATTCCGCTTCGGCATTATTCACTGTATCGCAGATTCGGGTGTGTATGGATTGCTGACCAAGGGAAATACCCGTCAATATGAAAACAACACCTGGATTACAGCTAAAGGAAAACTGGTCAATCACTACCATAAAGAACTTAAACAAAACCTCCCAACCTTGGAAATCGATAGCTTTACCAAAGTCGATAAACCAGAAAATCCCTATGTGTATCGAGTGTTTTGAAAAACGAGATAAAAACATAAATAACAAAACGAACAAGTTCTCTTCTGAATGACAGAAAAAGAGCCTGTTCGTTTTTTGATATATGAGATGTAGGAAGACATCGAAAATTCTCACTCATCAATAAAAAGAAACAATATAAGTTTCTGCATGACAGATTTCTAATATAGTCTCTTTATCTATTTTTATACTTACAAGAATTAAATATTTGAGCTTAATTTTTTCCATTAACTCTAAACGAATGTTCAGAGACCCATTTGGCGTAAGTTGTTAAGCTTTCATCTGTTAAGGACTCTACTGCGATAGTCACGCACATATTTACCGCTTCTTCAACCGAAACAGTAAAACGATAGCCATGTAATTGCAGAAATTTTACTAAAGCAAAGAAAGCAGTTCGTTTATTAGCATTGGTAAAAACATGCTTCTTTATCAATTGGACAAATAGTATCGTTGCCTTTTCGAAAATTGTTGGATAAAGAGGCTTCCCAAAGACAAATTGTTCTGGTAAATTGACAATCATATTTAAAGCCGAAGGACTAACTGTCTGAATTTCCTTATTTGGAGAATAACACTGAATTGCTAAAGCATTTATTTTTTCAATTTGCTTTTCTGTCAATTATACTGTTATTTTTCCAGCAAAGCTTTGAAAACATCGTCGTATCTGTCAAAGATTTTATCTACATTTAAGTCAAAGGCATCATCAGATACATAGGAAACCTGCTGACCCAATTCTTCCGATTTTACACCACTTGGAATAGTGATTGAATTTCCTTGTTTTCTTATTTTCACGACCATCTTATTTTCTCCTTTTCTGTATTAAAATAAATAATTGCGGTAATTACAATGGCAGGATAATTCGCTTCCGTAACAATCTCTATCAGAGTCAATAAATATTATAGTTTTGAAAAGTTATTAATGCCGCTATTTTAAATCTTATACCATTTCAAGTAATACAAGTAGCTCAATGAGAACAAGAGATCCACTCATTAATTAGGCTAGCGCTTTCTTTAGGTGCTTCAGTATAAAGCTCATGACTAAAGTTTTTTAGAAAAATGGTATCAAAATAGTCTGGCAATTCTTTTAGGGCTTCCTCTCTCCATGTAGCTTCATTAGGATAGCGAGGACTAATAAATAAGGTATCCCCCACTTCTCTCTTAAAAGCTTGTATTTTCCGCCGTAGTCGAAGAATAGCTTCTATATTTTCATAATTTATAGCTAACTCATATCTATCATACTCCGCATTCCAGTGATAAGACTGTCTTACGGCTTTCTCCATATTTTCTGACCAATGCTTTGCTTCAGATTTCTCTTTAGAAATAAGAAGATTTAAGTCCGAAACAACTTGAGATTCAATATAGTTTTTAGCTTCCTCTAACTCTGTATCTAAAGGTAAAATCTTATCTAAATCTAGATAGCCTCCATCCAAAAGAATCAGTTTTTTCACTTCATGAAATTCCGATGCGAGATAACGAGCCAAATCCCCTCCAAGAGAATTGCCTATCAGACAGATAGATTCTCCCTCTACTATTTCCTTTTTAAACCATGCTTTCAATTCTGTTTCATCTCGAAGATGCTTTTCATACGGATTTAGAAAACAGACCTGCGAATCTAGTTCTTGAAGAAAATCCTTGCTATGATAGACATTGCTTCCCAATCCGCCAATAAAATATTTTTTCATTCTCTACTTAATACTATGTTTATTCATCTTTTGTTCAAAGATAGTCGTGATAATCTGACGCAATTCTTCGCGTTCTTTTTCTGGAATCTCACCACTTGTTTGAGCTGCAGCGTAGAGTTCTGGGTGTTCAATTGAAATGCGTTTAATCGTACGTGTCGTAGCATGTTTTCTGACGAAAAACGGGATTCGCTTAATCAAGTCTTGTGGGACGAGTGCAAGAATCTTCTCAGCAGTTTCCTTGTCACTAATCTTAGACGTAGTGAGCCCCTTCTTAATCATTTCCTGTTCTTTTTCTGTAAAATCTTTTAATTCCATTAGATTAGTCCTCCTATTTTCTCTAAGTTAAATTATATACCAATTGTAGCAAGACGACAATTAGTCTGTTTGTAAAATCTTCTCTATACTACAACTTTCCTGTCGCTCATAATTGTACTTTAATGAAAAATCACAAATCCTTTTGGAGAGATGACAAGCTGATTCTCCAATTCTTGGCAATTGCTTGCTAGTGCTACTGCTTCTTTTTGTAAATGATAATCTTCTTTTGATTGGTTAAAGATAGCTTTAAGGTCCCGTCCTTCGTATGTCCATTCCAGAGATACTACATCTTGTTTGATTTCTTTTAGGCTATACTTACCATGCTGAATGGTTGGTGACGCTTGTTTTCTAATATTAATCAGCCGCTTCATGAAATTCAGCATATCATTGTCACTTGATACACGTTCCCAAGGCATACAACGACGACAATCTGGATCTGGTCCTCCTGTCAAGGATAACTCTGTTCCGTAATAGATACACGGTGTTCCTTTTTGTAAAAAGAGGAAGGCTAAGGCTGATTTGACCAGTTGAGAGTCTTCATTTGCCGTCCACAGGATTCGCTCTGTATCATGCGAATCTAGGAGATTAAACATCACTTCTGAAATCTGTTTCTTGTAGTACATAGACTGGCCATTGATTTCATCTATGAACTGGTCGGTCTTCTTAACACCTCGTAAGAAATAGTCCTTGATACTATCAGATAAAGGATAATTCATGACGGCATGGAACTCATCGCCATTTAGCCAAGGCTGAGACGTATGCCAGACTTCTCCTAGGATATAAAGATCAGGTTTTTTAGCTAATACTGCCTTGCGAAAATCCTTCCAGAACTGATGGTCAATCTCATTAGCCACATCCAAACGCCAAGCATCAATATCAAACTCTTCAATCCAATAAGTCGCAACCTTTAAAAGATAATCCTTGACCTCTGGATTGGCCGTATTTAGCTTAGGCATATAGTCCTCGAAACCAAAAGCATGATAAGGCAACTCTCTCTTGTTGGCTAGTTTTTCAGTCGTCACTGGGAATTGATGAATATGGAACCAATCTTTATAAGCAGATTGCTCACCATGTTCGATAACATCTTGCCATTGAGGAGATTGCGAACCAATATGGTTAAATACAGCATCCAGCATGATTTTCATACCACGCTGATGAGCTTGCTTAACCAGTTCCCGAAAGGTTTCCTTGTCTCCAAAATGATGGTCAATTTCAAAATAAGCCGTCGTATTGTACTTGTGATTGCTCGTAGATTCAAAGATAGGACAGAGATAAAGTCCAGTAATGCCCAAGTCTTGCAAATAATCCAGATGGTCAATAATGCCTTGTAAATCACCACCAAAGAAATCATCACTTTTAGGTGTGATAGAGGAATCCCAGGCTAAAGTCCCTTCTGGGTTTAATAGAGCATTTCCATTAGCAAATCTTTCAGGGAATATCTGATACCATACCGTTTCTGAAACCCAGTCAGGAACCTGGCATGCATCAATCTCATGAAGATAAGGGAACTTAAAGCCATTTCCAATAGCATGAAGATTTTCTAGAGAATTTTCAACGCAGCCTTTATCGCCATACAAAATATTTTGGCCTTCTGTATCCTTGAGTTCAAATAGATACTGAATACGTGCAAAGTCAACGGAAACTTCAACCTGCCAATAGTCAAATAAAGCGTCAGAAGTCAGCTTGGCCATTTCCTTCGTATCCTGATAAAATTCTTCCATAAAAATAAAAGGATCACCATAATGCAAGTTGATGCTTTCAATGTCCCCTTTCTTAGTTCGAATCCGAATATGAAGTTTCTTATCCTTGTAAAGATAGGCATATTCCGACTCAGGTCGATGGTAAATAGCACTTAATTCCATCAATTTGTCTCCTAAAGTTTTAATCCAAATTTTACGCAAGCGTTTTCAAAATTAATAAATCCAGTATACTATTTTTGTAAACTATTTGCAAGAATAGTCCATTTTTAAAAGAACTATCTTTTTAAGTATACAAAAAGCCTTAAAAAAGGCTTTTCAATTTTAAACTTTTTTCTAAACTCTGCTTAAATAGTTCATACTTAATTTTAAATTAGCTCTTTTAACCGTCCTTCTATTAGCTTGCCTCTCGAAATAATCATATTTTTTATATCTTCTTTTCCACTAATCTTATTAAATTTTTTGTTTGAATAATAATCGGTTTGAAAAGTCATCTCAATATATTCATCAAACGTCAAATCAAACTTAAATTCATTCCAACGATCTCTAATATGCTCTATCATCTTGTTCCAATCTTCTTGAAAAACTTTGTGACTAAATTGTAAACTTCGCTTTAATGGAACATTACCTGGAATAGGGGTAAAATTACCAATATAATGATATTTATATATAATATTACTATTATCTTTGGTCCTATAAGAAGGATTATATGCTGCCTTACCATTATTCATTACATCAAAGAGAAAACGAAAACTTTTCGTATCGCTTTGTACTGTTAAATAATACCTATTTATTAAATATGTGTACTCTTCGCCGAATTTCTTAGAAAGGTAACTGGAAACTATTTCTCCCCAAATTATCTGGCATAAAGGTGACTGTTCATAATCTCTAGAAGTCCATTCGTTATTGTCCTGAAAATTATAATCAACTAAATCATTTGCTTCAATATATTTAACAATTTCTTTAAGCCATAGCCCCTGATTTTTTTTCCAGAGCCATTCTGTTTTTTCTGTTAAAATTGACAAATCAATCCCTCCGATTTTATAAAAACACTAAATTAAGCACTATGTTATGAATAATATCTATTAATAAAACTTTCTTGAAACTAATTAAATATTTTGAGATATCTATATTATTTAATTGAATTTTAATGGTTGTAAAGAAAGATAGATTTACAAATGTCTTTCCAGCCACTCAATTTTTTTAAAATCCTTATTGTTATTGTGCTCATTTCGATAAGAATCTTGGGAAGAAGCCTTGTAAATACTTAAAAACTGTTCCAAACTTGGAACGCGAAAAGTGATGTTTTCGAGATGAACCAGCTCTATATCCGATTCCGAAACTCCTGCAAAATCAGGTAAAGAATCGATACTTCCGAATTCAACACTCAGACCATCTTTTTTGAATTCATGCTCATGAATATCTATTAAGGCATAGCCTAAGTGTTTCATCACTTTCATTATCTTGTTCCACTCATAAATTCTGAGATGATCAGGTGCTTCCCAACCTCTAGGATCACCAGGCACATGAATGTCAATGTCAGACGGCCTCCATTCTTCATTTGAACGGTATTCAAAACCCAAGGACCCCATGAGCGTCGGTGTGATTCCGATTTGGTTTAAATGAGAACAAATTGTTCGAAATTCATCAAATAGAGAATTCATTCCTCCTCCAATCGTTGATATAGAACTTAATTTCGTTGTGAATAATAAACTAATTTTTACCTTCTACGCTTTCGGTTTTGAAAATACTTCAATATGCTGGCCCAGTACCTTAATCTCTACAGGTAGGTTATCCGATTTATCGCCGTCAACGTCTGACTCCAATTCACTATCTGAAGAGATTTTAATATTGCGAGCTTTAATATATTCGATATTATCATTTGCGACAACATCGCCTTTCAATAAATCAGGAATAACGGATAATTTGGAGAATATTGAAGCATCTTTCAGAATCAAAATGTTGGCATAGCCGTCCTTGTTTTCTTCAAAGATTTTCTTATCAGCGAAGTAATTTGTCAAGAGAACCAAAACATGACTAGCTTCACCAACATAATTTCCATTTTCTGTTTCAACCCTAATATTAAAGACCTGATCCGTCATGACAGACTTCATGGTATTTACAGCATAAGCTAAAATACCGAATTTTGTCTTATCCTCGATTTCAACATTGTGAATCGCCTCAGGAAGAGAACCGATACTAAAGATATAACCAAAATAGTTATCATTTGCTTTACCGATATCAATCTTATTTGTTAAATCAAAATCCAGTTCATCAATTGCCCCATCGATGTCTTGATTGATTTCCAAAAGTTTTGTAATGAGGTTACCCGTCCCACCAGGGATAATCCCTAACTTAGGAATGTAGTCTCTCTCAGCGATTCCCGAAATAACTTCATTGACAGTACCGTCTCCACCAAAAACAACTACTGCATCGTACTGTTCACGAGAAGCTTCTTCAGCAAAATGTGTTGCATCCAACGCTTTTTCTGTAATTTTGGTTTCCACGAGCTCAAAATAATCTTTTGCCTTATTCTCCAGCTTTTCTTTGTAATCCAAAGCCTTCTCCCCACCAGAGGTAGGGTTGATAATCAACATTGCTTTTTTCATTGATTTTCTCCTCGAAATCCGTTAGAAATAGTTACATTTCATCCTATGCAACTAAACGTATTCCCATTATACAATGAAAATATAGAAAAACGAAATATGAAGTACTGTAGATTTAAACTCTTTTATTTTATATCAACCTTATTATCCCATCGCCTTAGTACATCCTTTAAGGGTTCATCCAAGTAAGAGTAGGCCTTATCCTTTATCCAATCAGAAATACCATAAGCTGCCTCTGCTATGCTACCAGTGATTGCAGCAAGTGTATCACTGTCGCCACCAAGTGAGATGGCGTTTCTTATCGCATCTTCAAAGTCTGTACTTTCAAGAAAGGCAATAATGGCCTGAGGGACAGTATCCTGACAAGTTTCGTTGAAACGATATGTAGGGCGAATTTCATCTAAAGTTTGAGATAGATTGTAGCCGTATTCCTTCTCAATATAATCCTTAATACGTTTTTTACATTCGGTAGGATTGTCATTGATTGGTTGCCCATATTCGCTACAATAACCACCAAAGTAAAAACGACATAGAAAAATAGCATCAGCTGTAGCCATGGCACCTTTGATACCTTCTGGATGGTTATGAGTTACCTCTGCAGAAAGGCTTGCAAGTCCTCTAGATGATGGCCACATACCAGTTCTTGCATAAAAACCACAGTCCATGACCCAAGCACAGGGAGAAACACGCATAGCTGATCCATTCCCAAAGCTATTATAAGGCTCACGGTTATCGCTGTTTAGCCATGCATTAAACCGAGCACCATAATCAGCATTCGGATACATTCTGCCATATTTCTTCATAGCGTCAATAAAGTCATTCTTTTGTCCCCCATTCATAATCGCTTCTGCAACAGCACAGGTCATAACCGTATCATCCGTGAAAAAGCAGTCTTTCCGAAATAAAGGAAAGTCCTTTGTTTTGATATTGTCCCACTCGTAAACAGAACCTACAATGTCTCCAATAATTGCTCCTAGCATAAAATTCCTCCTTGTGAACTATTGGTTTATACTGACTAATCTACTCGCCATATTCTTTTATTTTACCAGCATATTCACTCAAAAGATTCTTTGAATAAATTTTTTCATTACTTGAATTTCGAACTTCTTTCCATAGGATAGAAGCCACTTTTAATTTATTCGAGTAATTACGACTATTTTCGTCTGCACAGAAATCCTTTAAAAATTGATTCCATTGACAAACTGAATGGTCATACTTGGCATAATCTGAATTTCCATAATAAACTTTTAGCATATCTTGGATTGTAAAACTCAAATCATTTTTTCTTTTTACTTTTCTCCAAGCTGTAGCCATATCAGCAGTAAATTTAAATGGCGAAACATCTGTTAAAGTTGAGAAATATTCTCTAAAGTGTGTATTAAAGGAGAATCCACATTCAAGTAAGGGCGTGTCTAAGGTAAGGACTTCTACTTGTTTCTTTTTTCTTTTTATTGATGATTTTTTAATCAAATTCCCCTTAAAGTACTGCTCAATAATATGATTGAGTTCTTGTTTGGTACCTCTATTTTCAATCCCTAATGACTTGCATATCTGTAAAAGTTCATCACGATACCAATAGTATTTATTAAACTCATCAAAGGATGAGATTTTTTCAAACACAGGTCTGCTTTCTATCAATATTTCACCTCCTTAAAGTCAATTTAGGTTATCATCACAAAATAATGGAGTTTTAGTTTCTTTAGTTTGAGGATTAACTATGTTTCACTAACAAACTCACACTCTCAGCGGTTCGGACTTACCATATCATCCGTGAAAAACAATCCTCACGAAATAAAGGAAAATCCTGAGTTTTGATATTGTTCCATTCGTAAACAGAACCTTCAATATCTCCAATAATTGCTCCTAGCATCAGATTCCTCCTTATGGCATATCGGATTCGTTACACATTTCTAATGAATCACTCTTTAAAAATGGCACCACCAAAT
This sequence comes from Streptococcus mitis, assembly GCF_000722705.1. GTDB lineage: Bacteria > Bacillota > Bacilli > Lactobacillales > Streptococcaceae > Streptococcus > Streptococcus mitis_P. Next base: position 474,910 of record NZ_JPFW01000007.1, read on the forward strand.
CAATCCACTCATGAGGCAGGTAAGCTGATAAATAGCCGTGGTTATAGCCCTTTGCCTCATACAAAATTGTATTTGAATGTAGCTGATGAAATAATTTCGCTGATTCTTTCACACAGTTCAATTCTTTTTCACCATAGATATACAGAACCTGAGCCTTGCTAGCAGAAATCATATTTTTCAGCTTGTAATGCCCCATATAGTTTTTGTAAATGGTCACCAATGTTTTGACAGGCGTCCTTGGCAAATCCTCTAAATAATAAGCTTTTATTTCCTCTGGATAAGCCAGTTTAGGATAGAGTTTGTTCATCATGCTTAACTGAAGTTTGCAAGAGAATTTATTGAACATCAGTTTATCAAATAGAGACACTAGAAAGATACTGATTTTAGCTAACCTTGGTTGAGGAATACAGAGGCTTCCGTCTATGATGGCCTTCTCAGCAATTTCACTATCTAAAGACAAAAGCTCCATGGCAATTTGACCACCAAGTGAAACACCACCGATTGCAAACAATTTCCCACCACAGTTTGCTTTGATATAGTCTAGAATCTCCAAAGCAGAATCTTCAGTAGAAACATAATCAAGTTGATATTCCTCACCGTGGCCATTCAAAGTGGGTAGAATAATACGGTATTCTTTTGACAAGATTCGTGCTTGACGAAGATAATTCCACCAAGAACTGCCACCACCGTGTATTAGTAAGATAGGAGGTAAATTCTTATCCCCAAATTCATGGAATTTCATGTTTAAACTCCTTACTGTAGGGCTTTCACTAGATAAATACTTGTTAAATCAGTTTGAACAAGCAGTGATACTGCCTCCGTATGTAGTGCTAGCAAACTTCTATATTATAGAATGAAAATATATACTGCCTTGCATTAAAGACCTATTTAAAATAAATGTGTAAAATGATTTATTAATAGATTAGTTAATCATTTACTCCAATAACACTACACTTTGTAAAAATTCTATTAACAAAGTTACCAGTAGTACCTTTTCTCACTTAGATATTGTTCTTTTTGTTCTCTAGAATTTTCATGATTTCTAATTCCTAGTAATTCGTCTGTTGAAGAAACTATTGGGTCGATCCAGTCAGCTTTGGATCTAATCCAATCAATTTCCTCTTTACTAAGTTTCCCTGCTATCTCCAATTTATCAGCCATTAGTCTTAAATCATTTGCTGTTTGAAAATCTTCTAGCATATTCAGAAGAGACATTGTTCGCTTCTTCTCTTCATCGATTCTATTTTGTAATTTTCTTTTTCGATCTTGTTCTTCTTCGTATAGTCTTTCTCTCTCTTCACGTTCAAGTCGTAAATTCTTAACTTTATAATACTCTTGGTAAATTAAAACAATTATTTCTGATATTGATTCTTCAAGTGTGAATTCTTTAGTATCTTTAATGTATTTACTATCTATTATCTTAAATCGAAATTTTCCATTTGGAATATAGTCATACTTCTTTATTCTTGGTTTAAAAGCATATCTATTAAACTTAATGCTATCATTGTACTCTGCTAGTTCTTTAGCTTCTTCTTTTGTTAATTCATGATTTACTTTGTCTGTTGATTCTATAACTTCAAAACGAACAATATCCTTTTCAATTTGAATATCCCAATTTGAAGTTACATTATCGCCGATTTTTTCAATAACAGTAACTAGTGTATCCAAAAAGCGATATAAACGCGGAAGAGAATTTAGTGAAATATTTTTTACAAATTTAGGTTCTTTTAAATCATTATATCTGTGTCTAGAATCAAAGTAAGGATAAGAAGCTGCTTTTTCCCTCTTATTCCACTCTGCAATTTTATCCCTTAGATTAGCTACAGATTTATGTAATCTCTTATTTGGAGCCTGATTTAGGTTTGAAACTGCTTCAATAATACGCTCTATTTTATCGTCCTCTATAAATGATAATGAACTTCTTATACTAGTTGTATCAAGTTTAACAGTATCTTCGTTTTTATCCTCCGTATTATCTTCTTTATGTTTAGCAGCTTTAATTCTACTGTTCTTGAAACTTTTTCTATCAATATGAACCTCATTTATGTCATTTTGTGGTAATGGAACAATAAGTTCACTTAGGTCTTGTCCAGTATTCTTACGATACCAATAACTACCCTTTGGAATTGGAATTTCAAATTCTTTACATTTCTTGAGTAAGTCAGAATAACTTAAATCATATTTCAATGAAACTTGTTTTGCACTTATCTCCCAGATTTCTTCATAGAGTTCGTCTATAGAAAAGGTCTTTATCATCTTCATTTGAAACACCTTTACCCTTATATTTTACATCACCATTTTTATATATACCAAGCGAAAACGCAAATTCAAAAACTTCTAATTCTTCACTTCTGCATTTTCGCTTAATATAAAAAGTAAATCTTGTTTTAAACCGTTAAATTCCTCTATAATTTTATCTAAACTGGCTTCAATATTTTTAACACGGATCTCTGATAGTTTACCGTGATTGTAAGAAATCATTCTTTCAGCGACAATATGATATGACCAACTCTCAGTGAAACGTCTGTCTCTTTCTTCATTATGAATAGCAAAACCAATTGGAAGAAGATTATTTCTAAGACCTATAGCAACTGCTTGTGAACTTATACCTAAATAATCACCAGCAATTTTTAATGTAATTTTATTTAATTTTCTAATATCTTCGTCGGTATATTTCGGCATGTTAGTACTCCTTTGTCATAATCCAAAATGCAATATCATCTATTTAAAAATATCTTGATAGGATGCTATCTAGTTCCTCGCCTTAACTATATAATTTATGTGTTGCACACTGTTCTCTAAAAGTTAATAATCTAAAATATATTCAATGAAAAATTATTATCAATCAAAAAATAATTTCTTCATATTCATAGTTTCGATGTTTTCTATGAACTCCAAATATTTTTTTCGGTAAATTAACTCTAGTTAAATAAAGCTTTTTATCTTCTAACTCACCTTTATCAATCTGTTTAAGAGAATCTTCAAATTCGTCTACTTTATAGAATAAAAGACCATCATAATGTTCTACACCATCATCATTAAATCCAATAGTGTTATTATAAATGTCATATACTAGTTTTTGTTTTATTCCACCTTCATATTCAAATACAAAATATATATTATACTTCTTGAATTCTCGGATTATTTTACAAAGTTCATCAAATTGATCATGGTAAATAAGATTTAACTCATGTCTCCTCCTTTCTGGAATAATACATGATCCCAATAAGACGAAATAAAGGTATATCGTATTTTTACGTATTTTTTTAACAAAATCCCAATCATTTAAATTATGAGTATGAAAGAAACCGTTTCGACATTCAATTCTAAAACAACTAATCATGTCAGTAACTGTTTTTGCGTTATCCGGATTTGAAAAAATATGCTTATTACATCTTAAAAAATACTCAAAAGTTCCAATAGAACTATCCATGAATTCTTTATGATGTTCCGTAAATTCGATATATGGATAGTTTGTGAACCTATAATTGTTCCCTAGCCTGTTTTCGGGGATTTTATTAAATTTGTTATCAATTAGCTCAAAAACTGGGATATTCCGTCTGAAAGCTTTTTTTAACATATCTCGTTTCATTGCTATTTTACAATCGTTGTCAATATTGAGCATAACAATCTTATACAATAACTGTTCAATAGACTTTAAGTAACCACTAACGACGGAGGTGTAATCAAAGTTCTTTTTACCCTTAAACGAATCATAAAGCCATTCCGACGTTATAAAACTTCTAGCATATTCGTTCGAACTTACCATTGTTTCATATAATTTATTGAAAATGTATAATTTATGCATATCATCCAGATTTTCAAAAATAATATCTTTTTGAGTGAGATATAAATAGTTCTGGACTTTCTTATCATTTGCGTTAATAATCTGATACCTGTAATTCAAATAATCCCAATCTCTAAGCTTTTTCTGTTCAAATATTTTTATTGAAGCCAGATTCATTTTAGAAAGAAATTTAACAGATTTATAACTTGTGATTTCCTTTATAACGTTTAGGTAATTATCAATAGAATCAATAAACTCTTTATATTCTTCTTCACCAAATTGTTTTAAATAAAATTCATGAATAGATAATGCTCTTATATTTACATTTGCATCTTTATATTGTTGATTCTCTAGCTCAATTAATTTATTTGTTTGCTTACCTTTTGAAGTTCTAAGGATAATCGCTTTATCGACATGATTAGATTTAAGAATAGTATTGATATCTTCATCTTCAAGGAAATCTGCTAATCTATATCCTATTCGTTCATGATTTTCTTTAATTATAAAAATAAATGGAGCACCATGTGAATATTCTACAGGTATATTATACTCCTTCAGTACCCGCCAAAGGATGTTAGTTAGTAATATTTTAGCAGCTTTTTCCTGTCTTTCTACTGCGAAACGATAAAAATAGAAATCATCATCAGCAAATTGAAAAAGTTCTTCATTCCGAATAGACTGGGATTTCACCCACGATTCTATAAAATGCTTTAGCATATTTATATTTTTATCAATTTCTTCTTTATAGATATATGAACAGTCAATTTTTTTCATTATTTTTCTAACCTTGAATATTTTTATAAAATAAAAAAAGCATAAAATCCTGAGATTATGTGCTTCTCCAAGTATATAGGAGTTAACAGTTGCTTTTAGTAGCAACTGCAAACTCCTTAGTAGCTTCAATCGCATGGATTGAAACACGCTCAGCTGCTGAAGAATCCATATTCAAAGCGAAAATGGTTCCAACCGCAGCTGTGCCAAGGGCAACAACGAACTTCCAGTCAATTAAGACAGTTAAGTTCATAACACACACCTCCTTTCAGGCTTTAAAGCCAAGAATATATATAGGTGGGTATATTGTTGCCCTATCCAATGTTTCCACTGGATTACTCTAGTATACTTCAGAGATTTAAATCTGTCAATTCTTTATATAGTGGAATACACTGTTATTAGTAATGATACCGAGTATATTTAAATTGTAAAAATTATACAAAATCAATTGAAGAGAATAAGAAACCACTATGGTCTTATTCTTAAACCTGTTAATCATTTAACTGAAAACTAACAAGTCTAAGTTTTTGTATAGACAGTAAAAAGTATTAATCTGATACTAGTAGCATAGCATACAGATTCTGAATCAAAGTAAAATTATTACAATTTTTTTAGATAAATAATAAAATTTACTCGTAGAACTTGTATATACCACAAAAGAAATGATTTTCTTATAAAACCATCATCAAAATCCTGTTTTCCGAATGATTTTTCTACTAAGTTTAATCGTTTCAACATATCTTTTCGAATATCTGATGCTTTAAAAATTTCTGAGTTTGGTAAAATCCATGGAATTAGATTCGAAGAATCTGTGATCAAATAAGTTCGACTATCCAAATACTCAACCTCAATCCTTTTGTTAAAAATTAGCCATTTTAATAACATTATCATAAAGCTATTTGGTCTATGAAAGTAATATCTCCAACTACCTCTCTTTTTTTGAATGTTGGCCTCTATAAATTTCAAACCCAAACATTTAAAGACTAATCTACGATGATTTCCATTAGTAGATACCATAAATGCACGACCTGATTCATTTGGTGCTGGATATTCATCTAGCCACAAATCTGACATAGAATTGATATGTAATTGGATATTGTTTCTATGCTTTAATGCATATTCTACTAGTTCACTTTCTGAATGATGATAAAAATGAAAACCTTTCTCAAGTACTACCTCTTCATTAAGAACAATGTCCTTTTTATACTCACTATGACTATATGGTATACAGAAAGGTTTAAAGACGGATTTTTCTTTTGCTTCTTCTAGTCTTTTTTTAAAAATAATCTTTAATTCAGATTCTGATGTATCGTCGTAATTAAATTGTTCTTCTAAACATTTTTTATCTATGCTCATGTGATTTCTCCAAGCTTATTTTTATATTACCACTTATCATTTAAAATAGTTCTCAAATGTTCTTTCATATTAATAACCCTGTTTGTATAAAACTCTTCAAAATCAGAAAAATCCAAACTTACTGACTCATCAATAAATAATCGTTTTTTAGAAATACCATTATTTTTAACCCAGGTAGCTAGATCATTATCACTTTTTGCTGTATTGAGTTCACTATTTAATAGTTGCAAATTACCTAATTTATTCCAATTTTTACCAACTCTTTCAATCATGGCACTATAAGAACTATTTTTTCTTTTGAATAGTGTTTGAGGATGAATATGATCAACATGGAAATTTTGGTTAAAGTAATCTAAATCTTGATAAAATAATGATAGTACAAAAAATACATCTCCACCGTATGTCCGTTCAAACAAATCGTCAATAAATTCAGTGTCGAAGTTATAGTTTTTTGTTGGATTTGATTTAGCTTTATCAATAATAACTTGTAAAGGAAAACTAGAACTGCTATTCTCATTAATAATCTTTCTAAGATCAACAAGAACAGTATTGGATTGACCACCAAATATTCTCTTCAGGAAAGATAAAATAAGCCATTGTTTAATCAATTTATGATTTATGCTACCAAAGAATCTAACCTTAATAATCTCTTCTTCTAAGTTATTTTTATAAACATAATAAATAATGGGAATTGCAGCATTTAGAGCTGGAAAAGTTTGAGAATTAAATCCCATCCTATAAAACATTTGGAAAGTATTGGAAATGCTTAATTTTATTCTAGACCAATTTTTAATTACAGAATTTAATAATTCTTCATCAAAATTTTTTACTCTATTTTTAATATCATTAGAAAACAACATTAAAATAGATTTAATTATTAAATCCGAACTAATATTAAAATCGCAAAAGCTACGGACATCTTTAATTAATTCATCGAACTCATCCCTACTCTCTTTCCAATGAGTTGTTAAAACTGACATTAACAAATCTGAAAATGTTAATTTAGTCCCACCGTCGTTTGTGCGTATAAATATATCTAATACTTTATCAAGATCTTGTTCGGTTTCCAAGTAGTAATTAAGAATTTTATCTTCCCTAATTACTTTATTTAATTTTCTTAGTGTATTACGTGCGTATTTTTTATCTTTTATATTTAATTGTTGTTCAACAAAATCACTAATTTCTTCAAATATGTCATCAGGATTTATTTGAAGAATATCACCGACTTTATACCAAGTTTTATCTTTACTATTTTCAGCCTCAGATTTCGGCAAAAATCTGAAATTATATGCTCTGTCGATATCTGATTCACTTTGGTATTCCGAAGTAATATCTAAATATAAAAACTGTTCTTCAAAGTAATCAGATTTATCTACCCAAGGTCTATGAGGTTTTTTCATTGTATAGCTTCCTTTTAAACCAAGGTATAAGCTATTTAGTCTTTGTTGCCCATCAATAACAGCAAAAAAATCATCATCGGAAGCTGTTTTATTAATCATTTCATTTTCAACTTCAAATCTTTGTTTATACTTTCTCAAAAAAGAATAATAGTTATAATTATTTTTTATTTGAGGAGAATTTATTTCCCACAACATCAATGAATTAAAAGGGTAATCTCTCATAATACTGTCGAAAAGTAGTTCAATTTGATTTTTTCCCCAAACAAAACGTCGTTGAATTCCTGGCAAAACATATTTATTTTCATCAATTTTATCAATCGCTTCTGTAATGGTTATAGGAGTTTGAAAACCCTTTGGCATATTAACATCCCCTTGAATATTACTTTATACTATTATATCATTATTCAAAATAAAAAACTGCAACTTATTAGTTGCAGTTACACAGATTTATTTCTGTTCCTTTTAGAAACTTATATTTCCATTTTCAGGCATAGTAAAAACATCGTTTTTTTCAAAATAAGGTTTTACCATTTCTTTCCATCTAGCTTTATGAAAATTGATTGAGTTTAAAGGAGATAGGCCATAATTTCCTAATGCATAACCATCATTTACTTCAACAACAAGTGTCTTGCCATCTCGAGCAACACCGATATCTAGTCCATAAGCTATTGGCCCATCTTTCCAACATGATATGGCTTCATCAATTACACTAGGATCAAATAATGCATGATAATCACCTGTATAGGGTCGAACATCTAATACGCGACCATCTAACACAAAACAACGCCATTCAGCTATGAATTCTACAACCTCACTAATCCATATAGGATAATCAAAAGGTAGACCAATACCTATTAAATCATGGGTTCCATTAACAACTCTTCCAGTAAAGACTTTTGAACCAGCTTTAGGCTTAATAAATTTTCCCCAATTATCAGGTATATTCATAATCTCTCCTAAAATTCCAGCATAAATCTTTCGACCATAAAACTCTTTAAGCTCAATAGGATAGTCATAAACCGGAACATTTAACCCCATCATTTTTAGTAATGCTCTAGTCTCCGTTATATAATCTACAACTGTATCATCACTTGTTAACTGTTTTATTTCAGAAAAAGATTGATATAAAATAACTTCTTCTCCTTGTAAGTAGGCACCTACTTGAGCATTGTACTTATTAATTGAAACTTCACTTGGTAGTTTGCTTTGTCTAATATAAACAACCATTTCATCACTCCTATATCACTAGTGTTACACCTATTTGTAAAAAAAATAATAGCATTTATGCTGTTATTTTTTTGAGTAAATAGCTCCCATAATATCATCGAAATAATCAACAGTATTTAGGAGCAATTCTATAACCTGGGACTTTGTTAGTCGCATTCCCCTTCTATCTCTAGCATCTTCTACTAAATTTTCAAGTTTCTCTAGATTTTTATCATCCAAGCTAATCATTATTCTATTTTTATCAGTTGCCATTTACTTCACCTCAAGTTAATTCTATCACAGGTGTAACACTTGTGTCAACTGATTTTTATAATACATTAGTTTAAAAGTGGAGAGGTTTTTTAACACAGTAACTTTAAATCTTTGGTATTAAAAAATTTTCACAGTATTTATAGAAATAAAATCTGTCTCAAATAAGTTATCAAATCTAGTATAAATTATGAGAGGCTACTCTAATAATTTCCCTCTAAAGAAGAAAAAGGCTTACACTCAAGGGTTTTCTTAACCCCCTTCGTTACAACGTTTTGACGCTTTTACTAGCAAAGGTACATACTCACAAGGAACTTTGATTGACTATTGAATCTCTCCCATCTCTTCTTCAACATATCCTTCTACATCTTCAATCTCTACAAACATTGGGTCTAAGTGACACAAGAAATGCCAATCTTCTCTCCCTTTTTTTCTGTAGAGAATCGCTTCGCCGTCTTCACTTCCGAAAAAGCTTCTGTCTAATTCATATCCGCTGCCTTCTAGAAAGTCTTTTGCCTGGCGATAGTTCGCTTCTCTCGCTTCAACATAGGTTTTAATTTCATGGTTGTTAACGACATATGCATCGATTTTTGAATATCCTTCAATCACTCTATCGTTTTTGAGGGATAAATTTGAAATCTCTTTCCAAATAATGTCTACATTTTCCTCAGGATCGAACATAAATTTAGATAAAGGAACAATATTTCCGTTAAAAATAATTTCCATATAATCCTGTATGTTTTTAGGATTAAAATATTCCACTTCAAAACCATCTTCTGTTCCAGAGTGTATCCCGGGATTTGAGCTACAAAAGTTTTCCCATCTTCTATGGAATCAAACGCAACTAAATCTTTAGAATAATCATTTTGGTACAATTCCAATATAACCATCGATTCATTATTAGGCTAATGTAAATAAGCACGTCACTTGACCAGTTAAGACTTTCTGTATCATTTCGTCGGTTTCCCTCCTCATTCTACGAGTCCTATCGCATGGGAGATCATTTACTTCTACTTCGCTGATACCTCAGCTCGTACAAGCAGTGATACCGCCTCAACATGTGGTAATATTCTTCTTTTATATTAATAAACGAAAGGCAGTAAAAATCATTTTAGAATGATACTGTGTAACGGAAAGGTTATCACTACTTCCAAAAGAAACGACATTCATCACTCCACTTTAAATTATAATAGAAAATTCTCTAACATAGATCATCTAATTAGCAAATCGTTACTTTTAATAATGGATATCCTGATCTAAATTTTAAAATGTTGTTTCCTTATTAATTCTATTACTAGCCAATATTGTATAAATCAAATAACCAATAAAAATGATGGTAAAAATAACATTAATTTTTAACACAAAATAGAGATTTAACAAATTTGCGAACGCATGAAATAATAGACAGTACCCCACTGATTTCGTTTGACGATAAAGAAGCCCTAAAACAAAACTTAAAAATAATGTATATATAAAAAATAAAATAAAAGGAAATCCTTGATGGCTTTCTCCAACTATAAACCATAAAGGCAGATGCCAAATCCCCCAAATTGATCCTACAATCAAATTAGATTGCCAATAAGTATATTTTTTATCAAGTAACGGTTGTAATATACCTCTCCATCCTAATTCTTCATGTCCACCACCAAAAAAATTAATTGTATAAAGAATAGTGGCATCAGATAAATTGATACTCCGTTTAATTCTAATGAAGATACAGAGAATAGTATCAAAATTGCTAACAAATGAATAATGAAATAAATACTACTATTTTTTCTTTTATTAAATACAAAATGTTTAAATTTTATATTATTACTTTTCAAATAAAAGCCACTTGCAATAGCTGGACCAAGTGCACCTACTATATGTAACATTCTCCCTATAAATGTTTCTAATCCCAAAATATGAGATTGAGTAAATATGGCAAGAAGCCCCCAAGCTATATAAGTAATTCCAAATGTAAAATAAAGATAATTTTTTAAATTCTTTTTGTCAATTTCTGTCATCTTATCTTCCTAATCTTGATTATTCTACGTATAATATTTTTTTACTACTTCTTAGTTGCTCTCGATTATAACTACCTATATTCTATCATAAAAACACAAAAAAGCCTTACAATCAAGGCTTTTCTATACTTTCACAAATAATCCTAATAAATTTCCATTCAATTTCTTCTAAGCATCTTTTCTAAAAAATAAATTGACAATCTCATCTTCTGAAAAGCCTAGTTCACCTAGTTTTTCAAACAAAATTTTCACTAGCTTGTTAGATTCTTGATATCTTAACTCCTTTATTTCTTGCTCGCTTGCTATGACAAAATATCCTAATGTTCCACAGCTAATAACCAAATTCTGTTCTTCGAGAACTTTCATTACTTTTTTAATAGTTGCCGGATTACACTTCTCGTTTTCTGCTAATCTCCTTATTGAAGGAATTTGTTGTTCAGGTGCATAATCACCTCTTAAAATAGTCGTTCTTAATTTTGATGTAATTTGTAAATATAGATGGGGTTTCATTTAATCTTTTTATTTTCACTTTCCCTAACAAACTTCCAATATGCAGAATAGGGGATGACTGTAGCTAGTAGAAGATAGTATTTATTTGCAAACATATCTGCTTCTCCTTTTGCATTGAAATGAATCGGAACTTTTTCTGGGAGAAATCTACAAATAACAACTATTATAGCTAGGATTACTAATAACACCAAAATATCTTTTATCAGTCTGTTTTTCATCTTATTTTTCTCCTTTAACTAGATAAAATTTGACTTGCTTATTGTTAAATAAACACCCATTGTAATAACCAATAAAACTACTGATACTACCTGTAAAACAAATATAATCGGAAGATTAAACAGCCAATTAAGCAAAAGTGGCGTAATAAGCGCAATCATACCAATAATTCCAGTTACAATAACAGGAAGACTTTGTTTGACAACTATCATCTCACTGTCCCAATCATAGTTAGGATATTTTTTATTTAATGCAATTCCGATTACAGTTATAAAAAAGGAGTAACATATAGGAACAATAATTAGGTTCGTGACTTGAATGAGATTCATATCTAGTTTTAGCACAAATACAGATACAGAAATCATATATCCAATCAAATGAAGTGTAAGATTAACAGCTATCTTAGCATTTAAAATCATTCTTACCTCAACCGGAGAACTTTTCAAAATCCAAATATTTTTACCCTCTAAAGACATAGATGAAGCTGCTGCACAACTGAGTGAAAGCATAGATGAAATAAAGACGGGAGCTAAGTTTGAAAGATACTCATTTATATTTTCAATTCCTGTAGAATTTCCTATTTGCCCTACAGAATTAAACAGGAAACATATACTAAAGACACATAAAAGAATCACTCCAAGCCCAGCATTCAAGACTGCCATATAAGAACTTAAAAATCGTCCAAGCTCTTTTTGATACAAGGCAAAAAATACCGATTTTCTTTCATAAGATACTTTGTCATTAGCATATCTTGATTTTGTATTGGCAAGTATATTAAGTAGTCCATACTTCAACGAAGCAATTTTGACAAATAGATAAAAGACGACTATTGAAAGAACTATATAAAATCCCATTCCAATATACATTGGAAAATTTGTGTGTTGCACGAATAACCCGGATATTGGGTACAGTTCTGTAATTTGCTTAGAAAGCATGATCTCAATGCTGTCTTCATTACCTGATTTCATAGCTGACACTGCAATATATCCAATTATGCCTATCATTGCAAATGAAAAGATTAGAGCAATAACATTTTTCCTCTTAAAATAAGATGAAATAGTCACAACAATGATTCCCATACATGCTGCTATACACATAGGTATCAAGGGAGCAAAGATGATAGAAGTAAAATACAGTACAATTTGTAAGACGTTTAAACTTCCATTCAAGATCCATACAATTCCACCCGGGAGCATAAACATCAATCCTATTAAAAAATTCAATAAGTACATAAACATGAACTTGCTGGTAATAATATCCAAACTTTTAACAGGTAAAGATAAGAGAATTTCCATATCTCGACTTCCAAATAAAATGCCATTCGAATAAAATACTGTTAAAAATAGTATTGAAAAACTTGAGACAGAGACCATATATGCCGGTATCAAGTCCTGCTGTCCGACGTGTACCAATGTTTTCGCTGTTAGTATATTATAAACAAAGCAAAATAAGGAAAGGGTTATTATGCCAAAACTCGCAATAGCCATTGAACTTTGTTTTTTATTTCCTGAATCTCTAATCTCGTTAATAGGAAAGAAATTAATCAATTGCGCTTTAAGCAGTATCCAAATGTTACTCATTGTCCTGCACCTCCATGAAAAATGCCTCCAATGATTCATCACCTTTGACGTCTCCTGTATTGCCACTTGCAATTAACTTTCCATTTTTGATAATGGCAATCTTATTACATAATTTTTCCGCAACATCCAATACATGGGTTGAAAAGAAAATAGCACCTCCATCTGAAACACACTCATGCATAATTTTCTTTAGTAGGAAAGTTGCTTTGGGATCTAGCCCAACAAAAGGTTCATCTAAAATCAACAGTTTGGGAGAATGTACAAGTGCAGAAATAATCGCTGTTCGTTGCTTCATACCATGTGAATATGAAGAAATAATCCCCGAAAGATGCTCAGTCATATCAAATAAATCACCGTATTTTTGGATTCTCTCCCTGCGTATTTTTGTAGGAATTTCAAACAAGTCAGCAATAAAATTAATATATTGAAGTCCTGTCATATGTTCATACAAATCTGGATTATCTGGGATATACGCCATCATTTTTTTACAAATAACAGGTTCTTCTTTAATAGAATGACCGTTGATAATTATACTTCCGTCTTCAAAATCATGGATACCGACAACTGCCTTTATCGTTGACGTTTTCCCCGCACCATTTGCTCCAATAAAACCATAAATATCTCCAGGCTGTACTGAAATAGATAGGTTATCCACAACCTTTTTATCCCCATAACATTTACTAAAATTCTTTATCTCTAACATATTTTCACCCTCATTGACAATTTGTCAGTTATACTTTGAAATAATACCGATAGCTTGTTTTTATTTAGCTATCGGCACATAGTTCTCTTTACAGAAATTCCATCTCTTTTTAATAGCTAAAGAGTTCCTCTGTATTTAGGTTTTGTTCTAGCATTATCTTAAATGCATCCAAGTAATCTTTGACAGGTTCTTTCTTTGAAGTTTTTATACCTATGTTATTGGAAACAAAAACATAGGCTGTCATCAGGAATTCTGCTGTTTCTGATGGATATTTTACAAAAAATACTTTTTCTGAGATGCCTTGATTTATTATCCTATTAAAATATATAGTCAGTTTTTCAATGAGCTTATGAGATAACTTATCTAACATATAACGATTTTCTTCAAGATCAACCGTCTTTTGTAACTCAGTTCCTTCCGCTGAAACGTTATCTGTAGAGATTATTGTGGCATCTATAAAGGCTCTTATTTTTTCAATAGCAGTTTTGTCGTCATCATTGACAATCACATGAACATCTCTCAATAATTTCTCTGAATAACGTTCCACAAGACAATACAGAATATCTTCTTTGTTCTTAAAGTGATAGTATAACAAACCTCGTGATATATTTACCTTATCGACTATATCCTGAGTTGTTGTGTTCGCATATCCTTTCTCCATAAAGAGGAGCATAGCAGCATCCATAATCTCAGCCCGTCGAATTTCCGGATCTTTTACATCTCGCATTTTATTCCTCCTGATTATAAATTATACTACTCTACTGACAAATTGTCAATTAAAAATTACCTTTTTGAGGATACCAAAAAATCCTTGACACCAAGGATTTTTCGTCAACATTTTTTTCTAAGCTCGTACAAGCAGTGATACCGCCTCGACGTGATGCGTTTGTGGGACTCAAAAGGTTTGGGTGAACCTTTTGAGGTTTAACTGCATTTCACTAACAAACTCACACACTCCACGTGATGCGTTTGAGGAAACAGATCCACTGGTTGTACTTTCTTCAATTCATATCCCAACTCTTGGTAGAGTTTGATATCACGCGCCATGGTTGCGACATTACAAGAGATATAGGCAATACGATCAGCTCCAGTTTGGGTACTTGCTTTGATAAAGCTCTCGGTCAATCCCTTGCGTGGAGGATCAACCAATATAACACTTGGTTGAATACCGTCTTTGAGCCAATTCTTTATGGCATTTTCAGCTGTGTCACAGACATAGTGAGCATTTGTGATATTGTTTAATGCAACATTCTTCTTGCTATTCTCAACCGCTTCTGGAATAACCTCCACACCATAGACTTCCTTGACATGTTTCGCAACGGAAAGGCCAATCGTGCCGATACCAGAATAGGCATCAATAACCACATCATCTTCTTTTAACTCCGCAAAGTCAATGGCTGTTTGATAGAGTTTTTCAGCCATTTCAGTATTGACTTGATAAAAGGCTGGGCCAGCGATCTGGTAGTCATTTCCCAACATCTGGTCAGTGATAAAGTCTTGTCCATAAAGAGTGCGCCATTCCTTACCAAAAATCGCATTGGTATTTTGGTCGTTGATATTTTGCATAACAGACACAATCTCTGGTAACTGCTTGATGATTTGTTCAATCAATTGTTCCACACGGAAAACTTTAGGACGAGTTGTTACCAAAATAACCATGATTTGCCCTGAGTAGTGGCCACGACGCACCACAAGGTTCCGAACCAAGCCGGACTGTTCCTTTTCGTCATAAGGTTTCAAATCATAACGACGGAGCAAGTCGCGTAGGGCTACCACTAGCTCGTCAATCACAGGATCTTGGATAAAGAAATCTTCCAGAGGCATGAGGTCGTGGGAATTCTTACGGAAAAATCCTGTGTCCAAGACACCATTGACTCGACGAACAGGTACTTGCGCCTTATTTCGGTACTTGACTGGATTTTTCATACCTAAAGTTTCAGCAACCTCTACATCAGCAATTCCAGCAATCTTGTATAGACTGTCCTTGACTTGCTTAGTTTTAAACTTGAGCTGTTCTGGATAAGCAAGATGACCTAAATCCGCGATTCCTGAACGAAGGTAAGCCAAATCTAGATCTTGATTACGGTGTTGTGATTGAACAAGGTATTCTTCAACCTTCCCAAAACCAATCTTTTTATTAACCTTGAGGACTCGCATGAGGATTTTTTCACTTGGTAAAGCATTCTCGACAAAAAAGACCAAACCATCCACCTTGGCAACTCCTGCACCTTCATGGGTCAAATCAATAATTTCAACCTCTACAATATCATTTTTCTTTAACATTCTCTTCTCTTTCTATTGACCGACAAAAAAGACGGCAACGTTACGGTTACCATCTATTATACCATGAAATTTCTTAAGAACCAAAACTCTTGAAGAAGTTGACAATGGCTTGCCAGAGGGAGCTTAGGAAATTACCGCCGTCCTCTAGCGCCTTATCCGCATCAAAGTTAAGGTTGATATTTTTAAAACTGTCGCCAGCTTGTGATACGATGCTTTGTTTAAGGTCATTCAGGGTTTTAGTGAAGTCTGCATTGCTGAGGATATCACTCTTTGAGAGATTCAAAGCAAAATTGATGATGATATTGATCTGGTTTCCTGTTATGACCTGATCAAGTTTGTAATTTTTTAAGGTATCTTCAACGATTTTGCGGACATCTTCCTCCGTCAGATTTCCCTTGCTTTCTTTAGCTTTGGCGAGTCCTGACTTAATGTCTGCTAAAGCAACGTTTAATTTATTAGCATCATAGCCTGTTTTGTCCTTGTTTTCAGCATTGATATCAGACAAAGCCTTTAACTCTTCTTGAGCCAAATCTTTGTTGGCTTGTGGCACCTTGGCTCCATTAGCCTCTAGCGAATAGTAAATCCCTGCTAAGGCACTCTCACCTGTAACTGGAATAGGGGATGCTACAGTGATTTTGGCATGTTCCACGCCCAGAGTTACGGCTGCATTTCGGTACATATCCTGCGTCACCTTAGTGATGTTTTCTGGTGTTTCAATCTTGACCTCAAGTGACGACTTGTCACCTAGCTTTTGAATCTTGGCTGATGAATACAACTGTAAACTAGAATCATTGGCCACATTCATGATTTTAGAATAGACATCAGGTGTCATAGTCTTGAGTTCTTTAGTATCTGTTGAGGCATTGTAGCCCAGTTTTTTTAGAGTTTGATTTTTTTGATCTTCAGACAACGAAGAACCTAGGACGTATTCAGGTTGAACATAGGTTTCATCGATAACTTTTTGCACATCTGTTGCTGCATGGGCGCTATTCATAGCTGTTACTGTCCACAAGACCGCAGCACTAGTCAGAAAGAGTTTCTTTCTCATAGGGATTATCCTCCTTTACCTTTCTAGAGTAATATATCTATCTTAAAGAAAACTTATAACAAAAACACCTGGGCTAGCCAGATGTCGAAAAGAGAGTGAAACATTTGATGATGTAAAGGTTAAGTTGCACCTGTCTAGAATAATAATAGTTTCCTCCATTTACATAGAGTTCGGCTCCATGAAAAATGGAAATGGGGTGAATATAACTATAAGTCTTTCCAGTGGTATTACCAAGCAAGGGAGCAACAGTATCACGAGAGTACTGTTTGGCCAGAGCCAAGGTGTTTTCCTTGCCATTTTGGGCGATATAATCAATATAGGCAGGTCCAAAATTATAGGCTTGAACAGCCGTCCAGACATCTACCCCCTTCTTCTGGGCCAGATAGAGATTGTCTGTCAGAGTTTGAACACCTTGTCGAATGCTAGAGGCATTATCATTGATGGTATTGGTTGAACCACTTGCAGACTCACTAGACTGCATAACATCGCCTTCTTTTCCTTTTGTTTCAGTATAAATCATAGCGAGCACAAGCTCTTCGTTTGCTGGGGTATCTTTTTCACTCAAGATTTCTCGCACCATGGGTTGATAGGTCATGACTTGCTTGACATCTTGGTGAATACGGTAAGCTTTATATCCAGCAAAAAGGAAGACTGCTAGTACAAGCACTCTTCGAATTCGTTTAAACATTATTTACTTTGGATATCCTCGATATTTTTGATTAAGATAGAGTAAGTTCCATTGTCATTTTGGATAAACTCAACAGACTCGGCGTCTTGATAGACGTTATTGGGAACGATGAGCTCAATTCCATTTGACAAGGAAAGTTTTTGGTTTTCAAATTTCTTTAATTGGCGACTGGCATCAATTTCATCAAATTGAACAGGTTCTGGTACAGATTCTTTAACTTGGTCAATAAAGCTCAAACGAGCCGTCAGATTGTTGTCAAAAAGGTCATTGGCCAATTTTTCAGGTGACAATTCATTGCTTTCTTCCAGGTTATTGAAAATAGCTGATTTGACCTTAGATTGAAATTGAAAATCATCTGTGTTAAAAGTCTCAGCAATGCGCTGTGCCGTTTTTTCCAGCTCCTTGATGGATTTCTTAGGTGAAATCTTAGGGGCGACGGCAAGGAGGTTGTCTGAAAAATAGTTCAAGAAAGCCCCGTTGTACTTGATTCGTTTTTCAATCAGATGATACTTGCGACTCAGAAGATTAACCACCAAGGCCTCGTCAGCACCCGTTCCAAATCCAGGCAGATTATTCTGAGTCAGCTTAATTGGATTATCAACTTCTCCTCCGAGGTGAGTCAGAGTCTCACGCAGTGCAATTCGCAAAAAAGCGAAATGTTCCACCCCTTCTTTAGAAAATTGCACAAAAATCAAGTCATTAGTCTTGAGGTTTTCAGAAATGCTAAACTCTTCTTTCCAGAGATTAGCCAGTGTTATTGATGTCTCCAACAAATCGTCTGTGATGTGATTGAAGAAGGGATTTTCTTCTTCGAAAATCCCAGTCTTGGCTTCATCTGAATACACACGTTCGATTTTTTTACGCAGGTATTCTTCGATTTTTGGAGTGATATTGAGAAACTTATCCGCTAGGAACAGCTCGGTATCATCGGGACTGAACTGATGGATAATAGCTTTCTTAATATAAATGTCCATAAAAATTTTAGTCCTCGTATAATGGGAAGGCATCTGTCAACGCTTTGACTTCTCTTCTCACTTCTTCTAAGACAGCTTCATTTTCTGCATTTTTAAGGGTTTTAATGATGAGTTCAGCAACTTTGCGGCTTTCTTCTTCACCAAATCCACGTGCAGTGATAGCTGCAGATCCGATACGAATTCCGCTTGTCTTGAATGGTGACAAGCTTTCGTAAGGGATTGAGTTTTTATTTAGGGTAATATTGACTTCATCCAGCAAGTTTTGAGCAACTTTTCCGTTTTCTACAACCTTAGTCACGTCCACTAGGAAGAGGTGGTTTTCAGTTCCGCCAGAAATGATACGGAAATCAGGGTCTTGCAAGAAGACATCTGCCATAGCCTTGCTGTTTTTGATGACATTAGCAGCATATTCCTTGAAGGCTGGATCCAAAACTTCTTTGAATGAGACAGCCTTAGCCGCCACAACATGCTCCAAAGGACCGCCTTGAATACCTGGGAAAATTGCTGAATTGATTTTCTTAGCTAATTCCTCATCATTAGTCAAAATCAAACCACCACGTGGACCACGAAGGGTTTTGTGGGTCGTTGTTGTCGTGATGTGAGCGTATGGCACTGGGCTTGGATGTAGACCAGCCGCCACCAAACCAGCGATGTGGGCCATATCTACCATGAGCTTAGCACCAACGGCATCAGCAATTTCACGGAATTTTGAAAAGTCGATAATTTGAGAATAGGCTGAAGCACCAGCTACAATCAATTTTGGTTTTACTTCTTGGGCTTGTTTCAAGATGGCATCAAAGTCCAAGAGTTCCGTTTCAGGATCCACACTATAAGACACAAAGTTGTAGGTTTGACCTGAGAAGCTAACAGGAGCTCCGTGGGTCAAGTGTCCACCTGCTGCCAAATCCATTCCCATAACGGTATCACCTGGTTCAATCAAGGCCATGTAAGCTGCACAGTTGGCTTGACTTCCTGAGTGAGGTTGGACATTGGCAAATTTAGCACCGAAAATTTCTTTTGCGCGTTCAATAGCAAGAGTCTCTACCACATCTACTACATCAGTTCCACCATAGTAACGGCGTCCTGGGTAGCCTTCGGCGTATTTATTCGTCAAGATAGACCCTTGCGCAGCCATAACAGCCTTGGAAACTACGTTTTCCGAAGCAATCAACTCGATGTTGTTTTGTTGGCGTTCTTCTTCTTTGGCAATAGCATTCCAGAGATCAGCATCGTATGCTTTAAAATCATCTTTGTCAAAAATCATAGGTCTTCTCCTTTATAGTGTGACTGGTCCTCTAGTTTGTTTTTACAATACGAAAATAAACTAAAAGATGCGAATAAACCGTTTCTGCACTTTATCACAAGTATAACCAACTTTTTCATAAAATGCATGAGCACCCAGACGATGATCGGCAGAGTTTAATCGGATAAACTCATAACCACGTCTTTTTGCTTCTTCCTCCACCCCTTGCAGTAAGCTTTTACCGATACCTCGCCCTTGTGCTTGAGGAGAAACCGCCAATCCTAAGATATTAAAGCCTGCTTTGGAATAGAGGGATTCGTAAACTTCAGCATGGACATATCCAAGCAAGGCATGACTAGCTGCATCCTCATAAGCAAGTAGGAAATGATGGGAATCCTGAGACAATCTAACCAGTTGGTTAGCCGTGTCCTCTGGACTAAAAGAGTAGCCCAAAGCCTCTTGATTGATGTCACATATAGCTTTCACATCAGTTTCTCTTAAATCTCTTAGCATCTCATTCCTCCTCAAAAGAAATCTCTGGCAACCGAGCAAGAATATCTTCTCGCTTAATGGCCCCTTGACGTAAGATTTTCACCTTATCTCCAGACAAGTCCAAGATAGTAGAATCCTGTCCAGTTAGAAAAGCATCGTCCTCTAGGCCCAAAACCTCTTGGTCAAAATCCTTCAGAATTTGTTCAAAGGTTATCCCACTTGCCTGACCTGAAATATTGGCAGACGGCCCAATCAATGGACCTGTCTCACAAATCAAATCTAGTGTAATGGGGTGACTGGGCATTCGAAATCCAACAGTCGCGAGACCAGAATTGACCCAATAGGGAACTCGGTCATTGGCTTCTAGTATAATGGTCAAGGGACCTGGTAAAAAGGTCTCTACAAGTTTTTGTAGATAAGTTGGCTGATTCTTAGAAAAGTACAAGATGTCCTCTAGAGAGGCGATATTGAGGTTAAGCGCCTTGTCTCTTGGACGACATTTGAGTTGATAAACATGATCAACCGCTTTTTCGTCTAGAGCCTTGGCAAAGAGACCGTAAACTGTCTCCGTAGGTAAAACAACCGCCCCCCCCTTTTCCAACTCTTGCCTAATCCTGTCCATCATCAATTACAACCATCCTATCTTGACCAAACTGGTCCTTGAGCGTTCGTACTCGTTTTTCAGGAAGATGTTTCCTAAAAAGTTCAGGAACACTTTGACCTTGCTTGTATCCAATTTCAAGGTAAATCTTACCACCATCTTTGAGATAGTCTTTTGCATCTTCCGCAATTCTACGGTAAATAGCTAGGCCATCCTCATCTGCAAAGAGAGCTAGATGAGGCTCTGAATACAAAACATTCAAGCCTACCTCTGACTCATCTTCACGAGAGATATAGGGTGGATTGGAAACAATTATATCATATTTTTCAGAAATTTCTGTAAAACAGTCAGATTTTTTTAAAAATATTTGAAGATTTTGCTTTTTAGCATTTTCGCTAGCTAAATCTAAAACATCTTGGGAAATATCCGCTGCCGTCACTGACCAATCTGGTCTGTTTTTTGCTAAGGCAAGAGCAATAGCTCCGCTACCTGTACCGATATCCAGAACTGAAAGATTCGTCTCAGGATTTTCAGCTAGGATAAGCTCAACCAACTCCTCTGTCTCTGGACGAGGAATCAATACGCGCTCATCAACTTTTAACTGCATTCCATAAAAATCTGCCTGTCCAATGATGTACTGTGCCGGTTTATGAGCTGCTAGCTGTTGGAAAATTCCTTTTACAAATACTTCTTCCTCTTCCGTCACTTCCTGCTGGAGGGCAAAAACAAAGTCCGTAAAAGATAGATTTTTCAGGCTACGATAGACAAAAGAGAGGCTTTCTGCTTCCTCTCCTTGTCTTATCAACTCTTCTTCAAAATCTGAAAATAATTGAGCTAATTTCATTACTTGTTTAATTCTTCTAATTTTTGTGTTTGGTCATAAAGAACCAAAGCATCCACAACTTCATCCAATTTACCGGACAAAATGGTATCTAGTTTTTGGAGGGTCAAGCCGATACGGTGGTCTGTGACACGGTTTTGTGGGAAGTTATAAGTACGAATCCGTTCTGAACGGTCACCAGTACCGATTGTCGACTTACGCTCAGCATCTTGTTCATCTTGTGCAATTTGTGCGAAGTGGTCAGCGACACGCGCGCGGATGATTTTCATGGCCTTCTCACGGTTCTTCTGCTGCGTACGTTCTTCCTGCATCTCAACCTTAATATTGGTTGGCAAGTGAACGATACGAACAGCAGTCGCAACCTTGTTGACGTTCTGTCCACCAGCACCTGATGCGTGGTAGATGTCAACACGAAGGTCTTTTGGATCGATATCGTATTCTACTTCTTCCACTTCAGGCATGACAAGAACTGTGGCTGTCGAAGTATGTACACGGCCTTGGCTTTCTGTCACAGGAACACGTTGCACTCGGTGGGCACCTGATTCATACTTGAGTTTAGAGTATACAGACTGACCCGAAACCATAGCAACCACTTCTTTGAAACCACCGACACCGTTCATAGAAGCTTCCATAACTTCAAAGCGCCATCCTTGGGCTTCTGCATACTTTTGGTACATGGTTAGCAAATCCCCAGCGAAAAGTGCTGCTTCATCTCCACCAGCTGCTCCACGGATTTCTAGGATGATGTTCTTGTCATCGTTTGGATCCTTTGGAAGGAGCAAGATCTTCAGTTTTTCTTCGTATTCTTCTTTTTCAGCCTTGGCATCTTTCAATTCTTGCTTAGCCATTTCTTCCAAATCCGCATCTCCGCCCGATTCCTTAATCATCTCTTCGGCATCAACGATATTTTGAAGGACTTGTTTGTACTCACGGTAGGCTGTTACCGTGTCACGAGTTGAAGCTTCTTCTTTTGAAAGCTCCATGAAACGCTTGGTGTCTGAAACGACATCAGGGTCACTCAACAATTCACCTAGTTCTTCATAACGGTCTTCTACAGCTTGTAGTTGATCATAGATATTCATTTTTTCTCCTTATTTCTCAATTGTTAGATCATAGATTGCTACTACTTCGTTCTCGGATATTTCCCCAGTTTCTTTGAATCCATAACTGAGGTAACAAGATCTTGCATGTTCATTTTCTGGTTCATAAGACAACCAAAGTTTATTGCCTAAACCTGCTGGCGCTGTCTGAACATAGTCTAGCACTTCATCCATAATTGGTTTAAAATATCCTTGATTTTGAAGATTCTTATCAATCATAAAACGAAATAGTAAATAATTTCCACTACTAATTCCGATCTTTTTATCATAAGCTATCATCACAAATCCTATGATTGCATCATTATTATAAACTGCCAATGGAGCTACAAAATCTCCATTTTTAGTGTAGACGTATGCTTCAGCTAAACTAATTGCGTTGGTTGCAATGAATTGTTTTTGATATTCCTTGACATCCAAATTCAAAACATCAAAATAATTTTCCATTGTGACATCTCTTAGTTCAATTGTCATAGTTTTGCTCCTTGTTAGAGGTTATCATTGGCGCAAAATAATGTTTACGACAAACCGAGATATAGGTTTCATTTCCACCGATTTGAATCTGCTCACCATCATAAACGGGCAGTCCATCCTGTGTACGCAACACCATAGTCGCCTTTTTCTTGCAATACTGGCAAATAGTCTTGATTTCTTCGATCTTGTCTGCTAAAAGCAAGAGATATTTGGAACCTTCGAACAATTCATTGCGAAAGTCATTTTTCAAACCAAAAGCCATGACGGGTATGTCTAACTCGTCCACAACACGAGCTAGGTCGTAAACATGGTGACGCTTGAGAAACTGGGCTTCATCGACCAAAACACAGTAAGGCTTTTCTGGTAGGTCTCGGATATAACCGAAGATATCCGTCGTTTCCTCAATCGCAAGGGCAGGGCGTTTCATGCCAATACGACTCGACACATAGCCAACACCGTCACGCGTATCCAGAGCCGAGGTCATAATGACAACACCTTTTCCTTGCTCCTCATAGTTATAGGCCACTTTGAGAATCTCAATGGTCTTACCAGAGTTCATGGTCCCATAACGATAATACAACTGTGCCATGCTTCTTGCTTCACGTCCATTTCTAAATTTTTGCTACATTCTAGTATATCATAATTTTCTTAAGCTTTAAACGGCAAAATGTGGTAAAATAGAAGAAATCAAAAACTAGTGGAGGAAGCTATTATGCCATTTGTACGCATCGATTTATTTGAAGGACGCACGCTCGAGCAAAAGAAAGCTCTTGCTAAGGAAGTGACGGAAGCTGTTGTCCGTAATACTGGAGCCCCTCAATCAGCCGTTCATGTCATCATCAACGACATGCCAGAAGGAACTTACTTCCCACAAGGGGAAATGCGTACCAAATAAGCTAGCTTAAGCAGAATTGCTTAGGCTTTTTCAATCTCCAAGTGGCATCCATTGAAGAAATAGTTTAAATTTGTTACAATTTGAAAGGATACTTGGAAGAATTTCCAAGAAAAGAGCTATTAATTAAAGGAAATATTATGATTACACGTGAATTTGATACCATCGCTGCTATCTCTACTCCACTAGGTGAAGGAGCCATTGGTATTGTCCGCTTGAGCGGAACTGACAGTTTTACCATTGCGCAAAAAATTTTTAAAGGGAAAGACTTGAGTCAGGTTGCTAGCCACACTCTTAACTACGGTCACATCGTTGACCCTCAAACTGGTAAGGTTATGGACGAGGTTATGGTTGGGGCTATGAAGTCTCCAAAGACCTTCACTCGTGAGGATATTATCGAGATCAACACCCACGGTGGGATTGCGGTAACCAATGAGATTCTCCAGCTGGCTATCCGTGAAGGAGCTCGGTTGGCAGAACCTGGAGAATTTACTAAACGTGCCTTTCTAAACGGTCGCGTAGACTTGACACAGGCTGAGGCGGTGATGGACATCATCCGTGCCAAAACTGACAAGGCCATGAACATTGCAGTTAAGCAATTAGACGGCTCCCTTTCTGACCTCATTAATAATACTCGGCAAGAAATCCTCAATACTCTTGCCCAAGTCGAGGTCAATATCGACTATCCTGAGTATGACGATGTTGAAGAAGCCACTACTGCTGTTGTCCGCGAGAAGACTCTAGAGTTTGAACAGTTGCTAACCAATCTGCTTAGGACAGCTCGTCGCGGTAAAATCCTCCGTGAAGGAATTTCAACTGCCATCATCGGCCGTCCCAACGTTGGGAAATCAAGCCTTCTCAACAACCTCTTGCGTGAGGACAAGGCTATCGTTACAGACATTGCTGGTACTACTCGAGATGTCATCGAAGAATACGTCAACATCAATGGTGTACCTCTCAAATTGATTGATACAGCTGGAATTCGTGAAACAGATGACATTGTAGAACAAATCGGTGTCGAGCGCTCCAAAAAAGCCCTCAAGGAAGCTGACTTGGTTCTGCTAGTGCTAAATGCTAGCGAGCCACTGACCGCCCAAGATCGTCAACTCTTAGAAGTCAGCCAAGATACTAATCGCATTATTCTGCTTAACAAAACAGACCTGCCTGAAGCGATTGAAACTTCGGAACTCCCTGAAGATGTCATCCGTATTTCAGTTCTTAAAAATCAAAACATCGATAAGATTGAAGAGAGAATCAACAACCTCTTCTTTGAAAATGCTGGTTTGGTTGAGCAAGATGCAACCTACCTATCAAATGCCCGTCATATTTCCTTGATTGAAAAAGCAGTCGAAAGCTTACAGGCTGTTAAAGAAGGGCTGGAACTAGGTATGCCAGTTGACTTGCTTCAAGTTGACTTGACTCGTACTTGGGAAATCCTCGGAGAAATCACAGGGGATGCTGCTCCAGATGAACTCATTACCCAACTCTTTAGCCAATTCTGTTTAGGAAAATAAGAAAAATCCATGATCATTCTTGCGGTCATGGATTTTATAGTCTTTATTAGTAATCTGGTCTTAAGACACCTGTTACAGTTGCCTTAGTTGCTTCGTAGTCGCCATCTACAACAACCTTGATAATGCGTTTGGCATCTTCTTCTGGTGCTGGAACAAGAGGTAGACGAGTTGGTCCAGCTTCAAATCCCATGTAGTTAAGAACCGCCTTAACAGGAGCAGGACTTGGATAAGAGAAGAGGGCATTGACTTTAGGAATGAACTTGCGCTGAATAGCTGCAGCTTTCTTCATATCGCTTTCTGCAATGGCAGTAAACATCTCATGCATCTCATCCCCATTTGTATGGGATGCAACAGAAATAACCCCATCTGCACCAAGATTCATGGCATGGAAAGCATCTCCATCCTCACCAGTATAGACCAAGAACTCTTCTGGCTTGTGCTCAATCAAGTAAGCCATATTAGCTAAGCTAGTACATTCTTTAACACCGATGATATTTGGATGGTCAGCTAAACGAAGCATGGTTTCTGGAGTCAATTCGACAACCACACGCCCTGGAATGTTATAGATAATAATTGGTAGGTCAGAAGCGTCTGCAATCGCCTTAAAGTGCTGATACATTCCTTCTTGAGAAGGTTTGTTGTAGTAAGGTACGATAGCAAGTCCAGCTGCGAAACCACCAAATTCTGCTACTTCTTTGACAAATTCGATTGAGTCTCGTGTATCATTGGTACCTACACCCGCAATCAAAGGAACACGTCCATTAACAATCTTTTGTACAGCCGCAAAGAGTTCCAACTCTTCATCGTGGGTCAAAGTCGGACTCTCAGCAGTCGTCCCTGCAAGAAGAATTCCGTCTGTGTGATGGGCTAACAAATGCTCAATCAAAGCTGGAATGGCATCAAAGTTGATGGAACCATCCTCGTGGAAAGGGGTAATAAAGGCCGTGATGATTTTACACTCTTTTAAATCTTGATAAGACATGAAAACACCTCTCTATTTCAAAGAAGGAGTTCATCTGAACTCCTAAACGATATAACTATTTTAATTCAAATTTCAATTCGGCAGTTGGACGAACCAAGCCACGTTCATGAAGAGTTTCTGCAATCTGAACTGAGTTCCAAGCAGCACCTTTGAGAAGGTTATCTGAAACAACCCACATGTGGATTCCTTTTTCAGCATCCAAGTCTTTACGGATACGACCAACAAAGGTATCACGTGAACCAACTGCATTGATGGCTTGTGGATAGATTTGATGAGCTACATCATCTTCAAGAACAGCACCTGGGAAGGCCGCGATAGCTGCTTTAACTTCTTCGATTGGAGCCACTTCTTTTGTTTCGATATAAACTGACTCAGAGTGAGCTGACAAGACTGGAATACGAACACATGTTGCAGATACTGCAATGGTGTCATCTTCCATAATTTTCTTAGTTTCCTTAGTCATCTTCATCTCTTCGTATGTGTAATCATTGTCAGTGAAGACATCGATTTGTGGAAGAGCGTTAAAGGCGATAGGATAATGCTTCTTGTCACCGCCTGAAGGTAAGATTTCCGCATGCAAATCACGCGGTTTCACACCATCATTCAAAACTTCACGAAGTTCACGTTGTGTCTCAAGAATCGCTCCCGTACCAGCACCTGAAACGGCTTGGTAAGTTGAAACAATGATACGATCCAAGCCCCATTTTTGACGAACAGGCTCAAGTGCCACCATCATTTGGATTGTCGAACAGTTAGGGCAAGCAATAATCCCGTTGTGGGCATCAAGTGCGTGAGCATTGACTTCTGGAACAACCAATGGTACATCTGGATTTTGACGGAAATAAGATGTGTTATCTACTACTACTGCTCCAGCTTTAACTGCGTATGGTGCATACTTAGCTGATGTAGAACCACCTGCTGAAAAGAGAGCAATGTCAACTCCCTCAAAAGCTGTTTCAGTCGTTTCTTCAATCGTAATATCTTGGTCTTTAAATTTCAAAGTCTTGCCTGCTGAACGTGCAGAAGCAAGTAAACGGATTTTTTCGATTGGAAGTGTTGATTCTTCCAACATTTTTATCATCTGAGCACCGACAGCACCTGTCGCGCCGACTACAGCAACTGTATATCCCATAAGTAACCTCTTTCGGAATTTTCTAAAAATTTCTATAATAGATGTATTATACTACTTTTTCCATGAATTGCAAAGCTTTTTCATCATTTTTTGGAAAATAAAAATCCCCGGTCGCTAGACCAAGGACTAAGAGGCATCTTCATGTGATGAGCAGGTTCACACAACTCATCAAGGTCCGCTCCTGCGTTATGACCTCCTTATGCTCAATAGCAGTCCGAAGACTACCTATCGACTCATCGCATCTACTATTCTACTAAAGAGAATAACTTTTGTCAACAGTAGAGACTCTTTAGTTTTTTTACACAGGTGCATAAGAAGTATCTTTGAAAAATTTGGGGCAGACATAACAAAAAGCCTTGTAAATCAAGGGCTTTTCTGTTTCTTTCATGCTAATTGCCGGGATTGAACCGGCGACCTCATCCTTACCATGGATGCGCTCTGCCAACTGAGCTAAATCAGCTTACCTGAAAAGTATACTATAATCAGAAAAACTTGTCAAGTTTCCTTAGAAATTTTCCATAAGAAAAAGCCAGGTAAGAGGCACCCAGCTTATCTTGTTCTATTTGCTTAAATCGATGCGACGACCAATTTTACCGATAATAATCGCTCCAATAATCAATGAGGCAAATTCACCGATTCCTGTTGTAAACCAAGTAAGGAAAAATGGTAATTGCGCTACAATATTCAACTCTGCAGCGATAGTAAACATGGAAATTGAAAAGAGGATTGAAAAGAAGAAATGATCTTTTCGAATTAATCCGTTAAAGAGGTAATCTTTACTGTATTTTGCAAAAAGCCAAACACCTAGACTGAGGAATACTAGGGTTGATCCACCACCAACAAAGACATCTAGCAGTCCGAAGCTAAAGAAATTAGCAATCATACAACCGATGGTAACTCCGATGATGTACTTAGGATTGTAAAAAGCCATAAAGTTCATCATTTCTGAAATACGAAACTGATAAGCACCATAGCTAATGGCATTTAGGGGCGGTGTGACAGTCAAAACAACATAGATAGCAGCAACGATTGCAATATCTGCTACGTCACGAATAGTTAATTTTTTCATCTTTTCTCCTTTGGCGGGTTGCCCGCGTGTAATATGCTTGGTGAAAGAAGCTAAGCACCAAGGGTTGATTCATTCAACCTTACCAGTATAGCACAATAACTTGCTTTGTGCTATACTTAAAACATGAAAATTCGTATTCAAAAATTTTTTAACAATGAAATCTTAGCTTATCTCTTTTTTGGTTTTGCGACAACTCTAGTTTCGATTCTCTCACGACTAGTCATTTATCAACTAAGTCATCAGGAACTTCTTGCTACTGCTTTAGCAAATATTATCGGTATTCTCTTTGCCTTTATCACAAATGATACTATCGTGTTTAAGCAAGAAAGGAAGAATTGGCCTAAGCGTCTAGTGAAATTTTCTCTTGCTCGCCTTTCTACTTTTCTGTTAGATTTGCTCTTTACTTTTCTGTTTGTGACTCAATTCCCTCATATCATAGGACAATTCGTAAATGAAAGTCTTGACAAAATCAATGCAATCGAAACAGTTCTTGCACAAATATCAATAATTATTCTTAATTATATTTTAAGTAAGGTCTATGTTTTTAACAAATAAAATTTCTGAGCATATATCTTGCAAGCTTTTCTTAATTAATATATAATGAATAGTAAAAATTTTGGAAAGGAATTATGAAAATGTTAAAAGATCTTAAAGCATTTTTGCTTCGTGGTAATGTTGTTGACCTTGCTGTCGGTGTGATCATTGCCTCTGCCTTTGGTGCTATCGTTACTTCTTTTGTTAATGATATCATCACTCCACTTCTATTGAATCCAGCCTTGGAAGCTGCGAAAGTACAAAACATCGCTGAGCTTGCATGGAATGGTGTTACATATGGTAAATTCTTGAGTGCTATTATCAACTTCCTTGTTGTAGGTACTGTCCTCTTCTTTGTTATTAAAGCTATGGAAAAAGCTCAAAGCCTTACTAAGAAAGAAGAAGTTACAGAGGAAGCTCCAGCTGCTCCAACTGAGTTGGAAGTACTTCAAGAAATCAAAGCTCTTCTTGAGAAAAAATAATCGATTAAAAGAGACTGGGACAATAGTCTCTTTTCTCCAAAAAAAGCAACGGATTTGCCGTTGCTTTTTTGCATGGTTGCGATAGTCTTGGTAAAATAGAATTGCTTAATAAACCATTTAGAAAGGCTATCCCATGCATATTCACTATAACACAAATCAAACAACTTTACCACTAGAAATCAGTTCCTTCTTGCCACAAGACCATCTTGTCTTTACTATTGAAAAAAGTGGTAAATACCTTGAAGGATAGTCACTTCCACGCCTTCTATCATGCCTTTGGTCGCCCGTCTTATCACCCTAAAATGCTTA